>CAMCVW010000004.1 GCA_945881915.1 Thermoflexus hugenholtzii JAD2 | reverse complement strand
CATCGATCGCGAGAGTGTTGAAGCGGGCGTCACGGTACAGCGTCAAACTCAGTCCGTGATACGCATCAACACTTGTCAGCGAATCTTGGACGCTCTGTCGTTCGCGCCGTGCAGCCTCCATTGCTGCTCGTATAGCGCTCTGCTCTGCGTCATCTGGTGCGTGTTCGAGAAAAGTTCCCACACAACGTGTGTAGGCTGCATGTGTGTAGGCTGTGGAACGTCGCGCCGGGCGTTGCGGGTTCGTCATGAATTGCTCCTGAAGGGTGTTGATGTATATAGTCTATACTGCGCAACGTTTTCGTGCAACCCTGCTCACCTGAAAAGAATCAGATAGGTCCGGCGATGCAATCCAATGCACCAGAGAATTCGAGAAGTCGTAGATTTTGTGCCGCATATTGTACGCCTGCTATGCAAAGAGAACTCACCCACATTTTCCAAGCGCCGAACGAGGTTTATCGCTAAAATAGAATCATTGCATTATCGTTGTGAAAGGGACCCCGCATGACTGCCGCACCCCCACAGATGGCTCAAGTCGCCTGCCCGAGTTGCCAAACCCCGATTCGGGTGGGCGTGATTAACTTTATAGACGCGAATGAACAACCCCAACTCAAAAACATCCTCTTGGGCGGGCGCCTCAACTCGGCCCAATGCACCGCCTGCGGTGCGCCGATTAGCTTGGCTGCACCGCTCGTCTACCATGACGCCACAAAGCAATTCTGCTTCGTGCATATTCCGCAACAGCTCTTATCAACAGCAAAAGGCGCCGAAGTCGAACGTTTTGTTGGCAGTGTGACCGGCATGCTGATGCAAAATATGCCAGCAGACCTGCCCAAAGGCTACCTGCTGTCACCGCGCAAGTTTCTCACCATGCAAACGCTCATCGAAGCAGTGCTCGAAGGCGACGGGGTGACCAAAGAGATGATGGCTGCGCAACGTCGGCGTGTAGATATCATCAGCCAACTCCTCGAAGGCTTGTCTACGAGCGATGCAGCACTGTTGACTGCACTCCAAGCTAATCAAGCCGAAATAGACGAGGAATTCAAAGCGACCCTGGCTGCCTTTGTCGATGCGAGCGCCATGAGTGGCGACCAAGAAGGCATGGCGCAGCTAGCAGCACTGCAAGCAAAAGTCACCCAATTCATCGGCGGCGATGCAACGCTCGCGTACGAACTCCTCATCGAACAGCTCCGCACCGCACCCGATGACGACACTATTCGCTCCGTCATGCAGTCCAATCAAGAGACCATCGATTACACGTTTTTTGATATATTTAACGCAAAAATCCTGGCTGCAGAAAAAGCCGAAGATTTCGCTACTGCCACCAGCCTCGGGGAGCTACGCACGCGCATCCTGGCACTCTACGAAGAAATCCAAGCCAACCTCGAGGCTGCCTACACCCGAGCTGGTCAGATTCTCGATACCGTTTTTGCCGCGGAGGATATGACTGCTGCACTAACCGCACACCACGGCGAACTCGATGATGTCTTTGACATCTTGCTCGATGGGCAGCGCACCATGGCCGATCGTGCAGGCGACGACGTCACCGTCAAACGCCTCACCGAGATTATCGCCTTGACCGCACACGTCAAAGACGCCGCACTGACCCCTGTAGATCGGGCAGTCCAAGCGCTGTTGGCGAGCGAAAACGCCACCCGTTACATCCGTGAAAATATCGGCGATATCACTGGCGGTGTCGTCAAACGCCTCAACGAAATCGCCGAAGAATATACCACCAAAGGCAAAATTGACGAAGCCGACAAAGTCCGCCGTATCGCCCGCGAAGCCGGCGCAATGCTGTTCTAGGAGCATTGTATGTTCGTGACGCGCCCGTATGAGAGTCATGTGGACTTCGTGGCGATGCAGCGACTGGTTTCGCGCTTGTGGTTTCAACAGGCTCCGTATGTGTATGCGCTGCCTGGGGACTTGTCGTGGTGGCGGGCTACCACCCCCGACGACTCTGGGATCCGTCGTGCAACCCTCTGGTACCTCGATGAAGTCCTGGTTGGGTTTGTCTGGCGCACCGGGGACGATGCCGATATTCTCTATGACACAGCAGTCCCGGGGCTTGCGTCGGCAATCATGTCGGATGTTGCCGCTCATACTGCACCAGCGGGGCTCGTGTATGCGTTTGACCGACATGTCGAGCGCAGGCAGGTCTTGACTGCCCTGGGGTATCACAAGGGTGACCCGGTTTTTCGCATGCACATTATGGACCCGCGCTGCGCACCACGCTACGAGATTCCAGAGGGGTGGCAGGTGTGTCAACTACCGGCGGGCAGCGCCGCCAATCAGGAACGATCAGAAGCACAGCGCAGCGCTTTTCAAAGCACCAAAATGACTCCTGAGCGCTACGCTTTTGCGCGCACATTACCGGGATATACGAGCGAATGGGATTTGGTGTTGCGCACACCTGCAGGCGATATCGCAGCATTTGTGACAATCTGGGTAGACGAGACGTCGAATACCGCTCATTTCGAACCTGTCGGCTGTGTACACGCGTACAAACGCCAGGGGCTGACCCGTCTTTTACTATGCGAAGCTCTCCGGCGATTAGCACTGCATGACATTGTGACGGTGTGTGTGCTAAGCGCACCACTTTCGGCAGCGCATCCAGCAGGATGGCTGTATGAATCGTGCGGGTTCCACCTCATCGACCACATCTCCCAATGGTCGAGGGTACCCCAAGACGCGTAGTGGTATACTGCCTGTAGTAATCATCTATGATCGGAGCATGCATGAACCTCTGGCATGAACTCGACCCGGGTCCAAGCTGGCCCGAAGTCATCAACGTTATTGTTGAAATCCCCAAGGGATCCCGCAATAAATACGAATTCCACAAACGCACGGGTGCATTCAAGCTCGACCGCGTGTTGTATTCTGCGGTTCATTACCCGGGCGACTATGGCTTCACCCCACAGACCTACTATGACGATCAAGATCCATTGGATGTCTTGGTAATGACCAACTTACCCACATTTACCGGGTGTATCGTCGAGGCACGCCCCATCGGCTTGTTCAAAATGCTCGATCGTGGCGAACATGATGACAAGGTTTTGGCGGTGCTGCACTACGATCCTTTTTTCTCTGATTACACGGATTTCACCCAGCTCCCCAGTCATTACATCCGCGAGGTAGAGCACTTCTTCAAGGTCTACAAAGACCTCGAAGGCGGTCGTGTAGAGCCCATCGGCTGGGATAATGCTGCTGTCGCAAAAGAACGCATCCGCTATGCCGTCAATCGCTATTGGGACATGCGTGCCGGTCGTATCGACAAAACTCCATTGACGTAAGGGGGATGTCCTGACATTCGAATCAGCACCAGACCGCGATCAGCGCACCGCATACTCGGCGGGGGGTATTGTCTACCGCACCTACGCTGGTGCAATAGACGTGGCAATGATTGCGACACACAACGGCAAGCGGTGGGGATTACCGAAAGGTCATGTTCGCCGTGGTGAAACATCCGAAGCTGCCGCCCTGCGTGAAATTGCTGAAGAAACAGGCCTCCATGGTGTCATCCAATTGCATCTGACGACGATAGAATACTGGTTCCGTATCGGAACGCTGCGCATCCACAAATACGTCGATTTGTTCTTGGTACAGTACACCCTAGGAGACATTCAACCGCAACCGAGCGAAGTCGACGCCGCGGAGTGGGTGGACATAGAATCAGCCATCGGTCGCGCATCATTCCAACGGGAACGCGATGCACTCACGAATGCCAGACAGATTCTTCACTGATTTGTCCATGCACAAAGACCCCAGGCTCTGACGAGCCTGGGGTCTTTCATCTTGCATCCGTTAATCGGCGGTGGTGCCGCCTGACAATGTGGCCGACAGCAAATCACGATTTAATCTGCCTATGAAGTGCAATCCGATTTCCTTTGGACAGGCTGCAGAACACTCGCCGATGTTCGTACAACCGCCGAAGCCGGCAGCATCCATGGTCGCAACCATATTGAACACGCGGCTCTTGCGCTCTGGTTGGCCCTGTGGGAGCAAGCCAAGGTGCGATACCTTCGCTGCAGTGAATAGCATTGCAGACGCATTCGGACACGCAGCCACACACGCGCCACAGCCAATACACTGTGCAGCGTCGAAAGCCAGGTCGGCGTTTTCTTTCGGAATGGGAGTGCTATTTGCTTCTGGTGCACTCCCCGTCGCTGCCGAAATATAGCCACCGGATTGAATGATTCTGTCGAATGCTCCGCGGTCTACAATCAAGTCCTTCAAAACAGGGAACGCTTTGGCGCGCCATGGTTCGACCGTTATGACGTCACCATCCTTGAACGAACGCATATGTAACTGACACGTTGTAGTAGCCAATCGCCCACCATGGGCAAGTCCATTAATCATCACGCCACAAGAGCCACAAATACCTTCGCGGCAATCATGATCAAATGCAACCGGCTCTTCGTTTTTGGCGATGAGCTGCTGATTCAGGATATCCAACATTTCGAGGAACGACATGTCAGGAGAGACGTGATCGACCTGATATTTGACGAGTCTTCCGGATGCTTGTGCACCTTTCTGACGCCATACATTGACAGTGATTTTCATTGGACGCTCCTCCGGTCGACTTACTTATAACTTCGGGTTGCGAGTTTAATGCTTTCGAACTGCAGTTGCTCGCGATGCAATACTGCTTGACTTGGCGTCCCGAAGTGCTCCCATGCTGCAACATAGCAATATTCGTCGTCGTTGCGCAATGCTTCGCCTTCCTCGGTCTGGCTCTCTTCACGGAAGTGTCCCCCACATGATTCCGCGCGTTCCAACGCATCGCGGACCATGAGTTCGCCCAACTCGATGAAGTCTGCCACGCGGCCGGCTTTTTCGAGCTCCTGATTGAGCTCAGTGCCCGAACCAAGAACGCGGACGTCGCTCCAGAACTGCTCGCGGAGTGCCGGCAACAGCGTCAAGGCCTTCTTGAGGCCTTCTTCTGTCCGTGACATGCCACAGTATTCCCACATGATGTTGCCCAATTCGCGATGGAACGAGTCTACACTGCGGGTCCCGTTAATCGACAAGAACTGTTGGATACGTTCTTTGACAGCACCGACTGCCTCGGTGACCGCTGGGTGTGATGGATCAATAGTGCTGTAGCCGCCGGTTGCGATATAGTTGCCGATGGTCGAAGGCAAGACAAAGTACCCGTCTGCCAAGCCCTGCATCAACGCACTTGCGCCGAGCCGGTTTGCGCCATGATCCGAGAAGTTTGCTTCGCCACCCACAAACATGCCTGGGATAGTCGACATCAGGTTGTAATCAACC
This sequence comes from Thermoflexus hugenholtzii JAD2, assembly GCA_945881915.1. Classification (GTDB taxonomy): domain Bacteria; phylum Chloroflexota; class Chloroflexia; order Chloroflexales; family Roseiflexaceae; genus UBA965. The sequence goes on along the minus strand of CAMCVW010000004.1, from coordinate 125,224 downwards.
CACAATCCACCCATGGTGTAATGTACCGCAGGGTAGATGCGCATCGGAATTTTGTACGGATTTTCGCCTGTGATTCGTTCGTACATGTCGAACAAATTGCCGTAGCGCGCACGCACGGTGTTTTCGCCCAATCGCTTCATAGCAGCACTGAAGTCAAGGTATACACCCAGACCACCAGGGCCGACGCCCAATCCCTCATCACACACTATTTTGGCGGCTCGAGAAGCTATGTCACGTGGTGCCAAGTTCCCGTAGCTGGGGTAGCGGCGCTCGAGAAAGTAATCACGCTCGTCTTCGGGGATGGTGTCCGGCGTGCGCGTGTCGGCGGCCTTCTTCGGTACCCACACACGTCCGTCGTTACGCAACGACTCTGACATGAGGGTCAGCTTGGACTGGTGATCGCCGCTGACTGGAATACACGTCGGATGGATTTGGGTATAGCATGGGTTTGCGAAAAATGCACCGCGTTTGTGTGCACGCCACGCAGCGGTGATATTACATCCCATCGCATTGGTCGACAAATAGTAGACGTTGCTATACCCACCCGTTGCCAGAATAACCGCATCGCCGAGGTGTGATTCGATCTCACCCGTCACCATGTCACGCGTCACAATACCGCGCGCACGGCCATCGATAATGATGATATCAAGCATTTCGGTACGTTCGTTCAATTCGACGGTGCCAGCAGCCACCTGACGACTCAATGCAGAGTATGCCCCAAGCAGAAGTTGTTGGCCGGTTTGCCCCCGGGCATAGAACGTCCGAGATACCTGCGCGCCACCGAACGAACGGTTGTCGAGGTAGCCGGCATATTCGCGGGCGAATGGAACACCCTGTGAGACGCACTGATCAATAATGTTGACACTCAACTCTGCCAAACGATGCACGTTTGCTTCACGGGCGCGGAAGTCGCCGCCCTTGATGGTGTCGTAGAACAACCGCTGCACACTATCACCGTCGTTACGGTAGTTTTTGGCGGCGTTGATTCCGCCTTGTGCCGCAATACTGTGGGCGCGTCGTGCGCTGTCTTGATAGCAGAATGCTTTGACGTTGTACCCCTGTTCACCCAATGTCGCGGCAGCGGCACCGCCGGCCAGCCCGGTACCCACCACGATGATGGTATGTTTTCGGCGATTTGCAGGATTGACAAGCTTCATCTCGAACTTGTGTTTGGACCACTTCTGTTCAATGGGCCCGGCAGGCACGTTGGCGTTGAGTCGCGCATCGGTATACTCGACCGGCTTACGCGTATCGACTTGTGGTTTTGTCTCGATGGTCATACCGTGTACTCCATTATGTCTACGCGAAGCGAATTATTGCAAAATTCCGAGCAAGACGACAATCGGTACCGTGGCGAAGCCTGCAAACAGTCCAATCCCTGAAGCCACTGCCAAACCACGAAAGAGTTTTTCGGTCCGGCGGGTGTTCAGCCCAAGCGTCTGCATGGCACTCCATACCCCGTGATAGAGGTGTGTTCCCAACGCAGCCACAGCCAAGAGATACACCGGGGCAGCCCAGATCTGATTGGAAAACGCGCTCACGACGTTATGGTACGGTTCACCCTCGATATATCCCGGTAGTGCGCTTCCGACAGTGAAGTGCAAAAGGTGGAAAATAACAAAAAAGAAAATTGCCATCCCGCCCCACCGCAGCGTGAGAGAAGCAAAGGATGCTTGCTTGCGCTGCACTTTTTTGTAGGCGATTGGGCGACCCGCATTGTCGAGGAGTGTGAGTTGAATCGCCGCACGGACGTGTAACACCACCGAAACGAGCAGGACGATACGAATCACCCACAAAATCGTCCCCGCTGGCAGCGCTGGTTCACCGACGACACGCAAAAAGTGCGAGTACTCATTAAAGCCTTTTGGGCCTTCGAATATCTTCAGATTCCCAATCATATGTACAATCACGAATCCATACAACACAATGCCAGTCACCGCCATGATGGCCTTTTTGCCAATTGTGGACTGGTTTAGGGTGAGCGCAGCCGCCATAACGATTCCTTTTGTTGATTCCCATTTGCAGGGTGGTACCTTTAAGCGCTAATATCTTACGACAGTTTGCCGGCTTTGTCTATTTACAGACTCGACGGAGCACCTTCGCTGCCTCAAGCTGAATTTGATACACTGGACATATGCAAACGCGACGCGCCACATTCATTCTCTTGGGCTGTATTCTCGCAATATGTGTTGATGTCGGAGCTGTATGGGTAGACCGTCATCCACCACTGGCGAAGTTGCCTCCCCAACAAACAATCGTGACCAGCATCCCAAAGGCTGGGGTACACACACGGCTAAGCGGCGTCGCAGACCAACGGTACGTCTCGACGCAGCTCGATTTGGTGCATGAACTCGGCGCACATTGGATAGTCGAACTGTTCCCGTGGGCGTATGCACAACCACGCTCTGCGTATGGGTATGACTGGACTGGCTTTGATCGCATTGTCGATCAGGCGCAGCGGCGTGGTGTCAAAATAATCGCACGACTCGACATCGTCCCCGCGTGGGCACGCCCCAACAACAGCACCGATCGCTTACTGCTCCCATCGGCCTATGCAGATTACCGTGCATACGTGGTTGCCTTCGTTACCCGATATCACGATCGCGGCGTCACGCATATCGTCATCTGGAACGAACCCAATCTGCGCTTCGAATGGGGCGGTCGGACGCCAGATCCCGAGGCCTACGCCACGCTCGTTCGCCTCGTCGCACCTGCTGTCAAAGCAGCAGCACCAGCGGTACAGATTCTCGCAGGGGGGCTTTCACCCGGCGACTCATTGGGCGACCAGGGTGAAGTACGGATGGGAGACCAGGTGTACACCGAACGTTTTTTTGCTGCAGGTGGTGGCACGCACATCGATGGCTGGGCGGTCCATGCATATGGAGCCCAACGTCCGCCGAACGATCTTCCCAAGTGGAGCGTGGTGAATCTCAGGCGTGTAGAACTGGTATACGCACTCGTCGCGCGTTACCGGGAATTGCCCATGTATATAACGGAATCCGGTTGGAACGACAATCCACGCTGGCAATCTGCAGTCACGGGAGCGGAACGTATCCGTTGGAGTCGCGGCGCATTCTTGTACGCCCAAAACACCCCATGGATCGCCTGTCTGGTGCTCTGGCAATTCGGGTTACCCGCGGCCACACGGACCTATCAAGACGGATGGGTCATCATCGCCGGGGATGGCACACCGCGTGCGCTATTTTATGAACTCAAAGCACTCCTCAACCCATAAAAACTGCCCCCACAAAGTGGAGGCAGTGGAAGGGGATTTATTCGTCGTCATCCGGGATGTTCTCATCCCGAACCCAGAACACTTCAGCCTCGTCGTCGTGGCTTTCGTCGTCCCACAAGTCAATCTCGAATGGTTCCTCCACCTCAACGGCCACGGTTGTCCGGGCATCATGGGGATTTGGCCGTCGCTGTTTGGATTTTGGCTTGTTGGGATCCTTGTCGGCACGACTGCGAAAGACGATCTTGATGGGCGTACCCACAAAACCAAACTTCTCGCGCAAGCGGTTTTCGAGGTACCGTGCATAACCCCAGTGAATCATCGCTGCATCGTTGGTGAAGAACAAGAACACCGGCGGATCGATTTGTGGTTGCGTCGCGTAGTAGATGCGCAAATGTGCTCCCACGCGGATTGAGGTAGGGGGGTGCTCAAAGATTGCAGCGCGGAGCAGTGCATTGAGTTGCGACGTCGAGACGCGTTTGCGCCGTTCGAGGGCGATTTTCATCGCGGTCGGCAACACTTGGTCTACCCGTTGCCCGCTCTTTGCAGAGATGAACAACAACGGTGCATAGGGAATGAACTTGAACGCTTCGCGGATTTGTCGGGTGAAGTGATAGAACGTCTCGTCGTCTTTGACAATCAAGTCCCACTTGTTGACCAGGATACAGACCCCTTTGTTCTGCTCCAAAATCATTCCCGCAACGTGGGTATCTTGTGCGGTGACCCCTTCTTCGGCGTCGATGAGGAGCATAGCGACATCAGCGCGTTCGATGGCACGCAATGTACGCAAGACACTGTGTTTTTCGACGCCAGGTTCGACACGGCCGCGGCGCCGTACCCCTGCGGTATCGATGAGCATACCAGGTTGCCCCTCGATGTCGATGGGCGTGTCAATCGCATCGCGTGTCGTGCCAGGGATGGAGGAGACGACACTGCGTTCTGTGCCGACCAGGCGATTCAGCAGGGAAGACTTGCCCACATTTGGGCGTCCCACCAATGCAACGCGAACGGTCTCGTCGCGGTCTTCTTCTTCGTTGGGGGGGAAGAGCGCGGTCACCGCATCGAGGACGTCACCGGTCCCGACACCGTGGTATGCACTCATCGGAATCGGTTCGCCGAGATTCAGGTTATAAAACTCGATGGCATCGACGTTTTTGGCCAGTGTGTCAGCCTTATTTGCAGCCAGGACTATGGGCTTACCCGATTTCCGGAGCATTTCGGCGACTTCGTCGTCGGCTGCAGTAATGCCATAGACGGTATCGACAACAAACAGCATCACATCGGCTTCCGCGAGGGCGATTTTGACCTGCTCACGCACCTGGCGTGCAATTTCTTTTTGTGGGGTGCCTTCGGTGAGGTCATCGTGTTCAAACAAGAGACCCGCGGTATCGACGACCGTGAATTGACGACCATTCCAGATACAATCACCGTACAGGCGATCACGGGTGGTGCCGGGTAAGTCCTCAACGATGGCCTTGCGTTGGCCGATGAGACGATTAAAAAACGTCGATTTGCCGACATTGGGTCGGCCGACGATTGCTACTACTGGTTTCATTCCTCTACCGTTGCTTCTATCCGAGTCAGTGCTTTGATATACCGCACGACTTCGTCTGGCTCGCTCGCCATGACACAGGCCACGCCGGAGGCGTTGGTAATGTCACTGAGCGTCATGTTATCGATGGTGACCTCACCTTTATGGTCGAACATCACCCGTGGCAAGAGTGCTCGCGATGCGCCTGAGTCACGCAACACCGGCACCACATCTTGGCCCATCAACAACCCCGAAACCGTCACCGTCTCGCCAAAAAATTGATTGACCACGGGTAACAATCGGACTGCTAATCCGTCGACCCGATTAAGCCGGTCGACGATGCGTTTGAGCGTGGGCGCAATCAACGTTCCGCAGACCAGGGCAAGGTCTGTTGGTTCATTGAGTCTGGCCGGCAGTTTACGTTGGGCCTTCTGCCAGCAGTCCAAAAAGTCACGTGTCATGCCGACGCCATTGGAATACTGCGGCATGCCGTCATATCGTTCTGCAGCCGGGAGTGGCCGGTTGCTCAACAAATAAAACTCGTCTGAGGGGTAGACCAACGAACAGCCATGGAGCTCGTGGTAGCGTAATTGGTATGCTTCGATGATGTCGACCACACGACCGGCTTCTTCGCCGTTGTAACAGCGCATTGGCACATCCGTCGCTGCACCCAGTCGTGAACAGTAGCCGAGGTCTTCGGACTTAATCGCCTTATCCCAGAGTGGCTGGCGTTCCCAGTTTGCATCAATCCAATCTGGACCTTCATGGATTTCGATTGCTGTCTTGATGCTCTGAGGACGTTTCCCTTCGAATCGGTATTTTGTCAACCCGACGGGGACGACTGCGATAGTCTCGACGATTGGATAGAGATCCGCGAGCTCACGGATACTCTGATGCAGCAGTGCTCCATCATTGATATCTGGCATCGCGACGATTTGGGCATGTACCTGAATCCCCATATCACCGAGTCGTTTGATTTGCTCGATGACATTGGGGACATCCACTTTGCCCAACAGCACCGCACGGGCGGTTTTGTCTGTTGCATGAACAGATATGTACTGCGGCGACAACCGTTGTTCGTCGATACGCTGCCAATCATCTTCGTTGAGATTCGTGAATGTCACGAAGTTCCCATACAAAAAGCCCAAGCGATAATCGTCGTCTTTGAGGTACAACGTTTTACGCAGACCTTTTGGCATCTGGGTGAGAAAACAGAATGGGCATTTGTTGTTGCAGGTGCGCAAACGATCGAACAATGGTTCCGAAAATTCGATACCGAGGTCGTCGTCTTCGTCCTTCTCAATCTCGAAGATCATCGACTCTTCGCCACGAAGAATGGCTAGTTCGACCAGTTCATTCGCAATATAGAATCGAAAATCAATTGCATCACGCAAGCGATGACCATTGACCGATACCACGATGTCACCCAACTGGAGGCCTGCAGCCAGTGCAGTCCCTCGTGGGTCAAGTTCAGCGATCTCACCACCGGTGCCGGTGATTTTCTTCAAATCGGGTTGATATTCCATGAAACTCGTGTTCACTGTGCTATACTTATCAACGAATTATACCACGGAAGGGTCCTACTCTGACGACTCGCAGACGCGTTCCGGCGCATACAATTGTCTTTTCTGCGACAGTGTTGTTGCTTTCGATCAGCCCGCTTCCCAACCTCCGTCCAAGTGACGTCACCACTCGCCTCAGCGCTCTCGTTGCACCATATCTCAAACAGGCGAGCGGGTACATCCGGCCTGAATTTCGCGCGTTGGTAACCCGCGATCGAAATGATATTTTGGCAATTGCAAAGCGATTTAACACACGCCCTGATACCAACATGTCCGATGAACAATTTGCAACGGTCATGGTTACCATTCTCTATAACGAGCACAACGGCTGGCTCGAGGACGCATTCCCATTGGTACGACCATTGACTCCCATCTACCAAGACGCGCAAGCCATCAGCAACGCATACGCCGGCACGAACTTCAGTGTCTGGCCTTCCAATATACGCCCTTCGGTCGTCCGTGAAATCCTCAACCACGAGGTTCCCGCTGTCGGCATCGTACCACTCGCTATCGAGCTTCCCAGTGACACGGACTCGCATCAGAACGTGCAATCATTGGCCAATACACCGGACGCGGCGTACGAATTGCTCGGCGCAAATCTGCGCCGTGGTGTCTATCGTGCCCAAAAAGAAGACGTCGTGGTGACATGGCAGACGCTACTCGCCTGGCACAACGCAGGCATCGTTGACCCAAAGGTAATTGCGAAAAACGCGTCACTCCAACACTACCTCAGCCGGGCAGTACCCTATATTGCTTCCGCACAGGGACTGTACCGCGCAGTGAGTATGTGCCAAAACAACAAAATGCCCGACACACTGAACGGGCACGAGGCCCGAACCAATCGCGACAGGAAATAAAAAACCGCGGACATGCCAGGCATGTCCGCGGGTAACCCAGATTCTATTTTTCTCGGCGTGCTTTGATGTATTCCCACACCATTGGAAGCAACGACAAGACAATCACTGCTAATGCAACCAGTTCAAAGTTTTTGGCGACGAACGGGAGTTGCCCAAAGAAGTACCCTGCCCAGATAAATACTCCTACCCAAATAACCGCACCGATGACATTGTAGGTAAAAAAGACCTTGTAGTCCATCTTCGCAATACCAGCCACAAACGGGGCAAATGTTCGCACAAATGGCGTAAAGCGAGCCAAAACGATCATCTTTGCGCCATGTTTCGCATAGAACTGATTCGTCTTTTCGATGTGCTCTGCTTTGACGAACGGCAAATTCCAATCTAGGATGCGCATTCCAAACCGACGACCGAGCGCATAGTTGACACTATCGCCGACTATTGCAGCGATAATCAAAATGACAGTCAACACATAGGGATTCAGCCCAGATGCAGGATCGGCAGCAATGGCACCGGTAGCAAACAACAGCGAATCCCCGGGCAAAAAGGGCGTGACCACCAATCCCGTTTCGCAGAAGATAATCAAAAAGAGAATGACGTTCGTCCAGATGCCATAGGCCGCCGTAATTTCCTTCAAGGCATCATCGAGATGCAAAAAGAAACTCAACAATTCACGGAGTGCGTCCATGTCGTATCCTCTTCTTAGCCCTCCCAGGGGCGATAATCAAATGTCTGATGTCGGAAGTACGTGTTGTACAATTCTGCGTAGTGACCACCGCCAGCAAGCAGGGATTCATGGCTGCCTTCTTCGATGACATCGCCATTTTTGAGCACCAAAATGCGATCTGCAGAACGCACAGTGGATAACCTATGGGCAATCACAATACTCGTCCGTCCTTGCATGACCACATCGAGGCCTTCTTGAATCTGTGCTTCGGTGAATGGATCGATGCTCGCCGTAGCCTCGTCGAGGAAGAATATCGATGGATTTCGCAACAGGACACGGGCTAAAGCCACCAACTGACGCTGGCCGAGGGACAATCGACTGCCACGTTCGCCGACATCAGTCTTGAGACCATCCGGCAAATCTTCGAGCCAATCGCCATTACCTAATGACTGCGCAGCTTTGAGGACTTCAGCGTCATCTGCTTCGGGACGACCGTACCGAATGTTCTCCATGACATTGCCCGAGAACAAGAATGGCACTTGCGGTACCAATCCCGTATGCGTACGGTACGCTGCCAAATCAAGCGTACGTATGTCGCGCCCGTCTATGAAAATCGTTCCTCCCTGGAACTCATAGAAACGAAGCAACAACTTCACGATGCTCGATTTTCCTGCGCCTGTATGTCCGACAATAGCGATTTTTTCACCGACTTTGATGTGCAGATTGAAATCATTCAGCACAACACTCTCGGGATTATAGGCAAATTGGACATTTTTGAATACCACTTCACCAGGCATCTCGTCTACCGGCAAATTGTTGGTCTGCGCCACACGCGCTTCGGCATCCATCAAGGCGAACACACGCTCGCTGGCTGCCAAGCCGAGTTGGAACTGGCTCCAGAAGGAAGCGATGCTGGTCAACGGAAAGAAGAACAACCCGACGCTCTGAATGAACAAGAACCAATCGCCCACCGACAAATTTGCTGAATTTTCAATCGAAATCTGTCCGCCAAAAAAGACCAACACCACCAAGGCCAAGCCTGTGATGCTCCCAAGCACCGGCCAAATACTGCCAAAGATGATGCTCTGGCGTACTTTGATGCGATACTGCATCGCATTTGTCTCGGTGAATTCTTTGTAGATGAGCGCTTCTCGACGAAAGCTCTTGGCGACGCCTATCCCACTGACCGTTTCGGACACCGCACTATTCACGAGCGAACTCGCACGTTGTGCTTGCTGCGTAGCAGTACGCGCTATCCGTCGAAACGCGAGCGCTGCAATGATGACCAGTGGTGAAATGGCCAGCGTAATCCACGCCAACGTCACGTTGACAAAGAAGAGTGATGTAGTGACTGCGGCGACCAACAATACTTGGCTCAACAACTCAATACTCAGCGTCACTACCGACGAAAAGTCTTGTGTATCGGAGAGCACGCGGCTGACCACTTTACCCGATGCATATTCGTCATAGAACGACATGTCTCGAGCAAGTACGGCATCCATCGAATCTTCTCGGACCTTGAGGACCACTTCGCCCACAGCAATTGCGGTATACCGCTGCCGGAGGTAGTTGACAAACCAGCCGACGACACCGAGCAAGGTGATATAGACTGCCCACAAAATGACATTTGTGGCGTCATTCCCACTCGCTGCATCGTCGATCCCCCTCGAAATCAATATCGCTGCTGCAGGCGGAAAAAGCGCACCAATAGCAGTCACAATCGACACCAGCAACATCACTTTGACGTGTGGACGAAAGTACTGAGCAATACGACGGATGAGATCCCCGTCGCTATATTTACGATCGTATGCCTCAGCATCCAATCCATCGAGCACAAAACCCATTGGTATACTCCCTACGCAGACGGCTTGTTATGCTCGTCACGGGCAAATATTCGGCGATATGACATACTCTGTTGCATCAATTCTTCGTGTGTACCCTGTGCTTCTATCCGCCCACGGCGTACCACCACGATTCGGTCGGCCCAGCGAATCTGCGCCAAACGGTGGGTAATCAGCAGTGTCGTCCGACCTTTTAAGACTTCACGCATGGCGCGTTGAATCTGGTCTTCGGTCGCACTATCGATTGCACTGGTTGAATCGTCGAGAATCAAGATGCGCGGATTTGTCAAAAATGCGCGCGCAATCGCTATGCGTTGCCGTTGCCCACCAGACAACGTCACACCGCGCTCGCCCACCACTGTGTCATAGCCCTCGGGGAATGACGAGATGAAGTCGTGCGCTTGTGCTTGTTGTGCAGCCCACATAATGCGCTCACGAGGAACATCACCACGCGCACCAAAAGCAATATTTTCGGCAATGGTCTTCGAAAACAAAAAGATGTCCTGTTCAATCATCGAAATCTGCGAACGCAGTGAATCGAGGTTCCACAGGCGCACATCTACGCCGTCGATCGAGACCGTACCTTCCGTCGCATCGTAAGTCCGATTGACGAGGCGCGTCATGGTCGTTTTACCAGAGCCGGTCTGTCCAACGATGGCGATTGTCTCACCGGGATTGGCACTGAAGCTAATCTCACTCAAAATATTCGTATCGCCATAGCCGAACGAAACATTTTTGAACTCAAGCTGTCCACTCACCACATGCGACTCGCCATTTGGATTTTCGTCCATTTCGGTTTCGGTATTGATGATATGCAATAAGCGCTTGGCTCCTGCGAGACCGAACTGCACCAACGAAAACATGAACAGTGAGATAAACGTCGGGAATTGAAAGAGTGAAATCAACGTCATGTAGGCAACTACTTGACCGGTGGTGATGACACCGAGGTGCGACAGCCACATCGCATGACCGAATCCAATACCCTGCATCAGCCCATAAAACAAAAAGGGAATATAGCGTGCTTTGATCTCGCCCTCTTGGATGAATAAATCACGGTACCGTGCGATGACCGTACGGAATTTATTCGCCTCGAATCGCTCACGAGCAGTCGCCTTGACAACTTCAATCCCTTGAATTGCTTCTGACAAGGTCGCACTGACCTCGCCATACTGACCACGCAGCATCCCAGCAACTGGACCGAGTTGGCGATTATAACGAAGCAATCCCCAGATGAGGCTCGCGACGAATACAAGTGGCACCGGCAGGAGCTGTACATTGATATATGCAATAGCAATGACAGGTGTGATGAGCTGAGTCCCTGCTTCGATGATGAGGCTCATACCCGGCGAAATCATAAAGTTTAGCTGCGATACATCACCGGTCGCCGCAGCCATAAGGTCACCCACGCGCTGCCGGTTATGAAACGTCTGGCTCTTGCTCAACAGACTAATGTAGAGCTCTTCGCGCGCATCACGCTCCATCCGACATGCTAAAAATTCTCGGATGATCGTATTGACCATATCGATGAGAGCAAACGCCGTTCGGACGACGAATATCGCGATAGAAACAGCGACGAGCTGCTCGAGTGGGCGACGGTCCTTGATAATATCGAATGCTTCTTGAATCTGCAACGACGTATACGTGAAACCGCTGATAGCGACCACAGCGAGAATAATGAATCCAATCGGGAGGAGGGGGTACCGCATGACATGAGAAATAACCCACCGCACAGATGTTGATCTGTTATATGGGTACTCATTACCGGTACGAAATTCTCGTAGCACATCGACTCCTTGGCTAATCAACCAGAGAATTCTACCATATATAGCATTACCGAGATTCGTGGGCGTCATACCCAATGAGGAGTGGCCAGGAGCAATGCTCCTGGCCACCAGTGAGGAAGCCGAGTTACCCCGGTGGGGATGTGAGGGCGACGTGGGGAGGGATGTTGTTACCAACATTGTGATGACCGTCGCAATCGCCACCAATGTGTCTACTATACCACTGCATACTGCATCATGCATAAGAAACACATAAGAAGATTCTGAAACATTGCTCTCAATGTGGTTATACCAGCACTTGATCGAACCCCCGAATCATACCCGTTGCCGTCTGTTTTTTGAGCCATATATCAAGTATTTGACCCGAAATCGCCGTGGGTGGCGGAATCAACGGCATTGCATCACGATCAAACCAGCGGGCATCTGCGAGTTCTTCGGCATCCATGACAATATCGCCACTTTTGTACTCAGCGAGGAACCCCACCATGACCTGATGCGGGAATGGCCAACACTGACTACCCACATAACGGATGTTATGGACTTCGACACCCACTTCTTCGCGGACTTCACGCGCGACACACGACTCAAAATTTTCGCCTGGCTCTGTAAAACCGGCGACAAGGCTATAGCGATCGCCCCAACCGACTTTGGTGGTGAGCAACACTCTGTCGCCGGAATGAATGAGTACGATAATGGCGGGACTCACGGGCGGGAATATCTCGAATTTACATGGCTCACATCGGTACCCCCAGTTATTTGGGATTGACCGATACAGTGATCCGCATCGCGTGCAAAAGCGTGACAGTGTGCGGAATTCCACCAATTGTTTGGCGTAGCTCGCTGCCATGATGACCTCAGGCTGAACGCCTGGGAGGTTCATCAAATTGCGCAAATTGATCGTCTGCAGACCCTCAGATAACTCGCAATCTGCAGGAACAACCGCAGCATACACCGACACATCACCTTGCGTACCCAACACAAACTGCTCTGTCGTCGTTATCGCAGTGGGTCCATGCGGTGTACCTGGTAGCGGATTCGTGGTGTTGTGTACATCGACCACCAGATCATCGCCACGTAGAACATACCAGCGATGCACTGATCCGGTCGGTCGGTTCGGCGGGTAGGCACGAATAAATGGTTCCATGAGACCTCTCTGTCTGCTATACCATGCTATCGTCGCCGGGTCGATTGAACCAGCGGAAGAAGACAATCGTCAACACAAAAAAATACACCAATCCCCCTGGCAGCCACATCAACAGCCCAGCTAATTCTTGGTCAGCTTGTGCACTCATTCCCCATGGACGAGCAACCGCCTCGTAGGCTGGATAGACTACAAAACCTGCAAATGTGAGCAAAGCGCCAACAATGGTTGGAGGAAGCGACATAAAGAACAGATAGAGCATCAAAAAGCCGGGAGTCGAACGTGGTAATTCTGGCTGATGACTAAACACGGGCCACCACGAAATAAATGCGCCCACGATGAACATTACATGCTCGAGGATGTGCACCTGCTGATCACGGACTGCCAGATCGTAATTTGCTGGCATGTGCCAACCGACAAAGATCGCATTAAACACCAAGAAAACCACGAGTGGGTTCAGAATGGCCTGCATAATCGCAAGAAAACTCCGATTGACCAAAAACAAACTTCCGACTGCAGGAGGGATACTCAGGATAATGAGTGGAGGTACGACAACGATCATTATCAAATGCTGCACCATGTGCATCGACAACGACACCAAAGAGAGGGTGTCAATAGGGGAAACTAATGCCAAAAACAAAAATACTACGGCCAAAAAATACCGATTTCGCTCCAAAGCCGTAGCAGGCACAACGCCACGCGCACGCGCATATGGTCCCGTAACCCACATATAACTCACCAACATCAAGATGAGTGCAACGATGATCGAAGGCTCAAAATTCCACGCGTAGAGATTCATGTAACCCTCTTTTTTCGAACTGCAGGTATCTTACATGATTCGTCGTCTAAAGAAAAAACACCGTCACGGGTATACCCGTGACGGTGTGTGGCCGGACAATTAACCTGCGATACCGACGTGGTTCGAAAACAACTTGAGCATCCCGATACAAAAAGTGAACGCAAACAGCAAGGGAACAAGAAACACAAACTGAAATATTTTTGCATCGCCGCGCAAATGCATGAAAAATGCGATGACACCTGCACCTTTTACAAGTGCGAGTCCCAACAAGATAACCAGAAAGACAGCCTCAGACATACTTGATTCGACCAGAAAGATTCCAACCTCGAGTGCCGTGACCACCGCCAAAATAGCCCCAATTATCCAATAGAACTTCGTACCGTGTGATTCGTGAGCCACATGATGTTCGTCATGGGAAACATGTTCTGCCATAAAATCCTCCTCAAATCAGATAGATCAGGGTGAAGATGGCCACCCAGACGAGGTCCACAAAGTGCCAATAGAGACCGGCAAGCTCTATATCCATGGGGTTTTCCGGAGAATTAGGGAATTTGCCGACCTTCACATAGGTCGCAATGAGCCAGATGATTCCAATGGTCACGTGCAAACCGTGAAAGCCTGTCATGGTAAAGAACGTCACGCCATACAAGCTCTTGACGGTTTCGCCCTCGAGAACATATTGTGGGGCGAGCTTGAGGCCTTCGTGATACAAGTGAATAAACTCGTACACTTGGCCACCGACGAACGCAGTACCCAGCAGAATCGTGGCCAACTGCCAGAAGCGGAAGCGCTTCCAGTCTTTGTCCTTCGAAGCAGCCAGTGCAAGGACCATCGTCAACGAGCTTGCCAACAACAGCGTCGCCAGCACCGTGGTCAGTTCGATACCCAAGTAATGTGTGCGCGGGTCGAGTTTCTCGAGCGTACCGGCAGCCAACAACGTGGCCTTCGTGCGTGCATAGAAAATCAAATGGGTAGTAATCAATGTGACAAAGAACAGGGTTTCGGAACCGAGAAATGCCCACAAGCCGAGCTTGCGGCTATCGACACCCATGCTGCCGAGCATTGGGGCCTGATGGGCTTCGTCGTGGGAACCGTGACTCACCGATGTGCTCATGTATCCTCCTCGAATGCGGTGCACACCGTGTGTGCACCGCGTGAATATGCTTAGTGGTGGCTACCCAAGTACGGCGAGTCGCGACGCGAGTCGACGACCCAGCCTCGAATCCCCACGAATACCATCATAATTCCGATGGTAAGAAATCCATACGCTGCAATCCCTTCGGGAAGACCCAGGACTGCCTTGTTAATGTAAATGAATCCAAGTGCCGCCACAGTCAGACCACCAGACAACATCATAGGGCTAAAGGTCAACGTCGGCATGTGGATGTCTTTGGATCCCGGTGTTGATTCGTCGATGTATTGGTATCGAACCATGGACGGTTTGCTGTGACTTCCATGATCATCCCCTGCAGCATGCGGGTATTTTGCATCCCACAAAGGACGTCGGCTTGTCACGCTAGGAATATGCAAAAAATTGTACGATGGTGGTGGTGAAGGAATCACCCACTCCAACGTCGATGCATCCCACGGGTCGTTGCTCGCACGTTCGCCGGAACGCACACTTTTGATGGAATTGTAGATAAACAGTAGTACCGAAAACGCGAGGAAGAAGGTCCCAACCGTCTCGATTTGATTCCAGAGTTCCCAACCCATCCCAGATTCGTAAGTGTAGATACGACGTGGCATACCTTCGGTACCCACGATGTGCATGGGGAAGAATGTCAGGTTGAACGAAATCATCATCAACCAGAATTGAATTTTACCCAGTTTCTCGTCGAGCATGCGCCCAGTCATTTTGGGGAACCAATAGAATCCACCGGCAAACAACCCGAGAATCGATCCGCCGAACAGTACGTAATGCAGATGTGCGACAACATAGTAGGAGTCTGTCTGCTGTAGGTCGATAGGTGACGAGGCCAGTGTAATGCCAGAGATTCCGCCGATAATAAACATGGAAATAAAACCGATGGCATAGAGCATTGCAGTGGACAATCGAATGTCCCCGCTCCACAAGGTGGCAATCCAGTTAAAGATTTTCACTCCCGTTGGAATTGCGATAATCATCGACGCACCCGAGAAAAATGCGTTGGCCATAGGTCCCATGCCGGTGCCAAACATGTGATGCGCCCATACGATGAAGCCCAAGAAGCCAATTGCGACACCCGAATACGCGACAAATGCATACCCGAAAATCGGCTTGCGCGAGAAGGTCGGCAGGATTTCGGACACCATACCCATTGCAGGCAAAATTAAAATATAGACTTCTGGGTGACCGAAGAACCAAAAGAGATGTTGCCACAACAACGCATCGCCACCTTGCGCAGGATTGAAGACAGCGCCACCGAACTGCCGATCGAACAACAACTGAATCGAAGCAACGGTAAACGTCGGGAATGCGAAAATGATAATGAAACTGACGATCAAGTTCATCCAGACGAACAACGGCATGCGATTCAGCGTCATACCGGGAGCACGCATGTTCAACACCGTCACAATGAAGTTCAGTGCTCCAGCGATTGATGCAATCCCGGTCAAACCGAGTCCTAGCACCCAATAATCCATTCCAGAACCTGGCGAATACTGGGGCTGCGTCAGTGGTGCATACGCGAACCAACCCGCGTTCGGCGCGCCGCCGGTCACGAAGCTCAGATACAGTAGTAAACCGCCTCCGATGAACAACCAAATCGATAACGCATTCAAACGTGGAAAAGCCATGTCGCGCGCGCCGACCATCAACGGAACGACGTAATTACCAATACCAACATTCATCGGCATGATCATCAAGAAAATCATCGTTGTGGCATGCATGGTGAACAATTGATTGTAGGTATCGGCGGTCAAAAACGTGTTATTGGCAGCACCCAGTTGGACTCGCATCAGAATTGCTTCGATACCGCCAACCACGAAAAACGTAAAGGCGACCACAATATAGATAATGCCGATTTTTTTGTGATCGACAGTCGCCAGCCACGAACGCCACGAAAATTCCTCGTATGTCGGTGAATTCGTATGCGCCGATGCTACATGTTGCTCAGCAATGGCCATTTCGGACTCCTTATTTCTCTGCAGGTAGGGTAATCGGGAATTTCATGCCATCCAGATATGCGACCAAATCGGCTATTTCTTGATTGCTCAAGGTGCCTTCTTTGATGACACGACCCATCAGATTCCCTTGCTTGACTCGTTCAGGATTGTGCAACCAGAGTGCCAAGTTATCAGTTGAGTACGGTAACACACCAGCAGCAATAGTCAGGCGATTGCCATAGTGTGTGAGGTTCGGTCCAATTTTGCCTTTGGCTGCGGTGCCCGAAACAACGTGACAACTCATGCATTGCTTCTTGGGCTCAGCAAACAGTGCTGCACCACGTCCTGCATCGCCAGTCATCCCCATCGCCGTCACCGATCCAGTCGTCGCGGCAGGTATCGTATTGTAAGCAGCCTTCCAAGACGCAAATTCATCTACTGGAAGCGCAATCACGCGGAAGCGCATTTGAGAATGTGCCTCACCACAAAACTCAGCACAGAACGCACGGTAAATACCTGGCTCTTCTGCTTTAAATACCAGGTAATTCGTCTTGCCGGGGATCATGTATGTTTTGCCTGCCAGCTTCGGTATCCAGAAGTTGTGCATCACATCTCCTGCCTCGAGCTGAATCTTGACAGACTGGCCGACTGGGACATACATGTCACTGGCAGTGGTCAGCGCATCTTCGTTTGCTTTGACCCCTGAAAGCGGGCTGCATTCGTCTTTGGTCAGATCATACCGAAATTCGAACCACCATTGTCGTGCTACCGCACAGACGTTCATCGCCTCAGGTGGTTGATACGAATTCTCCGCTTGAACGCGAAATGACAGTACCGAAATAACCAATACGACAATTGCAGGAGCAATCGTCCATGCGATTTCGATTTTCGGATTGCCGTGCATTTGCACTGGAATTGGTGCATCTGACTTTTTTGAACGGAAGCGTATAACGGTGTATACCAAAGCCCCTTGGACAATGATAAAGACTCCGACCGCCATCCAAAATACTGGCGTCATGAGATCCAAAATGCGAGTTGCATGGTCGCCATACGGATACAGCGTCGTGGCTGGTAAATTCGTACAGCCGGCCAGCACTATCATTGAGACAAATAACAAGGCTAACGCCCGTTTCGTGCTCACTTGTGCTCCCTTTTTCATTCTTGCTCCTTTACCACCCGCCAGATTGTCACTGCAGAAGACATTGTGAAAAAATGTACGAATCGTACAATAACACATGTGTTTTGCTGAGACAAAGCCAGTTGCATACACTTGTTGATTATAATCAAATCCGTTAATCCGTCAAACGAACAATCCCGTCATTCTTGATGCATTCCTTGTTGCAATCCATGGGTAGGAATGGCAATGGGATTGTCACTCCTGTAACGCTCAGACAAAATCGACTGCGGAACACAGCGCGTCGACATTCATGGCAGTGTCACGACACAACAATGCCAGAAATTCCACATTCCCTGCTGGTCCAATAATCGGGGAACGTTCAAGCCCTGCGCAGCCGTATCCCAACTCCAGGGCTGAAGCGAGGACTGCAACGACAGTCTGCCGCCGTACGGATGGGTCACGCACCACACCGCCTCGACCAACTTGATTTACGCCAGCTTCGAATTGTGGCTTGATGAGGGCAATAATCCATGCATCGGTGTGGAGTAAATCTTTCACCGCTGGCAATACGAGGCGCAGCGAGATAAATGCGACATCAATCACCGCTCCTTGAGGGGGCAACGATGCGTGCTCGGCAGCAGGCAATTCCGACAGATACCGTATATTGGTTCGTTCCAGGACAACGACCCGTGGATCGCTCCGAATACGATAATCGAGGATTCCATAGCCCACATCGACTGCATACACCGCTGTCGCACCGCGTTGTAACAGGACATCGGTGAAGCCACCCGTAGATGCACCGACATCGAGTGCGGTCATTCCCGTGGGATCGATTTGGAAGGTATCGAGTGCATGGGCGAGCTTGTACCCACCGCGACTGACGTAGGGCAGGCTTTGTACGAGTTCAATCGTTGCGTCAAGGAGGAGTGATTCACCGGGGCGGCGACAAGTTTCGTGATTGACTTTGATTGAGCCTGTCAAGATGAGTGCCTGCGCTTTAGCACGCGATTCCGCGAGTCCACGCGCCACAACGAGCAAATCGAGACGCATACGAGGTGGTTTACTCACGAACCGATGACTCCTTCAGCCCGAAACGTCGCTATTTCGTCTTCGTCAAAACCCAATTCAGCCAACAATTCATCGTTATGTTCGCCGAGGAGCGGAGGGTACCGTCGGATGCTTCCCGGTGTTTTCGAGAAGCGATACGGAGGGCCGACCACACGCACTGCACCTGCGGTGGGGTGCTGCATTGTCTTAATGAGGTCGAGTGCAGCGACTTGTGGATCACCAAACGCAGCGGCGAGATCACGAACCGCCCCAATCGGAATCCCTGCAGGAGACAATAGTGCTTCGAGCTCTGCGACGGAGTAGCGGATAAACACCGGCGCAAGGAGTTCGTTCAATGCAGAACGGTGCTCACTGCGCAAACGGTTGGTGCGAAAACGCTCGTCATTTTTCAGATCAGGCATACCGAGTGAATCACAAAATCTGCGCCACAGATCATCGGTTCCCACAGCCAAATTGAACCAAGCGTCATTTGCTTGAAAGACACCGTATGGACAAATCGTCGGATGATGGTTGCCGCTGGTGCGTGGGGCTTCGCCTGTTGCAAAGAACCGTGCGGCTTGGTAGGTCATGATTGCCAGTTGACCGGCCAGAAGAGACGTATCGATATATTGTCCCTCACCGGTCTTTTCACGGTGGAGTGCGGCAACCATGACTGCATACGCCGCATGCATACCAGCAACGAGATCAGCAATGGCTATCCCGACGCGCATGGGCGGGCCATCAGGTTCACCCGTCACACTCATTAGACCACCCAAACCTTGCGCAATCTGGTCATACGCGGCGCGATTGCGATCTGGTCCGACCTGCCCAAAGCCAGAAATAGAGCAGTAGATGATGTCTGGTCTGATCACTGCACACTCAGCATAACCAAAACCCATACGTTCCAGCGTACCGGGGACAAAGTTTTCGATGAGCACATCACACGACGCGACAAGGCGAGACAGAATCTGAGCCGCATTGGGATGGCGCATATTGATACTGATACTACGTTTGTTGCGATTGACACTGAGGTAGTAGCTGCTTTCACCACCTTCGAAGGGAGGTCCCCAGGCACGCGAATTATCGCCTACTTCTGGTTGTTCGATTTTGATGACTTCGGCACCCATATCACCGAACATTTGGGTGCAATACGGGCCTGTCAGTGCGCGTGAGAAATCCAACACGCGCATCCCTGCCAATGGAAGTGTCATACGTTTCCTTCGTCTAGCCCGTATTTTTCAGGCCGGCAGCTATGCCGCTAATCGTCAACAAAATTGCATCTTCGAGCGCCTCATGGCCGTCACCGTCAGGGAACTCACGGAGCCGTCGGAGCAATTCGACCTGAATGTACGAAATAGGGTCGACATAGGGATTCCGCAACGCAATGGAACGTTGCAAAACAGGCGAACGTGCCAATAATGTGTCACTCTGCGAAATCAAACAGACTGCGCTGACGCTGCGACTGTATTCTGCTTCAATGGTCGTCATCATGCGCACTGCGAGTCCCTGGTCACTGACAAGTTCGGCGTATCGATGGGCGATGTACATGTCTGCTTTACCCAGAATCATCTGTGCATTATCAATCATCGACCGAAAAAACGACCATTCACGGTACATTTGTTGTAACAGTGACTGTGCCGATTCCGGACCTTCGGCATAACTGGCGATAAACAGATCTACTGCAGTGCCCAAACCATACCAGCCGGGGAGTGTGAAGCGTGATTGCATCCAACTAAAGACCCACGGAATGGCCCGCAAATCTTCGATGCGCTGGCTGTTTCGCCGTGCGGCAGGTCTGCTCCCAATTTTGAGGCGGCTTATCTCGGCGATAGGTGTGACTTCGCGGAAGAATCCCACAAACTCAGGATTTTCGTAGACAAGGCCGCGATAGGTTGTGCGAGACGCAGTCGCCAGGGACTCGAGCGCTTGTGTCCATGTGGCCGGAGGATCTGCGGGGCGTGCAAATGCCGCCTTCATCACTGCGTGGACCACTTGTTCGAGGTGCCGTTTGGCCAGCGCTTGGAGCGAATATCTGTCTGAGATGACTTCGCCTTGTTCGGTGATTTTTATTTGGCCTGCAACACTCCCCGGGGGTTGTGCAAGAATCGCTTCGTTTGTTGGTCCGCCACCACGACCGATTGATCCTCCGCGGCCATGAAAAAGCCGCATGCTGATGTGATGCGATATACCAATATCACGCAGTTTGCGCTGGGCTTCGTACAATGCCCAATTCGCCGACACAAAGCCGACGTCTTTGTTGCTGTCAGAATACCCAATCATGATTTCTTGGATGTCACCACGCCTTTTGACATGCGCACGATAGATGGGATTGTGCCAACACGCTTCGATGACATGCTCACAATTGGCGAGATCGTCGCCTGTCTCGAAGAGCGGAACGATGTCGATACCGCCGTTTGGCAAAGCCAAAACACCTGCTTCGCGGGCAAAGAGCAGCACCGTGAGCACATCGGAAACTCCCCGAGTCATCGAGACGATGACAGTCTGGATTGTACCGGGCGCGAGTTGTTGGTTTATTGACGTGATGATACGAAATGTATCGATGACTTCGTTGGTCGAATCAGAAAATTGGGGTTGGGCGGGGATGAGCGGTCGGAGTGCTTGAAGCTCTTGGATTAACACCTGAGTGCGCGTCGCTTCATCCAACGCGAGATAATCCGGTGTAATTCCCGCGTACAGAAAAATTTCCGCTAACGCGCTGGCATGGCGTTCGCTGTGTTGGCGGATGTCGAGCGAAGCAAAACTCATCCCGAAGACTTCAATTTGACGAATGAGGTCATGGAGCGCGCCATGAGCGACATCAAGCCCGTTGTTCGTACAGAGGGATGTTGTCAAAATCGCAAAATCAGCTAAGAGCTGGGCACTGTCTGTGTAGATGTGGGAATCCAAAGGGTCGTGCGGCGGCGGCCATACGGGACGCAACGTCTGCGTATGTGCAATGGTCACCCGCAGGCGATGTGCAATCAGGAGCATTTTGCGTCGGTACGGCTCGTGGGGGTATCGGTGTGCAACTTCTTTGGCGGCCTGCGGGAACAACTGAGCGTCTGCGGCAAGTGACTCAAGTAAGAGCGGTGATATCGAGACTTGTCGATCGGAGTTACTGAGGCGCCGGCTGAGTTTTTCGGCTTCGGTGGCATAGAATTCGAGCGCGGCAATGCGCATTAAGCGAACGGCTTCGATTGTTGTTTCGGGACGCACGTGTGGATTGCCATCACGGTCGCCGCCCATCCACGAGCCGAACCGAAGAATAGCCGGCACACGCCATACCTCGTCAGGGTAGTTTTTGGTGAGCGAACGCTCGAAATCCCGATACAGCGTTGGAATGAGGCGTGTAATGCTCTGTTCAAAGTAATACAATCCGTTTTTGACTTCATCGATGACCGTTGGTCGGACCACGCGGACGTCATCACTCTGCCATAATCCGACGATTTCTTCGCGTGCGATAGCAATCACATCTGGATCTTGGAGGTGGGATGAATCGTGCGCAACAGGGTCAAGCAGCGTCACGAGCCGTCGTAACTTATCGAGTGTCGTTCTGCGCCGTGCCTCAGTGGGATGGGCCGTAAACACGGGACGGATGGCGGCATTCTGGAGCCACGTTTGGACATCTGCAGCCGAAACACCTTGCGCAGATATGTCACGGATTGCTTCTCCAACGGATTCTTGTGTCGGTTCGTAGGCACGGCGGGCATGCCGCTCACGCTCATTCAACACCCAGGTACGCTGGAGTTGTTCCGACAGATTCACCAAGGCAAAATAGGTACTAAACGATTTGATGAGGTCTTTGAGTTCAACAATATCGAGTGCAGCAATGCGACTCTGCAGATCACGGGTACGTTGGGGTGATGGATGCGCACGCAAATCTTTGCTGAGTGTGCGAACTGCTTCTTCACTGTCAAATGCAGTGAGACCGGCTTGCGTACGAATGACATCACCGAGCAGGTCACCCAAAAAATGAATGACCGCTGAAAGGCGATCCCGCCCACCGCGATCGTGTGGCTGGGGCATACGTATGCTCCGTTGCGTCAATGAATACGTGGCTAATCATACCATAGCAAATCTCTGCACATGAGCAATCTGTGATTCCTGAGCATATAAACACTATGAACTTCTCATCGATTTTTGACGTAAATGCGCGTCTCATCAGGCTATAATAGAGCAAAGTCAGTGCGTTCTTGTACGCGCAGAAAGGGTTATTTATGTTTCGACAAAAGTACATTGCAGTCTTTTGTGCTCTATCGGTTTTCTTGCATGCGTGCGGATCCTCGAGTAGTGCGCTGCCGACCATCCCTGCAGGTGAAGGTGCGTCGCCCAATGTGACCAGTAAACCAAGCGGTGAAACGTCCGATACGACCATTGCATTTGGGGTATACGACTACGAGCGACCGGTGTACGAGACAATCATCGAGCGATTCGAAAAAGAACATCCTGACATTCAGGTCGTAGTGGTCCCGATGGATGATGTTACACAAACATATCCCGATGCATCGGGGAATTACCCGAATGAGTCAACAACCAGTATTCTTCGGCGTATCGTCAGCGCAGTCGACATCGCCCCATCATTTTGGTTGAACAACGAGGGTATCTCCGCTGGTTTGGCACTCGATATCAAGCCATATATGGATGCAGACACCTCATTCGACCGTGCAGATTATTACCCAGGTATTCTGGAACGGTATAGTGGCGCAGATACTGTCTATGCACTCCCTCGTGCCGTGAATGTCGTGGCTCTGAGCTATCACAAAGACCTATTCAGCAAAGCGTCCGTGCCTGCTCCATCACAAAATTGGTCGTTCGCAGACCTTATTGCTGTTGCCGAACAACTCACCAAGAAAGAAAACGGCGTTGTCACGCAGTATGGTTGGTACGATGCCACCGGTGGCAATATTCTCTTCAACTTTTTGCTCGACAAAGTAGGCGTCGACACGCTCGGGATGCAGCCGAACGAACTCAAAGCTGATGATCCCAAAATCATTGAAGCGTTGCGTCTGTACAAAGATTACATCGATCGTGGTGTGGTTTTGGGACCGGGTAACAATTTCGGAGTGATGGATTACGGCCGTATCGAAGGCGGCAAAGATCCCGCGATGTTTACTGACCCGACACAACTGGTACGCGACGGCAAAGTCGGACTCTGGAACGAATCGGCTATTTGGGGTGGTGACCAGAGTCAGGCGTTGACGTTTGCTATTGGTTCAGCAGTGATGCCTCCTGGATCGTATATTGACACAATGACCAGTTCCGAGGGCTATCTCGTGAGTAGCGGGACCCGTTCCCCACAAGCTGCGTGGACATTTGTAGAATGGTTGACCCGTCAGCCAATCCCGAATGACTCCAAGTCATCGAATCTGCCTGGCTACTACTATGCTCGTCAGTCACTCAATGATCAGTTCCCACCCGTGAACAGTGACGAGACCGCGCGAAACGAGAGTTATTTATATACATTTGCGCAATTCCCCCCACTTCGCTTCGCACCAAATAGCGACTTCACCGTGTACTACAATGTTCTGAATGCTACATGGGGATTGTTCGAACAAGAACCAAAAACTCCAGAGCAGGCGCTACAAGCTGCGTATCAAAATCTGCAAGCATCAGTAAATCCGCCCAATATGACTCCGAGCCCGACTCCAGATTCCCGTCCCGTTGTCATCGCAACGCCTTCAGCGCAGGAAGCAAAACCAAATCAGACGACAGTAACTTATGCAGCCTACGGGTTGTCTGGGTCTGATATCCGTCGCCAACTAAAAGAGATGACGGCTACCAATCCCGATGTCTTTGTCAAACTCATTTCAACAGACAATATCACGACGACTATCAACTTCACCGATATGGCAACCATGGCTGATTGCTTCTACTGGGGTGGCAGCTTGCCTGCCACCGATGCCGAATTAGGCGCTGTGATGGATTTACAGCCACTCATTGACGAAAACGGGACGCTGGCAGCGGATGATATCTCACCTACATTGTTTTCGCTGATGTCACGTGATGGGAAGTTATTTGGGTACCCATACACATACACCGGCCGTGGGCTCGTGTACTTCCCCGACACACTGCGTACCGCAGGAGTGGGCGAGCCGTCAGCCAAATGGACTCCCGAAGATTTTCTGCAGGCAGCCAAAGCGCTCACCGGTGAAGGTACCTTTGGGTATTCTTCGATGGGGAATTATCTCTCCGACATCAACTTTTGGATCGGTCAATTCGGTGGAACATTGACAACGGGCGAAGGAAGAGCCATGCGTGTCACGTTTGCTTCACCTGAGGCGATCAGCGCGATACGCTGGTTCTTGGCGCTTGCGACAGAGCACCGTGTCATGCCCATGCCTGTGATCTATTACCGCGTCGATTCCAATCCCACAAATAATGACCCTAGTTACGAACTGCAAGCACAAGGCAAACTGGGTATGTGGTTCGACAGTTCACTCGGCGGATTTGATCCAATGAATATTCAGAATGACCCGTCTGCTCCCAAAATGAATCCGGCGGCAATGGGGCCACTCCCAATCGGTGCAGAAGGCGTCAAATCCGCAGATTTGACGACCACCGGATTCTACGTTTCGGCCAATGCAGAAAATCCGCAAGCATGTATGCAGGTCATCACCTACCTTTCGGACAAGTCTGCACTGTTCAACAACGGCGGAATCCCCGCTCGCAACAGTCTGGCGAACTCCCCGGTTTTCGAGCAGAGCAATGGATATCTTGTGCCCCTGCGAGATGCACTGCAGCCGACGTTGACTGAAAAAGCCAGCTACAACGGAAGCGCCAACAGCTTTTATCAAATGGAATCGTATTGGCTCAACGAAGCAATTGATATGATTCTGACGCAGAAGGCTGATGCAGCAGTGGTCCTCAAGAAAGCCCAAGAAACCACGAACGTGTACTTAACGTGTGTCGAAAAAATGGACCCAAAAACTGGGAGTCTCCTCGCATGTGCAACGGACGCAGATGCAAACTACAAAGGCTACCTCACCGACCAAAACGGGGTACCAATGCCAGCAAATACCATCATCCCTTAGGAATGTACCGCCCAGATGCCCTGTCAGCGTAGCGGCAGGGTATCTGGTAAACAGAGGATAGCCATGGTTCGACATTATCTTCACCTCTTCGTTATTGGGCTCTTCGTTTTTACCAGTTGTGCGTCCCCCATGAGCTCCGTTACACCAACACCCACCGCGATTCCGAGTGACCCAGCACTCGAGGAGCCGACATTTACTGTTGCTCTCGGTACGGTCGAACGCGTGGTGAACGACACAGTTTCAGCAACACCTGTCGATTCGAGCAAACTCGGCTTTGGTCGCGAAGGAACGGTCAGCGAGATACTGGTAGCCACAGGAGATGTTGTTAAAACGGGCGACGTCCTCGCACTCTTGCAGCAGACAGAGGCTGATGAAGCACTGCGCAAAGCAACGGATGATCTTGATGCTGCAAAAACCGATTTTGCGAGTGCGAAGGAATCAAACGATAAACTGATTGTATTGAAGCGCCGCGCGGTAACTACTGCCCGTAAGCAACTCGAAGATCTTCTCCCAGGTGGAACAAAAGATCTGCTCGAGGCCTCTCAAAAAGATCTTGACACAAAAATACGGGTCGCTCGGACAACCAAAGAAGATTCAGACATTACTGTCGAAGATACAGAATATGCAATCACCACTGCGACGAATTCGCTCATCGATATGCAGTTTGCGTACAGCAAAGCATTTTGGCACATTGATTGGGTCAAACGCTATGGCACTGACCCGCTTGAGCCCTTTATCTGGTTCAACATGAAGCAGCTCCCCAACTATCTGGATGACGAAGGCAAACGCACCTACGAAAATGCACTGATAGCTGCAACAGACGCACTGCGCTCCGCTGAGCGTGCTGTGAGTGCCGCACAACGCGCACTAATCCGTGCCAAGGAAACACGCGATGTCGATATTTCGACGGCAAACGACGCAGTCGCCACTGCAAAAGAACTCCGCGACGCACTCCTTGCGGGTGAAGACAACCCCGATATCTTATCGGCCAAAGACAATCTCGAGACCGCCGAGCTCGAATTGACCATGGTCGAATCGAATACATTCAAAACGGAACAGAAGATTTTAGATGCGATGCAACGAGCCTACGACAAAGCGTTGAAAGACGTCGAAGGCGGTAGATTAGTGGCCCCTCGTGACGGCACCGTGTCGGCCATGAACATGCTCACAGGCAATATGGTATCCGCGTTTTCGCCAGTTCTCGAAATAGCAGACCCGTCCCAAATAGAATTTCAAGCAAATTTGGGCTCCGAGATCATGAAGCTCCTGAGCGAAGGTCAGAGCGCCGAAATCAAGCCCGTTGAACGACCTGATTTGACATTGGTTGCAATCATCCGGCGATTACCTGCACCCTATGGAAAAAATGGCGGCGCAGTGACGGACATTGATCAATCGACTCGGTTCACGATTATCGATGCCAAGGGCTATGTAGTCGAACCAAATACGCGTGGCAAATTGAGCATAATCATCGAACGACACGAAGACACCTTGTGGCTTCCACCAGAAGCCGTTCGCAAATTCGGTGAACGCGACTTTGTGGTCGTACGCGAAGGAGCAATGGAAAAACGTGTCACGGTAGCGCTCGGGATCAAGAGCAACGATCGTGTAGAAATCCTCAGCGGACTGCGAGCGGGCGATGTCGTCGTTGGTCAATAGTCGCATCTATGCATTTGTGTGTGCAATCGGGCTGCTGCTCCGGGCGACTTTTCGGCGTACCATTGCAGCGCCTACAGCTACTCTTGTGTTGATTTTCGCATTATGTATACCAATCACGCTCGGCATCATCGTACCGAGCTATGCAAATGCCGCCGGCACTCGCATTCTGAATAATCAAATTGCGCTCCAGACACGGCAGACGCAACGTCCAGCGTTGGCATTATTGTTCCGGGCAGTACGTGGCAGTAAGCCGTTGTCTTGGCGCTCGGTAATCGCCGGTGACGCCCTCATGACACAAAATGCGGCAAGCTACTTACAGATCCCGATTGCTTCATTGACCCGGCACATTCGCACCGTTCCCTATCCGTTGATGTCCGTCACCGGAAACGCCGCTGGTGTTCCCTTGGGCAATGCCCCACTGGCATCGTTAGCAGGTGCCGACGAATTGATGACCATCGTCGAAGGAACTGCTCCGAAGGCAGGTGCAGACCCGGTCGAAGCGATGGTGTCTCGCAGTTATGCCAACGAAGTGGGGATGAATATCGGGGATGAGTATGTCGCAACCGCAAAAGACGGACTGAGCGCGGTACGCGTCAACATTGTCGGAATTTGGCAGCCAAAGAATGCCAAAGATACGAACTGGCTCTATGATCCTGCGACACTCGCTGCACTCATCTTCGTGAGTGATGGTGACATGGTGAGCACGGTGGCGGATGCGTTCCCCGAAGGAGTTGCACAAGCGGCTTGGTATGTGCAACCCGGGGATGTTGTGTTCGCTCCTGGTCAGATTGGTATGCTCGAAGAGCGCATCCGTACGCTTGCCCAAGAAATGGAAAAAATACCCGCCAAACTCGAACGAAGCCCATTGTCTAGCTTTGCAGCGGTCAATGCGACCATCTCGGAGTTGACCGTTCGGACGGGCATTATCTCGGCACCCATTGCCCTCTTGGCATTCTTTTTTGTGGTACAGCTGGCGTCGATTACCTATGAACGAAGACGCGACGAATATGCGCTATTGCGCAGTCGTGGGATGACATTGCTTCGATTACTGCTCGTTGGCGGAGTTGAGTGGCTCGTATATATCGCAATTGCCACCCTACCAGCAATTCCTCTCGGCTTGGTATCCGCGGGAGTCATGCTGCGGACAGAATCATTTCTTCAGCTCGGACCAAGCACAGCTGGCATCCCCGGATTACCGAGCCAAGCATGGCTGGTGATGGCTGTCATATGGCTCGTCGTGCTGGTCATTGGCCTACGACCGATTGCAAATGCGAGCCGGCGCACGCTGAGTGACAGCGGCAAAAGTCGCCGGCGTGACGCGATTACCGGTGTGTTGCGGGTGTTATTCGAAGTACTCGTCCTCGCAGCAGTCGGGTATGGATACTATCAGCTATACAGCGAACCAACAGCCGAAGGCGATTTGTTTTCTAATCCACTGACACTTGCACTCCCGGTACTTGGGAGCCTTGCACTAGCACTGGTTGCAAATCGTGTCTTGCCACTCCTCTTTGCAATTGGACAGCGGCTCGCTCGGCAAACCGATTCCATGGTAGCAATTTTGGCCTTACAGACCATTGCCCGTCGCCCCGAACGCCTACAGACGACCGTGCTCTTGCTTACCTTGACCCTCGGCGTCGGAGGATATGTTGCATCTATGGCAGCGACCGTCGATCAAGCGACAGTGAACGGCATTGGCTATCGCACGGGTGCAGATACCGTTTTTATCGAGACTGCCAACACCCAACGTCCGCAAAACGGTGAAGAAGCGGTCGGTGATGTGTACTTGCTCACTCCGTTGGGGGCACATAGCGGGGTGCCGGGGATTCAATTGTATAGCGGAGTGGGCACGTATGCTGCGCAAGTCTCGTTAGGCAGTAAACAGATTACAGCCAACATTGTTGCAGTCGATAGAGCGCACTTCGCCGGAGTCGTTCCACACTTTCAAGACACTTGGCTCGGGGCACAAAACTCCATGGGCGGGTTAATGAATGCTCTCGCCCGTGCCCGTGATGGGGCTATTCTTAGCTCGTCAATGGCGAGCAATACCAAAATCGGAGACAACGTCGCCGTCACCATCGACGTAGACGGGACACAGGTCACCACAAAAGTCCGGGTGGTGGGTATCGTTTCTGGTTGGCCAGGTCAATATGACATCGAAAAACCGTTTTTGGTGACAAATCAGTCGTTTATTGCCGAAGAGATGGGATTTACTCCGCCCGCTGATGTGTGGATGACGCGTGATGTGACAGTGCCTGTAAGCGACATCGTCGCTGTAACCCGTCAAATAGGGATTCCTCTATTGGATGTGCTCGATCGGTTCGAATTGCTGCAACAAGAATTTGAACGTCCAGAGCGACAGGGATTGTTCGGGATGCTGAGTGTCGGATTTGTGGCTGCGAGTGGTCTGAGTGTGATGGCAATTTTTGTCAGTGCATTGACGGTTCTTCGCCAACGCAGCATCGAACTGGGGATGCTCCAGGCACTCGGGATGTCTGCCCACGACGCACGGCGAGCAATTTACCTCGAACAAGGACTGATGGCAGGCTTGGGCATTTTGTGTGGGATGATTGCTGCCTCAGTCACCACACGAAGCATACTTCCATATCTGCGTGCGGGTGTTGCTCCTCACCAAGATATTCCAGCGACCGCAGTACTGACCGCATGGTGGACCCTTGCAGGAATGTTGGTAATCTATATAGTGGCCATGAGCGTGACAGCAATTGTCGCATTCCGAACAATCCAACGACTGCGCATCGCAGATGCAGTCAAACTCGGCGACGAGAACTAGATTTGCGAACACAGCAGATGCGGTCAATAATCGCATCTGCTGGGTTTTTGTGTGATTGCACAACAGCCAACGAATTCGGCCGCAAAATAGCTGGGGTATTGAGACGGTCCAATCCCGCTTTCATCTGCCAATAACAATCACCGTATTACATTATTCGGAAGCACATTAGCGGTTGAAGCAGAGGTTGCTCCAATCACACCACTGTGGGTAGCAATGGGTGGAGAGTAGTTGCGGCAGGCCTGCGCGTCCGCGTGACAGTAGCAGTGTCAGCGAGAGGTGTGTCGGTCGGCAGTCGTGTATCAGACGGGATGACTGCGGGTCGGGAGTATTTGTCGGCGGCACGGGGTCGGGGTATTTGTATCGACGGGAATTGTTTGTATCGGTAGGAATAACTGTCTGGGTATTTGTCTGTGTGTTGCAGGAAGCGGTGTCGCTCTGGGCACAACGGCGGTGTTCGTAGCATATCAATGCGCGCATCGGCGGCGAGCGTCTTTGCCAGTGTACCAAGGATGGCTTTGGCATCTATGATTGTGCGGTGAGCCCGCGTCGGGAAGGTCGCCTGGGTTGCCCACCAATCCGCGATTTCGCGTTCCAAAGCTGGATTATCAAACAGGATTACATCAGCGGTTTGGGCTGCACCGAAGCTATCGGGTGCTACGATGCCAAAATAGAAGTAATGGCTCAAAACCGCCATACCTTCGCAATGCCCGTTTGCACGGCCCGGTTTGTTTCTTGCATCCAGACGTGTGGAGAGGGAATGAGAATGCACAGAGGTGTTTGCTTACCGACACAGACGTTACTTCCAAAGAGGCGCGCAACATCTACAGGAATCATATTGAGGAACCGCGTATCGAAGCCATAGTTTCGGAACGAAAAGTCATCATAGCGCGGGTCAAAACAATTGGAATACGCTGGAAGAACGATTGCAGTAACGGGGATTCGGAGCGACGTTGGCGTAGCAGGCTCACGATCTGCAAACATGGTGTTGCAGCTCGATAAGAACAGAGTAATCAAGATAATGCGATAATAGAATTCTTGAGGCATATCCACCTGAATATTCGGCATTCGCAGAGTCGAGCGCGCAGGCATTTCTGTCTATATTGTTCATTACCATGCCAGGTCAGTCAGAATCGAGGCAAAAATGCGCTACGAATGGTTTTCGGAACTCTACGCAGACACCCCAACCATGCTCGACATCATTGCGCAACAGCCAGGACCTTCTGGAGAGCTCCCGTTGACCGATGAGTTGCTCCGCAACAGTCCAAGCGGTGATTTGTTTGGCTGGACCCAAAATGTAGGGATGGGCTGGGATCCCGCCGAATTAACCCAGCCACAAGTACTCATTTTGAGTACACAAGGCGGCATCCGTGAAAACGACGGCACTGCAGTTGCATTGGGCTATCACACGGGTCACTGGGAGGTCGGCTTGCAGATGCGTGCCGCCGCCGAAACACTGCGGAGCCTCCAGTCCATGCCCTTTGCTGGATACGTGACAGATCCCTGCGACGGCCGCACGCAAGGCACAGAGGGAATGTTCGACAGCCTCCCATATCGCAACGACGCGGCCATAGTATTCCGACGGCTCATTCGTTCATTGCCCACTCGCAAAGCAGTCATCGGTGTCGCAACCTGCGACAAAGGTTTACCTGCGATGTTGCTTGCATTGGCGGGAACGCCAAATCTACCGACCATTCTTGTCCCTGGTGGCGTGACATTGCCTCCCACGGACGGCGAGGATGCCGGCAAAGTACAGACTATCGGGGCCCGATATTCGCAGGGAGAATTGTCGTTGTCTGAGGCTGCTGCACTCGGATGTCGGG
Source organism: Thermoflexus hugenholtzii JAD2 (assembly GCA_945881915.1). Classification (GTDB taxonomy): domain Bacteria; phylum Chloroflexota; class Chloroflexia; order Chloroflexales; family Roseiflexaceae; genus UBA965. The sequence goes on along the minus strand of CAMCVW010000004.1, from coordinate 93,273 downwards.
CATGCGGTTCCCCAGGCGGTGGCTGCCAATTCCTGGGGACAGCGGCAACCAGTCAAGTCGTCGCAGAGGCACTCGGACTGGCGTTACCGCACTCAGCATTAGCGCCCTCTGGCCAACCCATCTGGTTAGAATTAGCGCGCGCCTCCGCGAAAGCGGTATTGCGCTTACACAAAGAAAAGCGCACCACACGCGACATTCTGACACAAGGCGCGATACACAACGCAATGGTAGTACATGCTGCATTCGGTGGTTCTACCAATCTGCTGTTACACATCCCGGCCATCGCACACGCAGCTGGTCTCCGTAGCCCCACGGTTCACGACTGGGAAGAGGTCAATCGTCAGGTACCTCGACTCGTCGATGTACTGCCAAACGGACCACGGAATCATGTCACCGTTCAAGCATTTATGGCTGGCGGTGTACCCGAGGTGATGCTTCATCTGCGTACATTGGGATTGCTCGACACCACTGTGCGCACCGTGACGGGTGAGACCCTCGACACGGTGTTGGACTGGTGGCAGCAGTCGGAACGTCGCCGAAGCATCCGCGCATTGCTCCGGGAACGTGATGGCATCAATCCCGATGATGTCATTATGTCGCCCGACGCAGCTCGCGCTGCAGGGTTGACGTCGACCGTCACGTTCCCTCGCGGGAACATCGCTCCCGAAGGATCAGTCATCAAGAGTACCGCAATCGACCCACGTGTGGTGGATGCAGACGGGATATATCGCAAAACCGGTCCCGCAAAAGTGTTTCTCCGTGAACGAGACGCGGTCCGTGCAATCAAAGGGGAGAGCGACCGGCAGGTAGTTCCCGGTGATATCATCGTCTTGATCTGTGGCGGCCCATTGGGAACTGGTATGGAAGAAACCTACCAGGTGACATCTGCACTCAAACACATCAGTTGGGGCCGTGATGTCGCGGTGATTACCGATGCGCGCTTTTCGGGAGTGAGTACCGGGGCATGCATCGGCCATGTCGGTCCTGAAGCGCTGGCTGGTGGGCCAATCGGCAAAATCCTCGATGGTGACATTATTCAAATTACCATTGACCGGAATGCATTGGTGGGAAGCGTTGATCTCATCGGTACTGGGACACACATTGGTGACGCAGCGACGGGGGATGCACTCCTCGCAACGCGCGAGAGCAGGCCTGACCTGGCAGCACACCCGCTCCTGCCTGACGACACACGTCTATGGGCTGCCCTCCAACAAGCGAGCGGGGGTACGTGGGCGGGGTGCGTCTATGACGTGGATGCAATTCTGAAGAAGCTGGCACAGTAGGAGTCAGTTAAAATAGACCTCCGTCGGTGACGGAGGTCGCTGCTTTTGTGATTTATTCGGTGTACGGTTCAATTTTCATCGTTCCGATGGTTAATTGTGCGATATCGGGTTTGCGTGCGTTCCGATTAAATTGAATCAAGACATCGCGGTTTGAAGCGAGTTTGAGCGCCGAAGAATCGTCGAAGAAGTCGATTTCGACCCGATACAAACCTCCGCGCAGATTCAACACGGGGAGTGTGACTTTGAGTTGATGCATTCCCAAAGCGTACTCAAGCGGTGCTTGCCCCATATAATTGTTCTCGACCACGTTCTGCTCGTCGGCCACCGAAGTAAGGCGAATACGGGGGCGGATTTCGACAAAGTCAACCAGTGTCTCGAATCGCACTAACACATCGAACGTAGTGTTCGGCTCCCACTCGGTTAATTCCGATACGGATTTCGCACCAATGATATGCACCAGCGGGCCTTCGGAAGCAGCAGCAGTTGCAGTACCAATCGCCCCTGCTGTTTTGGCGAGTTGCTGTTGATCGGCTGCTTTTGTGTGGGCGTCATTGCGACTTTTTTCGATGATGAGGAACTTTGTGTATGCGTCTTGGACGTCAATCACTGGCCCGTCGCGTTCGACACGACCTCCTTCGAGCCAAATGCCGCGTTCAGCGATCCGACGGACTTGGTGGGCGCTGTGTGCGACCATCAGGAATGTCGAACCATCCCGGACAATATCCTGGATTCGTTCTTCGCACTTTTTTTGAAAAATAAAATCACCGACCGATAGACCCTCGTCAGCAATCAGCATATCTGGCCGCATCGCAAATGCACACGCAAAACCAAGCCGCTGATACATACCGGATGAGTACAATTTGACCGGTTGTTCGATGTAGCTTCCGATATCAGCGAAATTGCATATCTCGTCGTATACCTCGTTGACCTCAACACGACTTTTGCCCATCAACGCACCATAGAAGAAGATATTTTCGGAACCTGACAATTCCGGATGGAATCCCACACCGAGTTCGAGGAGCGACGTAATCGAACCACGCACCGCAAAGGTTCCACTATCGGGCTTGAGGATCCGACTAATAATCTTGAGAAGGGTGCTTTTGCCGGCACCATTCCGTCCAATCAGTGCAACACGCTCGCCGCGATGAATAACAAGTGAAATGTCCGAAAGGACGACTTTTCGCGTGACACCTACCACTGGTTCACCACGCAAACGACTGCCAAAGTTACGCCACAGAGAAGCCCCTTCTTGGCGCATTTCGAACGATTTCGTTATATTGTGTAGCTCAATGACTGGTTCCACGTGTGTTACATCCTCTCGATGATGACCGGCTGCATGCGGTTAAACACCCAATAGCCGACAATGAAGACAACCAAGGATGTCACCAGACTGCGGACGAGGGAATCCGACGCAGGAATATTGGGGGTAGGCAGGGAACCGACCGCAACGATTTGACCATAGAATATCTCGCGGTAGTACTCGATGAACGACGCCATGGGATTAATCCAACGGAAGTAGCGTGCGTATTCATAGGGGATATTGGACATCGAATACATCACAGGCGTCAAGAAGAACCACAAATGCAACACAATGCCAGTCACGTGAATGGTGTCAAGGGTAACCACACTCATACCTGCCAGGAACAAGGACAGCCCTAAAATGAACAGGGTATGCAAAAACAAAATGACAGGGAAGTACAGACTAGACCACGAAAGGGGGAATGACACTTCCCCAGTTGTCACAAAATGATATGCAAACATAAACAAAAACAACATTGGTAAGGTGAGGAGATAGTTCACCAAGGCCGATAGCACGGAAGCGACGGGGAGTACCTCGCGGGGGAAGTATGCTTTGCGCACCAACGTATAGTTATCCCAGAGACAGCGCACAGAATGACTCACCGAGTCCGTTGTATAGCTCCAGGGCAACAATGCAACCGCTAAGAAGATGGGAAAATCGGGTGTTGTACTGCGCTCAAAAATATAGCCGTAGACGACCCAGTAGACACCCAACTGCATGATAGGTGCAACTTGACTCCATGCGAAGCCGACCACACGTCCTCGATAGCGCATTTGGAGTGAGCGACGAACTAACAACGAAATCAAAATGCGGAAGCTCCAGATTTCGCGCACGCGTGCAACGATACCGATACTCTGGTCAATAAACAGAAAAATCGCGGCAAACAATAACCCACCACCAAATGCTAGCAGCATGAGCAACCAGACTGGCATGACCGGAACAACATTCGCCTCCGTAGCCGTGGTAATGCGAGATAACGATTCTGTCCGTGTGGGCTGAAACGCGACTGCAGGGAATTGTGCTTCCGCTATCGCAATAAATTCATCGATATGAGCGATGCGGATTGTGTGCCTATTCATCAATTCTTCTGACGTGGAATTGGCGGATTCGAGACTCAGAGTTTGCCGTATATATTCCATTTCGCGGAGAATATCACTTCGATTGGAATCAGTGAGCTTTTCGAACGGGGTAAAAGAACTGACGACTTCGATTGGTTTACCGAAGGAGAACACGCGGTCTTGTACCATGGAGCGTAAGATGCGCTCATAATCGGTGCCCGCAGGTTCGCCTTTGAGGGAACGGACCGTCTCCCAACCCAACAGATTACGCAAAATTTCGCGTCCACCTGCTGCTTGTGTTGTCCGAATGAAGATGTCTGCATAGCTATTTGCGACCATCGTGACTTCATTGGCACGAATCCCCGTGACGGTAATGGTCAGGGTTTGCTTGTTCCAGTTCAGCACTGAATTGAGTTCAACGGTGCCGAACGAAGGGTATGCACGCAGGAGTGTCGCGCGTGTCTGAAAGAGAATATTTGCCATGTCAGCATCAGGAGTACCGTCCGCGGCAAAGAGCTCACGGGCGTGTTCCTCATCTACCGAAACCTGGGCTTGCGCAGTATAGACAACAGGCGCAGTGATTCTGCCGGGCAAAACCAACGCAAAAGCAATAGCAACAGACCCGAATATCACGATAAGCGCAAAAAGATATTTTTTGAGGTATGGTAATGCCATAAACTGACCTTAATGTTGCCCTTGGGCCCTACAGTGCCCGTCGAATACACACGAGACAGGCGTGCAGAGCAATGCAATCACGCTGCATCAGTATATCACAGCGGGACCTGACCAACTTGATGATAAGCCACAAAATGGCTGATGGCATCTTTCAGATCAGCGTTTTGAGGCTCGGTATCCTGCTGCAAGTGCTCCATCGACACTGTCAAAACAGACAACACTTTCATTTCGTGTGAGCGCGTAATACATCCCTTCAGGTGGATGGAAGATCATGGTGCGTGCATTCCCTTTGACTTGGCCTGTCTGACAAGGAAAAGCGTCGGATGCGGCAAATGTTGGGTTCGGTGGTGTGGTGGCGGTAGCCGATACAGTCCGTACCTTGGACGTGGCAGCAGTCGGCGGTACCGGGTTGCCTGAATCGACCCCCCCTGATTCAGGGGTGGATGGCAGAGGGGCAACCACGCTGTTGTTGTTTTGGGCTTCTTGGGGAGTGACTGCGCGCATGGCCATGACTGCATACCCGACCGAAAGGGTACAGATGAACCCGACTACGATAGCCGAAATCCACACGACGGGGGTGCGCCATGCGCGCCGTGCAGCTGCAGGAGCGTAGCGCTGTATCCGGAATTCTTCTCGTTGTGTGATTACTTTGTATGTGTGTTCAGCACGAATAGAAGTAAGTAATCGAATGACGTTGTCTGCTAAACGATCGACGTCATCGAGTGAAACGCTCGCCTGATGTGCCCAACGGTTACGCACGGTACGTATCTCGTGCAGTTGCGAACGGTCAGTATAACTCAGCACGCGACCGAAGGTGCTGTCCCAATGTGAGAGGATGATTCGAACCAGTGCGGTAGCATCGAGTTGTAGGTCACGTGCATCCAATGGAGTACGCAATTCCGGAGTATTTCGTAAAACTGTAAACCAATCTGCACCATGAGTGCTCTTCAGGACGGTGATAACAAATGGCTCAAACCCCGTCCGAAAATCCGCGAGGAGTTGATCAATATACAGGCGAACATGTTGGTCCGCGGTCATACAGCCTCATTTATCGTATTGGAGTACAGCACTCCAAAACAGACTAGGAGAGAGTCAAAAAACTTTTTCGTGGAAATACTTTGCAAACACATTATACAGTGGCGTATGCTCATCCACATCTGCTGCCGCAATATCGACAATGGCAAAAGATCGGGCAGCAGGTCGCTCAAGCGCTACGCGCAACACGGTAGCAACCAAATCTGGCTCGTTGCCATGGTCCCCACACCCCCATGCCCCAATCACCAATACATTTGCAGAAGTTCCAGCTGCTGCATCGACGAGGCGCTCCGCACGTCGAGCCATTACAAGGGGAATCTCAGCCATTCGATCGGCTTGGCGCAACGTCACACCAACGGAGTGGACGGGTGCTGCAGTCACAACATCAGCACTCCACGGGGCACGCAACAAATCCCCTTCGTGAGTCCGAAAAATAGGTACTTGCGTCGTCACCACGATGGTGTCGTCACGGAACTCGTCCCACAGCGCACTCCCCAATCCTGCTCCGTCGATACAATACGAAAGACTGGATGAACGAATGATGGACTCTCGATAAAACCGCGCCGATGTCACAAACGGATCGGTCAGAATCGAACAGTTGACTATCGCCACCCGGTATCCCAATTTTTGACGCTCATGCGCAACTGCCAATGTGGTCTGGTTGTGGACGAACGCATACAGCTCGGGATACTTTGCCCGCGCGGCTGGGATGACATCTTTGGGGTAATAGACTATGGTTGCACTTCGTGCCTGTTCTTGAGCGTCTTCTATGTATACATCGTCCCCGTCGGCATTGATGTATGCCCCATGTTCGATGATTTGTTTGGTTGCGTTGGTAATCGATGCCACAACGTGTTCGTCTATGTGTAAATCTTCTGAGGTAATTGGGGGTATCCGCAACGCGAGATTTTTCTGCATACGCTCGTATGACCTCTGCCTTGTGTTATAATATTGCGACGTGTGACGTAAGTATAACATGGTTTTTGTCCACATTTGTGGACTAATAAATTCTTTGTCGCATATCCCACCCGCATGCGTATTGTAAAGTGTAGAGAATGTTTTTGGGAGCGGGACGTATTTAGTTTTCGCAATTTTTGCAGCAGTGAGGAACATACGCATGCCAGCCGTTTTCTTTCATCCCGATACCATTCAGACAGAATGGGTATTCGACACAACCCGCAAAGGATCTGAGGTAGCAATGCACCTTGCAGAACGCGGATACCACATCCAAACCCCGACACTGCTGACGCGCGAGGTGATTGCCAGGTACCACCAGGAAGCATACCTCGCTGCATTGGAAACGGGAATACCAGTAGGCCTGGCAGAATCACAGCAGTTTGATTGGGATCAGCAAACCTGGCAGTCTGTCATTGCGCAGAGCAGTTCGATGGTAGCCGCGGTGCTGCATGCACAGAAGCATGGTCGCGCCTATGCACTCGCATCGGGCTTTCACCATGCGCGGGCAGAGCGAGGTGCAGGATTTTGTACGCTGAACGGGCTGGCGATCGCGGCTGGTGAAGCGCTCCGAGCAGGTGTACGTCAGGTGGTGATTTTAGACCTCGACGCGCATGCAGGAGGGGGCACACATAGCATGCTGTCGACGTGGCCAAATCTGCGCCACATCGACATTCATACGGCACCATTTGATTCCTACACGCCGCTCGCACCCCATCGAAGGATGTATGTGCAAGACTCTTTGGCATACATTCCAGCAGTCACCGCGCTCCTCAGCGAACTCAATCAACATGTTCAGGCAGGTGATTTGCTTCTCTATAACGCGGGCATGGACATCTACGCAGGTTGCGCTGTCGGCGGTCTCGCGGGAATTTCGGAGGACATCATTACAGAGCGGGAAGTACTGGTCGATACGTGGGCGAAATCTCATGGCGTGGCTGTGGCTGCCTGCTTAGCGGGCGGCTACAAAGGGGACCGCTTCCCGAATGAGCTGCTGATTCGGTTGCACGCAGACAGTGTTGCTCGATTCTGTGCAGACTAACTCTCGGATTGCGGCTCATTGTCAAGGGGAGCGTCGACCGTAGACCACCAGGGCAACGCAGGTGGTTTACTTTTGCGGCGAAAAGGGGCGGGCGTCGTAGGTTTGGTGATTGCAGACCAACGCGGAATACGTTCATTGCCGATCATGCGGGCCACTCCCGGTCGTTCGGGGAAGTACCGCAGAAGCTGCTGCAACAGGACATCCGACGCACCATGTTCTTTGAGCGACTCTAACAAGTGGAGCAACGTTCCTCCACTACTCGCTGCAGGGAGATGACGCATCACTGCGATCGTGGGCTCGAGCCGCATTTCGAGCAGAAATCGCGATGTTTCTACGGGTTTACTGTGATGCACGTCACCGGATGGAGGTGGAGCTGATACGCCAATGTACAAGGCTCGACGTGCACGCGTCATGGCTACATAAAAGAGACGCCGTTCTGTTTCGATGCTGTTGGCGTTTTTCGTCGGTGGAGTGCTCATCCGGGTTTTGTCCCAGACTTGCAGAGAATCGCTCAACAAGACGGGCATATACCCCTCTTGTGCCCGTGGAATAAACACGTAGTCGTACTCGAGTCCTTTCGTACGATATACCGTTGTAAAGAGAATTTGTTGTTCTTCGGGGTACCCAAATGTATGGTTTAGTCCCATAAAATGCGTGACAAAATCGCCCACAGTCAGTCCGGAACTCTTGGCGTATTCGACGAATTGCATCACACAACTAATGCGGTCGCTCGATTCTGAGCCGTTACCGTAGTAATTCGTGAAATGGTTGGTGTAGTTCGTCCCCGTCAAAATGACGGTGAGTGCGACCTGAACAGGTTGTGTCTGCTTCCAGAGTTCATTGAGGCGAATGAGCACGTCAGCGAGGTCACGCAGTCGGTCGCGGGCGACCCGGGTCAGTGCCGAACGGTTCGGGTCCGTCAATGCGTGGAAGACTTCGGCGACGGTTCGTTGTTGGTTTTTACCATCACGCAGCGCTGCTTTGATGGTATCGGCACTGATGAATCGATTGGGCATATTGACAATCGACAGCACGAGTGACGTAGTATCGCCATAGACCGGGGTCTGCCATGCTTCGGCGAGTTGCAAATAATCGATGAGTGCAGATACTTCGCGGCGTTCGAAGAAGGGCCGGCGACCGAGCACGCGGTACGGTATTTTGCGCTGGAGACACGCTGCCTCCAACCCTTGGAGTTGCGAAAATGTCCGTCCCAATACGACAACATGCTGTGGTTCACCGGTGCGTTGCACCAACGACATGAGTTGCTGACAGAGCATTTGATCGCTTTCGGTGCTCTGTTCCGCCTGTTCTCGGACCACAAAGACATCGGTGGTCTGATGCACATTATGTGCAGTCAATGGTTTCGCAACACGGACCGCGTTGTTGACGATGACGTTCATTGCGGTCTGTGCCAGCAGTGGTCCAAAGCGAAAAGAATGTGAAAGCGTATAATCGAGGACGGTTTTGCCGAGGACGGTGCCCGTCATGTAACGCAGGATAAAATCCGGCCGGGCGCCGCGCCATTCGTAGATGGTTTGATCATCGTCACCCACGACCATGATGTCTGCGTGCTGCGCTGCGAGCAATTCAACCAGCGTCTGTTGCCCGGTGTTGATGTCTTGGTATTCATCGACGATGACATGGCGCAGATGTCCAAAGGATTGGGCACGAAAGGTCGGATGCATCTGCAAGAGTTGAACGGCAATAGGAACAAAGTCATCGAAACCAATGGCTTGTCGTTGTTCACGTTCCTGCTCGAATCGCAGATAGACATCGACGAGTGCTCCATCGCCACTGCAGGCAGCGTGTGCCCGGTCTGCGGGCACTAACTCGCCTTTCCACAGTCCGATTGCTGCGAGTGCTACTTCGATGTCGATGATGTTTGGCTGAATCACCCCTTCGCGTTCCAGCGTTTTGACAACGCGATTGACGAGGATACGGGCTTGTTCAGTGTCGTCTTCGATCCACTGTTCCTTCGGTTCGGCATAGATGCCAGCATCGATGGCACGCTTGATGATGCGGAATGCACACGAGTGAAATGTATCGATTGCGGGCTGTTCACGGGTGGCACAGCCTGCTTCGTCGAGTTTCGCAGCGAACTGTTTGCGGGCCAATACATTGAACATGACGACCTGCACGGCGGTGCGCGTCACCCCATTAGCCAAGAGGTGCAGCACACGATGCACCATGGTTGTCGTCTTGCCGGAGCCCGCAACCGCGAGTACCCGGGCGTGTGCACCGGAGGGATGTTCGACGACTGATTGTTGTTCCGCGGTGAGTGCGTGCACGTCTATCCTCGGCAAAGATGGTGTATTCGACTAGTGTACCATGGGCATTCCTGAGCAAAATACCATCGTTTTGTAACGTTTTGCGTTATACTGTATCTATTGATTCAAAGAGGTGATGCCATGCAGTCTATACGCTACCGCCTGCCACAGACCGTGTATACACAGGTGTTCTGGGAAACCCTGGACACACAGATGATCGGTCAAAAAACCCTCATCTTGAGCGCAAATCGCGACCATGAACGATGGTTACGCACGCACCTCCCCCGAGACACCCGCGGCATACACACCATTGCCACGCTGCAGGGGTATCTCCTCAAAACCATCACATCGGTTGCTCCGAGAAGGGTAGTGACCGCCTACGAGCGTATCATGTTGGTTGGCCGTGCCTGGCAGGCAGCGGGCGGATCACTCTATGCCACCTACGGCCAAAACCGCGGTGCAGACCATGAGATGGCTGACATCCTGAGCTACCTATCAAGTCAGCGCATCCGTTGGTCCGCAACACACGAACTCGATGCATCGCATGAATTAGGGCGCATCTACAACACATATCAATCATTGATGGACGAACTCCAGCTGTATGCGTATGACGACTTGGCGTTGCACGTCAATGATCTGGCCGAAATCCGTGTCAACGAAACATTTCTCTGTGCACTCGAGCTCCAAAATGCTTCCACTGCACAGTTGACTGCATTGCGCCGTTTAATGGGTTCAGTGGCGAGCGGCATCGTCGGTGCGTGGGTTCCCTCAGGGACGCCCGAGCCAAATCCCATCCCCGAACAAGCGGTAGTCGAGCGATTCCTCGCCGAACAGCCGACTCTGGCCATCCAAGAATCAATGGGCACGGCCTCTGCGCACCTCATCGAACGCCTTGCAAACAAGACCACTGCAACGCCACCGGTTCGGCTATTTGCCATGCCCGGCACAACCGCAACGCGACGCGTGGGAGTTTTGACTACCACGGACGAATTACAACTGGCTGCTGCGCGTGTCCGCATTGCGCTCGCAGCAGGGGCCTCTGTGAGTGTCGTTTGTGCAGATTCTGCGTTGCTCGGACCGCTCGAAGCGACGCTGCGTGACCAAGGAATTCCACTCCCTGTGTTGAGTCCGCCGCACCAGAGTAATCCGCTGATTCGCGCGTGTGCTGGGCTCATCCGTATCCACGACGAATCAGACGAATCACGAAAAACTGCGTTGGTGCAGGAATTGGTGATTCTGTTCCAGCATCTCGACCGCGCCGCACCACAGGCGAACGTGCAGGATGCGACCGCGACGCAGCTCGGGACCGCGATAGAAGAACTCGCGCGGCAACTGACACTCCGGAATGCCCGCAGCACACAACTCCAGGCAGCAGTCACGGAACTCGGCTTCCTCGAAAAAGTGTGGGCGTCGCAATCACACACCCCAGGCCATGTGCGTGACTTTTGGCTCCGTGAATGGCAACAATGGCTCGCCCAGGTCGATGCAGTCGGCGACATCGTCGGGGGTGATGAGGCACGTCTCAGCGACATTATTCTGCACATCGATGCGACCCCTCAGCCAACGCGCATCCTCCAGCAGAATGACACCCGTTTGAGCATCACCGGTCCGCGCGGTGCGCCACACGAAGCGGGCGAGGTGATTGTTATTGGGCTCCACGAGGGAGTCGCACCACGTCGACCGCGCGGATTCCAACTCATACAAGAACACGACATTGCGGCTGCCCTACGCGAGCCCCCCGCGGCACTGCCTGCACGTACCGATCAGCCGGCGACGCGAGAACGCGAACGGCGCCGCGTCGCATTGATGGTCGCGTCCTCTGCACAAGTGGTCACACTAGGGTTTGCATACCACGGTCTGAATGGGCAGAATATGCTCCCGATGGCATACTTCGATGCATGGGGAGCCGGTTCACTCACTTTTGACCAGTATGGGAAGGTAGATATCAACACAGACCTCCCCTCTGCACTCTCACTCGTCACTGCGACGAGCCTCCCCACACCGTATACGACCAAGACCGAACAGACTGAGCGGGTGCAGGTCGTCCACGACAACCATTTTTCGAATGCGCAAATCCGCAGCTATTTGGCATGCCCACGGAAATACTTCTACGAGAAAGTCGCCCGTGTCGCACTCCATGAGGAAGAAGCCGACGAGGCACAGTTCGCAGTGGGCAATCTACTCCACGAAGTTCTGTGTGCAGCCATGGGCACCGGTGCCCTCCAAGACGTCGACCTGCGCGAAGAATCGTTTGAACTCTTTGCACAGCGTTGGGCGGGGATGCCAGAGCGGGCAAATCGCATCCTCGACCATGCCCTCGCCGGAACGCCATGCGATCTGGGGAATGGCCAGTTTTATAACCCAAAAATATCCTACCGTGCTGCCTTGGGTGGCGGATTGCTCGCCATTTTGGCCGAAAAGGAAGCACGGGCCATGATTGCACGCTGGATAGCCGCTGAGAACACCCACCTCAAACCCGGCCTCACGCGCCGCCCATTCCTCCTCGAGCATCCGTTTTCGTTCCACATCGATGGGATGGAAATCGTCGGGCGCATCGACCGCATCGATGTGGTCAAAACCGATGCTGGGGTGGTGTACGAAATCATCGACTACAAAACAACGTCGTCAAAACCACTCTCAGGGAATGCCATCCTCAAAGAATTTGCGCCGAACCAGGGCGCTGAGGCATCTGAGACAGAAGAAAATGATGCAAAAATACTCCCGACAAACTACCAGACACTGCTTTATCTGTATGCAAATCGAACCGACGCGCCCAGTAAATTCCCGCCTCCCGCACGGATGCACTATGTTTTTTTGAACCAAGCCGACACGAAAAAAGGCTTGAATGTCAATCTCTATCGACGCATTGATGTGCATCCCACCGACATAGCCGCAGTCACATATGGGAATAGCACCACAAAAATGCTCAATGTCACTGCAGACCTGCTCAAAACCACCGCCGAGACGACGATGCGTGACACGATGATCGACATGCGTCACACGCCGTACCCGATTCAACCCGGGAAGGCCTGTATCTACTGCCCATTTATCACCATCTGCGATGCAACCATTGACGACCAGCCGTTCGAAGGGGAAGACCGATGACTACCGTACGCCAATCCGTGCATGTGCTGCCCACACTCGCAGCGGCACCCACCAACGCTGTCGTCTCGATTATCGCCGGTGCAGGCACAGGCAAAACGAGGGCGCTAACCACTCGTTATGTCGCGTTATTGACTGCAGATCCGAGTCTCAGCCCACAAGATATCGTCGTGTTGACCTTCACCGAAAAAGCCGCCACCGAAATGCGCGCCCGAATCGTTCATGCAGTTACCAGCGATGCGACATTGTCGAAGCGTTTTTCGCGCCTCGACATGACGGAAGCCAATATTTCGACATTCCATGTCTATGCGGCCACACTTGCACTCCGTCACAGCATCGCCTGCAACCTCGACCCCGAAGCGCCGTTCGCCGACGAATTAGAGTCCGAGGCACTCCGTCAGCAGCTGTGGGATACGTTTTTGCATCGCGCATGGGAGGACGCCCTCAGCGAACCAGACGCAGGAATCACTGACATCGCATGGAACAAAGAAGCAGTCAAAGAAACGTTACACAGCATCTTTGCAGATGCGAAGTCACGTGGTGAAGACGTCGCCGCATTCCAGGCAGCAATTGCACCCACTGCTGCCCAATCCGCAGTTGCGCGCATCTACGTCGAAACACTGACACACCTGTATAACGCCTACCAGCATGCGCTACAGAGCGATGGGAAGCTCGACCTCGACGATTTGATACGCGTCGTCCCAGAGCTCATCGCATCATACCCGCATGAACGCAGCGCCATCCGCGTGATTATGGTGGACGAATTCCAAGACACCAACGGCGCCCAAGATACCCTGATGCGGGCAATGACCCCGCAGCACAACGGAAGCTCCCCGGCGGCCCGGTTCGTGGTGGGCGATCCGCGCCAATCGATTTACTTGTGGCGCCAAGCAAAACCCGAAAATCTGCAACGTGCAGATCTCGAATCACCGCCCAACCTTCGATTGACCTTGCGCGAGAACTTCCGGTCGCTCCAACCCATCCTCGACCTGGCCAATCAGAGCCTAAAGTCGTACCAATTCCACGAGGACGCAGAGCGTCGCGAATTCGATGAAGGCGACACCCTCGTGATGGAGGATGCAAAGAAAAATCTGCCGTTCCCCACGGACACGGTGATTCTCGCCGAGTATGCAGATATCCCAACCGAAACACTTGCAATCGTCCACCGAGTGCTACAGCTCCGCGAGCACCAGCGCGTCGCCTACGGTGACATGGCGGTTTTGGTGCGCGCGCGGAGTGCTGCCCAACCCATCATCGCGGCCTTCAAGCGCGCCGGGATTCCCTACGACGACGGGGCATTGACGCCATTCTTCAAAATTCCACTCATCATCGACGCCGTACACACGCTCATTGCAGCCTCGAATCCCTATGCAGAACTCTCTTTGACACGCACGGTCTGGCAGTCGATGGGGGTCTGGAACGAAGAAACGCTGGCTACACAGCGAGCCAACAATCATGGCACGCCGCTGTGGGACATCCTCGACCGTGCCACATCCGATGTGCGTGCACAACGCATCGTGCAGGCGCTCCGTGCAGGATTTCGTAGCCAGAGCTACAAACAGCCTGGCACATGGGCACGCACCGTGTTGGTCGACACCGGGCTCTGGAGTCGCGATGGCCGGTACGGGCAACGCTTGCTGCAGCGCTTCTTGACGGAGTGTGTGGCGCACGCATCTGATGTGGCGGCATTGGTTGCGGATCTCCGAGTTGCGATGGATACCGGTCGTGATGTAGCAGCACCAGAACGCCGTACTGATACCGACACCATCTCCATCATGACGGTCCATGCCGCCAAAGGACTCGAATTTTGCGCAGTATTTGTTCCCAATGCACGGAGTTTTTCATATAAAACACAGACGAAAGGGCTCACCTACAAAAACGGCACGTTGATACTCGACGGCAAGGAGGAGCCAAGTCTCTCTGACTACCGCCGCCAAGAACAAAATGAAGTGCTGGCGACCTTCTATGTGGCAGTCACGCGCGCCAAATGCTGGTTAATGGTCAGTAGTGAACGACGAAAGAAAGACAGCGCTGCGCGCGTTTTTTTCGCCGTGCACGAACAATTCACGGCTACTCCGATACACGGGATTATGACCGAATACAACACCACTACAGCGCTTCACTCCGCGGCAAATAGCAGTGATGTACCAGATGCTGCACTCCTCTTGCCAGAACTCCCAAACAAACCGGTCGTCATGTTGACTCCCAGTACGATGAGCGAATTGGTGCAATGCCCGCGGCGCTTTCGTTACATGCGCCGCAGTGGGTTGGCGGGAACAGGGGAAACCCTGGCAGATCTGCACAGCAGCGCCGAGACAAGCGCACCCAACCACAGTGCCTATGCTCTTCCTCATGCGCAGAACACAGACGACACGCTGCAGTATGTACCAGAAGAAGAAAACACCCCCACAGAACTCTCCCCGGACGACATCGATGCACGATTGTTGGGCACCTTGTTCCATCAGGTTTGTGAACTCCATGCACGCCAACCCTCACAAACAGCGGCTGCACTCGTCGACCAAGCAGTTACCGCCCAGTCCAGTGACGTCACTGCTGCCACTCGTGCGCAATGCCTCGTTTTGACGACGCAATTTCTCGTCACCGAACTGGCACAATCGGCACATACCGGTTTGGCACTCGAACAGCGTCTGAACTGGATGGTCGATCGTCCCGCAGCGAAAGTGCAGTTCAGCGGCATCGTCGACCGCTACGACGGAACAACCATTGTCGATTACAAAACTGACACCGATTTGGCAGGCCTAGCGGAGCGGCATGGAGATCAATTACGCTTGTATGGCGCAGCAATCGCAGCAGCATCCGGCTCGGCAGAATTGCCGTCGTTGGCGCTCTATCATGCCCGCAGTGCGACTTCTGTACCTGTCGATAATTCGCAGTCCGCACTCGGATTGACCTATGAGCGTCTCGATGGTGCGGTTCAGTGGCTCATCAGTGGTTCGTTCCCGGCAATACCTGAGCATCGCTCATGCAGCCATTGTCCCGCACGCTGGCTCTGCCCGGAAGGACAAACGCTCCTCGGCTAAATACAAAAATCCCCGCCGCGCATGATGTACGGTGGGGACTCTCTATTTCTTTTTGGGTTTGAGCGGGCGCATCGGCCAACGATTGCCGACAAAATCGCGGCAGACCTGCTGCATGTCGCTGTCGTCGGGGAAGTAATGCCGCAGATGCGCGAGGAATCCATCACTCGCTCCGTGTTCGTCGAGAGCTTCAGCGAGCGCACTAGCGTCAGAATCGGCACTGGCCAAGATTTGTTCCGTCGCAACCGTTTTCATTTCGTAGACAAAGCGAGAGGGCGTAGCACTGGGAAGTGCATCTCGGCCAAGTCCAGCGGGCGGCATGGGAATGCCGATGGTCAACATTGACTTGGCCCGTGTGATTGCAACATAGAACAGACGTCGTTCTTCCTCGATGGCATCGGATGCGACGGGAATTGCCGTGGGATCATTGCGATCATAGACTTCCGGTGAATTCCCTGCAGCTGGCATGAACCCTTCGACCGCAGCGGGAATGATGACGTAGTCGTACTCGAGCCCCTTGGCACGATAGACGGTGGTGAAGAGTACTTGTTCTTCCTCCGGCTTACCCGCGCTATGGTCGCTACCCGTGAACCATGCGAGATACGCCGATGTCGACCAGCCATAGTGCGCGGTGACCGCAATCATCTGTCGCACTGCCGATGTCCGCTCGGCAGCAGCTTCACCACGTCCAAACGAACGCACAAAATGCTCGTCGAGCCGCAATGATGTACTGAGCCAGGAGAGGACGTCGTAGGCTGGCGTATCGACAGCCAGCAGGCGCACCAGATGCTCGTACAGTGCCATCAACTGATCAATGCGATCACGTGTCAAATGCGGCGTTTGCTGGTCTTGGTGGAGCTCGCGGAGCGCCTCATGCAGCGTCTGTCCATGCAATTGGGCACGTTGCAGCAGTTGCTGGACGCGATCACGGGCGAGGCCGCGCATCGGGGTGTTGAGGATACGCAGAAAACATGCTGACGACCCAGAATCGACTGTTGCGTCATATGCGTACCCGATGCGTAGATAATCAGCCAGTATTTGGTGCTCACGGCGCTGGTAGACCGGGCCTCGCCCGAGGATGCGGTATGGGATACCTGCGTGGAGACAGGCTATTTCGAACGACTGGAGCTGCCCCAAGGTCCTGCCGAGGACGACAACCGACTGCGTACCGTGTTGTGCCACCCAATCCTGCAGCTGCTCTGCGAGTTGTGTGTCGACGACACCTGCACTGAGTTGCTTGTCTTCGACGATATCGATGATCGTCTGCTGCAGCCACTGCGATGCAACCAGGGCTTTTGGAAAACGGACCGCATTCCGGGCGATGACGTTGTAGGCCGTCTGGGCTAACAATGGCCCAAACCGGAAGCTCACGGTCAGCGGATAGTCGATGATTGGCCGCTCTGCCAGTCCACTCCCAAAACGTGTCAAGAGGTAGTCTGGACGTGCCCCTCGCCACTCGTAGATCGTCTGATCGTCGTCCCCAACCACCATCACATCGGCGTGTTGCCCTGCGACCGCTTCGATGAGTCGCTCCTGACCATAGTTGACGTCTTGGTACTCGTCCACAATTAGCACGCGCACTCCACCCACGGCCTTCAGCCAGAAGGCAGGATGTGCTGCAGCAATACCGAGCAACGTCTCGACGAAGTCATCAAAGCCCAACGCTCCCGCTTCACGGCGAAATTCTTCGTAGCGCGCATACACCAATGGGATATCGGTGCTCGTCGCGTGGGCTGCACGTTCCGCTCCCGGAGGAATCAGACCAGACTTCCACAGCGTAATCGCCGATGCAACTGCGTCGATATCGACTGCACCATCTTCGATGACTCCTTCGCCGACTAACGATTGCAACGCGCGATACATCAGAATCCGTGACCGGTCTGTGGCTTCGTCGAGCCACCACTCGGCCGG
Source organism: Thermoflexus hugenholtzii JAD2 (assembly GCA_945881915.1). Classification (GTDB taxonomy): domain Bacteria; phylum Chloroflexota; class Chloroflexia; order Chloroflexales; family Roseiflexaceae; genus UBA965. The sequence continues at coordinate 75,608 of CAMCVW010000004.1, read as the reverse complement.
TTCGGGGTAGAGTCCCGTACTCATTGCTTGTTTGAGCCAGCGGAAGCAAAAGGAGTGGAATGTATCGACACGGGGTTGATCGCGTTTGTCCGGCAAGACAGCTTCGATGCGGCTACGTAATTCATTCCGAGCGAGAGCGTTATAGGCAAATACACGTACCGCACTGGGTGCAACACCCTGCTCATTGATGAGATGGGCGACACGCAGCACAATAGTCGTCGTTTTGCCTGAGCCAGCCACAGCAAGTACACGGGCGTGATGACGGAGCGGATGAGTGACCACAGCGGTCTGCTCAGATGTTGGTTCGACAGTTTGACGATTCATAGAAAAAGCGCCGCTCCACGACGGAACGGCGCACTCCGCATAGCTGATTAATCGACGAGGGAACGGAGGTAGCGTACAGACTTGGTGAAGCCTTCCTCAGGACCGAATGCATCGTCTTCGTGTTCGACCGAGATAACTCCATCATACCCAACTTTACGCAAGGTCGTGATGAACTCACCCCAGCGGATGCGCCCGTACCCCGGTAACACGTAGCGCCACCACCCATCACCATTCGAGCCGACACGGGCACGACGGGTAGGATTAACCCAGACGTCCTTCGCGTGGACATGGAAGATGCGGTTTTGGAATTCACGTACACCGTCGATGTAGTCAATCTCTTGCCAATCGAGATGGGAAGGATCGTAGTTCAAACCAAGATGCGCATCAGGCAATACCTCGAAGATCGTCTGGAAGTGCTCGAGATTCTGCAAGTTGGTTGCATACCAGTTTTCGAACATGATTTTGACGCCGGCTTCACGAGCCAAATCAGCCATTGGTCGAAAGTGCACTGGCAAGTCTTCTTTGATGGTGTCGAGTCGGGTCTTGCCTTGGGTTGGGAAACCAGCCAAAGCGCCTACCAGTTCGACTCCCAACTTCGGTGCCAGTTTGATTGCGGCAGGGAAAACCTTCTTTGACTGAGCCAAATGGTCTGCCGTTACCCCCGTCATCATGGTATGCCAGTAGCAGACGATACTCGACAAGGTGATGTTGTTCTTGGCGAGCAATGTCTTGAGGTTGGCAATATCACTGTCCGTGACGGTGGTGCAATCAAAATTTCCGCCAGGTCCAACGTCGAGTTCGATTTGTTGCACACCAATCGATGCCGCCCATGGGATGAATTTTTCCAGTGGCTGTTTACTGACCGGAGCGGTCAAAATACCAACTTTCATAGTCTGTCCTTTCAGATGATCCCCATGTATGTGGTGCGATGGTCATGCGACCATGAGTACCCGTTCGTTGTCCCCGATGACGTTCACTGACTTGCCTAGGCAGCAGATGCATAGATCGCATCCATGAAGCGTGCTTGGTGCAATCCAAGCAACGCAGGGCTCGGCGTTTCGGACGTGGCAAAAATCACATCCCTGAAGTTTTCTTGCACCGAAGCTACGGCAGGGACTGCAGGGTTGTTGACGGTGCGACCTTCCTGCCAGTGTTCCATAGTACCACCATAGATGCTCGTCTTGATACTTCCACGCGATCCCTGCAGAAAAACACTTTGTTCAAACACTGTTGCATCACCACTCACCGAAGCCGTTCCAAAAGAACCATCGCTGAACTTCATCATCACTACTCTCGCAACCTCGACCGCTTCGCCTTTGGAGTCGGTATACGCATAGACTTCGGATACCGAAAATCCCGTTAGATACAACAATGCATTGAACTGATGCGCACCGCTGTCGTACAGATTGCCGCCACCCGACTGCAGTGGATCAACACGCCACGTTCCTGTTTGATTTTGGATCCATGGCTTGTACAGACTCCATTAATGACCGACAAATCGCCTAAACCGCCAAAACCGCCTTCGGCAAGATGCGCGCGAATGTATGGAAATTCACTCATGAACGGGCCCGGGAAAGACACGGATACGATCTTACTGCATTTTTTTGCATGGGCAAATAATGCATGCGCATCGTAAGTATTGATGACCATTGGCTTTTCGACCGAGACATGACAGTCAGCATCGAGCGCTTCTATTGATTGCGTGAAATGCTGATTATGTAGGTCACAATGACGACCCCGTCGAGGGATTCACGACTGAGCATCTCGCGATAATCAGTATATGTAGTGGGAGGCCGGGTTTTGTCAGAAACCGCCTCGAGATGGATCGATCAACATTCTGCTGGTTGGGTTCAGCCAATGATGCAATGCGAACACCAGGTAATGCATCGAAGACGCGATCATGATGTCGCGCCATCCCTCCACAACCTACTATTCCGATACGTATTTCTTGCGGTACCATACGCTCCTTGGAATGTTTGTGCGGCTATCGTACAACACGACCATCGCAGCATACGGCGTGTGCGAGTCAATCGATAGAAAACCGGCGCATGGCGATGCCAAGCGCCGGTCCGTTGCACTAGACGTTCTTGGCTGCCGGCATTTCGAGCTTGATATCACTCAATGCCTGGACACCGGTCAGAGATAACTCTCGAGCAAAATGACATGCGACGTAATGCTCGTCACCGATGTCTGTCAACGGGGGACGTTCCACGCTGCAGATTTCTTTGGCATACCGACAGCGCGGATGGAAGTAGCACCCACTGGGCGGGTTTGCCGGCGAAGGCACGTCACCTAGCAAACGTTCTGGTCGCGTGCGCAACCGTGGATCTGCCTTTGGAATAGCGTTCAGGAGGGCTTCGGTATATGGATGTTTGGGCGAGAAGTACAATTTGTCTGTCTTGGCCATTTCGACGATATAGCCGACATACATGACTGCGACCCGGTCCGAAATGTGCTCAATGACGCTCAGGTCGTGCCCAATAAACAGATACGCCATTCCGTATTTTGCTTGGAGCTCATCGAGCAAATTCAAGACCTGTGCTTGAATCGATACGTCGAGGGCAGAAACAGGCTCATCACAAATAATCAAACTCGGATTGAGTGCCAATGCACGGGCAATGCCGATACGTTGGCGTTGCCCGCCCGAAAAAGCGTGTGGATAGCGGGTCATGTTTTCGGGGCGAATACCGACCTCGTTGAGCAATTCTGCGACACGATCAGACAATTCAGAACCTGAGGCACGATGCTGGATTTCGAGCGGTTCACCCACAATTTGTCCCACGGTCAGGCGTGGGTTGAGTGATGTAAATGGATCTTGGAAGATAATCTGCATGTTGGGACGAATTTTCATCATCGTTTCGCGGTCAGCCTGGGTAACGTCGATTTTGCCCAGTACCGGATCGTTGAAGATGATTTCGCCGGCAGTTGGTTCATGCAGACGCAGAATTGCGCGGCCAGCAGTACTCTTGCCGCACCCTGATTCGCCCACCAACCCGAGTGTTTCACCTTTGTGGATATGAAAATTAATGCCGTCGACGGCTTTGACCATCCCAGTGACGCGACGCATCAAACCGGTTCGAATAGGAAAGTGCTTTTTGAGGCCACGTACCTCAAGCAACATATCATCGGTGGTCATGGTCACCTCACGAATTCAGATGACAGCGGACGGTATGTCCCTTCGCTGCATCGACGATGGTTTCTTGGGGCTCGATGGTATCGCACAATCCTTTGATTGCCACGGGACAGCGCGGATGGAACGAACAACCAGGAGTGGTTGAATACGGATCCGGCACGCTTCCTTCAATGGATGCAAGCTTCCCACTCCTCCGTCCCAAACGTGGGATTGATTGCAGCAGCGAAATCGTATACGGATGTCGTGGTTCATAGAAGATGTCGTCGACCGTTGCCCGTTCGACGACGCGGCCCATATACATCACTGCGACTTCATCGCACATCTGTGCCACGACGCCCATGTTATGGGTAATGAACATGATAGAGGTGCCTATCTCGCTCTGTAATCCGCGCATCAAATCAAGGATTTGTGCTTCGGTGGTTACATCGAGTGCGGTCGTGGGCTCGTCGGCGATGAGGAGTGTCGGATTACATGACAACGCCATTGCAATCATTGCCCGTTGCCGCATCCCACCCGAAAGTTCGTGTGGGTATGAAGCCGCAATACGTGCAGGATTGGGCATACCAACCTTGTTCAACACTTCGATAGCACGCTTTGATGCTTCGCTTTTGTCATTGGTCTGGTGGAGCAAAATCGCTTCTTCAATCTGGTTGCCAATGGTGTAACACGGATTGAGTGAAGACATCGGCTCTTGGAAGATCATCGATATATTGTTGCCACGAATCTTGCGCATCTCGGGACTGTTTTTGCCGTAGTCGAGGATGTTGACCGGAGGTTCCTGGCCAGCATATTCGCGGAACATGATACGCCCTGCTTCGGTGCGCCCTGCGCCGACCACCAACTGCATGATGGACAGACCAGTGATGCTCTTGCCGCAGCCCGATTCACCCACAATGCCCAACACGCGTCCCCGTGGGATGTTAAAACTGACCCCGTTGAGCGCACGAACCACACCTAGCTGGGTGTAAAAGCTGACTTTGAGATCTTCTACACGCACGACATCGTCGTGGCTCGTCAGATTAATTGAGCTATTCGGTGCCATTTGTTCAGTCGTCATCGACTACCTCCTACGCGTACGGGTCAACGGCATCGCGCACGCCATCGCCCAAAAGATAGAAGCTCAGCACTGCGATGATGAGCACACCGACCGGCAAAAGCATCCAGGGGTAGTTTGTAATTGCCTCGATGGTCTGTGCGTCACGAAGCATGACGCCCCACGACACGGCTGGTGGCAAAATCCCCAACCCGAGGAAGCTCAACGCCGTCTCGGACCCAATTGCGCCCGGAATCGCCAGTGTTCCCACCACGATGATATGGCTCATCGCGTTGGGGATGAGGTGGCGAGTAATCACGTGCCAATGCGACGCACCGGCTGCGATGGCAGCTGAAGTGTAATCGCTGGCACGGAAGGCCATGACTTTGGCACGCACTTCACGAGCCAAACCCGTCCAGCCAATCATTGCGATGATGATAGTGATGAGGAAGAAGCGCACCTCCACCGGTACACCCATTGGTAACGCTGCTGCGAGCCCGAGAAACAATGGAATGTCGGGGAATGACCGCAACAATTCAATCAAGCGCTGAATGATATTGTCGATAGCTCCACCGAAGTACCCAGAGGCGGTACCGACAATTGATCCAATAATAACCGATATCAACACACCGACAAAACCCAGCGTCAGCGAAATTTGGCTTCCCTTGAGCAATCGCGAAAAAACGTCTTTGCCGTCTTTGTCTGCGCCTATCAGGTTGATCTGCGAACCATCCGGTACGCCAAAGAGGTGCAATTTGGAAGGGATGAAGCCGAGCAGTCGGTACTCGTATCCTTGCACGAAAAATTCTACGGGGATTGGATTTTCGAGGTCTGGTGCGTAGATCCATTCGAAGCGCACTTCGTCGAGGGTCTGCTTGAGGGCATACGTGACGACTTTCCCGTTGGCAAAACCGAGTTGAGAAGGAGGTGCCCATGCGTAGTTGGAATCAATGCGATTGTGTTGATACGGCGCAATAAAGTCCGAAAGAAACATCAGCGTATACAAGACTATCAACATAATCAGACCGGCGACTGAGAGTTTGCTTTTGCGGAAGCGGCGTACCATCAGTTTCCACTGCGGAATCGTACCGACATCTTCGACAGCTGGTGCTGTGTTGGGTAGCTTAGTTGCGTCTACTGCCATGACAAAACCTTTCTATTCCAAACGCACACGCGGGTCAACCCACGCCAGCAAGAGGTCTGATACCAAATTACCGATGAGGAGTAGTGCAGACAACAACACCAGAATGGTACCCGCGAGGTACATGTCTTGTTGCCGCAGGGCATCGAGGTACATGGGGCCAATCGTGGGGAGACTGAGCACCTGTGCGACCAGTGTTTCGCCGACCACCAGCGCAGGCAGTAAGGTGCCAAGGGCGGCGACGAGCGGGTGGATTGCGTTGCGAACTGCATGCTTCCAGATGACGATTGCTTCGTCCAACCCCTTCGCCCGGGCGGTCTGGATGTACTGCATATTGAGTACGTCCAACAGATTGGCACGCATCACCCGCGTCAGTCCAGCAGTCGCACCGATTGCAAGCACGAAAACCGCAATCCAGACATGCTCAATCAAGTTTCGTAATTTTGCCAGCGACATCGGTGCATCTTGGTACTCCGAGGAGTAGAGCCCGCCCACCTGCTGATTGAAATAGCGGGTCGCCACAATCAACATGACCAGAGCGAGCAAAAAGCCCGGAATCGCGAGTCCGATGAACTGAAAAAGGGTCACGATATAGTCGGGTACCGTATATCTGTGTGTTGCTGAGTAGACACCAATTGGTATCGACACCAGCCACGTAAACAACAATGCAAAGAGAGACAAGCCGAGCGAAATCGATAAGCGACCCCAGATGCGGTCACCCACGGATTGATCGGTTGCGAATGATGTGCCGAAGTCACCCTGCACAGAACGACTAATCCATTTGTAGTACCGGGTACTAAATGGTTGGTTTATGCCATATCGCTCTGCCATGGCCTTCATTTGGTCCCGCGAAATGTCACCGCCCATTGCCCGCATTTTGGTCAATTGAACGTCCAAAATAGAGCCCGGCGGCAACTGGATGATAAAAAATCCAACGAAAGATACCACTACGAGCAGCACCACCATATTGATGAGCCGTCGGGCAATGAAGTTCAGCATACATCGCTCCCACTCAGGGTTCGGCAACACTGCCACAAAAGATGGTCGAACAGGGGAATGTGAGATGGGGGAGTCCATGGGTGAGCATGCTCACCCATGGACGAATGTGGCAACGCCACGTGTGGATTAGGCGTGGTCGGCTGGGGTGCCCCAGAACCAGGTCTCTGGGTCGTAGGTTGCAGGAGCTGGGATAATCCATGGATTCACAAAGCCACCCAAACCCTCTTTGAGCAAGTCTTCGCGGGTTGGAACGTTCTTCATGTCGGTATGTGCCAAGATGATACGTGGTTGATTGGTGATCGTACCGGAGAAGTACGGACCGTGCTCGACGTGTACCTTGATCATGTCCCAGACCATGGCATGGCGCTTCATGACATCTGCTTCGACCTTGGTCTTGTCGTAGATTTCATAGAGTTTGCCAATGTTTGCATCGAAGTCTTTGTCGGTTGGCATGATACGAGCTGGTGAACGCTTCCATGGGTCCATAGAGAGCTCTTCGCCCTCGGTTGCGGTACCACGGACGTCGTAGCCCTTGCCATGGACAGGTGCCCAACGATCGCCTTCGATGGGAATGACCCACTGTGGATATACCAAGTGGTTGGGGCCGTCGCCGACTTCCCATGCCGTCTTCATCATGATTTCGCCGGCACGCCATTTTTCGTCGTAGCCTTCGTTTGGAATGCCGGTCAACGTTGCATCGATACCGATTGCTAACCAGTTCTTGATCAAGCGCTCGTTCTTCTGCATGTGCTCGCCGTTCGGGCTCTCGTCGGCGGGGTAGGTGACGAGAATCTTCATCGGGCTGCCGTCTGGAAGTGTGCGCTTGCCGTCTGCGCCCTTCTTGTAGCCGGCTTCGTCGAGGATCGACTCTGCTTTCGCGACGTCATATGACTTGTAGCTGTCGCGCCACGATGCGTATGCTGCTTTTGCTTCGTCGTTGAGGTTGTATTCGATGGCCTTGGGGGACATCGTACCGTTGCTCAACTCGCCCAAACCGAAGTAGACAGCCTTCTGGACGTCTGCGCGGTCGTAGGCCAGTGACAAGGCTTGGCGGAACTTTGCATCGCGGAATGCAGCACGGAGTGCAGCGTCGGTATAGTCAAAGTTGAAGAAGTACATGGAGCCAGTACCCGAACCCGAGTCCCAGAACATGGCATTCAACTTGCTCTTATCGGCGCCGTCCTTGAAATCCTTGATGTCGCCCAGCGTCTGGGTGTGGAAGTGAGCATGGTCGACCTGACCGTTCAGGTAGGCCAACTTCTCGGTTTCTTTGTCCTTGACGTAGGCAATTTCAACAGTATCGATGTATGGCAACTGATTGCCTTCTGCATCAACACACCAGTAGTATGGGTTCCGCTCCCAAACGGTGCGGACACCGTCTTCGTACACGGTCATGTACCAACCCGACATACGTGGGCAGTCTGGATTGTTGAAGCCGATTTTCTTGGAATGCTCTTCCCAGTCCTTGATTTTGTCTGGGTTCTTGATTGGGCTGAACTGCTCCATGTAATGACGTGGGGCGTGCCAGCGTGGTCCGATGCCTGCATTGGTCCACATTGCAATGCGGTCTGCGGTCAACGGTGCTGGGGCGTCAAACACCATTTCCATGGTGAAGTCGTCGACCTTATTGATCATGACCAACGTACCCTTACCCGAACGAGCCTCGTCCGGTGGGCCTTCGACTGGCTTCAAACCTGCTGGGAAGCCGGCTTCTTTACCGTTGCCACCGACCATGTCTTCCCACCAGTACATGATGTCATTGACGGTCCAAGGCTGACCATCTGACCACTTCAAGCCCTCACGGAACTTGAACGTCCATTTGGTTGCGTCGGCACTTGCTTCCCAGCTCTCCGCCAAGCCAGGTCCGATTGCCAGACCGTCCTTGAGGTACCGCAGGATTGAATGACCGTACATGGATTCATGCTGGAAGCCAGCAATACCCCACGTATTAGCATATGCTTTGCGCATCTTGCCGCCGTACTGACCGGTGGTCAGCCATGCGTGAGGTGGGGTGTATGGGCTTTTTGGCAGGCGCTCGTCGACGTTTGGCAGTTTGCCAGCAGTCACCATTTCGGCCAATTTAGGGGACTCTTTGTACTTCGTCGTAACGGCGGGTACAGCGGGGGCCGGGGCTTCGCCTTCGGGAGCGACAGTCGGCTCAGCGGTGGCAGCGCCACCACAGGCGACGATTGCTGCGCTTGCAGCGCCCATCGCAGAGTACCGCAAAAATTTGCGGCGATGCATCTTTGCACTCATGGATTTCCTCCTTGTTATGCGTTTGACAATTCCTCGTCACGCATACGCGAATATGGGGTTTCGCTTGGAGCTGTTACCTCTGCGGAAGAGGAACGGTACGCGTTGCGTATCTGACAGCTTGGTGTAGATTCTAGTACTGCGCATACCGTTTGTCAAATGATACACGCGTATTATTTGCGTTTTCGCAATGAATCTACACACTCCAACACTAGTCATTAGACGACTTTTGTGCTCGTCATATGTGTTCAATTGCTAAAGACACACTACACGCCCTCCAGTTCCACAACAGACCGTTCCTGCTTATGAAAATTGAGGTTTACCGTGCATTAGGTTCGGAGGAGCGCCTGACGGATGTCTTTTTCGGGCGGGAATTCAGCGATGGTGGAAGCATACGCTGCCAGTTGTACGACGCCATTGGCATCGAGCACAAATGTAGCCGGCATCTGCATGACATCGCCCTGAGAACTCCCCATCCCGTACCCATCCCGAAGCGCGGTGACGCCTTCACGGAGAACACTGAGGTGGGTAAATGCACCGATTGTTGCCCGTCCCACCGCATACAAACGGTACACTGATTGGTCCGTGTCTGCAAGGCAGGTCACCCCATTGGCATAGCGTGCGCCTGCTTCGGCAGCTTCAGCCGGGGTACCAGTACCAATTGCAATACCCACGACAGGGAATGAACTCTCAGCGACAATTCTTGCTACACGAGCAAGCGCCTGACGGCAGAATGGTCAGCCAAAGTGGCGCAGAAACGTCAGAATTGCCGGGCGATGCGCCTGCAAAACCGGAAGCGAATAGCCAGCACCAGCGTTGTCGTGCAAAATCCAGGGAGGGGCGATTGTCCCTACACCAAGCAGTCCCGTCTGCATTGCATGCTCCTTCTATGTTCGGTCATATTATGCGGTTGTGTTGCACCGAATGTCGCAGGCATTCTCGGCGCAGCAAGAGGGATACAGAGCACTGCCATCATGATACAATAGCCGTACGTTTTTCACCGAAGAGGAGCACCAGATGAGTGACAATCGCCGCAGTCGCATGATCACCGAAGGTTTTCAACGGACACCCAATCGGGCGATGTTACGTGCTGTTGGATTCAACGACGAGGATTTTTCCAAACCGATTATCGGTATCGCGAATGGGTATAGCAACCTGACGCCTTGTAATATCAAACTCGACGATTTGTCAAAAGCAGCATTCGAAGCGATCAAAGTCGCTGGCGGTATGCCCATGTTGTTCGGGGTATCGACAATTGCCGACGGTATTTCGATGGGTACCGAAGGAATGAAGTACTCGTTGGTGTCACGCGAAGTCATCGCTGACTCCATCGAAACGGTCATCAACGGGCAGGGTATGGATGGTGTGGTCACCGTCGGTGGTTGCGACAAAAACATGCCAGGGGCAATGATTGGCATGGCGCGCTTGGATGCGCCGTCTATCTTTATCTATGGTGGCACCATTAAGCCTGGGCATCTAGATGGTGAAGACCTGACCATTGTGAGTGCTTTTGAAGCAGTCGGCCAGTATTCGGCCGGCAAAATCGACGCAGCGCGCTTGCTCCAAGTCGAAAAAAATGCCTGCCCAGGACCGGGTTCATGCGGCGGCATGTTTACGGCAAATACGATGTCTTCTGCAATCGAAGCAATGGGGTTGAGTCTGCTCGGCTCTTCAACCATGGCGGCTGAGGACCAAGAAAAGCTGGACAGCGCATACGCTTCTGGTACGGCGTTGGTCCATGCAATACGCAAACAAATCATGCCTAAGCAGCTGTTTACCCGCAAAGCCTTCGAGAACGCCATCACGGTCATCATGGCTACCGGTGGATCGACCAATGCGGTATTGCATCTATTGGCCATCGCTCACGCAGCGAATGTCCCTTTGCACATCGACGACTTCGAACGCATCCGTGCCAGAGTACCGGTCATTTGTGATCTAAAGCCATCCGGTGCCTACGTTGCAACAGAACTGCATAAGGTCGGCGGTACCCCGCAGGTCATGAAGATTCTGCTCCATCGTGGTCTTTTGCATGGCGACACCATGACCATCACCGGCCAGACACTCGCCGAGTCATTGAAGGATATTCCAAACGAACCCGCCGCTGACCAGCGTGTCATTCGGCAGTGGTCCGAGCCAGTCTATGACGAAGGTCACTTGGCAATTTTGAAGGGGAACTTGTCTGAAGAAGGTTGTGTGGCCAAGATTTCGGGCGTGAAAATGCCCGTGATTACCGGGCCAGCCCGCGTCTTCGAATCAGAAGAGTCCTGCCTAGAGGCAATTCTCAAAGGGAGCATCAAAAGCGGTGACGTGGTTGTCATACGCTATGAAGGCCCCAAAGGCGGTCCCGGTATGCGCGAGATGTTGGCCCCCACAGCGGCAATTATCGGCGCTGGCTTGGGCGATTCGGTTGCACTTATCACAGACGGTCGCTTCTCGGGTGGTACCTACGGAATGTGCGTCGGTCACATTGCCCCGGAAGCCGCCATCGGCGGCACCATTGGCGTCGTCCGAGAAGGCGATTCGATTACCATCGATGCCTACAAGCGCCTCATTCAACTCAACATCAGCGATGCCGAATTGGCAACCCGCAAAGCCGCCTGGAAGCCGATGCCGGTGCGCTACCGGCGCGGCGTGTTGGCAAAATACGCCAAACTCGTGTCGAGCGCCAGTCTTGGCGCGGTCACTGACCTCGACCTCTAGGCACTGGATTCTTCTCCCCATGCGTCTGCGCAGGCGCATGGGGGTGCTATGAACGACCCCGCAGTTTTGATTTTGACAAAAAGTACGAAAACCACCTCAAGAGGCGCCTGCATGATCGCGAATCCCTACATTGTCGCCACCAATCTCGTGCGCATCTTCCGCAGCGAAGACGTCGAAACGTTTGCGCTCCAAGGACTCGATCTGACCGTGCAGCATGGCGAAATGGTCGCCCTCATCGGACCATCAGGAGCTGGGAAATCCACGTTCCTGAACCTGTTGTCTGCACTCGATCGTCCGGATGCAGGGACACTGTTCGTCGGAGACATTGATGTGGTAGCCGCGACAGACAGACAGCGTGCGGAGTACCGTCGCAGCCATGTAGGATTCTTGTGGCAGCAGACCACGCGCAACATCATCCCTGGCTTGACTGCCCGCGAAAACGTCGCATTGCCTGCGCTGTTGGCAGGCGTCTCGCCCCTTGCAGCATACGCCGGGGCAGATGAACTCCTCGATGCAGTCGAAATGGCGGACCATCGCCACCGTGACCCCTTGCGCATGTCTGGAGGGCAACAACAGCGAATCGCCATTGCCACCGCACTCGGCTGCAAACCACCGTTGTTACTCGCTGACGAACCGACGGGCGAGGTCGACTGGGCCAGTGCCGAACGCATTTTGGCGCTCCTGCAAAAGCTCCGCCGTGACTATGCACTGACCATTGTCTTGGTAACCCATGACAGTCGTGTCGCCGATGTGGCGGATCGTACCATTGCGATACGCGACGGCAGAACGAGTAGCGAACGTGGCCAAGACGATGTCGAAACCGTGGTCGTCGACGCGGCGGGACGATTACAACTCCCCGGCGAATTGCGCCAACGCATCGGATTGACCGCCCGTGCAACGGTTGCCCTGATGGATGGCGGCATCATGGTGCGTCCATGGTCGGCAGATGTGTCGCCCCGCACGGACGGAGAAAACTCATGATTGATATCCAACATGTGCGGAAAGTTTTTGCAACCCCCGATGGCGACGTCGTCGCGCTCGCAGATATCACACTCGCCATCCCTACTGGGGCAATGGTAGCGTTGATGGGTCCTAGTGGCAGCGGCAAAACGACGCTGCTCAATATCATCGGCGCGATGGATGCACCCTCGAGCGGACAAGTGACACTCGATGGGATCTCGGTCGAACGCTTGGATGCAGAAGAACGTGCAGCATTCCGCAGACGCATCGGCTTTGTGTTCCAACGATTCGCACTCATCGCCACTGCTTCAGCGTACGAAAATATGGAGTTTGCGCTACGGATTGCAGGCGTCGATCGGACCGATTGGCAGCGCCGGATTCTCCATGCACTCGATATTTTGGACATGAACGACCATGCGCATCATCGGCCGGGAGAGCTTTCGGGAGGGCAGCAGCAGCGGATTGCTGTTGCGAGAGCAATCTGCATCGAGCCCAAAATTCTCATCGTCGACGAGCCGACAGCGAACCTCGACTCACAGCGAGGAGCGGCAGTCTTGAACCTTTTTCGTTCGTACGCGATGAATGGAACAACGATTGTGATGTCGACTCACGATCCGACATCCGAAAAATACGCCACGGATATCTGCCGACTGCGCGCTGGGGCTATCGAGCAACACCACACGACTACGCTCCCTGCATAGGCGTACGTGCGTGGCGTGCGCGGATCCTCGTGTAGGGCGAACGCACACTTCTCGTGACCAAGGGTCACGTGTACAGGAAGTGCGAATTGACTGTGCTCGAACCGTGGGATTTTGCATCCAAGGGAAGCGCGGGATGGAGTAAAGCCTCCAAACCGTCTCGCGTCCTTCAGATTTTGTACGTTGAAAGCTACGGTTAGCAGAATTATAAAACGGGTCACTCCGAAGCGATGTTCGGAACACATACTGAGGGCGTCTGGTTTTCTCGGAGAGCGAATCAAACGCGGATGCATGCCGGCGATTGATTCATCCCGAACTACGCCCGCCGGAGCACGAAAATCACTGCACCTGCACGCAAGAACAGCGAAACGATGAACAACACCGAATAATGATTAATCATGTACCCCAGGACAATGAATTCGGTGCCACGCAACAATTCCGCTATGACGCCGCCTGCAAGTCCTGACACCACAACTCCAATACCAGTGACTGCGCCATACGTTGCCAAGTATGCCCCACGCGCGTGCGGCGGCGATTGTGCCATGGACATATTGGCAAGACCTTGGTTAATTCCTGGCCAAAACAAACCTGCACCGAGCGACGTTCCAAAGAGTGGCCACAGATTCCCCGGTGACGACAAAATCCAGCCTATTGGCAATGGAATGACACAGACAGCACTGACAAGCATCACAATCCGATCGCCGTAGCGGTCTTGCATCCGGCCGACGAATGGAAAAACAATCATCGATGCGACACTGGTAACGATTCCCATGTACGCTAAATCCGCAAACGACATCTTGAGTGTTTCGATACCGTATGCGTTGAAAAACGGCCCTGCTATCCCTACGACAAACGCCCAGATCGTCCCCGAGACAATTAACGCACGATATTTGGAATCAGCCAAAGGCGAGAGAAACATCTCACGCAGTGACACGCTTGGCCGGCGTTGCATGGGCGGTTCGGCTTGTAGACGCAACAAGATGATACCACCCACGGCAAACACCAATCCGAAACCGAGCGTCACCGCATAAGCGACGCCTTCATTGGCGGTACGTTTGAAGTAGTCGAGTGCGTACCCAGAACCGAGTCCCGCAACCATAGACGCAAAACTCGCCACGAAGTTACGGATCCCGAAATACCGACCACGACGCTCCGGCGGAACAAGGTCGGACATCCAACTTGACCAGGTATTGACTGCTATGCCAAAGAGCGCAGCAGTTATCACTTGAAGCACCACAAAGATAGTGAGACTGACGGTGCTCGAGAGTTGCCAGAGCGGCAGCAACGCAATAGGAATCCACACAAAGCGGCTCAGCGCCTCGCTCCAGACCGACAACATCCGACGATTTCCCGTTTTTTCTTCGAGATACGCACCCATCAGTTGCATGAGTTGTGTGATAAATGGCAATGAGCCGATGATACCCAAGACAAATGGACCCGCACCAAGGTATAGTGCAAGTCCAGTCACGAGGCCATTGGTGGTAATACTAATAAAAACGCTCGCCAAAGCGCCTTCGTAAATCGAAAGTCGAAGCGCACCTTCACGGGCTGCAGGCGTCAATGGGGTGGGTTGCATAATGGTCCATGATAAGTGGTATATCTGCAGAGTACCATAAATCACTGATATCCCGGAGGGTTATTTTTTTGCGGCGTTATGGGCGAGCTTCGTATACAACTCATGCTCAGTTTCGCTCATCGTCGTGGGCAACACGACATCGAGCGAGAGGTACAGGTCACCTCGTTGTGTCGCGTTGCTCCGCAGCGGCATGCCTTGATTTGGAATGCGATGGGTTGTTCCGTTCTGTGACAAAGCAGGGATTTTGAGGGTCAGGGATTTTCCACCCATAATCGGCACTTTGACTTCACCACCGAGAATCATTTCGAACAAATCCACGGCAACTTTCGCAGACAAGTCATTGCCGTTGCGTTCATAGCGCGGATGGGATGCGATGTGAACGACCACAATCAAATCACCGCGGCGACCGCCATTGAACCCCGGTGCACCTTCGGCTTGGATGCGAATTCGGCCACCTGCTTCTATGCCGGGCGGAATTTTGACCGTTATTGATCGTGCTTGCCCACTCGGTGCATGGAATTGGAAGCGTCGCTCAGACCCACTGAATGCTTCTTCGAGGGTTATCTCGACTTTTTGTTCGACATCCTGCCCTTGTGACGA
This sequence comes from Thermoflexus hugenholtzii JAD2, assembly GCA_945881915.1. Taxonomy (GTDB): domain Bacteria; phylum Chloroflexota; class Chloroflexia; order Chloroflexales; family Roseiflexaceae; genus UBA965. The sequence goes on along the minus strand of CAMCVW010000004.1, from coordinate 60,191 downwards.
ACGACCGCGTGGGTCGGTTCCACCAAATATCGATTCAAATATGTCACTGAAGTCCCCCCCTTGGAATCCACCAAATGGACTGCCAGCAGCACCCGGTTGTCCACCAGGGAATGGACTACCGCTCGGCTGGTTAGGACCGGCAGCGCCAAATCGGTCATATTGGGCTCGTTTATTCTTGTCAGACAAAACCGTATTGGCTTCGCTTATTTCTTTAAAGCGTGCCTCAGCCTGTGGATTATTCGGATTGACATCGGGGTGAAATTTGCGGGCGAGCGCCCGATAGGCCTTGCGTATTTCTTCTTCGGTGGCATCCCGTGGAACACCGAGAACTTCGTAGTAATTCCGTTGCGCCATAGCGACTCCATACCAGTGTGATACCACTGTGAGTGTATATCTATAGCGTACGATTTCGTATTGGTCACGTCAAGCAGATAGCGTTAGATTCGTGTATAAATTGCGCATATATGCGGTGTGCTGGGTCACAAGTCAAACGAGCCAACCATGTATACTAGCTACCAGAACGAAGCCTGAGGAGGAACGATGAGCACTCCACTGAGAATATTGATTATCGGCGCCCACCCAGATGATTGCGAATTCACCGCAGGCGGGACTGCAGCGCTCTGGGTGGCGCGCGGTGACACAGTGTGTTTTGTGTCGGTTACAAACGGTGATGCCGGGCACCATACACTCGGGGGTGGACCGTTGGCGGCAGTGCGCCGCCGTGAGGCTGAAGCAGTGACTGCCAGCGCAGGGGTGCAATACATTCTGATGGACAATCATGATGGTGCTCTGTTGCCGACGCTCGAGCTCCGCAACCAAATTATTGATTTGATTCGCACGTACAATCCGGATTTGATTTTATCGCCGCGTCCCAATGATTACCATCCTGATCATCGATACACCGCGCAGGTCATCCAAGATGCTGCCTACATGGTAACGGTTCCCAACGTCAGATCATCGGTTCCGAACCTGATGCATAATCCAGTCATTGCGTATGTCAGTGACACATTCCAAAAACCGCTCCCTTTTGCGCCAGATGTCGTTGTATCGATCGATAGCACCGTCACCCAAAAAATCGCAATGCTCGACTGTCACGCATCACAGATGTATGAATGGCTCCCATGGAATGCGGGGTATCTCGCAGAAGTTCCGACGACTGCAGAAGCTCGGCTACGATGGCTCGCTGCGCGTCTCGATGGGCGAATGCGCCAGGATGCTAATCGCTATCGTGCATTGCTGTGCGCTCGTTATGGTCACGACCGCGGCAATGCAGTGCAATATGCCGAAGCGTTTGAAGGTTGTGAATACGGTTCGCCACTCGATGCAGCTGCGATTTTGCGGCTGTTCCCTTTTCATTAGTGTTCAGTCAAGACGCCGGTGCTGCTGCGCAGCACCGGCGTCTGTGTTTTCAGCAACGAATTACTTCCACTCAGACGCGAGATTCGCTTCACCGTTACTGAGTCGGTGGGCTAAGCGGAGTGCCCATGGTTGGATCGGGGACAACGCTGAGATGAATCGGGAGCTTTTGCGCTGAAAGCGATTGAATTAACTTTTGTTGGAGGAGCTCGCTCTGGACAATCATCGAACCAGAGACCGCGACAGACACCGGTGTGGGGAGTTGGAGTGCGCGGGCGACGGTACGGACCATCTGTGCGAGTTCGTCTGCAGCACGTGACACAATGCTTTGTGCGACCACATCACCTGCGTTGGCGAGATTGACGACGAGCGGTCCAATGTGCACCATCTGACTACGTGGGTCGGCAATTCCATAGAGGTACGTAATCAAATCTGCAGGCTCTGCGAGATCCCAATGGCGTAATAGAGCTGGCAAAATTTCGGTGTGAGGGCCACGACCGTCGGCAGCGTGTGATGCAGCGCGCAGTGCCATGACGGCAACGTCATACCCGCTGCCTTCGTCACCGATGAGGTACCCCCAACCGCCCGCTCGCGCAGTGCGCCCTTTCGTGTCACGTCTGAAGGCAATGGAACCAGTCCCACAGATGAGTCCAATGCCGACCCCGTCGGGAGTCCCTGCAGAAATGACCAACCAGCCATCGTTGGCAATCAAGAGTCGGTCTGCAATGTACCGTTCGGTGACCCAGTGCTGTACCATCTGTTCGTCTTCGATGCGACTGACGCCTGCCACACCCATACAGGCAGCGACGACCGTACGTCGTTCCAATCGCGCTTCTGCGAACGCCATCGCAATTGCTCCATCGAGCTCTGCAAACGCGGCGTGTGGCGCGTATACGTGGAAGTTGCTGCCGCGACTACGGCCACGGCCAATGACCGCCCCTGTGCGTGCATCCCCGAGGAGTGCAATGGTCTTGGTGGCTCCTCCGTCGATTCCCAAAATTAACGGAATATCTTGGTCTGACATGGTAAATCCATCATAAATCACACCAGTGTACGGCTGTGTGGTGTTGCGAACATCCGTTCACGAAACCAGGCATGAAGGACGTTCATGCCTGTGCGAGAGCGAATTCTATCGTACCTATTTTGTTATTATACATAGATTATGGGACAAGACCGTACCATTCATTGATGGGGTGTTGGTATCCGCTGACATCGCCGTTCAATACCTCTTGGAGGGTGACGTGCCTGTTGCTGTGCTGCGATTCAAGGATTGCATAGGCAGCGGCGAGGTCACGAATTCCTTCTGCGGCACTCGTTTCGGGCTGTGTCTGCCGTTCAATTGCCTGCAACCAGTCGAATTGCGAAATCGCTGCAGCGTCCTTCAAGCCCAGCGGGAACCATTGTTCGCGTTGTGATTCGGTCATATTCGCATGGAACATATCCAGAAGCGATGATTCGTGACCGCTGCGAGAGATGATACGGTCGTTGCGAATCATGCCGTCACTGCCGACAAAAACCGGCATCCCCTCGATCATTACGGATTGCGGTAATCCCGCCCACGACCACGAGACCTGCGCGAGAGATTGATTCACAAAGCGAATCGTCGCCATATAGGTATCGTCCACATCAGCGACGATCGTCGTCTGTTCCCCCGATGCGTGTGTATGCGTACGTTGCGGCACGAAAATTCCCGTCATCGCACTGACCGACTCGACTTCGCCCATCACATAACGAAGCCAATCCATCTGATGCACACCGATGTCGATACTGCCACCGCCACCAGCACGGAGTTTATCGTGACGCCACGGCGTTTCAGCGACGATTTTGTCGGGCGACCACAAGCCGCCCAACATACCCATGCTCGCGAATTGTGGTACACCAATCAGCCCTGTCGCAACCGCCCAGTGCTGTGCTCGGACGAGCTCGAGCTGGCGGACGTTTTCGAACACACCAAACGTACGCTTCGTCGCCGCGGCCAGTGCGAGCATTCGCTGTGCAGCTTTGACGGTAATCGCGAGTGGTTTCTGCGTCAGCAGGTGCATCCCAGCAGAGAGCGCAACGGAACCGACTTGATGATGCATTGCGAGGGTGGTGAAGTCATTGACCGCATCGACTGTGCCGGACGCAATCATCTCGGCATAGTCCGTAAAAATCCCAACCTCGACATCCGCATGCAAATCGCTGATGTATGTGTGCGGGGCAGCCAGGGGATCACCCGAGGCGGGGTCTACGACGGGCGGGCGCGGCGTCGGTCCCTTCCCTCGCGTCTGGAACATACGGGCATCATCCGGGTTGCGTGCACATAAAGCGGTAATTCGAAACGTATCGACACCGGCCTCTCGCAAGCGGAGATAGCCCTGTAGATGTGCATTCAGTATGCGTCCACACCCTACGATCCCTATCCGAATCATCGCGCTCCTCCACCCACGTACAGCGCAGCAGGCGGTAGCGGCAGCGAAACCGCCTGATTCGTGTTCACCGAGATGATGCCCGCCTCGAGCACGTGCTGTGCGAGCAAGCCTACCTCGCCGCTGCAAATGGGAAGCAACGAAACCTCGCCGCGGATGACTGCGACGTAGTGCTCGAGAGCGTTGTTATACCCATCTGCGATTTTGGGGACGCGCAAAACGGTTCCTTCGTCATGCTCTGCGTCCGACAGCAATAATTTGCCATTGCGCGCAACCAACGTTCCTTTGTCGCCATAGAAAATCGGTTCATAACTGGTTAAATGACCTTGTTGTGTCCACGAGGCTGTCGCCGTCGAAATAGCTGTTGCGTGTTGCATCACCAGGACCGCGTTGTCTTCGGCAGGCAAATCAACTTTGCGCAAGCGCCCAGCAATGGCGCTGACGCGCGATGGTAAGCCGAGGAGCATGCAGGTCAACGCAGCACCATAACAGCAATAATCCATCATCACACCGGCACCATTGCGATACGGGTCATACAGCCAATCGACAAATTGGGGCGAGCAACCCAACTCTCTGGGGCCGCAGTGGGCGGCTCGGTACTGTACTTGAAACAGCTTGCCGATACGGCCGCGCTCAATCAATGTGAATGCATACTGAATGTTTGCCCACCATGCAAATGGCCAGTTCACCATCAGCGTCACACCCGCTCGCGCGGTCGCTTGCGTCAATGCGACTGCGCCAGCATAGTCCGCAGCAATCGGCTTTTCCACCAAGACATGCAGCCCACGTCCCGCAGCAGCAATTCCAAGGTCGACGCTCTGCCGATTATCTGCAAAAATCGCTACTGCATCGAGTTCCATGCGTGTCAGCAGTTCATCGGCAGTCGCGTACGTCGTCTGTACACCGGCCGCAGAAGCTTTCGCTCGGAGGATCGGGTCGGAATCAGCCGCTGCAACGATGACGATGTCAGCGACATCGGTGGCGTATTTGATAAAATCCCAAACATGGTCATGACTCATTCCGAGAATTCCAATACGAATCTGGCGCTTCATGATTATTCCTTCCTGAAACTGGACGCACATGACACCGCACTGCGTTATGTCGACTTTATGGTTCCAACGGGGAGCTTTCGCGCAACAGTGACTGAAATGATTGCCATGAATAGCCCAGCGATGATAAACGACGTGCCATACCCCCATACCCCGACGATTTGGCCACCGACACTCGCGCCTACAACGCCACCCAAAGCGGCAACCGTATGATAGAGCCCCGCATATCGACCCCGACTTTGGCGTAACCCGAGCTCTGTGGCGACGAGCAGTGCCGGTGTTTCGTAGCTCGAAAAGCTCAATGAACGAAACATTTGTAACGGGACAATTCCCCAGGTTGGCGCTATCAAGCGGTAGAGTGCATACACCATTCCTTGACCCAGTAATCCCGCCATCAGGAGCGGTCGCCTGCCCCATTTATCGGCCAAAATACCGGCCAATGCCAATCCAGGAACTTCCCCGAGCGCCGCCAACGCCCATAAGGCACTGATGCTAGTCTGCGCATAGCCAAGCGAGTGCATCATCCCCGGCCATTGCCACGCGACGGCTCCCATCCCATAAAACCAGACGAACACGACTGCAAAAAACATCCATGCGTGTCTTTGGTCCGTGGTGGGTTGGACGGTAGATGCCTGGGTGACATCACTCAGCACAACAGACGTGGCCTCACGAATGCCCAAGGTAGCAAAACAACCAAGCGCTTGCAACGCTGCCGCAATCGCGATGGGAACCCACAGACCATACGCATCGCCGATGAATCCTCCGGTCACCGCCGTGAGCGCGAAGGCCAACGATCCGGTCATGCGAAAAAGGCCCAGCACCCGACCACGTGACCCTGTATCTGCAATCAGGTCCCCCACCAATGCCAAATTCCCTGCGCTAAAGCCGGCACTCGCAATACCGATACAAAATTGCGCGACCAACAAAACAGCAAACTGCTGGATAAATGCCACCGCACACAGGCTCAGTGCCGAGAGCACCAACGCAATCACAATAATGGGACGGCGTTTGCCGAGGCGGTCAGATCCTGCCCCCCATATATACGGAGCAACCAACGAACCTGCTTGCTGAGCAGCGAAGAGAAAACCGACTGCACCCGGCGTCGCACCGAGTCCTCCGAAATGATTCGCCATCAAGGGAATCGTCAAACCATTGGATGCAAACAGGCTGGCTTGGCTCAATGCCAAAAATCGTAATGAACGGGCGTTTGGCGTGCGCGCTGTGAACATGGCTGCATCCATAGGGTGAGTGTGCCATATGGTAGCACGAATCACGTTTTAGTCTGCTTGGAGCGCCCATCTTGCAATTGTGAGATCAACGAACCCGTTGTCGCGCATCGCGACTCCTTCGTTCATCAGGAGTTCGCTTTGGATGTGTGCATTTGGTGACGTAACACGGCCAGTCGCGGAAACAACGCGCCACCATGGCACATTTGCTGGGCAACGCGCCATTGCCCAGCCGACTCCTCGGGCCCCGCGCGGAACCGGAATAACCCGGGCAATTGCCCCATACGTGCTTACCTTCCCCTCAGGGATACGCGCTACGATGGCATAGATTGCAACAAATCGTGCATCCATAACGAATCCTTGCATGGTACAATCCGAACAGAATCCTACCCGGAGTATGACGCACAATGTCTGATAATCCAAATCGATTACCACGTCGCCGCAATGGTCGCGGTGTCCATAATTCTTTGCCGTTGGCAGTCGTCCGTCGCAAAATAGTTGCCAAAGCAGGAGGCAGTTCATTTGTTACGCGCCTGTTTATGGGTTGTTTTTCGGCCATAATCGTCATCTTCGTTATTCTGGGATTCGTTGGGTATGCAGCGTATACCTCATTGACTGCTGAATTATTGCCTCGACTCGAAATCATTCGTGGACGAACAACGTTTGAGACGAGTCGTTTGCTTGATCGCAACGGGACTGTTTTGTATGAATTCTTCGGCACCGGCCGCCGCACGAAAGTAGGCTTGGCGAGTGTTTCGAAAGATTTGCTCAACGGAACGATCTCCATCGAAGACAAGACTTTTTACTCTAACCCGGGTGTTGACTACATTGGTATCGCCCGTGCCGCATACTACAGCGCGACGGCAGGGGAAGTTGTCGGTGGTGGATCGACCATTTCGCAGCAAGTCATCAAGCAAGTTGTTTTGACCGAAAAGGAACGCTCGAACGATATCGAAAGTCGACTCCGCCGCAAAGTCGTCGAGGTAGTCCTTGCCCAAGAAATCTCGCGACAATATTCCAAAGACGAAATTTTGGAGTTATACGTCAACGAAATCTACTATGGGAACCTTGCATACGGCATCGAAGCCGCCGCGAATACCTACTTCAAGACCACTGCATCGCGACTCACCCTGCCTCAGGCAGCACTCTTGGCGGGGATGCCGCAATTGCCAACGCAATACGACCCGTACCTCTACGCCGTTGACAATGTTATTCCTGGGATTGCTCTCGCCGACGGATGGCGGAAATCCACCTATGACCTCGGCGACGATACGAGCCCCACCAAATGGCGCCAAATTGCGGTACTGCGTCAAATGGTCGACAACGGGTACATCAGCGACGACCAAGCGATTCAAGCTGCTGGGGAGGACCTGCGCTTTGCTGGCGTCGAAGTTCCTATCAACGCACCGCACTTCGTGTTCTATGTGCGTCGTTTGCTCGAAGAACAATACGGTCCTCAATTCGCCACATTAGGCTACTCCATATATACGACCATCGATTTGCAGCTCCAGCAGACCGCGCAGCAAGTCGCAACGGACCGAATTGCGGAACTCGTTGATCGCAATATCCACAACGCCTCGGTCGTCGTCATGCAGCCCAACACGGGGCAGATTTTGGCAATGGTCGGCAGTGTGGATTATAACCGCACCGAAAAAACCACCACCGAAGGGTATGACGGCAACGTTCTCGACGGACAAGTGAACGTAGCAACTAGTCTGCGCCAACCTGGTTCAGCCCTAAAGCCCTTCAACTATCTAGCGGCAATGGAACGCGGCCTCACGCCTGCAACCATTTTGTGGGATGTAGAGAAAACGTTCCCTTCCATCGGCACGGAACGGTATGTCCCAAAAAACTATAACGGCAAATGGAACGGTCCACTCCGGATGCGACAGGCATTGGCGAACTCGCTCAACATGCCCGCGATAGAAGCCTTGCGGTATGGCGGTATCGCCCATATGCTTGACTTACTCGATCGCGTCGGCATCAAGTCGCTCTTGCGCGGGGAAGGGTTCTACGGGCTTGCATTGACCCTCGGGGGTGGCGAAGTCACCCCGCTGGAACTCACCGCGGCATACAACACCATTGCCAGCAACGGTGTGTACTACGAACCTCAAGCAATCCTCAAGGTCGTCGACCCAACAGGCGTGATCATCGACCAACTCGCCGCTCCGGTGGGCATTCCCGCAGTGAAACCAGATCTCGTTGGTATCATCGTCGATATGATGAGTGACGACAATGCGCGCGCTGCAATCTGGGGGACAAATAGCAAACTCAAACTTTCGCGTCCCGCAGGTGTCAAAACTGGCACCTCGAATGACTGGCGTGATGCGTGGGCTTTGGGATATACACCATACGTCACCGTCGGTGTCTGGACCGGAAACAATAACAACGAACCGACAGATAAGGTCGAAAGCCTCACGGGCGGCGGAATCATCTGGCGCAACATCATGGAGTATATTTTTGCCGATGAACGACTCAATACACTTCTGGCTGAACCCTTCAACGGTGAGTTGCCCATTGCATTCATACGCCCAAAAGGGTTGAACGAGCAGCCGATTTGTCCATTACCCGGTCCTTTTAATAATCGTTCGACCGAGCTTTTCACACGGAATATGGCCCCCGGCCCAATCGCTCCGCTGCCGAGTGACGAACCGACACTCCCTGACCCTACTGGACTTCCTGAAGGTGAGGGGCTCGATCCTTGTGCCGGATTGCTCCAGCCGGTGAATGTGGTCCAAATCAATCTTGAATTACCGTTATCTGGCGTTATTACGGACACTGCGGTGATTTCGACGACCGTCTGTTCCCCGGCGGAAGGGCAATCGGTACCACCAGACCGTGTAATTGATGCGGTTGCCTGGATTGTTCCAGCGAGCGAGCCAGACATAAATGTCAGGTTGAACTGGGAACTAGCTACCAATGCCGCGGAGCGCGTACCACGAATTTTGCCTCTCGATGCTGCGACCATCCCCGTGTGTACAACCGAGATGTTGAGTCAATTCGGTCCGCCGATCGAAGGCGCCATACGGATGCCGGAACTGCGCAAAATGGACACCCAGACTGCCCTCAGTACACTCAATCAGCTCGGTATCACCAACGTGTTCATTGATGAACAGAGTCGGGACCGCATCCCAGAAGTATTTGATCTGTACGCTCCGTATGAGGTCATCGGAACAATTCCGTCCGTCGGTGAATGGGTGATGCCAGATACATCTGTGGTGATTGGAGCACGCGGGCCGTAATCCTACAAACCCTCAGTGACATCCGCCATCACACGTTCAAAAATCTCTGGCCCATGTCCTGATTCACTCAGGGCATGGGCGATTGTTTGCCACCAAGGTGTCAGCTCTGTGCATGAGATCCCCCAGCGTTCGAGAATGGCGAATCGTTCAGGCCATTCCTCGGCAATCACCATTATCGGCGTCGCTGCAGTCAGCGGCAGCTGTTGGCCTACCACCGTCGGACGCGGGTCTGTCCGCCACGCTGGCATCAGCAAACGAGCTGCGTTGCCACCCATCCAGGCTTGCGCACATGTTGCTGGGCAGGCTTGTCGCATTGTGTCGGTCCACAGACGCAACCACCCCTCGGGATGCGCGACAGGATGCAGTGGGTAATCCGAGCCGAAAACAATTTTGTCGGGGACGACGAGGGCGGCCATCTGTGCCATTAACGGGGTGTTTGGGTACGTAAAGAACGATGCTGCAGTGTCATACCAAACATTTTTGAGTACCCGCTGCACCGCAGGAATTTGTTCATACCACCACAATCCGCCACCCCAATGTGCCAGAATGATTGGCAATTCAGGATAACGAGCAGCGATTTCGTATGCGGAAAGGAGCGGAGTGCGGGTTTTGCCCATGTATGCTGGTCCCACCGGTTCGTTGACATGGATCAGCACTGGAATAGCCCACTGTGCACAATATTCGAAGAGCCGCCGTGCATTCTGATCACGCATCGAAAAATGTTGTGCTGCAGGATTTAACTCGCCCACACCGACAAACCCTGCGTCGAGCGCAGCCTTGAGTGCTTCTATGGCATCTGCATCATTCGGTTGCAGGCTCGCATAGGCTGCCAAGCGGTGTGGTGCAGCCCGACATGCCTCCCTGACCAACATATTCCGCTGTCGGCAGTGCTGCCCTGCGACGAGGTACTCCCCTTGCCAGACAACCTGATCGACTGCAGCCTCGTCCATATCTGCCAGCAGTCTACCGACATCGCGATATCCCTGGATGCGTGAATCAGCATAGAGCCAGTGCTGCGCAACCTCGCCGGGGTACGACGGACGCTCCGGCAGATAATGCTGGTGAAAGTCGATAATCATGGCTGTCTACTGTGTGCCTGCAGACACCAGGGTACGATTACTGCACCGATGGCATCCCAAGTGAACCGCTCTGTCACTTTGGCAAATCCGGCTGCGGCAAATCGGTCGGCGAGGGAATTGTCTTCGAGGATACGTCGGATCCGATCAGCGAGCGTGTGCGCATCGTCGAACGGGACCAAAAAGCCGTCGACACCGTCTGTGATGACATCCGGAATCCCACCCGCATCTGCACCAATGACAGGGATCCGATTACACCACGCTTCGAGGAAGACAATTCCAAACGAATCTGTTCGCGAGGGTAACAAAAGCAATTGGGCTGCTGCCAGTGCATCCCGCTTTTGGGAATCGGTCGCGTGTGCAAGGAGCACAATGCGCGCCTGTGTTGCCAGCGGGAGGGCTTCGTACGCACTGACAAAATGTTCGAGCGGCGCACCAATCAAGACGAGAGTTGCATCGAGTCCCGACTGCCATAGCTTCTCGAGTGCTGCAATCGAAGTCAATGTTCCTTTGTCGCGGGCCATCGCACCAATCTGTAATACAATTGGTCCGCTGATAGAATGCTCGGCCCGAAAAGCAGCCCCATCACCACCGACTACTTCGGTGGGAGTCACGCCTGCCCCGACGGTGTGCACGAGGGATGAATGTACGCCGCGCTCAATGACAAAGCGGCGTTCACGTTCCGTCATCGTAAACACCACGCGGCTGCGATGCAGAATGTCCAATTGTTGTGGCATCTGGTAATACCGAACCAGAGAATCATCCGTCGCCACACCGAGATGGATAAACGGCGTAGATACAATCGGAATCGCATGGCGTTCCGCAATATCGAGGACGGGCTGGATGAGACCATCCAATGTCACATTAGTCACGTGGAGCACATCAATGTCTGCTGCGTTTGCGATAATCCATGCATTCAACAATGGTGTACGTGGGGTGAACGCAGACAGGGCACGCAGGAATGGTACGGGTACATGAATGCGACCGAGCTCGACAAGTAGGCGGCGGATGATGGGGTAGATCAGCGGATGTGGAGAAAAGCGTTGTATCGGAAAACGATGGATGGTGGTTCCAGCCAATACTTCGGTTGCGGCAGGGAATTCTCGTTTGTTCGGCAGCCAAAATGCTTCGAGTTCACCAGCTGTCGTGGTCAGAATGGTCACCCGATGTCCGCGACGGACGAGTTGCGCTGCGAGTTCAACAAAGAACTTTACCGATCCACTGGTAACGGGGTGATACAGCTGTACGACGTGTACGAAGTGCATTAATTCCCCCAGGAAATCCCAGAATCCGCATCAAACAGTTGGTCACGGGTAATCTGGACCGGGTCACCGTCTGCTGTGCCATTGGCGAGTTTTTGAGCCCACAATTCGAAGCCAGCCGCTTGTGCGGGCACGGCCAAATAGACCAACCACGAACCATCTGACGAAACGGCAGGTGCACGTGCGGTTTTGCGGTCAGTCAACTTGACAGGAGTCCCACCTGCGGTAGGAATGCTATACACATCGGTACTGTCTCCATCGCGCTTGGCGTAGAACAGCGTTTTGCCATCGGGGCTCAATGCAGGATCATACGACTGATCCGGTAATCCAGAAGGCAATGACAAGCCGCCGCTGGCAATGTTGTAGTACATAATGCGCTGTGCGCCGTTTTGTCCAGCAGGATTGAAGGAAAAATAAATCCCTTTGCTCTCCGTGTCGAATATCGAATGACCCACATTGCCGGAACCGTCAGAATATGCGGTGACACGTTCTGCACCGGCACGTGCATCCTGGATATACATCACTAATCGGTATTCGGATGCGGGAGATCCCTCAGGAGGACCAAATTGCGACGCATAGACAATACGACTCCCATCGGGCGAAAAACTCGGATAGAACGCCCACATTGAATCATAGATGCGTTCGAAACTTTGCAGTGCATGACGCGATCCATTGTCGGTCAATTGAATGGCTTCACCTCCAGTTGCTGCAGTCAACATGATATCGCTGTAGCTCTGCCCGCGTCGAACGAATACGATACGTGTCCCATCGCGAGAGAACGAGGGTTGCCATGCATCACCGGTCGAGGTCAGTTGTTGCAGTTCACCGTCATGCCACATCAACAGATTGCCTGACTTGACAAGCAACAGCCGCCCAGGCAGTCCCGGAGACGCGATGATTGCGGGCGATTGCGAAGCACCTGTTGCATCTGTAGTGGTGTTGTACGGCGTGCTGAGTTGCGAACAGCCAACCAATAAACCGACGAGGACACACCAATATAGGAAGCGCATCATGACTACTCCATTCCATATGGGGCAAGGCGCAACGTGTGTGCCGCTGCCGGTGTCACCAAAACGTGGAGTGCCTTGGGAAAAATTGAAATCTCGGTCGGTGTCGTGCCGACGTGGTCACCATCCAGCTGCATTGCCAGCGGTGCCCCTTGGATGGATACTCTGCGTACGCGGCGGCTGATGCCATGGGGGTCGAGGAACGGTAACAAACGTTTGAGATAGAGCGCAATAAACCGAAAAGGACCGGTCAGCATGTCCGCTCCTACCAGCATATACACATCGAGCATTCCATCGTCCACCGTCGCATCTGGAGTGAAAGGAATGAAACTTGCATACCGTGCGGTGTTCCCAACGATCATCATCAAGAGCGACACATCGAATACTTCATCATCGAGTTGCACCCGCACCTGTTGACCGCGGTAGCCCCACATCACTGCCCATATACGTCCGATATACGCCATCACTCCAAAGCGTCGTTTATCTTGTGCATATAGATGTTGTACCACAGCTGCATCAAATCCGATGCCTGCCATGAGCACAAAATATCGTTCTCCGCAGCGCCCGACATCAATGCAACTTCTTTGCGCGGTCATGATTTGTACGGCTGCTGTTGCCACATCCATCGAAAATCCGGCTTCCCGGGCCCACACATTGACCGTTCCGATGGGTAATGGCGCCATCATCGTTGTGCTTCCCACGAGGGCATTGGCTACCTCATTGACCGTCCCGTCCCCACCAGCAGGGATGACGATGTCTATCCCTGCTGTGACTGCCTCACGGGCATATCGTTGTGCGTCGCCATGCACCAGTGTTTCACGCACGATGACATCCCACCCGCATTGACGCCACAGATTTACTGCATGAGTGACTGCCTCAGCGCGGGCAATAGCTTGCCCTGCGAGTGCATTGGTTATCACAACGACGCGTGTACCCGGCCCGAGGTTCGTCATGGTTGGTTGCCCAGATTAGTTCGCAACAGTGGGTGCGCGGCTCGCCAACTGCTATATGCTTCAGCCGCGGTCGTGGAGACGTCAATCCCGACGGTGCCGAGCATGGATATCGTAGCTCCCAATGGGAGTCCTACGACATTGGTGAAACTTCCTGTTACCGATGAGACTAAACTCCCAGCGATACCTTGGATGCCATAAGATCCTGCCTTGTCCATTGGTTCACCACTATCGACATAGCGTTGCATTTCGTCTGTGGTGAGTTCACGCATGGAGACTCGTGATGCTTCGACCCAAAAAATCGGTTCATGTGTAGGTGCGAACAGCACCATCCCGGTATAGACGTCATGGATGCGTCCTGCCAGCAGGCTCAGCATTCGGAGTGCATCCGTTGCATCTACCGGCTTGTTCAACACGTGTGTGTCACAGACAACGATGGTGTCTGCTGCGAGGACGACGGATTCTGGATACTGCAACGCAATGTGATTCCCTTTGCGCCAAGCACGGACTGCGGGGTGATCATCTGCTGCAATAGCAAGCGCTGGGATACGATCATGCAACGGTATCGGCGGGAAGTGGGAAACCTCCTCCGCATCGCTGACACTGACCGTATATGTTACACCGAGAGCCTGCAGAATCGCTGCGCGACGGGGTGATTGTGACGCCAAAATGATCTGCAGCGTCGAAGGGTTTTTGTCTGACATATACGTTTATCATACCCTGATTCAGGGTCCTCATCAACAGTTCATGCAACCCATCTTCACAGATGTGCGTAGAGTATGTGATAATTGAATGTAGTCCATTATACGGAGAAATCAATGCAATCGAACGTTATCAACCCTGTTATTGTCCTCCAGAAAGCCATGCAGCAGGTATACCTGTGGATGACGGCTGGTCTGATGGTCACCGGTGCAGTAGCGACCACGTTGTTTAACAGCGGTCTCGTTGAATCACTTGGCTCCCTGATGATTGTGTTGTTTGTCGTGCAAATCGGCGTGGTGTTTTATCTCAGCGCGCGTATCAACAAAATGGCCCCCACGACGGCTACCATTCTCTTTCTTGTCTATTCTGCACTCACGGGCGTTACATTGACGCCGATATTCTACGCCTATAGTCTGGGCTCGATCGGCACGACATTCTTTGTCACTGCCGGCACGTTCGCGAGCATGGCTCTGTATGGCGCAACCACGAAACGCGATTTGACAGGCATGGGTTCCATGTTGTTCATGGCACTGATTGGGTTGGTGATTGCATCAGTGGTGAACATGTTCCTCGGCAACAGCCTCTTCTCACTGGTCATCAGTGCGGTTGGTGTGTTGATTTTCGTCGGAATGACCGCCTACGATGTGCAAGCATTGACCCGCATGGCGAACAATGTCTCGTCCGAAGAAGACACGCACCGTTTTGCCATTATCGGCGCACTTAAACTCTACTTGGACTTCATCAATTTGTTCATCTACCTGTTGCGCTTCTTGGGAACGGGACGACGCGATTAATCCAACAGAAACACCTCCGGAGAGCTGTGCTCTCCGGAGGTGTTTCTGTTTTTTACCAGACCCGTTGGTGCAGGGTATCGAGCAGAAGTCGCTGCTCTACCAGTCGAATGCGGGCATGCAGGGTCGCTTCTGTGTCAGCCGGATCTATTTCGACCGTCGCACGCGCAATGACAGGACCACGATCTACTTGAGGAACGACACGGTGGATGGTACAGCCCGTCACGGTCAGTCCTCGGGTGAGTGCATCGCGTACCACGTGCGCACCACGGAGTGCGGGAATGACGCGCCCATCCGGCAGGACGACGTCGTCACCGCCATCATCAGGAAGGAGCGCGGGATGCTGATTGAGCATCGGCACCGAGGTCTGGCTGAGTGTTTCGCTGCTGAGTATGCGCATAAATCCAGACAGGAGGATGAGGTCCGGTGCAAAACAGTGCACGACAGACATCGCCTGTTCCTCCCATGCAATCCGTTGCGCTGCGGTCGCTCGCCGCGGATACGGGATTGCGCAGACGGGGATGGCGTGGATTATGGCACGCTGGACAGCTCCACACGATGGTTGATCACTGATGACGAGAGCGATGCGCAGGTTGAGCGAACCCGCCGCGATTGCATCAATGATTGCTTGGAGGTTTGAGCCACCGCCAGAAGCAGCGACAACCACTGCCGGGACCGTCATGGCAGCTCCGACTGACCGATATCGAGGCGGTATTGCATTCCTGCCAACGTGATGCAATCGACGACTGCATACGCGATTTTGAGCGCCTCTGCGTGGGTATCGCCGATCCCTACCGCGCTCAGAACGCGACCGCCATTACTGAGGAGGCGTCCTTCCGAGACTTTCGTGCCTGCATGCAAAATCATCCCATTTGCGGGAATGCGTGCAGTGTCGATAAAGATTTCGTCGCCGCGACGTGGAGTCTCTGGATAGCCATGGCTCGCAATCACCACACAGGCTGCCGCCCGGTTCTGCCAGCCAAGCTCATCCGGATCGAGTTTTCCGTGGGATGCATCGGCGAGCGCTTTGAGCATGTCGCCGGTACACAGCGGGAGGATGACCTGCGTCTCGGGGTCACCGAAACGTGCGTTGTACTCAATGACTTTCGGACCATCCTCAGTCAACATCACCCCTGCATAGAGCGCACCGACAAACGGCATATTGTGCAACCGCATAAAATCCAACACAGGCTGGATGACCAACGCGCCGAGTTGTTTGGCAGTGTATTGATTCATCGCATGTAAAGGAGCAATGGTGCCCATGCCCCCCGTGTTTGGGCCGGTGTCGTCATTGCCCAGTCGTTTGTGATCACGTGCGGTGGGGAGTACGGAAAAGCGGGTCCCATCGCAAATGGCAATGAGCGATACTTCAGGTCCGTAGAGGCGTTCTTCGAGCAATAATTGTTGACCTGCAGGAATATTCCCGAGGCTCTGGATGGCATCGATGGTCTCGGCGACGGTTTCGGCGACGATGACGCCCTTCCCCGCGGCTAATCCATCTGCTTTGACGACCCAGGGCAATGCGCTTTCGTGGACGAACGCGACGGCGTCGTCGATGCGAAGGAACGCACGATAGCCTGCAGTCGGTACATTGACGCGGTGCATGACACTTTTGGCAAAGGCTTTGCTACTCTCGAGTCGTGCTGCTTGTTGTGAAGGCCCAAATACCGCAATTCCGTGGGACCGGATTGCATCAGACCAGCCCGCTGCCAACGGTGCCTCGGGGCCAATGACGACGAGCTCCGTCGGATGCGCCGCTAACCAAGCAAGCACGTCTGGCAGGGTCGGCAGCGCGACCAATGATCCGAGCTCGTGCATGCCCGGATTGCCCGGAGCAATGGTCAGATAGTCCAAAAACGGTGATGCCGCGATTGCCCGTGCAAGAGCATGTTCACGGGCACCACTGCCCAATAAGAGAACGCGCATGCGATGTGTCCCTGTTGTGATTCAATACGGCATTATACACCGCAGTACTGCCCGGCACGTCGCGCGGGTAACAAGCGGTATGCTACAATCACTGACAGCAAAGAGCATTCCATGAGGTACGCATGAAACAGCCACAGCACAATGACATCGATGTGGCGGCCATTTTGGCTGAACTCCAGCGCCGCATCCTGGTCAACACCAACAACTCTGGCAGCACCAATGCGTTGACGCGCGCAGATTTGCATGTGCTCCACGAAGCACTCCACGAAGTCGAACTGACACGCGTCATCAGTGCTCATTGGCCAATCCAAGGAGAAGGCCTCATTGGCCGTGTCACCGCTGCCCTCCAAAAAATCACGCGCCGCATCCTGCGCTGGTACATCAATCCGATTGTCGAACAACAGAACGCATTCAATGAAGCTGCACTGCGGGCGATGCGGTTGATGATTGATGTCTTTGAAGAACAAATTGCTGCGCTACCGCCGCCGCCTGTTGCGCCTCCCATGGGACCACGGACCAGCGCAGCAGTTGAACAATCCAACGCTCCACAGATACAATCAGCACTCGCAGCCGCAGAACCACCGTTCGATATGTGGGAGAACGACCTGCGCGTGGATGAAGCACAACGTGCCCAAATTGCCAAGGTCCATGCACACTGGCCGCTCCCGGCAGATCGCCCGCTCGACCACGTCGCCAATACTATCCACAAAATGGAGCGACGGCTTCTGCAGTGGTACATCAACCCAGTGACCGCACACATGAATAGTGCGAATTGGGCGATTCATCATAGCCTTGTGCACATGGCGACCTACATGGTCGCGTTGCGTGTCGACCAACCATTGCATCACATCCGCACACGCCATGAACGCTAGACTCACGATTGTCAGCACATGGTTTGGTCCCGATACTGCCGGCGGTGCAGAGGTCGCTGCACGACGTTTGGCGCAGGCAATTCATGCGCTCGGCTATCCCGTTGATGTCTGGAGCACTACAGCTCGGGATTTATTTGCGCCACGTGAAGCGCACTACCCTCTCGGCGAGAGCATCGACGAGAGCGTCCCTATTCGCCGCTTTGCACCAAGCCCCGCCCTCGAGGACAGTGCAGCCCCGCTTGCAATCGCGCGCCATCCAAACATCGTGCGTGCACTGAAAGAGATTCACCCTCCACGCCGGGAACTGCGTGTGTTGTCGACCTTGGTTCATTCCGACACACTATTTGAAGCACTCATCAGTGAAGCAGCACACCGTCGCTATCTCTTTGTGCCTTACCCGCTACCAATGAGTGTCTGGGGCGTCATGCTAGTGCCACAACAGAGTTATGTGTTGCCCTGCATGCATGACGAGCCATATGCATATCACCAGATGTCACGCTGGCAGATTCAACATGCCCAAAAGCTCTTGGCGAATAGTGCTGCTGAACGCGAATTCTTGTTGCGGCAATTCGAATTACCCCCCGAACGCGTCGTGTTGTCACGCCTCGGCATTGATTTGACGATAAACGGTGATGGAGCAGCGTTTCGTCGCGAGTACGCGATCACCACACCGATGCTGTTTTTTGCAGGTAGGCGCGATGTCACCAAAAATGTTCCTCTCCTCATCCTGTATGTGCAGGAGTATATCTTGCGGCGCGGGAGGCTCGTTACCCTCGTGCTGTCCGGTCGAGACGCGCTTGAGCTCACTTCTTATCAACGTGTGTTCGTCCGTGATGTTGGTTTTTTGTCGGAGCAAAACAAAGCAAATGCATTTGCGGCTGCAGATGTCTTTATCCATGCAGGCACGCAAGAAAGCTTCGCCTTTGTCTTGATGGAGGCATGGTTACAACATCGCCCCGCGTTGGTCAATCGTGACTGTGCCGTCACGGCAGGGGCGGTGGCCGATGCAAATGGCGGGCTCGACTTTGCAGATTTTGCGTCGTTTGCCGCTGCCCTCGATATCCTGCTCGAACATCCCGACGTTGCCTCGGCATATGGTCGCGCAGGGAACGCCTACGTTAACGAACATTGCCGTTGGCCCGACGTTGCTCGACGGGTAATAGATGCGGTCTGCAATGACTAAATCACTGCGGATCATCATTTGTACCGCCCAGGTACCATTCGTTCGTGGCGGGGCAGAATTACTCGTCGAAGGACTGCGCGATGCGCTGCGTGCACGCGGTCATACGGTCGATATCGTGAGTCTGCCCTACCGCTGGCAACCTCATCAGCACCTCCTCGATAGTATTCTGGCGTGGCGACTCATCGATTTGAATCAAGTGGACGGCGTGCCGGTCGACCTGGTCATCGCGACGAAATTTCCGTCTTATTATGTCAATCATCGGAATAAAATCATCTGGTTGGTGCACCAGCATCGCCAAGCCTACGATTGGTATGGCGGCAATTTCTCTGATTTTGTGAACACCGCAGAGGACCGGGCTATTCGCGACGCCCTGATTCGGGCAGATACTGCTGCACTCGGTGAGGCGACGGGCCTCTACGCTATTTCGGCAAATGTGGCACAACGAGCGAAGCGCTACAACTCGGTCGATGCACAGGCGCTGTATCCACCGAGTGCCTACACCGATACATTACGGCACAGCACATACGGAGATTATATTTTATCGGATGCACGGCTTGATGCAGCCAAACGATTGGATCTGCTGATTCGGGCAGTGGCGCAGATGCAGGTGCCGTTCCGCATCGTGCTGACGAGCACCGGTCCAGAACGGGCGGCGCTCGAAGCATTGATACGCAGCCTGGGGCTACAAAATCGCGTGGAATTACACGGATTTGTGAGCACCGATACATTGATGGATTTGTATGCTCATGCACGTGCGGTCTATTATGCGCCGATCGATGAGGACTATGGCTTTACCACTGTACAGGCGATGCGCGCAAAAAAAGCCGTTGTGACCTGTACCGACGCAGGGGGAACGCTCGAATTTGTGCGCAATGGGCACAACGGCATCATCTGTGCACCTGAACCGCAGGCAATAGCCAAGGCTTTGGACAGTTTGGCAAGCGATGCTGCGTATGCGGCATCCTTGGGCGCACATGGCCCAGCCAGTGTGGCGCATATTACCTGGGAGCACGTCATCGACACACTCCTGCGCACGACAACCCGCAGCGGCACCGTCTGAGGCACCAACGAAGCCACATGCAGTAAGTCGGGGATGTACGAAAAAACGGCGTGGTGCTGTTTCCGTGACTCCTGAAACGCTGAGGACAGCAGTCCTGAATAACAGGCAACGTCGATTGCCGCGATACCCTTTTTCGCATTCAATACTGAGCTCCCGCAAAAAAGACACAAAAAAACAGCCACTCTGACGAGTGGCTGTCTGAATTCCGTGTGTTACTTGCCGAGCATCGCGAGGAGGGCCGAATCGGTGCTCTTGAGGGGTAAATCGATACGGCCGCGGGTACGGGCGGATTCGTAGGTTGCAAAGATTAACTCGCTGGCACGTAATGCCCGGCGGCCGGAGAGCTGTGGTTCGCGGCCCGTGCGCAAGGCGTCGACGAGGTCGATGACGCAGCGTTCGACATTGTCATTGCCATGCAGCCCTTCAGTGTCGGGGATGATTGCCCAATCTGCATCGCCCTTGCCCTTGACGCGGAGGTGGGTCTGGTTATCCACGCCAATATCGATGATGCCATCGGTGCCGATCATACGCAGACCGAAGCGTGGTCCGGCTTGGTAACCGGTACTGAGCAGCAGCGTGACGCCGTTTTTGAAGCGGGTGAAGCTGACCCCGTGCTTTTCGATGGCGACCCCAAAAACGGTCTGGGGGTCACGCAGATCGATCTGGCCGAGCACCCATTCTGCGTCACATTCATCGTTGAAGTAACAGGCCATATCGAACCAGTGTGTGCCCCAGTCGTACATGTTGTCGCAGGTTGCTTCGATGCGTTCGAGGGTGCCAATGCGACCGCTGTCGAGCAGTGCTTTGGCGGCGCGGAAGGGGGTGCCGAAGCGGCGTTGATGATTGAACGAGAGCTGGACACCGTTGGCGGCACAGGCCTCGACCATTGCTTTGCATTCGCCGTAGGTTGGGGCCATCGGTTTTTCGCAGTGGATGGCTTTGACCTTGGCGTTTGCACAGGCAATGACCATATCGGCGTGCATGTGGGGCCAGGTGGCAATGCTGACGATGTCCAGTTTGGCTTTGGCGAGCATCTCGTGGTAGTCGGTATAGATGCCATCGGCGCCGCCATGGATGGCTGCGAACGCTTCAGCATTGCTCCTGACGACGTCGGCGAGGGCGACGACGGTGGCATGGCCACTGGCTTTGTAGCCGAACGCATGCTGGTGTGACATCCCGAAGCCCGTGGCACCTTCACTCTTCCAAGGTCGGCCACAGCCAATGATTCCGACGCGATAACTCATGGCGATCTCCTTTGATGCATATGTGTTGGCGGATTACATGCCGAGGGAACGGAGGTATGCGCGGCTCTGCAGGGCACTGGCGAGTGGGGTGGCCAATTGCGTGACGTCTGTTTCGACGATGAGCCAACCCGCAAACCCAGCCTGTGTGAGCGTTGCAAAGATTGATGGGAAGTCGACGCAGCCCTTCCCGAGCTCTGTCCATACCCCATAGCGTTCTGCCCCGCGGTAGTCGGTTTTGTCAGCGCGGGCGCGGCTTGCGGCGGCTGCGTCGACATCTTTGAGATGCATAGTGATGATGCGTGACGCATAGGTCTTGACCATATCGACAGGATTGTCGCCAGCCCAGGCCATATGCCCCGTATCGGGACCAAGGGCGAGCACGTCGGGGCTGACGGCGGTCATGAGTCGATCGAGTTCGGCGCGCGTTTCGACGAAGCTCCCCACGTGATTATGGAAGGCTGCGCGTACGCCGTGTGTTTTGAGGATGGCAGCCACGTCGCTGATGGTGGCGATAAATTGCGTCCACTCTGCATCGGTCAGTCCATCTGCAGGAGTGACATGCCCAGCTGCCTGCATCCGCGTGCGGCCGTTGACGGGCTTGGAGTTATCGACATTGGCGGCGACGTAACAGGCATCGACCCCGACCTCGCGGGCAAACTGCGCATATGAGGTCGTCTGGGCGATGATGGCGGCGTACTTGTTGGGATCCCAAAAATCTGCGCCGATGTACCCAGGGGCGGGAAGCAGCTGGTGCCGCTCCCACAGGGCACTGCGGTCTGCAGCACTGGTAGCGGGTTTGGGCCCGATTGGCGCTCCCGCGTAGCCTGCGTCGGCAATATCGGCGAGGACGACTTCCTCGGCGACATCACGCGGCCAGGTGATTTGCCCGCATCCAATCAACCAATCAGCCATCGCAGTTACACTTTCTGTATGGGCAACATACCGATTATTTGGCGTAGGTGAGCGAGAGCTCGCGGAAAACGTCGTAGGTCTGGGTCAGGCTGTTGATATCCACCCATTCTTCATCGGAGTGCAACCCGAAGCCAATTGGTCCACAGCAGACGGCTGGAATGCCTTTGGAGCTGTAGAATCGTGCATCAGTGCCGAAGTGCTCGCGATAGAAGTAGCCCGGTAACCCAGTGACCGTGCGAACGATGCCGGCGAGCTGCTGGACCGCAGGGTGGTTCTGGTCGGTATGGAGTCCCACCCCGTCGCCCATCAACGAAACCGTGCAGTGCTCGGGGAAGCAGGCCGCAACCTTAGCAAGCACTTGCTCGGATGTTTCGGTGGGGACACGGCGGATGTCGAGGTGCATGACGAGTTCTTCCATGATACGGTTGCCCGCATTCCCACCATTGATAATCGTTGGGACACAGGTCGTTACAAAGGCTTCTTCGTCAGGAGTTGGATATGCCTTTTCGAGGGCAATCAACCCTTCACGCAAGGTGTGCAGGGGATTCCGTCCCAACCATGGTCGTGAACCGTGGGCCGGCACGCCATGAATGATGACATCGATGGGGGATGCGCCTTTGTGAATGTTGCAGATATTCAGGTCGGTGGGCTCTGCAGTGATAAAGAAGTCTGCCGTATAGCCCTGGTTGAGGATGTAATTGGTACCGTGCATCCCGCCTATCTCTTCGTCGGTGACGAATTGGAAGTTGACGTCCGGCGGCTCAGGCATTTGTGCCAAGTCTTTGGCGAGGCGAATGAGGATGGCTGCTGCACCCTTCATGTCCTGAGAACCACGGCAGTAGAGCCGTCCGTCTTTTTCGTATGGAGCAAATTGAGTGTCACGGGCGGGGACGACGTCGAGGTGTGCATTGAGGATGAGTTTCGCGTGTTTGTTGCCACGCAGTGAGTAGACAATTGCGGGTTTATTGTTGGAGTTGAAGTGCGTAATCGTGCCACGAGGGAGGTCTTTGAGCTGAGCGACGGTGTAATCGATGACGGCCTGGAGTTGGTCTGGATGGTCCAGCGTGGAAGGATACTTGCACAATTCGATGGTCATCTTGAGGACATCTGCACGTACATCGGTCATCTTCGGCCGTCTCTTTCTCTACATGGTGGAAGCGATATCTTCGTCGGTGCGTTCATCAGCGGAATCGTCTTGATCGTCAGAACCCGCTTCGAAGTCGGGGATATGCCCTTCATACGCACCGGTACCAGCAATCAACAGGACAAATTCACCCTTGATGGAACGTTTGGCGAGGGTCTGCTGGATGGAACTGAGGGGACCACGCCAGACGGTCTCGTAGAATTTGGTCAAATCATTGGCGAGTGCAGCGGGACGATCGCCGTATACCGTGATAGCGTCTTCTATGAGGGCAGTGATGCGATAGGGGCTTTCATAGAAAATCAATGTGTGCGGCGTGTGCGTGTCTTGGGCTAACCAGCGTTGGCGTTGCCCTCTTTTGCGTGGTGGGAAGCCCCGATAGGTAAACGCATGGACTGCAAGGCCCGATACAATTAGTGCCGGGATGAGCGCTGCCGGCCCCGGAATCGCGGTGACTTCAAGACCTTCCTCGAGAATCCTGCGCACGAGAACAAACCCAGGATCCGAAATCGCCGGTGTGCCTGCATCACTGACTAACGCAACTGACTTCCCTTCGCGGAGCATGCCGATGATACGCTCGGTCGCGATTTTTTCGTTGTGCTCATGACATGCCATCATCGGTTTGTGGATGTCGTAGTGTTTGAGCAAAATGGACGTTTTGCGCGTGTCTTCACTGGCGATCATGTCGACGAGACGGAGTGTCTCGAGCGCGCGCATGGTGATGTCGCCGAGGTTCCCTATTGGTGTAGCAACGAGGTATAGCATGCGGTCATCTTACCACAACTGTTCTTCGAATCAGTGCCACCAGCAGATGTCCCCACAAGAAGCAGATGACCGCTCCGGTGAGCCAGTGAATATCACCCCATCCATACGCGACGACCCACAGCCACCAGCCACCGACCAAACAAATCCCGCTCATCGCTACGCGCACGATGACTCGCTGATGAGACCCGAGCGAAGTCATTCGGTGGGGAATTGCGACGATGACGAGTGAGGGCAATGCGACGCCCAACAAGGCAATCAGGGTGCTATCGATGGGACTCCAGGTGGGGAGTCCGAGCGCCATTGTGCCCAGCCAGACTACCGCGCTGAGGGTGACACGCGCCAAGACAAGCTCTCCGATGGCCTGCAACGTACGGGCAACCTGATCGCTGCTGTGCTGGATGATCGTCAGTGCATGCATATCATCGCCGAGGATGACGATATCTGCGCTGTCGCGCACGACCGAGTGGGCTGCGGCAAAAGCAATAGCGACATCTGCACTACGAAGCGCGTCGAGGTCGTTGAACCCGTCACCCACAAATGCAACGCGCTGACCTTGTTGTTGGAATGCCCGGATAACGTCTGCTTTGTGCGCGGGCTTCATCCGCCCGATGACCGACACGTCACGAAGAACATCGCTGTGTGTCAGCGGGCCAGCATCGAGGGCTGTCGCGTGTATGCGCTGCCCTCCCGTAATGCCCACTGCCGTTGCGACGCGGCTGACGGCACGTGCATCATCACCCGAGAGGACGACGACCCGTACATTACGTGACTGTAGGTATGCAAGCGCGGCATGGACGCCAGGACGGAGTTCTTCGCGTAAAATCACCGCTCCGATTGGAATTGCGCCAGCACGCTCGCTCGCCCAATTGGGTGGCACTGCGAGCAGCAGAAGTACCCTCCCGTCAGGGAGCGTTGCGTCTATCGTGCGTACGTGCTGCCACTCTTCTGCGAGCGACGGCGCGAGCACATCGGGAGCACCGAGGACGTAGGTCTGCGTAGCAGTGCTGATGCTACTCCATTTTTGGCGACTATCAAATGCAGTACTGGTGCGAACGGCCATCGGGGTACGGGGAATTGCACGAGCAATTGTCACGCTACTCTGATTCCCTGCACCATCAGCGGCGGCATATGCGCCGAGGATATCCAGAAATTCTTGCTCAGCAACAGCCAGTGGAACGCATTGCTGGAGCGTCAAGGCGTTGGTTGTCAACGTACCAGTTTTGTCGAAGCAGACCACATCCACATCTGCCATACGTTCCACAACGCTCGGCGTATTGACAACAACGCCGTGCGCAATGAGTGGCAGCGCAGTCCGCGCATGTGCAACAGCCGCATATACCACTAATGCATTCGGGATGAGTCCGCAGACGACAGTGAGTGCAGTGATGTATTGTGCCCACGTGGCTCCCTGCAGACTCCCCCAGCCGATGGTGATCAGGGCAATGATCCCTGCACCACATGCAGCGCCATGCAAAATGCGGATTAATTGCGCTGATTGAACACCTTGGCGTCTGACTTCTGTGACAGGGCGTGTAGCCTGCATGGGAATAGGAGCGGTCGTCTGCACCCACGCCGCGCCTGCACGCACCGTACAACCCGGTTCGATCTGCATGCCGCGACTGACACTCATCGGCTCGGATTCCCCGGTCTGCGCTGCAGTGTCGATGAGCATGCCTGCAGACTCCAACACGCTGACTTGACTTGGGATGCGGTCGCCTGGTCTGAGCATCAGGATGTCACCAACCACCAATGCTGCCGGGACTCGTTCCTGCACATGTGCATCGCGCCAGACCGCAATGGGAGCTTGATACGTCTGCTGGATGCGCGCCAACGTGGCTTGCGCCCTGCCCAATTGGATTGCGGTGATGCACAGATTGAGACTGACGACCAAGATGGTAGCGATGGCCTCAGGAACAAGGGCGATGCTCCACAACAACGCACCGAGTGCATAGTTCACCATCGTGAGCGGATGAGTACTCTCGCGCAACAGAATCTGCCCGCTGCTTCGCAGGCGAAACAACCACTCCCCATGCCAGAGTGGCGTTCTCTGTGGCATGGGGCTTGAGCGGGTCTCTTCTATCAATTGAGGCGGGTGTGGTGGCAGCATAGGTTGTGCAGGTGAAAAGCGAGTATATGTAACTTCGAGCGGTGGTCTACTTCAGCATGATAGCGTCCCACTCTTTGACCCATGCATCACGGTTAGCTGCTATTTCGGCAGGGACCAATTGTGCACGGACCGTGGGAATGGAAGAAAATTTCCGGAACACCTCTGGCAACACGGCGCTTTTCGTGACGGGATAGACAAACATATTCAGCGGCATATCGTTTTGAAACGTATCGGTCAACATGAAGTCTACAAAGGCCCTTGCCAGTGTTTCTTGCGGAGTACCTTTGAGAATCCCGACATATTCTGTTTGCTCGAAGGCCGCAAAATCGACATTTGCCGTGGGAGCAGTGTCTCGCTTGGGATCTGCGAAAACGACCTCGGCTGCAGGGCTCGACGAATACGAGACAACCAATGGGCGTGGACCTTTGCCGCTCGAACCACTGAAGTGCGTGTAATAGGCGGTGTTCCAATCTGGTGCAATGAGGACGTCGTTTTCACGCAGCAATTTCCAATAGCCTTGCCACTTGGTGGGGCCAAATTCTGCCACAGTTGCCAACAAGAACGCTAACCCGGGGGATGACAACGCGGGATTTTGTACGACGAGCAAGCCCTTGTATTCCGGCATCAACAAATCCTGCAGACTGCGTGGCGGTTCGAGACCTCGTGATGCCAATGCGGCGATGTCGTAGTTAATGACGACATAGCCGCGGTCAATGGGAATAAGTGGCGCACTGCTTGAGAGATCGACGCCGTCGGTGAAGTTCGCCGCGGCGGGGGTATAGGCAACAAAAACATCTGCTTGCTGGGCACGACTGAGGAAGGTGTTATCGACCCCATAGAGCACATCGGCGAGCGGAGCGTCTTTGCTCAAAATTGCTCTATTGAGCATGCTACCTGCATCACCGCTGTTGAGGATGGTCACTTTGGCGTTGTGTTGCTGTTCGAATGCAAGCAGTGTTTCAGGCGAGATGGCAAAACTATCATGTGTCATTACCGTGAGTGGTTGCGTATCCGTTGGTGCATCGACCATGAATGCCGTTTCGGTCGGAGGCGCAACAGAAACGGCAGTGGGCTGCGTGACAGACGGTTGACCGCATGCAGTGAAAATGAGGGCAGCGATCACCAACAATTGACGTCGACGCATCAGATTCTTCCTTCCATATATAAAAAACACCCACACAATGTCTTGCTGGGTGCGCAGTGAGCGTCACGAGCTTTCCTCCGCCGGTATTAACCGGATCAGGTTCAAAGGGTCAGCGACATTCGGGTCGCATCTCAGCCAAGCTCACTTGGCGCCCCCAGCACTATGTAATTATGTGAGAATCATAAACGGCATTGGGGTTATTGTCAACGCACCAACCACCGGGAGCGTCTTGCGCATACCTGATACACTATGGCATATGAGCCACGAAAGGCACAATCATGAAACACCGCAGTGGGAAGTCCCTCATTGACCAGATGAACGCGTTGCACATCCCAGCTGGGAGTTTTGCACTGTGGTGGCTCGGACAAATGGGCGTCGCCATAAAGGGACCTGACCAGCGGATGATCTACATCGATCCGTTTTTGGTGGGCCCAATGGCCAGCGCGCAGACCGATCCGACATTTTTGTGGGGTAGGGCATTTGCACCACCGCTGCGCCCAGAGGAAGTCACCAATGCAAGCCTCGTCATCTGCTCACACGAGCATGGTGATCACACCAGTGGCGAGACGCTAGCGGGGATTTTGGGGGCATCGCCGCATGCGCGATTCGTTGCAACGGGGTGGGCGCAGGGCATATTGGATGAGGCACGCATTCCTGCCGATCGGCGCTTGCCCATGAGCACCGGTATCACCTACGATCACGGTGTGCTGCGAGTGACCTATGTACCAGCCGCACACTACACCGTCGAATCGGATACGCAACGCGGTCAACGATGGGTCAGCATGCTGCTCGATTGGGGCACTGTGGCATTGTTCCATGGTGGCGACACGATTGTCTATGACGGCTACATTGCTGCAGTGGCAGCACTCCCGCAGGCTGATGTGGGCATTCTCGCCTGCAATGGGAGTGATGCAATGCGCAACGCCCTTGACATCGCTGGCAACATGAGTCCTGCCGAGGCAGCATATGTCGCCGATGCACTCGGCTGGAAGACGCTCATCGCAGGGCACAATGATTTGTTTGCCAGCAACCGCTTGCCTGCGGGGGAAGTCGCCAGTCAGATTGAACGGTCAGCTCCTGATTTGGCCGTGCATACATTCAAGCCCGGGGAGTTATTCTTCTTCCAACGCTGAATCTGAGGACGCCTGCGGTCTATACACGCTTCTGCATGATTGGCATTTGCCGTCAATGCCAGCGTTGTAGTTCGATGGCGTTCCCTTCGGGGTCTTCGACATAGCACCAAGAGACATTTCGTGTGCCTGCAACGGTCGTGACGACGTCGCCAATGGCAGAGCCGCCACCCGCCAAAATCCCCGCACGTGTAACATCGATATCGTCGACCTGAAAGGCGATGTGACCAAATCCACTGCGGCGGACACTGGACGCAACATCGATGAGTGGGTCGTAGCGGTAAATCTCGAGGGTTGGTCCGTTTTCGTCGTAGCCAGGCAGTCGGATATGGACACCACGAATATGTGCATCAGCGACGCCGACGCCTGCATCGACCAGCGCACCGTGGAGATCACGCTCAGGCGCAAGCAACGTGCACCCTAGGTGCCTGCAGTAGAAATCAGCCAATGTCCGCCAATCACGGGCGACGAGATTCACATGACCAAAACGCATGATCTGCTCCAATAAATGAGAAAACCCTCGTGATGGAACCATCACGAGGGTTTTGGGAGGATTTATGTGGTGGCTAACCGGGCGAGCTCTTCGGCGACGAGTGTGTCGTCGAGTTTGCGGAACAGTGGCGCTGGTTCGCGGATGAGTGTTCCGGGTTTGAGTGCACTGACATGCCAACCCGCATGATGGGAATAATCACCCGTCAACACTGGTCGCGGTTTACCCTCGGGGTCTTGTTCGGTCTCGATGACGGGTTGCGGCGCGAGCACATCATCAAAACCGAGCATGAAGTGCAAGCGCTGGCATGCATGTGGCATGATGGGAGCCATCAGCCTATTGATGCTATCGACAGCACGTAACGCCACAAAAATCACCGTACCAGCCCGGGTCGGATCGACTTTGACGACTTTCCATGGCTCTTGTTCACTCAAATACTGATTCGCGAGCTGTGCCAACGACATCGCTTCTTGGAGCGCTGAGCGTAATTTGACGGCATCATAGAGCTCTTGCACGCGGACGAAGCCGTCTTCTATGGCGTTCATGAGCGTCGTGTCAACCGGCAAGAACTCGCCAGGGGTGGGAACGCCACCGAAGTTGCGTTGCGATAATGTGAGTACCCGATTGGCCAAATTACCCCACGTTGCGACAAGTTCACTGTTGACCCGCTGCACAAATTCTGCCCAGCTCCAATTACTGTCTTTGCCTTCGGGAGCTGCTGCGGTGAGGTAGTAGCGCAACAAATCAGGTTCGTAGCGCGTCAGCAAATCTGGCATCCAGAGTGCCCAATTACGACTAGTGCTCATTTTCTCGCCTTCGAGGTTGAGGAATTCATTGGCAGGCACATCAAACGGCAACGCTCGATCTCCGTACCCCAACAACATCGCCGGCCAAATGATCGTGTGGAATGGGATGTTGTCTTTACCAATGAAGTAGTAGCTTTTGGCTGACTTTGTGGGGTCCCACCATTCGCGCCATGCGTCGATGTTGCCGGTGCGTTTTGCCCATTCGAGCGAAGCCGAGTAATACCCGATGACGGCGTCAAACCAGACATAGATACGTTTGTCTTTGAACTCTGCCAGATTGCCAGGAACCGGCACTCCCCACTCGAGGTCACGGGTAATCGCACGTCCATGGAGCCCCTCGCGCAACCAGTTCTGGGTGAATGCCAAAGTGTTGCTGCGCCAGTAGTCACGCGAAGTCGAATCGAGCCATGTGCGTAGGCCGGGTTCGAGCTTTGCCAAATCGAGGTAGAAGTGCTCGGTGTCACGGAATGTCACTGGCGCGCCATCGACGGTTGAGCGCGGGCTCCCAAGCTCTTTGGGATCACGCAGTTGCCCACACTTGTCGCATTGGTCGCCGCGCGCTTTGTCGTATTTACAGTTCGGGCAGATGCCTTCGACGAATCGGTCCGGGAGGAACCGTGCAAGTGATTCGGAATACGACCCTACGGCTGTTTCGCGGTAGATATACCCTTTGGACTGCAGCACCTCGAATATATCGGTGGTGGCCGCATAGTGATTGTCGGTATAAGTCTGGGTGAATAGATCGAAGGTGATGCCCATTGCCTGCAGCGTGCCGATAAAGCTGGCGTGGTAGCGATTGATGATGGTCTGCGGTGGCACACCTTCTTTTTCGGCGGCGAGGGTAATCGGGGTGCCATGGCAATCCGAACCGGACACCATGAGCACGTCACGGCCGCGTTGGCGACTATAGCGGGCAAAAATATCGGCCGGCAAATACGCCCCTGCAATGTGCCCTACATGAAACGGCCCATTGGCGTATGGCCATGCAACCGAGACGAGAATATGTTCTGCCATATGTCCTTCCATTCTGTTTAAACAAAAAAGCACCGCGGGTACGTGCTGTACCCGCGGTGTATCAGCAACAGTTACGTCGCTCTCCACGCGGGGTCTGTCATGTGCATCATGTTATCGAACCGATGTGTACAACGCAACGGTGTACTCCACTTCTCTACCCAAACTATACCAGCGTGTTTGGGGCGTGTCAAAACGGTACTATTGGACACGCTCGGGGCGGTGACTTCGCACTGAGCGGTATGCTGCGTCGACCACTTCGACTGCACGCAGACCATCTACGCCCGAAATGGGCGCTGGGCCACCAGTGCGCACCGCATTGATCCAATCATCTATCATGAACGCATCGAAGTTGACCCCATAACCCACCCAACGGACCTGCGCGGTTGACTTTTGATAGAGGTCAACGTGTGGTCCAAATGTATCAAGATTGACAATACCATTCTGTGTGGTGACTTCCATGGTGACATCCCCCCACGTCGGATAGACACCAGCAGGACGTGACCAACTCGGATCGAGGCTCACGACCATGCCATCGTCGAGTGTCAGCAAGAGCATGCCGACGTCGTCGACTGGGATGTCATGCAACATGGTATCGCCTTCGGCATAGACTTCGACGATTTCACGCCCCCAAATCCAGCGCACCAAATCGGTGACATGCACCGTGTGATCCATGATTGCACCGCCGCCGGCGAGCGTGGGGTCTCCAAACCAACCACCGGGATAGGTTCCTCGGTTGGTCGCTCTGACCATCAACGTATCGCCTAATGAGCCATTCACAATCGTGTCACGCAGGCGCCGTACAGCCGGGCTGTAACGGACGGGGAAGGCCGTGCCGAGCTGGACCCCAGCAGAGGCAAACGCCTGCACCATCGCGCGCGCGTCGGCGACATTGCTAGCCAGCGGTTTTTCACAGAGTGTCGGAATGTTGGCTGCTGCTGCCTGCATTGCATATGGATGGTGGTAGCTGTTTTCTGAAGCAATCATCAGGGTGTCACAGGTGGCCAGCAGAGCTGCAATGGTGGCAAAAAAAGGCAAACCGTAGTGGTCGGCAAATTCCTGACCGCGGCGCTGGTCGTGGTCATGCACACCGACAACCTGCACCCCAGAGAGGGACTTCCCCGCACGTGCATAGCTGTGCGCATGGCCATGGGCGACACCGGCAATACCGATACGTATCGTGTCTGTGGTCATTGCGCTGCTCCTTCGGGCGAAAATGTCAGGACCGACCCGGTCTGCGCACTTTCGACAATCGCCAGTGTAGTAGCCAGGCTCCGCAGGCTATCTTCCGGCGTGCTGCGCGGCGTCGGACCACCACGAAGCCAGGCATCAAAGGCACAGAATTGGATGTAATAGGGGTCTTCCATTGCCAATGCGTCGGGTGCGAGTTGTGCACTCGTATGCAGGTATGGACGAAGGCTTACATCTGGGGCATCGGTGTTGCGATGCGACACAATGCCGTCGCTTCCCGCGACTTCGAGGGTGGTGACAAATCCATTGGGGTACGCCCAGTTTGCTTCGACGTGTGCGATTACCCCCGAATGAAAACGGAGGATTGCCAACACCCCGTCACGACCAGAGAGGTTCCGTGCAGTGATGCTCTTTGCATAGATGCGTTGCACAGGGCCGAAGGTCCAGAGCAACCAATCGATATCATGAATCAACAGGTCGAGTGCGACGCCACCACTGCGGGGGGTATCTGCATACCAGCTCTCGGGAGGTGGGTGTGCGCCGGCACGGGAGGTGCGTGCCACCCCGACGCGGCCAATGGCACCGCTGGTAATCAGGTCATGCGACTGCGCGTATTCGGGGAAGTAGCGTACCACCTGCCCGCACAAAATTTTTCGGTTCGTCGCCTGTGCAGTAGCGAGCATGGCACGACCTTCAGCCACGGTTCGTGCGAGCGGCTTTTCGACAAATACGTGCTTGCCTGCATGGAGAGCTTC
This sequence comes from Thermoflexus hugenholtzii JAD2, assembly GCA_945881915.1. Lineage (GTDB taxonomy): Bacteria > Chloroflexota > Chloroflexia > Chloroflexales > Roseiflexaceae > UBA965. The sequence goes on along the minus strand of CAMCVW010000004.1, from coordinate 27,385 downwards.
GATGGCGAGGTGGGCGTGAGTGTCAGTGGGTGTGGCAATAAAGACCGCATCGATATCAGATCGCGAGAGCAGTTCAGTGGCATTGTCAAAACACAGAACGCCGGCTGTTGCGGTGAGTGCCTGCATTGCGGGTGCGTATTCTTTGGCAGCACATGCGACCAGGGTTGTGGCAGCATGACGAAGCATATGGGAGGCATGCGTCATCGCCATTCCACCTGCGCCAATAATTCCGTATCGCATCACGACCTCCTCGTCGGTGCAAAGCACACAAACCGGTGTGCGTTCGCGGTCATTGTAGCAAAAAGCAACATGGTATACTAAATTACTCATTACGACGCAGTATGGAGGTTCTTTTGCAACAGGCTCGTCAGTGGCATCACCGCGGTGTGATTGCAATGGTTTTCGCGGTGTTCGTGTTTTTCGGATTCAGCATTGGTGCCAATGGCGTTTTTTGGAAGGATATCATGCCTGCAACCGGCATGGGTGAAGCTTTGTTTGGCGAACTTTCACTCATCGCGCCGTTGACGGCTGTATTTATTTTGTTGTTTGGCGGCCCGGTGATCGAGCGCATGGGAAAGCGCATCGCACTGACCATCGGACTCATCATCATAACCGCTGCCACAATGACATTATCGGCCGCGGCATCACCATTGCATTTTGCACTGGTAAATCTCCTCTATGGGTTGGGATACGGCACGATCGAGATTACCATTAACTCCGTCACACTTGACTGGGAACGTGAACGTGGTCGAAGTGTCATGAATTACGTGCACGCGGTATTCTGCGCCGGGGCAGTTATCTCGAGTTTGCTTGCAGGACAATTACTCCAGGTGGGAGTTTCATACGCACAGATTTTGTGGGGAATCGCAGGGATAGGTGGCATTTTGGCTCTCGTGAACCTCTTTTTGCGCTTCCCGATGAGCGTTGTCCAAGAGGGCACGAGTGACGCAGGCGCAGCATTCCGGCTCCTGCGCACAAATAACATCGTGTTGACGCTCAGCATGATTAGCTTTTTTGCGGCATTTGCCGAAGGAATCGCGATTACGTGGTCGGTCCTTCACTTGAGCAATTTAGGAGCCTCGGCCGTCATCGGCGGATTCGGATTTGCGTTGTTCAATACCGTGATGTTTGTCGGCAGAATGACGAATGCATCGATTGTCAATCGATTCGGGGTAGTCCGTTCAATCATGGTCTCGGCGGTAGCCATTACCGTCTCCGGAGTGTTGCTTTTTGCAACAGATAGTCTGTGGTTTGCAATTGCTGCCTTTGCCATTCTGGGTTTTGGTGCAGCTGGTCCGATCCCAACCGCACTGACTGCGGGCGCAAAGCTCGTCCCTGGCCAAAATAGTGCATTTTCTGGGGCGTTAATGTCGATTACCTATATGTCATTCATTGTCTGCGCCCCTCTGATTGGGAACATCGCAGAATTGACTTCGCTCCACATCGCCCTTATCACCACGATCGTGGTAGGAGTATGTCTTTTTGGATTCGCCCAACGCTTACATGTGGTCACGAAAAACGCAGTCTAAACGCGCACCGTGCGTCAGTAGCATCATCAAGATGACAATCGTCGGGGCGTTTGTGTGCACAAGCTGTGCGACGACGCCGATCGCTGGTGTACCGAGCCCGATGATTGCCATATCACCCGTTGCCACGCAAACCGCTGCCGCACCGCCCGCGACTGGCACGATTCCTCCGCCTACCGGCACCGCTGTACCTACCCTCGGCGTGGTACAGAGTGAACCAACGCCGACGTACATCAGGTATACCGGACTTGAACGGCGGCGAATTTTCCATGAAGTATGGGAGATTGTGAACGAAAATTATGTCTACCCGGATTTCAATGGGGTTGATTGGGCCGCTGCAGAACACGGATACGACACACGCATCGGCGATGCAGCGAGTACCTCTGCGTTCTACGAGATAGTCCAAGAGGCGGTTGACTCACTCAACGACGACCATACACGCTTCGATTCACCCCAAGATAACGCTGCTGATGAAGCAGTCTATTCGGGTACCGCAGGGTACGCGGGTATTGGGGTGATGCTTCGAGACCTGTCTGAGCAGATATTGATTATTCGCATCGCTCGCGGCGGTCCAGCAGAGCAAGCAGGGATCCGCCCCTTTGACCTCGTGACCGCTATCGATGGGCGCACTGTGGCAGATTTTGTTGCCAAAAACGAAGACTACGGGAGTGCGGTGCGTGGCCCCATCGGAACCACGGTGACGCTTTCGATTTTGCGTGGCAAAAAGAACCTCGACATCCCAATTACGCGCAATGCAATTCCCGGTGATGCATTCCCCGAGGCAGTTGCAACAACTCTCCCTGGGACATCAATCCAATTACTCACCATAGACAGCTTCAACCGCGAAAATCTACGTGCACTCGTCGTCGATGCCTTGGCAGCAACAACGACACCCGGTGTCATCCCTTCGGGCCTGATTATCGATGTGCGGGAAAACGGCGGTGGATCGGTAGAAGCCATGTCACAAATCGTTGGATTATTCCATGACGGTGGAGTCCTCGGGGAGGCAGTTGGTCGGAACGAAACATATCCCGTTACCGTCGATGCTGGGCAGGTTTTGCCACTCTATGCCGATATCCCCATCGTGGTCCTCATCGGGGAAGGAACGGTCAGTGCAGCCGAAATGTTTGCGTCTGGCATGCACAGTCTGCGAAAAGCGGTCTTGATCGGCGACACCACTGCAGGAAACACCGAAAATCTGTATCCCTATGAATTTGATGACGGCTCTGTTTTGTGGCTTGCTGAAGTATTGTTCCGCCAAAACGATGGAACGTATGTCGATAGTCTCGGCGTCGCTCCCGACATCACCGTTCCAGAAAATCCAGATGCGTACGACCCGCGTAGCGATCCAGTGATACAAGCTGCAGTACAGGAATTGCAAAAATAGCACACAAAAAAGCCCCCCAGCGGTTGCTGGGGGGCTTGTTCATTATTATGCCGGTCGTTTACTATGCCACTCGGTCTGCGTTTGGTATGCATCTGACACACGCAGCAATTCTGCTTCGCTGAAGGCTGGTCCAATCAACTGGAGGCCAATCGGTAGCCCGTTATCGAATCCACATGGCACCGAGATACCCGGCAGCCCGGCCAAACTGACTGGCAACGTGCAGACATCCTGGAGGTACATTGCGACCGGATCGTCCGAGTTTTCGCCAAACTTGAATGCCACATTCGGTGACGTGGGTGCAGCGATGATATCGACATCGGCAAACGCTGCAGTGAAGTCCTGCCGAATCAATGTGCGTACTTGTTGGGCACGTTTGTAATAGGCATCGTAGTACCCTGCCGAGAGTGCGTACGTGCCGAGCATGATCCGCCGGCGCACTTCGGGTCCAAACAAATCTCCACGTGTGGCATCGAGTTGTTCACGATAGCTCTCGCCTGCACTTCGATTGCCATAGCGTACACCGTCGAAGCGTGCCAAGTTCGAAGAAGCTTCGGCTGTCGCAACGATGTAGTAGACCGGCAAGGCATATCCACTATGGGGCAATGAAATCTCTTTGATGATGGCACCCAGTTGCTTGAGGACGTCAACAGCGTTGCGAACCGCTTGCTCAGTCCCTTTTTGGATGCCTTCGACAAACAATTCACGCGGGATGCCGACGCGCACACCCTTCAAGTCACCACCCAACGCAGCCAAATAATCCGGCACAGCCAACGGGGCAGACGTCGCATCGTGCTCGTCTTGACCGGCAATCACCTGGAGCATCATGGCGGCGTCGCGAGCAGTCCATGCCATAGGACCGATCTGATCAAGAGACGACGCGAAGGCGACGGCACCGTAGCGCGACACACGACCGTAGGTCGGCTTGAGTCCGGTGATTCCACACAGCGATGCGGGTTGGCGGATAGAACCGCCTGTGTCAGTACCCAGCGTGCCGGCAGCCAATCCGGCGGCCACTGCCGCTGCGGAACCGCCGGACGATCCACCTGGTACACAGTCATGATTCCAGGGATTGCGGGTGAGCTGGTAGGCACTGTTTTCGGTTGAAGATCCCATAGCAAACTCGTCCATGTTGAGTTTGCCAAGGATTACTCCGCCAGCGTTCTTCAGGCGCGCAACCGCAGTAGCGTCGTATGGCGGAATATAGCCTTCGAGCACCTTCGATGCACAGGTCGTTGGCAAACCCTTTGTCGACAACACGTCTTTGATGCCGAGCGGAATACCGAGCATGGGGGTTCGTTCGCCTGCAGCAATTCGGGCGTCGGCTGCTTTCGCTTGCGCCAGCGCACCATCACTATCGACGTGTAGGTATGCCCCTACAGACGTATCGTTTGCGTTGATGTTGCTGAGGACAGCCTCGGTCAACGTGACTGCCGTGAGTTCCCCTGAATCGAGGCGTGCCCGCATGTCTGCAATGGTCAAATGATGGAGTTTCATGCAATCATCCCGTTCAATAGCCTTTATTGCGGCCAGTTACAACATCGACAAAGGTCTTGATGCAAATCTTGATATCGAAGAGCAGTGACCAATTCTCTACATAGTATAAATCGTATCGGGTCCGGTCCTCGATACTTGTGTCACCCCGAAGTCCATTTGCTTGTGCCCACCCCGTGATGCCGGCCTTTTGCTGGTGCCGTCGCATGTAATACGGGATTTCTTGACTAAAGCGTTCGACCCACAACACTTGCTCCGGACGTGGTCCCACAACCGACATCTCGCCACGAATGACATTGATGAAGTTGGGGAGTTCATCCAACGAAGTCTTGCGCAGAAAAGTGCCGGTACGGGTTTTGCGCGGATCATCTCTGGTTGTCCACGATGCCAAATTCGGTGCATCGACCCGCATCGTTCGGAATTTGATCGTGGGGAATGGAATGCCGTCGATGCCCACTCTCGGTTGCACAAAAAACGCTGGTCCCGCAGACTCAAGCTTGATGAGCACTGCTATGAGCATCATCAACGGTGCAGCCACGAGGAGCAGCAACGATGCAAAGGTGATATCGAAGAGTCGCTTTAGGAACTGATTAAATGGATTAGCAAGCGCTCCGTTACGGACATTCAACAACGGCAATCCGGCCACTTCGTTTTCCGAAACGACGTTATTGGTGATGAGGGTAAAAGCGTCGGGATAGAGTTTGACCTCGACATGTGCGTCCTCCGCACGCATGATGATGTCGAAGAGCTCATGTGATGCACGACCAGACAATGCGACGATGACGAGATCGACATGTTGGGTTTTGATGATGTCGCCGATGTCGTCAAAGTTACCCAGAATTGGGCCTGCCGTTATGCCTGATTCAGGCACAAAATCGGACGCAAATCCGACGACGCGGTAGCCGAGGCTATCATCACGCGTAATCGAACGAAAAACGATCTGACCGGGATCGAGTGCCCCGATGATGAGGACCCGGCGAATATCGACACCATTCCGACGCAGTCGCGACAAAATCGACCGGTAGACAACCCGGAACAGCACTGTCCAAAATAAGACGAGTAACCATCCACCAAAGAGTAACGTTGTGTCGATGAAGACGTCGGGAAGTGCAAATTGCGGTGCGACTAAATTGCTGATGTAGGCAATGAATATCCCCACCGAGGTCGCGGACAGCACTTTGAAGCTCTCGTCAATGCGTGAAATCCCACGGGGCAGGCTATACATGCCAGCTACCAGGTAGCTCACAAAGACAGCGCCATTCAACACTGCCACAAACAGGATGCTACCTGCCTGAGGCGAGTTATCGAACAGGATTTGCCCTTCGAAAGATAGAGGACGCAAAAACCAATACCACAACAGCACCGCAAAATTCGTCGCCGAGAAATCTGCAATTACTGCTGCGCCAATAACGACGATGCGATTTCGCCAGAGTTGTCGCATCATACTGCAAACCCTTTTGTAGCTCGCTGTGGTCGCAGTCGATTACGAAGCAAAGCGAGTTGTTCGGATGCAGTGATACCAAACTCAATGACCCAACGGATGGGAGCAGGAGTTGTCTGGGCATAGTATCGTCGGAAGAAAATCCGCATTGCATCATAGAAGTAGTGAATAGTCTGTACCGGTTGTTGCCGGCTCGACGCGCGCTTTACATGGTGGACAACAGCATCTGCCACATAGACGATTCGCCACCCATATTGTTTGAATCGGAAGCACCAATCGAGGTCTTCGCCGTACATAAAGTATGTCTCGTCGAGTCCACCGACCTCGCGCAAGACCGCTGTGGGCATGAGCATACAGGCACCCACAATAGCATCGACATCGATTGTCTGCCGCTGATCCACAAAGGTCATGTTGTAGCGTCCAAACCGCGGATTTCGGGGGAAAACACGAGATAATCCGAGCATCCGCCAAAATGATACTGTTGGTGTTGGGAAGGAACGACGGCACGCTTTGTCTAGCGTTCCGTCGGGCAACAGAAGTCGTGGGCCAACCACTCCGACGTTCTGATTCGCGTGTAAATAATTGATCAAAATGTCGAACGCACCCGGTTCGACCACGGTATCAGGATTGAGAATACCCGTGTACGAAGGAGCGTCGGGCTGCGCGAGAATGCGCCCGATAGCAATATTATTCGCGTATGCAAAGCCGCCATTTCTAGGGCTGGCGATGGCATGCACGGCAGGGAATTCGTCCTGAAGCATCACTAACGTGTCGTCCGTCGATCCATTGTCGACGACGTAGATGTCAAGTGTTCCATGCTGATATCCCGCAGGAAGCGAGGTTAGGCATGCCCGCAATAACGGAGCGGTATTGTAATTCACGATGATGATGGCGAGATTCGGCATACACACTGCACTTTCGTCTCTCCAAATACTACCATCTCCGTGGCATGCCGTAAAGTAACATCCCTTCTGAAGAGCGGCGTGCCAGTTTTACACCTCATTCAATCCGTTCGGGACCGTTATAATAGACACAAAATCAGGAACTTGTCGCCAGAGGAGAAACGCATGCGCCAGAATTACTCGACACACACTCCGTGGGAAGCGCTCGCCGGGTATTCTCGGGCCGTTCGTATCGGCAATGTCATCGCTGTTTCGGGCACGACCGCATCCAACGCAGCCGGAGAAGTCCAGCACATCGGCGATGCAGGAGCACAGGCAACATACATCATCCGCAAAATCGAAGTTTCCTTGCAGAACGCCGGTGCATCGCTGTCAGATGTCATCCGGACGCGTATTTTTGTGGCCAACATCACTGATTGGGAAGCAGTCGCTCGCGCCCATGGGGCAATATTCGGTGAGATTCGACCGGCAAATACCCTCGTCAGCGCGAGTATGGTTGATCCCCGTCAACTGGTCGAAATAGAAGCCGACGCAGTCATCCATCATGAATAATCACGATGCACTCGATTTGCCGTTGCGCCATGAAGCACTTCAGCCGCGCAGCCCCAGTGCACATCCACCGTTACTCATGCTGTTGCATGGGTACGGCAGCAACGAGGAAGACTTGCTCCAACTCGCGCCGTACCTCCCGGATGCGTGCCAGATCGTTTCGTTGCGTGCACCATTCATGCTCTCGCCCGGGGCAAATTGCTGGTATGAACTCGGGTTCACCCAGGAAGGGATCATTGCCGACATTCCCCAAGCACTGCGTGCGTTGAACACTCTGCGACAAACCTATCATGCAGCCATCGCGGCATATAGCTGTGACCCTGCCCGTGTCGCAGTGATTGGTTTTAGCCAAGGTGCGGGGATGGCAGGTATGTTGGCGTTGACAGAACCGTCAATCCGGTGCTCGTTGTTACTGAGCGGTCTCAATCCCTTTGCAATGCTGCCTGCCGAAGACATCCAGGTACTCCATCCCGAAGTATTGGTGGTTCATGGGTCCTACGACGAAGTGGTTCCTCTATCAACAGGCCATGGTACGCGTGATGCATTTGTGCGCCACGGTGGAAGGGTTCAATATGCCGAGTACCCCATTGGTCACACGATTGATCTGAAAGTCATTGCCGCGGTGACAAACTATCTCGGGGCAACGCTATGATGAACCAAAACTCGACGCGCTTCCTCGAGGCATTCGTCATGATAGAAGCGTATGTTGCGTCACTCTCGTCCGCCGGCAAAGGTGTTCCATTCGTTGCCCAAGTCGACAACCTGCGTCTAACGGACCAGACCGTGCAGGCCTATGCAGAAGACCTAAAAGCATTTGCGCGGCTACGCAACGTCATTGTGCATGAACGGGGCGGCGGTCAGGTGCTGGCCGAACCAAACGATTGGGCAGTGGAGCGCATCTGTCATGTCCGCGACATGCTGGTGCAGCCGCCGACGGTGGCCATTTTTGCAATAAATAATGTTTTAACAATTCGGAGTGATGATCACCTCGGGGCAGCTTCACGGATCATGTACGAACACCACTATTCACAGCTCCCTGTCTATGGCGATACCGGTTATGTCGGTCTCCTCACCATCCGTAACATCACCTATTGGTTGGGTGCGCAAAACGCGACAAAACTCGACTTGACACAAGTACGTGTCGCTGCTGTGTTAGATCATACCGAACCGGCGGACACTGCACTCTTTGTGGCACCTGACGCATCGCTCGTGGTCGCGTTGAATGTCTTTACCACACACAGTCGCCGCGGAAATCCTGTTGACGCAATACTCATATCCGCAGATGGGACTGCTGCGAGCACGTTGTTGGGAATCATTGCACTGGCCGATTTGCCTGCCATCGCGGAGCGGTTGCGACTCAGCCAAGAAAGCTAGCTGATACGTTTTTCCTCAAGCGGTAACGCGGGAATGGCATACACAAACCAGTCGCATACGACATGACGTAGGAAGGAATCAATGATCACCCCTGTGTGAGTTCGGTATGGTACCATAGCGATATCGGTCTATGCATGGCGAAAAAGGAACAGGCATGAACCAGGGAGTTTTTGAGCCACGAATCGCACTGTTTGTCTGGGTGAGTTGCGGAGCGATGGCGGCGGCACTCATGTATCGCAAGGGATATCATTTAGCTGCAGCTGTGGCAATTGGGCTACTGCTGGGGCCATTGTCTATTTTGATTGCCTTGTTTATTCCGATACGGAACACACCCAGCGGTGATTGATGTGTACCAAAGGAGTACCACATGAATGACACAGTCATCGCCCGAATGGACGGCGACGAGAGCATCATTGAGGTCATCGAATACCCGTCGTTGAATCTGACCCGCCGACCTGATTTGGCAGCAATCGCTTTTTATGCACAACACATGGGCATACGCTTGCGCCAGTTGCGTATAACCTTGACTGGCGGTGGCGCTTCGATCGAGCCTGGGATGCTCCAATTTAGTCACGGTACGATTACGTCGAACACAACAGCCGGAGGCGCGTGGGGCTTCCTCAAACGCTATGTCCAGAAGCGCTTCAACAACGAATCCATTTTTCGAACGACATTCAATGGCAACGGCGTCATCTATACCGAACCGACATTCGACCATTATCTGCTTGCACGGATTGCTCCTGGCGAGGAAGCCATCGTCGATGACGGTCGCTATGTGGCAAGTGAAGCGGGCGTTGATAATGGCCTGGCCTTCAAAAAGAGCATTTCGAGCCTGTTATTGAGTAAAGATGAAGTCGTTCGCACGCGGATCACCGGCAATGGGTGGTGTGTGGTCCAGAGTCCCATTGCCGCGAGCGACGTGTTGCGCATAGATTTGGTCGACCAAGAACTCCGTGTCGACGGTGACATCGTGTTGTTCCGCAAAGGACAACTTGATCAGAAGGTGTCAGGCGCGACGGGAGACATCCCCGGCCTCGTGACGTCCGGTGAAGGTTTGGTCAATGTCTTTCGTGGGACAGGTCAGGTCTGGCTGGCACCCGCGGAACACGGGTATGAACAACTCATTGATCTCTTGCAACGTGCAGGAATGCCCTACGGTCCGCGCAGTGCATCGCCTACCCGGCCACGCCGCACCCTAGAGGAACTCATTTCGTGACAGATACACCGACGCCACGCCAGATTGTAGCTCGCGGCTACGACCAACTCACTGAGCGCTACACTGACTGGGCGACAGCGAAGCACGACGAGTCGCGTGGACGCTACATGCAAATCCTCCTCGACCACGCCCGTGGATCCATGCGCCTCCTCGATCTTGGTTGCGGCACGGGGTTGACCTCGACCAAACGGCTCGCCGAGGTATATAAAGTCACTGCCGTCGACATTTCGCCCAAAAATGCCAAACTCGCAGCACGGGCAATTCCGAAAGCCCAGGTCATCTGCGCAGATATGACGCAGCTGTCCTTCCCACCGGAATCATTCGATGCTATCAGCGCGTTCTATTCCTTGATTCACATCCCACGTGAGGATTTGCCAGAATTCTTTGGGCGCATTACCCGGTGGTTACGACCAAATGGGCTGTTTGTCGGATGCCTGACCGCCTACGATTTGCCGGAGGAATTTTCGGCAGATTGGCTCGGCGTCCCCATGTACTGGAGTGGGTACAGTAGTGAACGCAACCGTGAACTTCTCCGCGAGGCAGGACTGACGGTGCACAGTGCGGTCGAAGAAACCCAAGACGAAGACGGCGTGTCGGTGACATTCCTGTGGATCATCGCAGAACGTCGCGCATTGTGAGAGAGAAAAGATGAACCACTTTATCGCCATTGACCATATTGGGATTGCCGTCACAGACCTCGATGAAGCAGTTGCGTTCTATACCAACACATTCGGGGTGACCGATTGGGAACACATCGATTTACCCGAACGAGCCATGCGCGTCGCGGTGGCCCACTACGGTGACAGTGCCATCGAACTCATCGCACCTACCTCTGTCGATGCAGCGTTTGCCAAATATTTGGCCGAAAAAGGACCAGGCATGCATCACATCGCATACCGCGTTGCAGATATCGAAGCATCACTGTCCGACCTCAAGGCACAAGGACTGCGCCTCATTGACGACGTCGCCCGTCCGGGTTTGCACGGAACATTGGTGGCTTTCGTTCACCCCAAAGCGACCATGGGCACCCTCATCGAGTTGGTCCAACACCAATGAACCCCGTACGCATCGGTATCATCGGCTGTGGCCCGATTGCGCAGGCAGCCCACCTGCCTGCGACCGTCAAAGCGCACAATGCCCAGCTCGTTGCGGTCTGTGATCGTTCCGAACGGCTTCGTATGGCGGCGCAGCAGGTACATGGTGCAACGCGTGCCTATGCCGATGCAGCAGAACTGTTGGCAGATCCGGCCGTCGAAGCGGTAATCATCGCGGTCGCCGATGCCTTCCACGTTCCCCTCGCCCGCGCCGCACTGCAGGCCGGCAAACATGTGCTGGTCGAAAAACCGCTGGCTGATTCACTCGCAAGTGCGTTGTCCCTGGCAACAGTGCACGCAGCTTCGCAACTCATCCTGCATGTGGGCAACAACAAACGCGCCGATGCCGGGATTGCGTACGCACACGACATGGCGTGGAATCAGTTAGGCCAAAGGGTCGCCTACCGAGGATGGTACTGTGATTCGCATGCACGCTACACGGTGACTGACAACCTCCAACCGACATTCGTCAGCGGCGAGGATGCATTGCGCCCCAGCGGTAATCCCAAAGCAGATCGGCGGCGCTACTTGTTACTGACCCACGGCAGTCATTTGGTCGACACAGCACGTTATCTGTGTGGCCCAATTGTCCGCGTCCAGACGCAATTCCTCGAACGAGCAGACGCACGCTGTTGGTTCAGTGCAGTCACCTTTGCAGACGGTGCCCTCGGCCATTTGGATTTAACGGTGACGATTCAGGGCGACCATCACGAAGGCTTCCATCTGTATAGCCAGCATGGTTCCATCCAGGCGAAAACCTACCTGCCTTGGTTTTCCAAGAGTAGCGACGTCGAAGTATTCACCAGTAGCGACCAACAATACCATCGGCCACTCGCAGCCGACGGCTATAGCTACCGGCGTCAAATCGAAGCATTCTGCGCTGCCATTCGTGGTATCCCACAGCAGCATGCAGCAAATGTGAGTGATGGCGTGGCTGCGCTCGCAGTATTGACTGCAATGACGCGCTCGGTAGAACAGGGAAGCGGCTGGGTTGCCACCAAAGACGTGGCGGGCCTGCCATGACCATCCGCTTGGGCTGCGCCGTTTGGGCACATAAACCATGGATTGGGACGTTTTATCCCGCTGGTACACCACAAGCCGCACTCTTGCGACGGTACAGCGAGCGGACCGATACGGTCGAGGGGAATGCGACCTTCTACGCAGTCCCCAGCGCCGCGACGGTCGCAAAATGGTGCGCAGAGACTCCGCCTACGTTTCGTTTTTGCTGCAAAATCCCCAAAGCCATCAGCCACGCACCCGCCCTCCATACCACCATTGCCGCCCGCGACGCCTTCTTGGAGCGGATGGCTCCGCTGGGCGAGCGCCAAGGTCCGTTTTTTCTGCAACTGCCGCCTCGCTATAGCTCGCAACACATTATTGACTTGCGCACCTGGCTCGCATCATGGCCCACGTCGCTGCGCATAGCCGTGGAAGTCCGCCACCCGAGCTGGTACACCCCGCGCGGTCGGGATGCATTACAAAACCTGCTCGACCGAGGACACGTTGGGCATTGCATCATGGATGTGCGACCCCTGGACGAGCCTGACCTGCCTGGTGCAGACGCAGACCTCGATCTGGCTCGCGACCACAAGCCCAACGTTCCACTCGATCCATGGGTGAGTGGATCGCTGGCGCTCGTGCGCTACATTAGTCATCCTGACACCGTTACCAATGTGCGCTATCTCGCGGAGTGGGCACATCGGATTGCGCATTGGGAAGCACAAGGAATCGACACATACTTTTTTATGCACTGCCCCAACGAAGACCGTTCCCCCGCCCACCTGCACCTTCTGCGGAGCGAACTAGCCAACGTGTTGCCTGCACCTGCTTCACTATGGGATAATTCTCCTCCAGAGACGCAGACGTCTTTGTTCTGAAGCACTCCCCTGCGCTAGAGAGTTCGCCACCTGTGACATACCTTGCCGGCCTCAATGAAGAACAACGGAATGCGGTAAACGCGCCCATCGGACCCATTTTGCTCAAAGCAGGTGCAGGCAGCGGCAAGACCCGCGTCTTAACGCTCCGCATTGCACATATGGTGCTGCATCATGAAATCGATGCAAGTACAATTTTGGCATTGACGTTCACCAACAAAGCCGCCAAAGAGATGCGCTCGCGCTTAAGGAGCGTTTTGGGGAGTCAAGTCAAGCAACTGACGACGGGGACCTTTCACTCGATCTGTGTGCAGATCCTGCGTGGTTATATCGAAGGCAAAATAGGGCACTTCACCCGCAACTTCAGCATCTATTCCGGTGATGAACAAGAACAATTGGTCCAGCAATCCATTGATGCCGCCCCTGAACCGTCACCCGAAGCGACCGACGCCGATGATCTGATGCGGCGTATTTCTCGTGCCAAAAGCCGCTTACAGACGCCACGAATGCTCCTGGCCCAAGCGGAAAACGCGAATGATTCATGGATTGCACTGCGTTACCGCCACTATCAGGGCCTCCTCGCCGAAGCAAATGCGCTCGACTTTGACGACCTCATCCAACAAACCTTTCGATTATTGAGCGAGCACGAAGATGTCCTCGAAGCAGTCCAGAAGCGTTGGAAGCATTTATTGGTAGATGAATACCAAGACACTGACCCCAGCCAATTCAGTTTGATTCGCGTACTCAGCGAACCCGTGGGGAGTCAAGCGCGATCGCTGTTCGTAGTGGGCGATGCCATGCAATCCATCTATGGATTCCGCAATGCCGACCATACCATCATTTCGCGCTTCGGCGAAACATTCCCGCGGGCCACCGTCATCGAACTCAAAACAAACTATCGCAGCCGGCAGGCCATCCTCGACGCCGCCTTCGCCGTCATCCGACCAAGCCGCTTGGTGCTGCCGATGCAACTCAAAGCAAATCAACGCAGTATCGAGGGTGAGCGGAGCGTGGTCTTTTTGGAATACACCAACGGCAAAGAAGAGGCCGACAAAATCGCCTACGAAATAGCAGCGCTGGTGCAAGCAGGATCACCCGATGGCGGTGCATTTGGTGATGTCGCTGTAGCTGGTCGCCAAGCCAAAGAATTCGCCATTTTGTACCGGTCAAAACACATGAGCCGGCAATTCGAAGAATCCCTACGGATGCACAAATTACCCTATAAGCTCAAAGGCCAACAGGGATTCTACGACCGGGCGGTCATTCGCGACCTATTGGCCTACGTCCGTTTGGCGGTCAATAGTCGTGACAACATGGCATTGTCTCGCATCGCAGATACACCAAAGCGCGGTTTGAGTGCCAAACCACTCAAAACATTCAGCGTCGAAGCGGCCCGCCGCAACCTGGCTATAGCCGATGTGCTGGCGGACGTGATGATCCTGGCACAACTCGACGAAAAAGCGCGCAACGGTGCCCGGGCACTCGGGACCATCCTTGGTCGCTTACGTGGGCACCTCAAACGCCATTCGGCTCCACGAGAGGTCATCGAAGACGTCATTCATCAGACGAACTACCACGCGTATATCGAAGGACTGCATGCCAAAGACCCCGAAAAGTTGACTGATGCCAAAGAACACATTGAAGAACTCCTCATCGTCGCCGATGAACACGACGACATCGAAGTATTCATGCAATACATCGCCATCATGACCAATACCGATGATGGCGACGAAGAACGCGATCAAATCCAACTCATGACCATCCACGCCGCTAAAGGACTGGAATGGCCCTATGTGTTTGTATGCGGCCTCGAAGAAGGCATTCTGCCACACGAACGAAGCATGGCAACGCCAGAGGGCATCGAAGAAGAACGAAGATTGTGTTATGTGGCGGTGACCCGGGCTGCCGAACGATTGTATGTGTCGTGGTGCCGCGAGCGCAGTGCGAGCAACCGCAACAAAAAATCGAGCGTCAGTAGTACCAAGTCCGCCAAGCGCTCGCGCTTCTACGACGACATCGAAGCATACGGGCGCGAACTCGCCAGCCGGCGCAATCAGTAGGAGTCCCGATGGAACAAAAAGAAAATAGTATGCAGACCCTGCGGCGTTGGGTTCTGCAGTGGTTGATTACCAGCTTGGCGATTTTCGCCGCATTTTCGTTGGTACCCGGCATCACGTTCAGCGGGAACGGCTATGAAATCGGCATCATCGCCATGATCTATAGTGTCATTAACTTGCTCATTCGTCCAGTGTTGACCCTCATCACCTGCCCGATGATTATTCTGACCCTGGGCACGTTCACGGTCATCATCAATGCAATTTTGTTGTTGCTGACGGCGAATTTTGCCAAATACCTCGGGATTGATTTCCAGGTCGAAACATTCATGACGGCACTCATTGGTGCCATCGTTATTTCATTGACGACCTTTGTGCTCAATCTGCTGAGTGGGGAAAATAACGTCAGAGTGCGCATTCGTAGCAAATAATGCTCCTCCTGAATCGGCATACTTTCGGGATAGTTTCGTTTGTATTGCGTGTATATGGAGTTGGCTGTCCATTATTTGAATTCCCGAAAGGGGATGAATGACACAAACTCGACGACTTTCATACATGTCAGGCAGAGTGGAGCCGTAGCGACACAACGCATAAAGGCAGTATGTTTCACGTCACTGGATGACGTTCGCTGCGAGCGTGTCTCACGAGTGATACGATTATGGGTTTACACATGTCTGAAATAACAACGACACAATTACTTTGAGTAACTGAGCAACAAACGAACAGCTTGTTACCATGCAAAAAAACCGTGCGTTTGTGTGACTTGGGTAGATCATTCGTAAGCAGGATGACGTAGGACTCTTGACAACTTTGCTGGTTTCAACTTTTCATTCGCTCAATGTACCGCATCGACATCATTCAGCGAGTGCAGTTGTACTATTTACGAAGCTGTAAGTAACCAGCTGTGCAAATGAAACGGTTTAATGGCAGCACCATCATGCAAAGCTGTTAGATTAGCAACGATGCAGTCCGCTCCTTGTATGTCAAATTCCACCATCGATGTGTTATTACAAATGCACTATCGACCTTACAGAAGGTAAATTCGCTCTTTTCCAGCATTCTCTGGCGCAGTACGAAGTTATCGTCTGTTTCCGCATTAGTCCTTCTTCATCCCTGATACCCGATACGTTGCACATATGCACAACCAATGTGCCACATAAGCCTTATGATGCAGACGACGGTTGCGACGGTGAAGTAGGGTGTGTTGCTTGCGGTGATCCACGCCAAAAACTTTGTACCAGAAGCGTCAGCACAAGAATCCAAGTCAGTGGAATCAATAAGAGTGCCACCCACGCATACCATGGTTCATATCGAAAAACAACCGTATTCTTACCAGCTGGGACGTCTACGCTGAGCCACTGGCCAACCGACGCTGCTACGTAGTCATTCCCATTCAAAGAATACTCCCAACCAGGTACCGCATTTGCCAATACTCGTATTGTTCCGCTACTTTCCGCATCACATGCTACGGTAATATGACCACCTTCGCCCGCAGGAGTGCATAAAGTATACTGATCAACGTTGGATAGTAATGAAGCAAACTGTTGGTCGGGGGCTTCATTTTTCACCAACTTCCAATCCTCACTGTATGTTTTTAGGATAGTAGTTGGGATGGTGTCAGGTACAATCTGCGTGAGCATATATTGTGGTGGCGGGAAATCTCTTCCTTTTAGAATTACCGAAGAATAATAACTGGCCGACATCAACCCATTTTGCATCATTTTAATAAATATCCAGTCGGGAGCATCAATATTCCCGCTGCCGTAGCGCTGCAGATCTGTCAACATAATTTTTGCACTGTTGTCTAGTACCGGTACGTCGTGCACATAGTGAGTCATATTGTCTTGGAGACTCAGTACATTACCAATCAAGCAGAGCAAAATTATCGTGCTGCGAATATTAACATTCAGTTTTTGTTGAATGACGAGAATTGCGCGATCAATCAACGACGATTTGTCACCAGACGATCGTAAAAACGCATCCACACTCAATGCAGCAATGAGTAAAATTGCTATTCCGGCAATCCCGTTGTATATCACGACGAAACGAAACGAGCTGGCCAAAAAGTTCACCAAAGAATTATCTAATGACAACGCAAGTCGTGTGAAAATACCAGTGGCAGTAACCATCGCGAATGCACCCATTACAAGTGCTATGTGTGCCAGTCTTTTGTGGGTTTCGTTGAAAATACTTGAAAACCATCCCAGCGCAGCCACAAGTGGCAGGACACCAATATAGGTAGCATACGCCCATGGATATGGGAATGGATTCAGCAATTCTGTCCGGGCAACAGCATCATTCGGTATGAGAAAATTGATAATCTGTGTTTGAATTGGAATAGTGAATTTAACGTCTGTATCTGTTTCTTTGTCAAACAATCCCTGATTTACCAGCATGTTGATGACAATCGGTGCTGCAAACAATGTAGCAATACAGCCTGCTAACACCATGTGTCGATACACTTCGCTCGTTTGCCGCATTAATCCATTACGCCGGCTATAGAGCAGTCCGATAACAACTATCACCACAAAAAAATATTGATAATACATTTGACCGGCAGTAAACAATGAACCTGTTGCTATACCAACCAGAATCGCCCGTCTGATACTCGGCGCAGTAAAATAAAAATAAATTGTGACCAGTGCAAAAAACAGCGAGGCTAATGAAAGCGGCATTCCAATTGAACCAAGTTCAAGGCGGCATACAATATGTCCACCAATCATACTTGCAGTTGCAAACCAAATCCGTACAGATCGTGTCAAGTCAACCATGCGCCCTAACCACAACGCAGAAACACCCATGAGAAGAAATGCAAAAGATTCGGTGTAGGATGCACCAGCGACTGCACCATACAAGAGGCCGAAGAGCATACTTGCAGGATGCAAAAAAGAGCCAAATACATCTGCAAGAATTGGCTTCCCACCACCATGTGGAAACCAGAACGCACAGCCACCGCATTGCTTCAGGTTATCCCAAAAAAAGAACGGGCTCATACTGCGCGAGTACTCACCCCCCATAGGGATGAATTCTGCATTCCAAATCCGTCCAAAAGCAAAGTACCAAAGAGCAACAATAAGCCCGTATTCCAAAATAGCAGTGAAGTGATTCGAGAAGAACTTGGTAACAAATACCCAAAATCGGCTTTTTGTCAGAAAATTCTGTGTGCGAGCGACCGTATTTACCATGTTCGTATTGTTCCTTATTGAAGGATAGAGTAGATGCCGTACGTACGAGCTGCCAATTCCCCTACATCCAAAATAGTAACACACGCACCCTGTCACGGTCGTCTAACCGATTACATATCGTAATCTTGTTTATACCACATTTGTAAGTTCTCTCTAGCAACGTTCAAATGTATCTTGCACGATTGTATTGCATAAATGAAATATTACAACAGACGGAACGATTCCGCAGAATTGAAACGAGTGAACAGATTATTGCTTATCGAGCGTATTGCGGATTGAATTGGTTTGCCTGTGCAAGCACGTGCTCGTTCCACATTGTGAGAGGCAATGCATAGCATAGGGTTGAATGTTTCGGTGAAAATCTGGACTCTAGACGCTCCAGTGGGTTGGCAAGGAGCGATGAGATGAGCGACTCGCCGCAGCGCATCTCTCAGTGGAAGTATGCTGCGTGGAGGAGCACATCAGCGTTGTAATTGTGAGCGCACGCGACGCATTCCTGCTGTTCGGTATATCGTAGAACAACCAATACAACAGCTTGTGTGGACAAGCGTCAAACAGCACATTAATACAGACGGAGTATTCGCACACACTAAATTTCCATCAAAAACCATCATCACACAATGATTCATTGCTCCTCTGAGACGGAACAGCAACAGATTTCGCGACTACTGAGGAATCACCCTGTTTTTTACAAAAAAAGGGGTGCAGGAGGAATCCTCCTGCACCCGCTCGGAATTTACTTAGAATCGTGAAGCGCTCGCCATACCCGCTCGGCACGAAGCGGCAAATCAGTGACGCGTGCCCCCACAGCATTGCGGACTGCGTTGGCGACTGCTGCTGCGCCAGCAGTGATTGGAGGTTCACCAATACCGCGAGCCCCAAAGGGACCAAACGGTGATTTGTTCTCGACCAATACGACATCGATGTCTGGCATGACTTCAAAGCCTGGCAGATCATAGTCCATGAAGCTGGCCGTCAACAGTTGACCATACTCGTCATAGATCATTGCTTCATGTAACGCCCACCCAAGTCCTTGGGCAACGCCGCCATGGATTTGGCCCTCAACCAACATCGGATTGAGCGCAAAACCAACGTCCTGGACTGCGAGGTAACGCAGCGGAGTGACATGCCCGGTGTCGGGGTCAACGTGGACTTTGGCGAGGTGAGCGACAAAGCCCGGTGCGTTTTCTGATACCGCAGAGGTACCTTCGCCGACGATGGGTCCGTTACCACCGGATTTGTTTTCTGCCAGTTCGGCAATTGCGCCAATTTCCATTGCTTTGTCGGGGAAGCCCTTCACGCTGACGACACCGTTGACGAGTTCGAGGTCAGCAGGACTTGCCTCAAAGTGGTCAGCGGCTGTTTCGAGCAATTTGGTGCGCACCGCAGTTGCTGCGGCAGCGACAGCGCCTGACACGCTGTAGGTTGTTTGACTACCACCGCTTGGGCCAGCGCGTTGGCCGGTGAGCGTATCGCCCTGGATGAGTTGGATGCGATCTGGGCTGATATCGAGGATTTCGGCGGCGACCAACACCAACGAACTGTTGACGCCCGAAATATCGACCGATCCGACGTGGATGCGCACTGCGCCGTCACTGTCGACGCGGCAGACAGAAGCTGCAGGTGACATACCGCACGGCCAACCGCCGACGGCGAGACCCCAGCCGGTATTGGCTTCGGTGGTTCGTGTCTTCCACATTTCGTGGTTTTGGACGGCCATCAGACATGCTTTGAGACCGATGTTCGGCCATTTGTCGCCGTTGCCCATGCGATCGCCTTCATCCACGCCGATTTGCATGCGCAATTCGAGTGGATCGCGACCCAGCTGGATAGCCAGTTCGTCGATGCTGGATTCGATAGCGAATGTGGCTGATGGTGCCCCCGGTGCGCGGTATGCACCGCCTTGTGGCTTGTGGGTCAACACTTCACGGCACAGAATGCGCACATTGTCGCACTTGTAATAACCGCCCAGGAGAATTCCCAAGATTCCACCGATGGTGAATGGGAATACGCCGTTATCAAGGGTAGCCACTGCATCGAGGGCCAACAGCGTACCGTCTTTTTTGGCGGCAATGGTCAAATCGATAATCGTAGCTGGCGTCGGAGTAGTGGACAAAAAGTCTTCTGAACGGGTCAATACCATTTTGACCGGGCGACGAACTGCCCAGGCGACGGCGGCGACGAGTGGATCGAGGATACCGTATTTGGCACCGAATGCACCGCCAACGACCATTGGTACGACCCGAACTTTGGACTTGGGCATCGACAAGAGACGGGCTATCTCGTCACGAACACCGAATTGGCCCTGCGTGCTGGTGTAGACCGTGAGTTCCCCACGCATCATGTGTGGGTCGGCGACGACGGCATGCGGCTCGAGGTACCCCTGGTGGACAATCGGCGTGGTGTAGCGGCGTGTGATGACAATATCCGCGTTTTTGATGGCTGCGTCGACATCACCGCGGTTGAATTTGGTTTCTTCGTGGAGATTGGACGGCTCGCGGTGACCCTCATCGGCGCCTTTGTCAACGGCAGCGTGCGCTGCAGTCAAGTCCATGCCGTCTTTGGGCAGACCATTGGGCCAAATCACTGGTGCAGAAGGGAGCGTCGCCGATTCCATGTCGGCCACGACGGGGAGTGGCTCGTAGTCAATGAGCACCGCGTCTGCGCCGTCTTTGGCAGCAGCTTCGGAGGTTGCGACGACGACCACCACAGGGTGACCGCGGAACAACACCACGTCATGCGCAAGAACTGCGCTGCCACGTGAGTTGACGGGGCGGTCTTTGGTGGGGAGGTCTGCAGCGGTCAACACTGCCACGACGCCGGGTACTGCCATAGCAGCGGTGCGGTCGATACAGGTGATTTTGGCGTGTGCGTAGGGGCTGAGGACTGGACGACCATACAGCATACCCGGCAGACGCATGTCACCGGTGTACTGTGCAGAACCGGACAGCTTTTCGGGGCCGTCGATGATTTTGTGGCGTTTGCCGAGGCTCTTGTACTCTTTTTTGGCGGTCATTGGTTCCTCGATGGTCTAGACGATTGCCGGCGGGACATTGCCGGCTTCGATTATTGCACGACGGACATTCACAAACAATAACAACAGCAATCCAATGATGAAGAAGAACGCGATCATGACCAACGCGAGCCGGTACGACCCCGTGAACTGGAATACGAGTCCAAAGACCAACGGTCCTATCCAACTCGTCCCACGCTCACTCACTTCATACAAACTATAATACTCGGCTTCTTTGCCTGAGGGTATCATCTGTGCAAACAACGACCGGCTCAATGCCTGTGTGCCACCTAATACTATTGCAATGCCGGCACCTAAGCCGAGGAATTGATAGACATTCCCCTTCGCCATGAAGTAGGTGACAAACGTCAGACCCGTCCAAACCAGCAGACTCATTACAATTGCCTTTTTCGCACCGGTCATTTTGGCAATGCGATTGAATGCCAGTGCGCCGAACCAGGCAACGAACTGCACCATCAAAATCGTGATGATGAGCGTCTGCGATTCCATGCCCAATTCTTCGGTGCCGAATTGGGAGGACAAAGAAATGACGGTTTGGACGCCGTCGTTGTAGAGCAGGTAGGCAGCCAGAAAAAGCAGTGTCTGCGGGTACTGCCCGGCGTTTTTGATTGTTTCGCCGAGTTGGCGGAACCCTGCAGAAAGAACTGATTGCCCTTGTGCAAGCTCTCTGGCCGGCGAACCGACACGCAATCGGGTCAACGGGATGCGCAAGAATATTGCCATCCATACCCCTGCCGAAGCCAGACAGATGCGCACCGCCATCCCACTATCGATACCGAATGTGTCATGCATTGTGAATAGCACAAGATTGAGGAGCAACAGCACGCCCCCACCGAGGTATCCGAATGCGAAGCCCCGCGACGAAACGGCATCGCGTTCGTCAGGAGTGGCTATTTCGGGCAGAAAGGCATTGTAAAAAACCATCGATGCACCGAAGGTGAGATTGGCAATCAGATACAGTGCAGCACCGTACAGGTAATTCGTTCCCTGCAAGAAGTACATCAGAATGACGGCAATGGTGCAGATGTAGGCAAAAATTCCCATCATGCGACGCTTGAGTGTGGTGTAGTCTGCCACCGCTCCGAGTATTGGCAAAAAGAAGACTTGTAATAACACCGATAGCGACGTCACATAGGCGAACAACGAACCTGCTGCGATAGGAATCGAAGGGCCAAAAGGATAGAGCATTCCGGCAGTGCCTTCGGCAGCTGCGTTGGCAATACTGGTGAGGTATGGTCCTAGGAACACCGCAATGACTGTTGTCGAATACGCTGAGACGGCCCAGTCAAAATAATACCAACTCCGTTGCTCGGTATTGCCTGCAAACATATGAGCCTCCTCTGCGCGTGTCAGGGAATGTTATGCCCGATAAATATCACATGGGACGGTACGTTCAAAGTATAACCCATTTCGGTCAAACTGCGCCGATACTCCAAGGACGATGACGCCTGCAGTTACTGCAGTTTCGACCGAATGGGCCAGCGTAGGGTCGATGGTCGCGTCAATTGCAACCCGTTTCACGCTGCCCTGGGCGACGACGATGAGCACCGCAGTGCCGCCCTGAGCTCCATGGTGGGCAAGTTCCTGGACGTGCCGAGCAGCCCGTGCACTCGGCGCATCTGGAACCAATGCGCTATCGGCTAGCAGGCGTCCAGCGGATTTGACTTCGAGGAGAATTGGTCGATCCGTCCCTGCAAGCACGAAATCAAATCGGCTCGTCCCCACGGTGACTTCGGCACGAATAGCACTATACGGTGGGAGTTCCGGGATGGCATGTTGGGTGAGCACCAATTTCATCAAGCGATTCGGGAGCAATGTATCCAGCGACGCCCAACTACCATCGGGACGCTGTGCAGCTGCCGCTTGCCATTGGGTGGCACGCTTCTCGCCGTCGCGTGCAACCAGGCATATGGTGACTCCCGGGGTGAGTGTCTCGATGAGTCGCCCGCGATCAGCGATGTGGGCATTTGTGATACCGCCATCGGGTAGCTGCACGACAGCCACAAAACGATTGGGGCGATCAACAAATGTCGCGAGACATTGCAGACCACCACCAGCCAGAGGCACCCCGATGGGCGTTATTGTTTCTTCCACTGTGGTGCGCGTTTGTTCAAAAATGCATCGGTTCCCTCTTTGGCGTCTGGAGAAACCACAATGCGGGCAAAGGTGGCGCATTCATCAGCGAGGGCCTCTTCGAGATTCTGGTCAGCGCCATTGTGAATCGTGCGTTTGATGGTTGCAACGACACGCGCAGACATCGAACCGATCCGCGCTGCGAGTTTGGTCGCAGTATTGATGAGGTCGGCTGGCTCGGCGATGCTGTCAATCAAGCCCAGCCTGAGGCAGGTATCGGCATCAAACGGATCGCCAGTCAGTGCCATCAGCAACGCCGAGCTGACGCCGGCTCTCCGGGTGACGCGGACACTTCCACCCCAACCTGGCATGAGCCCTAATGTCACTTCAGGAAGTGCCATCCGAGCGGTTGTGCTGGCAACTCTCATATCACACATCAACGCTAATTCGCAGCCGCCTCCGTAGGCAACTCCGTTGATTGCGGCGATAACGGGGAACGGTGCATGACGAATCATCGCACCCAGACGCAACATCACCTCGCCGAAGGCGGCACCTGCGTTGACATCTGACAACGCGTGTATTTCTTTGATGTTTGCACCTGCGACAAAGGCCTTCTCACCGGACCCCGTAATGATGACCGCTTTTGGTGCGTTGTGCGTAACCAAAGCCAGCTGCTCGAGTAATTCTGCAACAGCGGCCATACTCAGAGCATTTACGGGCGGGTTATTGATCGTCAAAATGACAATTCCATCGGTATTGGTTTGGGTCCAGACGCTCATTGTGATACTCCTATTCGCCGGTCTCGTCTACGCCAATGGGTAAAATCCACCACCAGATTTACGACCGAGCAGGCCGTTTGCAACCATGGTACGCAGGCGTGCCGGTGCCGCAAGTCGCTCATCGTGCAATTCACGTGCGAGGACCTCGCCGATTGCCACTGCGGTGTCGATGCCAATGACGTCGAGCAGCATTAATGGCCCCATCGGATAGCCACACCCGAGCTTCATTGCGGTGTCAATGGCATCGCGATCAGCGACACCATTGTCGAGCAGTCGTACCGCTTCAAACAGATACGGAATCAGCAGTCGGTTGACGATGAATCCACTCTGGTCCGCCACCGAAACAACGGTCTTGCCCAGTTGTGTCCCAACAGCACGTAACTCCGTTTGCGTTGTTGTGCTGGTGAATGGTGTCGAAACGAGCTCAATGAGTTGCATCAGCGGTACCGGATTGAAGAAGTGGAATCCTGCGACGCGGTCAGGGCGCGTCGTTGCCTGTGCAATCTGATGAATGGGAATAGAAGACGTATTGGATGCAAAAATGGTATTGGGTTGGCAGATCCCGTCGAGCTCGTGGAACAGGGCGAATTTGAGTTCGGCTTGTTCGGCGATTGCCTCGATGACGAGGTCAGTCT
Organism: Thermoflexus hugenholtzii JAD2; assembly: GCA_945881915.1. GTDB lineage: Bacteria > Chloroflexota > Chloroflexia > Chloroflexales > Roseiflexaceae > UBA965. The sequence goes on along the minus strand of CAMCVW010000004.1, from coordinate 2,771 downwards.
GGGCGAGGGTTTGACGATCGAGGGTCGGGATGATGCGCGCAAATGCCTGATCTGCTTCGTGTGTCGTCATACTTCCTTTTTTGACGGAACGTGCATACCCATCACGGATACGTGCCAGGCCGCGTTGCAGGGGTTCGTCTTGCTGTTCACAGACGATGGTCGTATACCCGGCAGCGGCAACCACTTGGGCAATACCTGCACCCATCAATCCACAGCCGACGACGGCGACGGTCTGGATACTCATAGCTGACTCCCGTGCATGTCCGTTCGACGAAACGGCTGATTCATGCTACTATGGCGCGCGAACGTGAGCGACACGCCAGTCTGGTGTGCCGTCAGCATAAGGGAAATGCAGGAATGACGCAAGGATTTCGTACCGAAAAAGACTCACTGGGGGATGTCCAAGTCCCAGCGAGTGCATTGTATGGTGCTCAGACACAACGCGCCGTACACAACTTCCCCGTCAGTGGGATGCGCCCATACCCCGCATTTGTGTGGGCAATGGCAGTGATTAAACGCGCTGCCGCTGAAGTCAACCGCGACCTTGGACTCCTCGATGCTTCCGCAGCAACGGCGATTATCAGCGCAGCCGACGAGGTCATCGCTGGCAACCATGCCGATCAATTCGTGGTCGATCCATTCCAGGCTGGAGCCGGCACGAGCCACAATATGAATCTCAACGAGGTCTTGGCGAACCGTGCCAATCAGATCCTTGGGTTCAGCCTCGAAGACGCGAAAAAACCCGTCAATCCCAACGACCATGTCAACATGGCACAGAGTACCAACGACACGATTCCCACCGCCATTCGCCTCGGGGCACTCTGGCGCGTCAATGAACTGTTGGCATCGATTGACGCCCTCGCCGACGCGCTCGAAGTCAAATCTAGCGAATTTGCTGATGTCGTGAAGTCCGGTCGAACCCATCTACAAGACGCCGTCCCCATCACCATGGGCCAAGAATTCGGTGCCTATGCACTGGCAGTCCGGAATGATCGTGAACGAGTCGCAACTGCTGCAGCACGTCTGCGCCGCATCGGCATCGGCGGGACGGCGACTGGGTCGGGACTCAACGCGCACCCAGACTATCATTCGCGCATGGTTGTTACGCTGAGTCGACTGCTTGGCCAAGACCTGCGCACGTCCGGGAATCTGTTCGAGTCGATGCAAAACATGGCCGATGCTGCAGATTTTTCGTCATCTATACGAACCTTGTGCGTGACACTGACGCGTATCGCCAACGACTTCCGCTTGCTCGCCTCTGGGCCTGCGACCGGATTCGACGAGTTGCGATTGCCGGCGGTACAACCAGGCTCAAGCATCATGCCTGGCAAAATCAATCCGGTATTGGCCGAGATGCTGAACATGGCATGCTTCCACGTCCAAGGGTGTGACCACACCGTGACGTTGGCCGCCCAAGCAGGCCAACTCGAACTCAACGTCATGATGCCCATCATCGCGCACAACCTGTACGAAATGATGCACGTCATGATTGGTGCAATCAACGCCTTCACATCCAAGTGTGTGGTCGGGTTGACGGCAAATCGCGAAAAAGCGTCTGGCTGGTTGGCAAAGAATGCCATTTTGGTCACTGCACTCAACCGCGAAATCGGCTACGCAAACGGTGCCGCCGTCGCCAAAGAATCAATGGCAACGGGCAAAACCATCAAGGAAGTCGTGATGGAAAAAGGTCTACTCAGTGCAGAACGCATCGACGAACTCCTCGACGTGCATGCAATGACAAAGGGTGGTATTATGGGATTTGGAGCCGGCGGCGGCTAAATTCCCCTCCTCGACAATACACATGAGCGCCGGTGCTCGCGAATCTACGTATGACACGTATCCGCGGCCCGGCGATTTTTCCTTTTTTTGGTATGTCTGCTCAGACACACTGTGCAGTCCATAATTCGTCAATCAGAGTGATGGAGGTCAATTGTGCGAGTAGGTATTTTGACCGGAGGCGGCGACGTCCCAGGCTTGAATCCAGCAATTAAAGCAGTCGTCAATCGATGCGCGGAAGCAGGTATCGAGGTCATCGGTATCAAACGAGGTTGGGGCGGTTTGCTCAACTACAATCTCGATAACCCGGAAGGCAACGAAGAATGGGCTGCACCGCTCACGCAGTTGCACGTACGCACCATTGACCGGTACGGTGGCACCACCTTGCACTCGTCGCGCACCAATCCACAGCGCGTCAGCGAAAAAATGATGCCCGAGTTCCTCAAAGGGCGATTCACGCATAGCGGTCCCAAAAACACCGCCGACGCCACTGCGCACATCATGAAGGTCCTCGAACATCTCGGCATCGACACGTTGATACCCATTGGTGGTGATGATACGTTGTCTTACGCCGTACGCATGCACCAAGAGGGCGTGCGCGTGATTGCCATTCCCAAGACCATGGACAACGACGTGTTTGGGACCGACTACTGTTTAGGATTTTCTACTGCCATTACGCGCTCGGTCGAGTTCATCAATGCACTCCGAACGCCTACCGGTTCACACGAGCGCATCGCGGTGGTCGAATTGTTTGGTCGCAACTGCGGTGAGACCGCACTCGTCGCCGGCTTCTTGGCCGACGCCGATCGGAGCGTCATTGCTGAAGTACCCTTCGACATCGAACGACTCGCACATCAGTTGGTTGCTGACAAGAAGCGCAACCCATCGAACTACGCCATTATGGTGATGTCCGAAGGTGCACACATGATTGACGGTCAGTCGATGGAATATGGCGAAGAAGACGCATACGGCCACAAAAAATTGGGCGGTATCGG
>CAMCVW010000003.1 GCA_945881915.1 Thermoflexus hugenholtzii JAD2 | reverse complement strand
TCGACGAGAATTTGGCACGAGAGGCGAGATTCTCCGTACATACCCTTGTCCATAAGCTTGGCGTGTTCCGCCGTTGCAATGGAACTCGGTTCACCTGCGATGAACACGACGCGGCACGTTGTACACTTTGCTTTTCCGCCACAGCGGTGGCCTATCGCGGTGCCACAGTCTTCAATTGCATTGACAAGGCGAGTTCCTGCTGCGACGTCGAACGTCTGCGCATCAATGGTGAGTTTAGGCATCGTGTAGTCCTTTCTTTCGGGTTGCAAATACAATCGGGAGGTAATTGAGGAGTGCTCCTACCGCACACACCAGTGGGATGGCAAAGGCCCATTGATACCCTATGGTGAGATATTGTCCGGCGGCGTCTCTTCCATGAAATTCGATGACATACCCCATACTTCGTTGGAAGAAGAACGCACCGATGAAGCCAAAGATATTCAGCGCTGTTGCCGCTCGTCCACTCATTTGGACTGCAAAAAGTTTGCGCGCTTGAGGCAACAGGATGACGTTAAATGCTGCTCCTAGACTGAAACACAGATAGAGCAACGCTACCAGTCCTTGTGAAGGAATATGCGGTGTCCCGACAAACACTGCTAAGGTCACGATCAACAATACCTGGGCAGCGACGAGCATCCACGGGGCGCCGTACCTGTCTGCCAGAGGACCACTGCACCCGTACCCAAGTATGGCCCCGATGCCCATCATGAGCAGGGCTGACCCAGCTTGTGGAGCGGAATATGAAAGCACATCATACAGGAACGGACCCGCCCAGAGTGTCTGTACGGCCAACAGCGTGCCCAACATAGAAAAATACAACGGCGCCATGCGCCAGAATGCTGCATTGGTATAGATAGCAACAAAACCTTCGAACGTATTGCCCGTTGAGCGGATCGTCGTGCTTGTCGGGGGGGAATCACGGGTCCATGCCCAGATGCTTAGTGCAATGATGGTGACAATCCCCGCACTGCCATAAAAAATGTTTTGCCAACCATATTGTGCGTTGACCCACGCCATTGGCGAGGTTGTCATAATGCCACCAATGCCACCCAGCGCCATCATCGAAGTTGTCATCGTCGAGAGACGATTCGCAGGCACCCAATTGCCGAACGTCTTTACCGCGCCCATGAGTCCTCCAGCGGTGCCGACACCAATCAGGAGTCGACCAGCCGCGACTTCAGGGTACGACGTCGCACGCGCATAGACGAGACATCCAATGATGGCTGGGATCATCAACACTGGAATGACAAAGCGTGACCCATAACGATCGAGTGCAGCTCCGAGTGGGAGTTGCATCAATGCAAAAGTGATGTAGTAAAAGCTCGTCATACTTCCAAGCTGTTCCGCGTTGAGACCAATATCACGCATCAAATCTGGTGCAATCACGGCATTGGCTGAACGGAGAAAAACTGCGCCGAGATTACCGAGTGCAAATGCCACGAATACCCAGCGAAACGTCGGAAAACGCACACAGCCTCAATTCTATGGAACGATTGTTGCACACGTTATCGTGGCATCGCTGGTTTCGGCAACGGAATAGATAACGTTTCCGTATGCACGAATTTCGCACCCTATGGTCCCTTGTTGGGTCAAATTATCTACCTGGACTTCCAGTGTCCGGCCTTGTCTTGCGCGAAAGCCAAATTTCCATGGAGGAGTGCCAATTTTCTCAGTTCGGTATGCTAAATCATTGACATAAATGATACGCACATTGGTTGCTGTGCCAGTTACAGCATAATCGATACGGGCGCTGGGCGGGTCTTTGGCGACTTCCATACCACGATCTTGAAATCTGGCTCCAACGGCTCCGATAATCAATGCGAGCGACACAAAGATGATTGCCATGCGACGCGAACGTGCGATTCCTGTCAGATAATGAGTTTTTTCGTCGAAATCAGACATGTGACCTCCCCGGATGTGGCTACGATTGTGTATCATAGAATTAATATGAGTCCACGTCAAAAAACGACATTCACATATGAGTATACAGTCCTGGGGTTCTTATCGGCAGTGCCGATGCATGCCTATGCACTGCATCAAACCATTGTCGATTCGAGCCTTGGCAAGATATGGCACATAAAACAGAGTGCCTTTTATGCCATCGTGGCTCGTATGGTCGAAGCAGGGTTCATCGGTGGCTTCGACAGCGATGACGACGGGCGTGGGAAGCGGATGCTCACATGCACTGCACACGGTGAAGTCGTGTTCCACGTATGGTGTCGTGCGTCAGTAGCTCATGCGCGTGACATGCGCATCGAATTTCTTGCAAAACTGTACTTCTGTACATTACAAGGTCCGGATGCAGTCGCGACGTTATATGCGAACCAAGTTCTGCGGTGCAACGAATGGTTGCGTCAATGTTCGACCGTCGTAAGTTCCGACCCATTTGTGCATGCGGTTCAACGGTATAGATATGGACAAATCCAAGCAACCATAGCATGGATGGAAGAATATCAACCGACACCATACCCTTTTATTCTCGATGTAACGGAGGAAGTATGACCCTCAATCCAGATGGTGGGCACTATGAACAGCTTTTTTCAAAAGCAGCCCAACGAGTTGCACATCAATCGTCGATTCTCGTGGATCTCCCGAATGAAACCCCCGAGACAATCAGCTTAGCATTTGGTGACGCCGACCCGCATATATTCCCAGCGCAACAGATCACTGCGTCGGTCGCTGGTCTCCTCGCTGAAGACGTCGATGCAGTGATGAACTATGCCCCGGCGGATGCGCGGTTGCTCGCTGTCGTCCAGCAGCGACTCGAACGACGCGGTGTTTCTGTTGACCCAAGCCAACTCATGATTACGTACGGATCGAGTCAAGTGCTCGGGTTGCTCCCGCAGATATTTGTCGAACCGGGCGACACGATTATTGTTGAGGGACCAACATTTTTGGGTGCGGTCGAATATTTTGCAGCTGCTGGTGCACACATCGAAACAATCCCTGTAGGGCCTCAAGGTATGGACATCGAGGCACTCGCAGCGTGTCTGCTCGATTTGCAGCACCGCAATATTCGACCGAAATTCATCTACACCATACCGACGTTTCAAAACCCGACCGGGACTTTGATGCCCGCAATTGCACGGGCGCGCTTGGTTGCACTCGCCGCAGAATTCGGTGTATTGGTCGTTGAAGACGACGCATACGGCGATTTGCACTTCAAGGAGCACAACTCACCTTCAATGCTGACGCTGCCTGGTAGCGAATGGGTGTTGCACATTGGGACGTTTTCGAAAATTCTTGCTCCTGGCATACGCATGGCGTGGGCGTATGGACCTCCTGCAGTAATGAAACGGTTGCGCGCTTTTAAAAGTGAAAGCGATTGTGGGACGTTTGTCACACGATTGGTGTCATATATGGCCCAGGATGGTTGGTTAGACCGTCATATCTCGTCACTTCGGAGCCATTATGCTGCAAAGAGTACGGCGATGGTTGCGGCGATTGCAGAACATTTCCCGAAAGATGTTCGTACAAATGTTCCCGAAGGTGGTTTTTTCGTCTACGGGTATCTCCCACAGGATTTGCCAGCGGTGCCATTGAACGATATCGCTATCGCGCATGGGGCATCCTTCTTGCCTGGTACAACCGGCTATGCCAACGGTCAAGGCACGCACGAAATGCGTATTGCGTTCAGCTTCCAGACTACACCAAACCTCGTCACCGGGATTACCCGCATTGGCGCTGCCATGCGTGAACTACGCGCCCGGAACAGCTAAGGCAACAGGAAAACTGGGTTTCTGATACAATTACGACAGTCACATCACCCTCAAAGGAGAGACTATGACCATCAATGCGCAGCATTCCCTGGATGCGTTGTTTTCCACCCGGGCCAAGACCGTCGCTGAATCTGGGAGTTGGGGTGATGAAGCCGAGGGAACGATTAGCCTCGCATATGGCTTTGCAGATCCGGAACACTTCCCGGTGAAGCAACTCGTCGATGCGACCGCAGAAATTCTAGCTGAAGACGTCAACGGTGCACTCAATTACGGTCCCACGTATCCTGGACTTGTGAAACTTGTCGTCGACCGTTTGCATGCGCGTGGGGTTACGTCTGCGACAACAGCAAACACCATGATTTCGTATGGTTCGAGTCAGATTCTGGCATTGATTCCACAAATTTTGGTAGATCCAGGTGACACGGTCATCGTCGAAGGCCCGTGTTTCATTGGTGCAGTTCGCTCCTTTCAGGAGGCGGGCGCCAAAATTGAAACCGTTCCGGTTCGTGCCGATGGCATGGATATCGACGCGCTCGAAACCATGCTCAAGGATCTGAAATCACGCAAGATTCATCCGAAGTTCATTTACACAACTCCGACATACCAAAATCCGACGGGTACCCTGATGCCGTTGGCGAATCGCAAACGGTTGGTTGCACTCGCCGAACAGTACGGCGTATTGATACTGGAAGACGATGCATACGGTGACCTTCGCTTCGAAGGCGAAGCATTGCCCCAGTTGGCAGCGTTGGACACCAAGGGCTGGGTCATCCACGTCGCAACGTTTTCGAAAATTCTTGCTCCTGGTGTGCGAATGGCATACTGCACCGGTCCGGACGCAGTCATCAAACGCATCAACAAGTTCAAGATCGAAGGTTCAAGTGGTCCGTTTTTGACTCGTATGGTCGAACGCTTCGCTGCAGACGGTAAACTCGACACCCACATCAGTGTGTTGAACAAGACCTACATTCGCAAACGGAATGTCATGTTAGCTGCGATGAAGAAGTCATTCCCGAGCGATGTTCGCTACGAGATACCCCAGGGTGGATTCTTCATCTATTGTTATCTGCCCGCTGATATGCCGACGGCTAAAGTCGTATCCAAAGCACGTGAGCACAAAGTTGCATTCTTGCCGGGTGCGGGTTGCTATGCAAATGGTCAAGGCCAAAACGAAATACGACTTGCGTTTAGTTACCAGAACGATGCAAACATTTCTGAAGGTATTGCCCGACTCGGTGCTGCAATGCACGCGGTGCGCGCAGAGGCATGAGTACACCCCGCCCATCCATAGTTACTGCAATGTTGCATCGGGTCGAGCATCGTATGCTCGGCCCGATGAATGCAGAATTGCGCCACAACGTGTGGACCGAAACCGTCGCTGGTATGCTCTTTGGTCTATTTTGGGCGACGTCTATCGGCTTTTTTCCTGTGATATTGCGTAACATGGGCGCATCGAGCGATCACCTCTCGGTCTATGTGGTGTTCCAATCCCTTGGTCTGATATTTACTCCCATCTCTGCAGCACTTTTTCAACGCTATCGCATCATCAAAATTTCGACCATGTTTTGGTATGTCGGGCGGAGCATGCTTCTCTTGGTGCCGTTCGTGGGCTCGAATGTCACGCTGTTTATGGTGTTGATTGGTGTTTTTTGGATTTGTGAACTCGTACCTGCCCCGGGCTACGTCCGTTTGTTGGAGCGACTCTACCCCGACAATCTACGTGGTCGCATCATGGGATTTGTGCGGATAGGGATGACCGCTGCTATTCTGATGATGACCCCGATTGCGGGATGGTTGTTGGACTCATTCGGCTATACCATCATTCTTCCTGCAATCGCAATCTGTGGTCTCGCAGCGAACTATACCTTTGGTAAATTGGCTGGTAATGATGCACCAGCGGTCGTTCATCCTACCCATGTGCGTCCCACGTTCCGACAGGTGATGACCGAATTAAGTCGCAATCGACCATTCGTCATCTTTCTCATCATGAATACAATTTTCGGGTGTGGAACGTTGATCGGTGCTCCCTTATATGCCGTTGTACAGGTATCGCGCCTGCAATTGACATACACCGAAGTAGGATACCTAGGGACACTGCAATCAGTGACCTGGTTAATGGGCAACTTTATTTGGGGTGGGATGATTGATAGACGCGGTCCATTGTTTGTCTTGCTCATTAGTATTCTCGCTGCTGCGCTGATGCCGTTTTCATTTATGTTTGCTACGTCGTTCTGGTGGCTCGTCCCTGCGTTCATCGCGCAAGGATTAGTGTTCGGCGGGTTCGATTTAGGCTTCACGAATACCGCTATCGCATTGGCAGATCGTTCCAAGCTCGAAACATACTTCGCCGCACTGCATGTCGTTGCTGGGGTTCGTGGGATTATCATTCCCCTACTCACTCCCATTTTGATGGTTGCACAGGTAGACGAATTTTACATTTTCGCTGCCGGCGGAGTGATGGTGCTTTTTTCGGCACTGCTCGTCTATCGCATTCGAATGCCAATAGTGGCACAGGTATAAGAGGAGGGCACATGAGTCTGGTAGATGACGTCCGTGTACTGGAGATGAATGCAATGCCGTCACCCCGGCAACTCAAAGAAAAATACGCACTGACACCAAGTATGATGACGACGGTGTATGAATCGCGTCAAGCAATTCGGCGAATTGTGAATGGCGAAGATTCCCGTCTCTTGGTCGTCATTGGACCATGTTCCATTCATGACATTGATGCAGCCCGCGAATACGCTGGCAAACTCGCTGCAATTGCCGCACGGATGCGCGATCGCTTGGTTGTCGTGATGCGTGTATACCTCGAAAAACCGCGTACAACCGTTGGTTGGCGCGGCCTCATCAATGATCCCCATTTGGATGGTTCGTTCGATATGGCTGCTGGTCTCGAAGTCGCTCGCAGCATCCTCGGCGAAATAACTGCAATGGGACTGCCAACTGCTACAGAAATGCTTGATCCCATTAGCGCACAATACACCTCTGATCTCGTCGTTTTGGCGGCGATTGGCGCGAGAACAACGGAGTCGCAGATGCATCGTGCACTGGCAAGTGGATTATCGATGCCCGTCGGATTTAAAAACGGTACAGACGGGAGTTTTGATGTCGCCGTCCATGCATGTATTTCAGCCGCAGCTCCACATAGTTTTTTGGGCATCACGCAAGATGGCCTCGGTGCAGTCGTCAAAACAGCAGGTAATCCCGATGGGTTTGTCATTCTCCGCGGCAGCAGACTCGGGCCGAACTACGACAACCAAAGCGTCACCAAAACAATAGAGCTCATGGCTGCGTCTAAGCTCGCTCCTGCAGTAATGATTGATTGCTCCCACGCCAACTCTGGTTCAGATTTCACAAAACAACGTGTCGTCTGGCGTGAAGGATTGGCCATGCGCAAAGCCGGCGTGTCACAAATGATTGGTATGATGGTCGAAAGTAATCTCTCCGAAGGAAAGCAATCCATAGGCAGCGATCTTTCAGCTCTTACCTATGGCGTCTCGGTGACCGATGCGTGTGTCGGTTGGAACGAGACCGTCGCAATGCTTGAGGAGGCATACAATGGCGTATAGCGCTGTTCGTTCTGAAGCAGGCCGTGCTGGGGCCGTGCTTGCTGATTCAAACGATCCACTTGCACCCTACCGTGAATTGTTTGTCATCACTGATCCGGAATTGGTCTACTTTGATGGCAATTCACTCGGCCGTCTGCCCAAGAAAACGATGAATCATCTCCAGAACGTCATCCAACAAGAATGGGGAACTCAACTCATTCGTGGTTGGGGTACCGGATGGTATGACGCACCACACCGCGTGGGCGACAAAATAGGCTCCCTCATTGGCGCAGCAGCAGGCCAAGTCTTAGCGTGTGATTCGACCTCTGTGAATCTCTACAAAGCAGTCATGGCTGCGCTCCATGCACGACCAGGAAAGCACACGGTTGTGAGTGATGCGATGAATTTTCCTTCCGATTTGTATATATTGCAAGCTGCGATAACGCACTACGGCAATACGCACACACTCCGTCTCGTGCAGTCGCATGATGCGGAGTTGACTGTGACTCCAGACGCAATCGCAGCGGCGATTACCACAGATACCGCGTTGGTATGCTTATCGCATGTCACGTTCAAGAGTGGCTTCATCTACGACATGCAAGAGATTACACGGCGTGCACATGAAGTCGGAGCACTGGTTGTCTGGGATCTGAGCCATTCGGCAGGTGCGGTACCGATGCAGCTTGATGGTTGGAACGTTGATTTTGCCGTAGGGTGCTGCTACAAGTTTTTAAACGGTGGACCGGGTGCGCCTGCATTCATCTACGTCAACAAGAATATCCAAGCACACGTCACGTCACCGATATGGGGCTGGTTTGGCCAGAAATCGCCGTTTGCCTTTGACATAGACTATACTCCAGCGGATGGCATAGACCGGTTTCTGGCGGGAACACCACCGATGTTGGCGTTATCTGCTGTTGAAGCATCACTGGACATGCTTGTTCCGGTTGGTATGCATGCAATCCGTGAAAAATCCATCGCACTCACTGAATACCTCATTGCCCTGTACGATAGTCATCTGGCCGAACTAGGATTTTCTCTTGGTTCACCGCGCGATGCAGCGAAACGCGGCTCCCATGTGAGCATTCGTCATCCACTCGGATATCAGATTAATCAAGCGTTGATTGCAGAGCAAAAAGTCATTCCTGATTTCCGAGAACCTGACAACCTCCGTTTGGGGTTGAGTCCGTTGACCACATCTTTTGTCGAGGTGTGGGATGGTGTCGACCGTATCCGCGCAACGGTTGTTGCGGGAACACACCACAAGTATCCGGCTGCTCGCAAAGCAGTCACCTAGGTAGTGGTATACGTTGAACAACCCCCGCTGCTCAGCCGAGCAGCGGGGGTTGTTCTCATTAGCAGACAAGTTAGCGTTTTTGAAAAACTACAATTTGCGTGCGCCGGCCAAGAACGACGACCGTGTGCGCGGTGTCCACATACATTCCACTCGTCCGTTCGAGGGCGCGTGTCAATGCGCGGGTATCGCTCGTCATAATGGCTGCCCGAGCACCGAGTGCCATGACCCGCTTGAGTTCTTTCATGACGGCCGGGTACAGCCGGCGGTTTTCTTCTGGAGTGCTAATCTGAACCCCGAATGGCAGATTGCAGGTCACTGCGGTGACGGAACCTTCGTCAATCGGCAGGGCACGGGCATCCCACTCTTCGACACGAATGGGTTTGTATTTGTTGCCAATGTTTGCACGTGCTTGTTCCGTCGCTGCAGCGCTAATATCGCCACCGATGATGTCGGTGTAGCGCCCCGCTAAGGCACGTTCTATCAATGTCGTCCCTGCACCACACATCGGATCAAGAAACACATCGTGTGGTTTGGGTTTGGTTAACATAACGAGTGCTGCAGCTGCAGTAGGCCGAAGTGAAGCTTCGATGTGGTTTATTTTGTACGTGCGGTGGCGCATTGTCTCGTCGCTGACGCGTAAGCCAATGAGTGCTGTTTCTTCAGATTGAGTGACCCAAAACTCGATACCGATGTCTGCGACGTGCCAGCGAAAATCCTCACGTTGCCCTATCGCCTTCTGTACCGTTTCTTGAAGATCGACACGCCGATACGGCATCAACCCTTGTTGACGAGAAATAACCCGGTACCGAAGTTTGCCTTCGCCACCCCGTTTGGGATACATCGCGCGAACTTTCGCTGTCGCTGTGGTAATGAGCGTATTTAGGAGAAGACGTTCTTTGATCATCTTGAGGGCTGAGTACTTTGGCGGGAGGTCATCATACTGTGCAACGAGTATGAATACATCATCAATAGTACGTAGTTCAAGTAAGTCTTCGACGTCGCCAGCGTATGCGATGATAATCATCCCATTCCGCCCAGCATGGACGAGTTGATCCTGGATGACGGCTTTTTCAGGAAGGCGCTTGAGTTCTTCAGCAACAATTGCATCAAATCCGGGCAATGCATGCAAGATATAGAGATCTACTGGTGTTCGCATTTCGCTCTTTCGGTGCCCCCATACGTGAGTGATGAATGTATGGGGGACACTATGACTCGTTCCTACTGTTGGACCAACGCAGTATCAATCAGTGTCATGACTTCTGTCGTCAATTGCGGAACGACTGCCAACGCCTTCATGTTCTCGTGGACTTGGCTGGCACGGCTTGCACCAGTAATCACACTGCTGACATGAGAATTCTTCAGACACCAAGCCAACGCCATTTGTGCCAAAGGAACACCCAAATCATGTGCTATTTTCGAGAGTCTCCCGACCGTCGCAACACGGTGAACATCGGTGAGGCTCGATTGCAACCATTCGTAGCCCTTCACATTCCCGCGACTGTCAGCAGGGACGCCACCTTGGTATTTGCCTGTAAGCATCCCTGATGCGAGAGGGCTCCATATAGTCGTGCCCAAGCCGATGTCGCGATAGAGGAGAGCATATTCCTTCTCAACGCGTTCACGATGAAACATGTTGTACTGTGGCTGTTCCATGGAAGGTGGAGTCAGACCGTATTCGCGTGCAATTCCGTAGGCACTACGAATTTCGTCTGCAGACCACTCCGAGGTACCCCAATAGAATGCCTTACCCTGCCGGATAATGATGTCCATTGCACGCACTGTTTCTTCAATGGGAGTCTGAGGATCTGGTCTGTGACAATAGACCAAATCGATATAATCCATTTGGAAACGCTTCAGCGCGTTGTTCATCCCCTCAATGACGTGTTTGTGGGACAGACCTGTGTCATTGGGACCAGAACCACCCCAAAAAATCTTGGTTGACACAACCAAGTCTTCACGGCGCCAACCGGCCTTTTTGATGACGTTTCCCATCACGACTTCAGCTTTTCCGCCGGCATACCCTTCGGCGTTGTCAAAGAAATTTACCCCATGTTCGATGGCGGCATGCATGCATTCTTCTGCAGTATCTTCCCCAACCTGTCCGCCGTATGTAACCCAGGCTCCGAGTGATAATGCACTCAGCTTGATGCCCGCTCTGCCCAATCGTCGATATTCCATAGTTGGCCTCCTCGTAAAACTCAATTGATATTGTAACGCAGAATGCAGTCCTACTCGGCCGTTCGTCTGAGTTGCGTATCGTTGACAACGACGGGATTCACAACAAAGAGGATGCCACCGATGAGACGAATGACACCGAGACCGATGACAAGAGCTTGTGCCCCGACGAGGTCAATCATCGGTGATACGATAAGACTACTGACCATTAATCCAAAATTCATCACAGTCACAAAGATTCCGAGTGCTAACGCACGCCGTTGTGATGACGTCACCTGCAATAAAATATTGAAATGTGCGATGTCGATCCCAGGATTGACCATACCGATGAATAAAGAAAAGAAGAGGATTGCAGTCAAATTTGGCACCATCCCAATAGCGAAAAAATATCCGCAACTGATGATTGCCGCAATTGTCATGACGCGATAGAATCCGTATTTTTCCATCAAGCGTGGCCAAAACAAATTCCCCAGAATTGCCCCGCCGTTGGTGATTGCAAACCAGATTCCCAACCATTCATCAGTTGCATTGAGTACACGGACAAAATAGATGGGTTGGAGTGCAATTGCAGCCCATGGCGCAATGTTGAGAATCAGGGTGTTCACCGTAATTGAAGAGTAGGCTTTGTTCTGAGTAAATAACTTCCACATGCCAGCCACAGAGCGGTCAATTGAACTCGTCACATCGACTGGGGAGTCGGGAATTTCCATCCGCGTGACATACCATGTACTGAGCATGTTGGTAATCAACGCGACCGAGAACAAGAGCTGATAATTACCGGGGAACCCACTCACGTCACTTTCGAGCCACCACCCAAATCCGTACGTTGCTGCCATCATTGTTGCCCCAAGCGTGACATTCCGTGCAGAAAACAAGCGCGCTCGGCGTTGTATTGGGATGATATCTGCAAACAAGGGTAACCAGACAGTGTTGAAAATCGCTACCGGTACGTTAGCCAGCAACAGAATGAGGACAACAGCCTCTGCCTGCCAATACGGCAAAAAGGGCACGAAGATTAAACCAATGTGCATCATACGGAAGGCAATCAAACTGCGAAACAACCACGGTCTGCGATTCGCAGTGCGTTCCATCAAAGCAGCAAACGGTATCGTTGTGACCATGTTGACAATCGCTGCTGCGGATGTGATGAGACTGACCGTGAAATTTGAACCTCCCAAACGAATGACATATGCCGCAGCGAATGAATACGCAGCCGAAGCTATTGCTGCCCAAAACAGTTCGATTACTAAAAATCGAATATTCCGATCTACGGAAGCACTCTGCATGAAAATCCCATTCGTTGTGCATAGTATTCTATTATTTTACCGTATTCTTGCAGCGAAGCATTAACAAACACGCGTTGTCTTGCGGGCATCGGATGTGCAGTATACTTAGGCAAATGATATGACCAGGAAGTCACATGCCAACGCAGACATGGCGGAACCTCGAAGCAGGTAAGCGCGAGCTGATTACCCGCGAAGCGTTGATTGAATTTGCGCAGCATTCGTACGCACAAGCGTCAATCACCGCGCTCGTGCGGCGTTTGGGCATTGCAAAAGGCAGCGTGTATCAATACTTCGCTGACAAAGAAGATCTCTATGTAATGTTGGTCAGAGTGGCACACGAGCGTGTGCACTCGGCACTGCGGTCGCGTATTCCCCTCGCGCTGTACCATGAAGTAGACGTTTTCGTGTTGTTGCGTCGCTACTTTGCGGAGGCTGTCAGTGTCGCGCTCGATTATCCGATCGAATCAGCCCTCATCCAACGGAGTTATACCGACGTCGGACCAGCGTCTGATGTCGTACGTGCACTTGCGGAGCGAATTCAACGGTCATTTGTCGAAGAGATTATCACCAGCGCCGTACAATCTCACACCATTCGAGCCGACGTCGACATGCATGTCATGGTTTTTGTTCTCGAATCCCTTTTCGCACGCATAATTCCCTATATACAGACACACATTACTCCACATACGAGTGCCACAGAGGAAGCGGTCAAGCAGTCTGCTTCACAGATTGTCATTTTCTTTGATCAACTTATCGCCGTACTCGATCAAGGGTTACGCACACCACAACACGGTAGGAAGTGAGAATCAAATGCCCAACCGATCTGTTCACGATTTCCTAACCGTCGCTTCGAGTGTTGTGCTTGCACCCATCACATATTCGATCTGCCACAGCCTTCCAGAGGCACGCGACTGGGCGCCCATTGTTGCAGCGGTTCTGTTTGTGGCACATAACCTTTCGGGGATTTTGTTTTCGCCTGATCTCGATATGGATACGCACATCCATAAGCGCTGGGGAATGTTATATGTGGTATGGATTCCGTATCAAATGGTGATTCCACATCGGCATTTTTGGAGCCATGGACTCGTTATCCCGCCACTCCTGCGGCTGGCATATTTCTTTTGGATGGTCGTTTTGGGGATGTATGTCGTTGAACAAATTGCCGGCTACTTTGGCATTCGTATGCCACCATTGCAACAATCAA
The DNA here is from genome assembly GCA_945881915.1 of Thermoflexus hugenholtzii JAD2. Classification (GTDB taxonomy): domain Bacteria; phylum Chloroflexota; class Chloroflexia; order Chloroflexales; family Roseiflexaceae; genus UBA965. Next base: position 131,113 of record CAMCVW010000003.1, on the reverse strand, counting down.
TAACCCACGTATTTTTGGAACTCGTCAGCGAAAATCCTGTCTATGCGGCAACGACTGCAGCAGGTTTTGTGACAGGGGCTGCGGTGCATTCGATTGCCGATTGGCTAGTGAGTGGAGGTAAACAGGTCGTTCGAATGTTGTTTGTCCCGCCGGGACGGGGTGCACAAAAAAAAGCGATGACACAGCACGCTGTGTCATCACGTTGGTTATTTGATCCCTTTAGTAGCGATTCGCCACGCCATGTTTAATGAGGTGTTCGTAGATGTGGACAGTCGTACCTTCACCAGCGAATTTTGTGAAACCAAATTCTTGATTGATGCGAACTATTGCAGCGTTACTTGTTTCCATCCACGTTCTGAGTTCCCGCGTGTTGAGGGATTGGGCCAAACGGATGGCCTCTCGTTTCAGTGACGTCGCAATTCCATAGCCACGAAACGCAGGTAAAACACCGGTTGCATGTTGCCACATGACACCTTGCTCAGACTCTGATTCCATCAAAATCGATTCCCCGACCAACATTCCCCCACTGATTGCGACAAGAAAGCACTTTGGATCTACTTCTTCTCCCAAAAGGCGGCGGAATTTGCTGAGCGTGACTACCGGCTCATCGGGCATCGGAACGTCCAACGAGATGGCTGCATGAAGCATGCAAGCTTGCTCGATAGCATCTGGTTCGCGACGCATATACTCAGCAAGGGTCATAATGCTGATGTTTGTTGCATCGGGTCGTGTGGGTATCAGGGCGTCGGCAAGAGCGAGACGATAGACTTGCTCGGTACCAATATTGGTATAGCCCACTTTGCTAAGAAAGCCGCTGTGCTGTGGCTCGGGGTGAGCCATGACACGGACCGCTTGCGCGCCGGCAGTTGCTGCCCACTGTTCTATTGCGTGAACGAGCGTGCTGCCGTATCCAAGCCCCATTGCTCCGGGCCGGACGCGCACATGTCCCCAAAATGTATGACGTGGCGTGTTCCATGTTGCTCGAAAGCAAAATGCAGTAGCTAGCGGGTCATTGGCATCGCCAATAATCCACCTTCGAATGGGAACACCTGCATCACGCAGATCAGTATCAAAGTGGACAATCTCAAAGGGGGTGGCATACTCGTAGTCGCAACGTTGGGTTGCAGGAATTGCAGCTACCAAGCGAGCATGCGCGTGTGCTGCTAATGGCCCTTGCACAATCTGCAAAGGTGGCGTGGTCGTGGTACTCATACACGAGCCTTTCACTAGAGTTGGCTATGCAGGCCGCTCCCGTCCGCCGACAACGGATTAGTCACCGTCACGTGCGGGAACCAACATCCCTGTTGGGCTCATACACATAGCTACTCACGAATCTTCTATAATCATAACAGACTCTTTGTCTTCTGCATAGGTACAGCATGCACGCAAGTCAGCTCGAAGTGTTTCGTCATCGGTGTACGGCAATTGCCGAAGAAATGGGCGCTGCGCTCGAACGAAGCGCTTTATCGTCCAACATACAAGAGCGGCGTGATTATTCGTGTGCGTTGTTTGATGCATCCGGACGTATGATTGCACAAGCAGCGCACATCCCCGTCCATTTGGGTGCAATGCCTCGGTCGGTCGAAGCGGCAATCGAGCATTGCTCACCGTTGCATGACGGTGATGTTGTCATCTTGAACGACCCGTTTGCTGGCGGTACGCACCTTCCGGATTTCACAACCGTTGCCCCTGTCTATTTTGCGGGCGAGCTCATTGCGTACACCGCTACCCGTGCTCATCATGCAGACGTTGGCGGAATGACTCCTGGGTCAATGCCATTGAGCCGTACCGTTTTTCAAGAAGGACTCATCATTCCTCCAATACGCCTGGTAGACGGTGGCGTCCGCAATGATGCCGTGTTTTCGCTCATCGTCCGTAATTCACGGACACAAGACGAACGTCGCGGCGATTTGTCTGCGCAACTTGCCTGCCACACCATCGCACAAGAACGCATCGAAAGTTTGCTCGAGCGCATCGGAATCACAACGTTCCAAAATCAGACAAATGCATTGATTGCATACAGTCGTCTGCGGATGGAACTGCTCATTGACTCGATACCATCGGGGACATACACAGCGGTTGAGTATCTCGACGACGACGGAATAGATGAAAAGCCTATTCCTCTCCGTGTCTCGGTCACCGTTGCACAGCGCACCATCACCGTCGACTTTAGCGGGACTGCACAACAATGTGCTGGCCCACTCAATGCTCCACGAGCGGTGACCGAATCCGCAGTTTTGTATGCGTTACGACTGCTCGCGGCAGATGATATCCCAATGACCGCAGGCACGTCACTGCCTATTTGCATCAGTGTGCCAATTGGGACCATTCTCAACCCGCTCCCGCCGGCTGCCGTCGCAGGAGGGAACGTCGAGACCTCGCAACGCGTCGTGGATGTCGTATTGCATGCGTTGAGCCAAGCTATTCCACAATCCGTTCCTGCCCAATCGGCAGGGACGATGAACAATTGGACGATGGGCGGGACTCGGTCGGATGGAAGCCCCTTTGCCTACTACGAAACGCTCGGCGGCGGCATGGGTGCGCGGCCAGCACACCCCGGACTTGCTGCCGTGCAGACACACATGACCAATACACGCAATTCCCCCATCGAGTCTTTTGAGCGGCTTTATCCAGTGCGCGTTACAGAACTGTCGATCCGCAGCGGAACGGGAGGTTCCGGTTTTCAGGACGGAGGTGCGGGGATTTGCAAATCGATCCAATTCTTGCAGCCTGCGACGGTCACCCTCTTGACCGAACGCCGCACACTTGCGCCATCCGGTACGGAAGGCGGCGAAAACGGTGCTCTGGGTCAAAATCTCTTGACGCGCGACGGCGTCACCACGACACTTCCGGGCAAGGGAGTTGTTGAGGTCCAAACTGGTGATATATTGACTATCTTAACTCCTGCAGGAGGTGGGTATGGTCCTCATCCGTAATCTGTGGAGCCTCCATGTTTGGGATCATCGGGAACGGATCGCCCGTTTGATTTTTCTTGGCTATGTGGCACTTTTCCCCGGCTCTATTCTATCGGTTGCATTTGGCTTGGTCCCACCTGAATCACGATGGTTCGGAGGGGTGCTGCTAATGTTCCAAGGGGTGTCGTTAATCGCGTGGCTCTGGAATGCAATAGGACGTGCTTCGCTCATTCCTACCGCAATCATCTTTGTCGGATCTTTTGCGGTGGAATACATCGGAGCAACCACTGATTTTCCTTTTGGGCCATATGACTACACTGCAGTGCTGGGATACCGCGTCGCTGGCATTGTACCGATGGTAATCATGTTCGCATGGGTAATGGCAACATATGGCGCATGGATGGTGGCTTCACTCTTGCCGTTTGCCCAGCAACACGTGACACGCGGCATTCTGACGGGTGCAATTGTTGCACTCTTTGATTTACAAATTGAACCAGTTGCTGTCCACATTCATGGCTACTGGGAATGGCATGCATCAGGGTTGTACTATGGCGTGCCAGCGGTCAATTTTCTCGGGTGGTTCGTCGTGGGTACAATTTTTTCGTGGTGCATCGACAGACCGCTCCGCTTCGCAAAGGACGCAGGAGCAAGTAGGTTGCCATTATTGGCAATTGGCGGCTCATGTGTGATGTTTTTGGTGATGAATGGTGTGGCGGGACACTGGGCGGCAATGCTGCTTTCCGTGTTTTCTGTGGGAGCATTAGTCTGGATTTGGCGCGCCGCTGACCGTCATCTTTGAGAGAACAATCGGTGTAAATTCGTCAGCGCACTGAGTGACATAATCAAGAATTGCCGCTAATGCACGAATTGCACTGCCCGATTTGTCCCAATAGTCTGCATTTGTCGCACCAGTCATACACACCACTCCCGCAGTTTTGCCCAGCGTGATGAGTTTTACGTGTGTTTCGGGTGTGCCAATCTCGGGTGCAAGATAGAGTGGGAATCGGTTGAACAGCTTTTCGGTCGGATCAGTGGTGACTGGCACATCTAACATCCCAGAGCGCAACAAAACATTTTTTTGTTCATCCCATACCGTCCCAATGACTGGGAGCGCTGCGCCGGGCAGACGGAATGCAACATGCCGAAAACCTGCAGCAGACGCAACGTCATATGTGTCGGCATTGGCAGAATACAATGCGGTTCGTAACGCAGTCGGGCGAAATCCCAGATAGTGATGGAATAGGTGGATCCCCGCTTGCAGAGCTTCAGCCTGAAGTGTGGCATTCAATCTGCCCATGTGTTTTGCTTTTTTGGCATCGCTGTTGTAGTTTGGTGCGATAAGCAATCCTAATTCGACGCCGCGTTCTTGGAGTTCCTCGAGCATCGGGGCATGCGCACGGGCTGCTTCTCCGCTGACGAACACGGTGGGAGTCAACCCATACCGTAGTACCGTTGTAGCGTACCGATCTAGGCCAATGCCGGAGTGGTCCCAATCGCGAGGACTGTCTTTCGTACCTGCGGGACTCATGACATCAAACGTACACACGAAAGGAATTGTCATGTCGGGTTCACCTCTTCAAACAGACGTCTGTATCTATGGTGCAGGTCTCGGTGGAATCGCCGCAGCACTCGTTCTCCTGGAACAAGGGAAAAACGTGGTTCTGGTAGAGCCAACAGCCTGGATTGGTGGGCAAATGACGAGCCAAGGGGTGAGTGCGCTCGACGAGCATCAATATATCGAACACCATCCAGGTACGGCAAAGTATGGTGAATTGCGTCGATTGATTCGTCAGACGAGTGCACGCATGCATGGTATCACAGGCGTCGACCGAGGAGCATGGAATCCGGGGAACGGCTGGGTGAGTCGATTATGCTTCGAACCTCGGCATGCGCTCCGCGTGTTGGAAGATTGGTTCGCACCATGGATCACCGCCGGGACGTGTACCATCTACCGCTCGACGCACCTCATCGCAGCACAACGGAACCAGAGCGTGCTCCATTCACTGACGTTTGTTCATGCGGATGGCACCCAATTCTGTTGCAGAGCCGCGTTTTTTGTTGATGCAAGCGAATTGGGCGATGTCCTGGCGTCTGCGGGTTTAACCGACGTGGTGGGTGCCGAAGCACATGCAGATACCCAAGAAGCCCTTGCGCCCATGCAGGCATGTCCAGCCGAGGTCCAAGGGTTCACGTTTTCGTTTGCGGTTTCATTCGAGCCAGGTTCACATAATGTTATCGCAAAACCAGAAGGGTACAATCAGTTGCGTGACGACCAACCGTTCACTCTGGTGTTGCATGATTCGAACGGTCAACCACGGCCATTTCGTGTCTTTGCGCAGGGAAAGACCGGGCTTCCGCCATTCTGGACGTATCGACGGATTTGGGACGGCAGCAATGCTGTTCCCGCCGACGCTGATATCGCGATTATCAATTGGAATAGCAATGACTACCACCGTCAATCATTGATCGGTGCCACACTGCAAGAGCGCGCAACGATTATTGACGAAGCAAAGAGACTCTCTTTGGCATTCCTATATTACCTCCAAACGGAAGTACCTCGTGACGACGGGAGCGGTTTTGGGTACCCAGAACTGCGCCTGCTCCCCGAGGTAATGGGCACATATGATGGTTTGTCGATGGCCCCTTATGTGCGCGAGTCGCGCAGAACGCACGGTTTTGTGCGTATCACGGCAGACGACATTCTGGTGTCTGCGAACCCTGCTGCACGCGCACGTGCATGGCCCGACTCGATTGGCATCGGCTGGTACCCGATGGATTTACATCCTGCCGTTGGCAACGACATGAGTCTCTACGAACCCACGCGACCGTTCCAAATTCCCCTTGGTGCCCTGATTCCACCCGATTGCGATAATCTAATCTGCGCCAACAAAAACATCGCGACAACACACCTTTCTAATGGTGCATATCGACTTCACCCGGTGGAATGGAGCATCGGTACAGGTGCCGGAATGGCGGTTGCTGTTGCACTGACACGTGCAATGACCTTGCATGCGCTCTGGAGCACCCCGTCCACGCTCGCCGAAGTGCAGCTGCGACTCGTACAGAATGGCGTTGCGCTATGCTGGGCAATCGATGTGCTGTCCACAGACGACATATTTGCGGCAACACAATGGATGGTGTTGCACGATGTCATTGCACCAGATAAGCACCGCAGTCAGTCTTTGATGGTGTTCCCAGATCAAACGCTGACGAGTACCGAATACAATCGTTTGTGCCACGCGCTTGCAGTGATTCCTTGTCCAGCGGGTGCACACATATCGTACCCACTGACATGGAAAGAAGCGTGTGTCGCGCTCGCAGCGACAGGGATCCTCACCTGCTGATACCTGTTCACCAGAACAACGCCAAAGCTCCCGGCTGCACCTTCGTACAACGCATGTAATGTCGCTGAACAGGTTTTGGACATAATGTTTTACAAGAATAGTTACACAAGAAAAAATGTGTAAACAATAGAGTCGCTATGGTCTTCATGCCCTTTCGGATGATAGTACCGATGACAGATGCGCTGCACCTTCCGAAACAGTGCACAGATAAACTCCTTTGGTGCTTTTTGTCGTACCGTTGCATATAGCGAGAAAACGCATCCTACAGCACCGAGATGGGGTTATTGCCATTGCAAGGGCAGAAGCGAAGAACGCTACCGTACCCATACTACTAACCGTGAGTGACATTCGCATCGCTCTGGCAACCGAAACAGTGTGATCATTCAGCTCTCCCTAGCGCTATCAAGGGATGTTTTGTAATAACATTAGTGATGTAATGTTGCTTTGAAGTAGTATAGAACCGAGAATGGCAACCTGTATCAAGTTTTGTAATATGGCAGTGTACTGCGGCAATAGGGAGTTATCTAGTGAATGTTGCTACACATTTGGACGTGGTGTCCTCATCGATTAATGATACATACGGAGAGGGAGAAAACGCGGCGCGGACGGAGGGTCACAGCGCTCTTGAAGAATCTCTTCCCTTTCCCATACAAAGAGAGAATTCGTGTATTCTCTGTCGCGTTCAGGTTTTCTTATCAGTGTGTCCAAGGACTCTGACAAAACGTTACAATCCTAAATATGCATTGGCGAACGGAAATCAACGTCCAAAAAGTAAATCAGTGCGTATGCACTGATGGAATTACTAATGTTTTCGCGGTATGTGATAATACATTCATACTTCTGACACAAGTACTATGTTCATGATACGTTTTCTCACCAGGGGTATGGGACGTTTTCCGCACCACATATGCAGTCCTTCCTGATCCACAACTCGCTGCGTATTTGCATGAACAACTTACAACGGACAGAGAACGCTACTGGCACGACAATGATGCTGAATTTTCTTCTCTTTGTACGTTATTCATCGTTGCTGGACGGTTTGTTATCAATTGCTGCAGTGATACTGATGCGGCCTTCCACATGAACCATAGTGTTACCATTTTGGCTGCAATGCATAAAAATGCTTGTTTGGACGGATTTTAATCGAGACACACAACACAACAGCGTCGATCGCAAGCATAGAATTCCTAGAAACCATGAGAACACGGTATGTCACAAAATGAACTCGCTCAGGCACTCAGTCCATATCTACGCCAGCATGCCGGCAATCCCGTACATTGGCGTGAGTGGAACGATGCAGCTTTGCGTGATGCGCAAAGTAGCCAAAAACCAATTCTCCTGAGTATTGGTTATTCTGCCTGTCACTGGTGCCATGTCATGGAGCGTGAATCGTTTGAAAATGATGCTATTGCATCACTGATGAACCAAAACTATATCTGCATAAAGGTTGATCGTGAAGAACGCCCTGATCTTGATTCGGTGTACATGAGTGCGTTAATTCGCTTGACTGGCCAGGGTGGTTGGCCAATGACGCTTTTTCTGACGCCCGATGGCCTCCCATTTTATGGTGGTACATATTACCCTCCCGAAGATACCGGCCGCCAACCTGGGTTTCCCCGTGTGCTCGAAAGCGTCCAGGCGGCTTGGCGTGACCGGCAGACACAGGTACAAGCATCTGCGCAACAACTCCAAAACGAAGTTGCTCAGATGCTCCAGGGACGCCCATCCGTTGCACAACCATCTCAGCAGACACTGACGAATGTGCTCAATGCACTCATACCCGAATTTGATCATCAGTGGGGAGGATTCGGCGGTGCACCCAAATTTCCCCCTGCTATGACGCTCTCGTTTTTGCTCCAATACTATCAGCGCACTGGTAATGCCAGCGCACTCCATATGACCATGAAGACACTCATGATGATGTCGGCTGGCGGGATGTACGATCAAATTGGGGGCGGATTCCACAGGTATAGTGTCGATGCACGTTGGGAAGTACCGCATTTTGAAAAAATGCTGTACGACAATGGACTGCTCTTGCAATCCTACACACAGGCATTCCGGAGTACCCGCGATAGCCGCGGGGCGATGGTTTGCGCCGACACAGCACAATGGCTCATTAACGACATGCAGCACCCGTTAGGTGGTTTTTATTCGGCACTCGATGCCGATTCCGATGGTGAAGAAGGGACATATTATGTCTGGTCGGCGGACGAGTTGCAAACGATTTTTGGGAGTGATCGTGACAACCTTGCCCGTATTTTTCGCTGCGACGGACCTCCGACGTTCGAAGACAAATATGTTCTCCAAAGACAATTCGCCACTGCCGAAGATTGGCCAACCGTGTTTTCTCCGTCCAACAGAATAGTATATGAAGCGTCTGTCGAACTTCTCTTGAAGCAGCGTCGTGAACGTACAAAGCCCTTTTGCGACCGAAAAGTAATCCCCGCATGGAACGCACTAGTGATATCTGGCCTTATACATGCAGGAATGACGTTTTCGCGTCCCGAGTGGATTCGCGCAGCAGAACGTGCATATAACTTTATTATGTCTACAATGACCATCGACGGCATGCTCCGCCGTGTGTGGCTTGACGGTCAGTGCGGAACAGTTTTGGCATTCCTCGAGGATCACGCAAACCTTGCAATCGCTGCTCTCGATTTGCACAGAGTAACGGGACGCCCTGAATTCTTGCATGATGCGATGTCTCGAGTGACGTTCATTATCAAAAACTTCCTCAACGATGACACTTCTCTGCTCTATGACACTTCCCTGATGCATGAACAGCTTGTCGTGCGGCCGAGTGATCGTAACGACAATGCGACCCCTTCAGGAACAGCGAGTACCTGCGTGGCACTGATGAAACTCGCTGCCATCTACGATGATTCGTATTATGTATATCTCACAGAAAGACTTCTAGCACCGTATACAGATTCCATATCGCGCTGGCCAGCAGGATACGGGGGCATTTTACAGGCACTCGATTTGTATGTTGGTTCCGTGATGATGTGTATCGTGGCAGGTCCACTTGGGACATTAATCGAGTATGTTCGCGCTGCACTTCCAGCGCACGCCGTCATTCTGCATGCAGATGTGCACGCTGATCTGACTATCTGCGCGCACAAGATTGCTGTTAATAACCTTGAAACTGTCTATATCTGCATAGACACGACATGTAGTGCTCCACTGACTTCCCTCCGTGCAATAGAAGACTACATGCGTCAATCGATCGGACATCAGCAGTAATGCACACAGATAAACCATGTAGAGAATTTGTAGAGACGCTTCTGATAGAGTTACCTCACCGCTCCAGTGGAGTGGAGCGGTATCTCACTCACATATCACGAATAGCTGTATACAATGAATCTTTCACATCTCGGTTCACAAGGATTGTCCGGAAGGACTTTTCTTATGAAAACGAAAACGTGGTACGGGGTTGTGTTTGCTGTCCTCAGCGCCATATTGCTGTACGATATTGTTTATCCATTTTTGAGTACTGACACGAGCATCACTGCGGTGAGTGGTGTATTTGATGCACGGAATTGGGATAGAGACACCACTCCTGTTCTCAAGCTCAATGGGGTGTGGCGGTACTCTTCTGGAACTACAGAAATAGATAGCAGTTCCATCGCGCAGGATCGGCTCGTTCCTTCTCCTTTTGAATCAGAATTGTTTGCAACAGACACAAAAGGTGTCTATCATTTGCAGATACTATTGCCGAATGGAAGCGACACGCGGCAGTACGCACTCAATGTAGAAAGCATATTTTCTTCTCATTCACTCACCGTAAACGGCGAGACCATAATGAGTCGCGGGATTCCCCAAACGGTTGATGAAGCACCTTTTGCCCTGAATAAGCCATACATTGTCTTGATTCAACCACGACAGAATTGTATCGATATTGATATTGTGGTGGTAAATGAAAATGCCAGCAACCGTCAGGGCATTATTCGCAATGTGTTGTTTGGAGATCCGACGGTACTATCGAAGAAGTTTCGAATCAAAGAAGGTCTGGAATTTTCCTTTGCGATTTTGTTTCTTCTGGTGAGCCTCGTTCTGTTCCTAATCCGAAGCTCTTTACCAGTCTATCGCGGGACTGTCTACCTTGCATGTTTTTTGTTCGGCTTAGGGTGTTTCATTCTTTCGGCGCACCGACACACAAACTCATCTACGATATACTCCCATTGAGTGGTCAAAATGCGTACTTAATCCAAATGCGTGTCTACTATATATCGATAATCACGTATGTTTTCTTTTTATTCTTCCTTGACCAGTTATTTCCCGCAAAAATCGAGCGCATTTTTCTGCGTGTGATGGGTATACTTGGTATCGTACTGGTAGCAATAGTATTGTGTTCAGTTCAATTTGTTGCCGCCTACGAAACTGTCATTTTCATGTACCGCATACTTGCGCTGTTGGGATTTACGCTGATGATGGTACGTATTTTTCGTACAGACACATCGTATGTACCTTATGATCTGATTTTGCTGTATTTTGCATTGTTCATCATTACCACAAAAAATGTGTTTTTCTACCTTCGATTCAACGACGAGAGCCAAACAACGTATGTTGAACTTGCCATTGCAGTGGCTGTGATGATACAGATTGTGCTCAAGGAGTACAGAACCGTCCATCAAGAACAGCTCAAACTCGCACTTGCGTTTCACAATGCACGCATCAAACCTCATTTTTTATTCAATGCACTGAACTCAATCCACGATGCTATCTATGAAGAACCGCAAACAGCGCAGAAGTTACTGATGGCATTTAGTCAGTTCTTACGCAACCGGTTTCGATTCACAGATTTCAGTGCGCTGGTCCCACTCAGTGAAGAAATAGACATTCTCGATGCATATCTCGAGATAGAGCATGATCGATTCAGAGAACGCATCCACATAGAACGACGTATCGATCAGAATGCGGTCAGCATACGGGTCCCACAGCTTTTTCTGCAGCCTATCGTTGAAAACGCGATTCACCATGGTGTTCTCAAGCAACGACGCGGTGGCGTGGTGACGATTATCATTCAAGACCAAGGCGATTCTGTGCTCGTCGAAGTACGAGATACAGGAGTGGGAATGACTCCCGATCGGCTCACCGAAGTATTCCGTGGCGGTAATCAAGACAGTATTGGAATAGTAAATATACACACGCGCTTGTTGTATCTCTATGGGAGAGGGTTGGAAATCGAGAGTGTCACAGGAGAAGGTACCGTGGTCCGTTACGAAATACCCAATGAAGGACCGAAGCTCATATGAACCCCTTGACGGTAATCCTCATCGATGACGAACAACGCGCACTCCATAGTTTGCTGCGTATTCTTGCGCACTTCCCCGAAGTACGTATAGCTGCCACGTTCGAGGATGCACTCGTTGCTCGCGAGTACATTGATTCCCATGCTGTTGATGGGGTATTTGTAGACATCGAAATGCCTGAAATCAATGGTTTGAAGTTTGCAGAGGAACTCGCAATGCTTCATCCACACATTCACGTCGTGTTCACAACTGCTTATTTGGAACATGCAGTAGTTGCGTTTGAACTTGCTTCTCTCGATTACTTACTCAAACCAGTTTCGATTGAACGCATGAAAAAAACAATTGCACGCATGGTTGGAATGCAAATACGAAACCGCAACGAAACGTTTATGATTCGCACCGTGCCAACATTGGTTGTCCGTACCACAGCAGATGGGTATACTCCCATTGCATGGCGTACAGAAAAAGCCAAGCAAATCTTCTTGTACCTGTTATTCCACGCGAATCAACCCGTCCTTCGCGACACCCTCATCGATATATTCTGGGATGCGAAAGATCAGAGTAAGGCGGCTGGTCAATTACACACCACGGTGTATCTCATCCGAAAGCAGTTAGCTACCATCGAAAATGAGCTGCAAATTCAGTCACGGAACAGCACGTACACGCTCGTCGTTCCAACGCACGCAGTTGATTTTTTGTCCCTGCGGCTGATTGTGCCTGAAATCTTATCGGGACAACGCGAGTTCCTGTTGCCCGATATTGATCTTGTTCGTTCCTTTTGTGACGATCTGCTTATGGAAGTTGGGGATATATGGATAGAGACGTACAGAAGTGAAATCGATTTGCTTGTCAACGCAATAATTCTGCATATACGCGCGCATCACGCAGAATATGAAACAAATATCGCAATCAAACGTGCTATCACAGAACTTTTACATCAGCACGAACGATTTATAGGTATGGTGTAACTTTCGTCGTTTAGATAATATTATGTAAATATCACAGATTACTTCTCTTTGCTTTCCACTTGTATGGCTGAAACAATGTCGTTATACACTGCATCGACGTAGTTTGGTACATGTACCTGTTTGTCGGCAGCTTGCATATACACGGTTCGCATGCCTATTTCTTTTGCTGTTTTGAGGTTCACCAGGGTATCTTCAAAAAGTACCGCATTTTTTGCTGTGGCATTCATGGTATCGAGTGCGCGTTGATATGCTTGCAGGTGGGGTTTAGGGATAAAGTCTACTGCGCGTATATCAATGATACGGAGTGCATGTTCAGCAAATCCGAGACGAGACAAGACCCGCACTGCGTGTTCGCGTGGTGAATTGGTAAACACCGCGCTCTGACCTAACCATGAATGGAGCAGCGTGCACAATGTGCCGTTAGGGATGACGAGTTCCTCAATCGGGATGTCGTGCACTGCCGCGAGATACAGCTCGCTGTCTACGTTGTGGTGTATTTGCAAGCCTCGGAGCGTGGTACCGTACTGTTGAAAATATCCCTGCCGTAACGTCGTTGCGGCAGGGATAGAAAGTTGCGTGATTTGTGCAACATACGCATTCATTTTCTCTTCGAGTGCTTCGGTAACACCTGCTGAATGGGGGTAGAGCGTATTATCGAGATCAAAGAAAAATGTTTGCATGATGTCAATCCTTACTTTTCGAAGAGGCCAAGTTCGTACCCTGCCGAGATATCGATGTCTTGGGTCAACGTTCCCATATTGCGGAGTACTTGCTCGGAATTTTTCCAAGCTTCGGGATTGATCGTGCCAATAGAGACATTTGGCGCTTGCCAGAGAGGCGTGGTTGCCTGCAATACCGCCATAGAGACAACGGTATCCCCTTGTTTTGCTTCTGGGATTTGCTTGAGTGCGTCTGCATGTGCAGCTGTTGGATCGTCGATTGATGCCTGCATTCCCTTCCTGAGGGCACGAATGAAGGCTTGCACGGTTGCGCGATCAGATGCGATAAATGCTTCGCTGACGATGAGGTGATCGGACGCTACCGAGAAGAAATCACCAACCCGCAGGACATTCACTGCTACACCGTTCTTTTCGAGCTGGATGGGCTCGTTATTGATGTAGCCGCTGATGACTTGTACTTTATCTTCTATCAACGCCGGCGTTTGGTTAAAACCGATTTCTTGGATAGTTACGTCGGCTTCAGTCAGACCTGCACTGGCGAGCAGTGCATTCAGCCCAAAATAGCTTGCACCGAACCTCCCTGGAATTCCGATAACTTTGCCTTTCAAGTCGGCTGGAGTAGCGAGTGGCAGATCCTGCTTACTCATAAATCCGACAGGGAAAAATTGGCTGGTAGCCAGCACTGCTTTGATGGGTATGTTTTGCGCACGTGCGAGGATAATGGTGTCTGCACTGGCGAGTGCAAATTCAATTCCGGCTCCCGTTGCAAGACGTTGCACAACGTCGTTTTCAAAATTGTAGTCAAAGCTGACGTCGAGTCCCTCTTGTGCAAAAAACCCTTGTTCTTTTGCAACGTAGAATGCGGCAAATTGTACATTCGGAATGTACGGCATGCCGACGGTTATTTTCTTTTGTTCAGTCTGCGCTGTAGTGCACGAAACAAGAAGGAGTGTTGCCAGAATGCACAAAACTATACGACGAATCATTGTCTTCACCTCGTGTACAAGAATACTAACAGTATACAAGATATAAGCAAAAGCTGTGCGAAAGGTGTGCGTAATCACTTTGGTTTCCTCAATGCCATACAGAGAAACAGGCCATCGCTTGTTTCACGCAGCAACGGACTCTCTGTAAACCCAATGTTACGGGCGACAGCGATGGAAGCAACATTGGCTGGGTCAATCAGCGCATATATCGTATTCACCGGAAATATGGCAAAAAGCATCCCACAGAGTGCCGTAACCGCTTCTGTTGCAAAGCCCATTCGCCAGTACTCTTTCCAAACATCATAGCCAATTTCAACCTGAGCTCTATCTCGGTCCAAGAAGTGGTACCCGCACGTTCCGACAAAAGAACCATCCGTACGAAGGTACATTCCCCACCGCGCATACCGTTTTGATACATCCGGACTGCCATAATGCGTGATGATATCTGCCGCCTCGTCCGATGTACATGGCGGATCTGAAAAAAAGGTACACATGTCGCTGTCTGAAAACTGCCGATAGACCACACCATGATCATCCGAGCGAAGGGTACGAAAGACAAGTCGATCGGAAGCCAATGCATAATCTCTGTTTTCCACCGAATCGTCCTTGTTGAAAAGAAACTCATTCATCAATCGTCGAATGCGCGCAGAACCCATGTTTCGACGGTATGAAAAAGGAACGAAAAACAGAGTGTCATCGTAATCAGAATGACGATAGCCACAAAAACTAACGTTGTATCGAACATACCCCTGGCTATATTAATCAACGCACCAAGGCCATATCGTCCACCTAAGTACTCACCGACCACGGCGCCTGTTGTCGCAAGTACCATACTCGTACGCACGCCTGCAAAAATCACCGGCGCTGCCAATGCAGCTTCGTAGGTGTGCCACGCTTGTTGGCGTGTATACCCTTCGAGACTTGCAACCTCACGTAATTCTCTGGGAATACGTTGGAGTGCGGTATAGGTGGACGAAAACAGCGGGAAAAACGTTATGACAACGGTAACCATGACTCTTGACCAGTATTCACTTTGTACCCAGAGAAAAAACAGCGGGGCTATCGCAATGACGGGTACCGCTTGGGTACTAATGACGACCCACTGTGTTGCGTCTTGGAAGAGCTTCGAATGAAAACTTGCCCAGCCAAATATAATTCCGATGCATAACGCGATGCACATACCCACAAGAGCAACAGAAAATGTTGCCCATATATGTTGCCACATCAAGAAAGTATGGATTTCAAAAAAAAGTCGTACCAATACTTCGTGCGGTGCAGGTAAAAGGTATCGTGGCAGACCAAAGAGTAAACAGGCTACTTCCCATGTGCTCAAAAACATGAAAACGGAAATAATTGGGACGATACGAAACGTTCGACCTGATGCACTATTGGCCATGTGATATCCGTCTGTTACAGAATTCGGCGAACTCGTCTCTGCAATATTTGACGATAGAAGACAGCAAGGGGAAACAGGACAACGGCTGTGAATATACGCTTGTACCGCTCAGGTTGTATGACGAGCCGCCATAACCATTTTAGCCCAAGCCGATGCATCCATTCCGGGGCTGGCTTGACCGTGCCCACGAGCTCGTCAAATGTTCCGCCTACACCAATTGCAACAGGGATGCCTAGTTTTGATTGATTGCGTGCGATCCAGAGTTCTTGATTTGGGTGCCCATATGCTACTAACAGGATGTCGGTTTGTGTATCTTGGATGTGGGTATGGATATGCTGTTCATCGGCTATTTTGGGTGAACCTGCATATGTCCCTGCAATACGCAGTCCGGGATACCGATTCTGGAGCAGTTGAGCTGCTCGTTCTGCAATCCCAGGTGCAGATCCCAGGAAAAACAGCCGCCAGCCACGTTGTACTGATTCCCTAGCAAGACGCTCCACCAGTGAAACGCCAGTGACACGCTCGCGTATCGGCGTGCCCAAGTATCGTGCGGCCCACAGTATTCCTACCCCATCGGGTGTGGACATGCTCGCATGATTCAACACGTGCATGATGTGTGCATTCTTTTGCGCAGACATGATGAATTCTGGGTTCAGCGTGACGATTTGGTGCGGTTCACCACTGCGAATATAGCCGTCGACAGCAATAACCGCTTCTTGCTCGGTTACATCATCAACGGCTACATCGAGAATCGAGATGCGTGGTTGCATGGTGTCAGGTACGCGCGATACGCGCAACAATAGCTGCGCCAACCTGCGAGGTCGTGCTACGGGTCATTCCCTTGGCTGCCACATCTCCTGTTGCAATTCCCGCTTCGAGTGTCGCATAAACAGCACGTTCGACCGCCTGTGCTTCCGATTCGAGATGCAGTGAATGACGCAACAACAGCGCTACCGAAAGAATCGTGGCCATGGGATTAGCGATTCCTTTGCCTGCAATATCAGGAGCGGACCCGTGAATGGGTTCATACAGACCCATCCGTGTCGGACCTGTCCCATCAGCACCGAGGGATGCTGATGGGAGCATTCCCATAGATCCGGCCAATTGCGAGGCTTCGTCGGTAAGGATATCTCCGAACATGTTTTCGGTCACGATGACATCGAAGTCTGCAGGGCGCCGAATCAGATGCATTGCACAGGAATCAACAAGCATGTGTTCCAGCGTCACATCGGGGAATTCATCCTTCATAACCCGGGTAGTTACGGAGCGCCACAGACGTGACGTTTCGAGCACATTTGCTTTATCAACCGACACGAGCTTCTTCTTGCGTCCCCGAGCAATCACTGCAGCTGCACGAATGATACGTTCAATCTCACCTGTCGTGTAGACGCAGGTGTCGATTGCCAATTCACCTGAGGCATGTGCTTCACGGCGCTTTTCACCAAAATAGATACCACCCGTTAACTCGCGCACGACGACCATATCTACCCCGACCAGTAAATCTGGGCGCAGCGGAGATGCAGGAATCAACTGTTCATGGATCGTGACGGGACGCAGGTTCGCATACAGACCAAGTGCCTTGCGAATTCCCAACAATCCTTGTTCCGGGCGTACTTTAGCAGCTGGATTGTCCCACTTCGGTCCTCCCACCGCACCCAAGAGTACGGCGTCAGATGCAGTGCACGCGTCGATTGTTACCTGTGGTAATGCAGTGCCCGTCTCGTCGATGGCACACCCACCGAGCAGTGCTGTTTTGAGGGTGAAGGTATGGCCGAAAACTGCTGCAACCTGGTTCAGGGCTGCAACGCCCTGTGCGACGACTTCTGGGCCAATTCCATCACCGGGAAGTGTTGTGATTGTTGCGTTCATCAGAGTCCTGCAGTATTGACGCGTGCAGCGTGTGCGGATTCATATGCCGTCAGGTCAGCGTCAGCCAAAACTAAGAAGCCGAGTTGATCGACGCCGTTCAACACACAGAACTTGGCAAATGGTTCAATGGGGAAGTGGACTTTCTCTCCATCCGGGAGGGTAACTGTCTGTGAAGCCAAGTCAACCGAAATCTCGACTTCTCCCGCAGCCTCCGCATCAGCGGCGACGAGTTTTTGGTAGGTTTCTTCACTGATGATGATCGGGATTAATCCGTTTTTCAGCGAGTTATTGCGAAAAATGTCGGCAAAATACGTACTCAATACCGCTTTGAACCCGTATCCTTGCAGTGCCCAGGGTGCGTGTTCTCGGGATGATCCACAGCCGAAGTTATTCCCGGCCACCAACACTTCGACGCCTTGGTATTCGGGTTTATTGATGATGAAATCGGGATTCGGTCCACCGGCGTCGGTGTAGCGCCAGTCCGAAAACAGCATTTCTCCCAATCCGACCTTATTCGTCGTCTTGAGGAAGCGGGCGGGGATTATCTGGTCCGTGTCGATGTTCTCGACCGGCAGCACGGCATAGCGTGCGGTATATGGCTTGAATGATTCCATCGATTCGTCCTATCGCTGAATATCGAGATCGGCATGAATGCGCATACGCACTGCTTCGCCGACAACACTGATGCCGCTGTTGAGCAAAATGAGGCCCAACGTCCCTCGCAAAAACCATGATTGTTGTTTGATTTTGCGGACTACCGCATCACCGGCGATGCTAAAGCCAAGCCCTACGAGGATGAGTCCCAACGGAGCTATCCCGAGCCACAACGGAATACGCGGTTCAGTGAAATCTTTAGCGGATGTCGCGTGGGTCACAGATTGCTCCTGAAATTGCAGTGGCGGCGGCGGTGAGCGGACTCGCCAAAAATGTCCGACCACCCTTCCCTTGACGTCCTTCGAAATTGCGGTTGCTGGTTGATACTGCGTATTGCCCAGGGCTCAGCTGGTCGCCGTTCATGGCAATACACATCGAACACCCTGCTTCACGCCATTCTGCACCAGCAGCGGTGAAAATCTTGTCGAGCCCTTCTGCTTCTGCCTGTTTTTTGACTTGTGCAGAACCTGGCACAACCAGCACACGGACATTGGAATCGACACGTCGGCCCTTCATCACACTGGCAGCCTGGCGCAGATCCGATATGCGAGAATTTGTGCAGCTACCAATGAAGACGACATCGATTTTCTTGCCGATGAGGGATTGACCCTCTTGCAGGTCCATATATTTGAGCGCTTTTTCGAGGCCTGCTTTCGATTGCTCATCCGCCATGTCGGCCCGGGTCGGGACTGTACCAGTAATTGGGATACCCATCCCCGGGTTCGTGCCGTACGTAATCATCGGAGTCAACGTATCGGCATCGAGTTCAATCGTCGCATCATAAGCAGCATCCGCATCGGTGACTAAGGTTGCCCAGTCGGCGACAGCGGCGTCCCAAGCGGTACCCTGCGGTGCACGTGGACGGCCTTTGATGTAGTCAAAAGTGACGTGATCTGGCGCGATGAGTCCGGCGCGTGCGCCGCCTTCGATCGACATATTGCAGACCGTCATGCGTTCTTCCATGCTCAGCCCACGAATCGCGGAGCCGGTATACTCAAACACATAGCCGGTACCGCCGCCGATACCGATTTTGGCGATAATTGCCAAAATTATGTCTTTTGCTCCCACACCTGGGCGCAGCGTACCGGTGATACGCACTTCCATCGTTTTCGGGCGACTCTGCAAGAGACATTGCGTGGCAAGTACGTGACCGACTTCGGATGTGCCGATACCAAATGCGAGTGCACCAAATGCACCATGCGTGCTGGTGTGACTGTCACCGCAGACGATTGTCATCCCTGGCTGAGTGAGCCCTTGTTCGGGTCCAATGACATGGACGATCCCTTGATTTTCGGTCCCAATGGCAAACAGGGGAATACCAAAATCAATACAGTTTTTTTCGAGTTGGTTGAGTTGTATCTGCGCCTGTGCATCGAGCACGGGAATGATCCCATCACTGCCACGGGGGGTCGTCGGCGTAGAATGATCCATGGTTGCAATTGTTTGTGCCGGACGGCGCACCTTCAGGCCACGTTCACGCAGTTCTGTGAATGCCTGGGGCGACGTCACTTCATGGACCAAATGGAGGTCTACGTAGAGGACAGCCGGGGTCTCGCTGGTCTCAGGACGGACAATATGCCGGTTCCAGATTTTTTCGAACAATGTCTGCGGCGCAGTGGTCATTTGCCAGTTCCTCACATGCAAAACCGTGGTGGGGATTGCTCCCCACCACTCAGGATGAATGCCTAGATGTAGTCCAACCAGCCGTGCTTATCATCGACCTTACCAGCAAACAATCCAAAGAAATGCTCTTGGATGGCATTGGTGATTTCACCGATTTTGCCGGCGCCTACGGTTACACGGTCGACCGAACGGATTGGAGTGACTTCGGCTGCAGTACCACAGAAGAACAGTTCGTCGGCAATGTACAATGCCTCACGCTGCATTTCGGTTTCGCGTACTTCAATTTTCAGATCTTTGGCTATCTTCATGATGGAATCGCGGGTGATACCGGGCAAAATATTTGCAGTAATTGGTGGGGTGTACAGGACGCCGTCACGGACAACGAATAAGTTCATCCCCGATCCTTCGGCGACGTTCCCACGTGTATCGAGCGCAATGCCTTCGTTGTAGCCGTTGCGCAATGCTTCGCTCTTGATGAGGAACGAAGACAGGTAGTTACCGCCTGCTTTGGCCATCGTCGGTATGGTGTTAGATGCCAATCGGTTCCATGAGGATACACCTACGTCAACACCGTTTTTGAGGCCATCTGCACCGAGATATGCGCCCCACTCGACTGCCGCGACCATTGCTTCGATGGGATTCCCTTTGCCGTCGAGTCCCAATGGTCCTTCACCACGCCATACAAGTGGGCGTAAGTAGGCATTGGTCATGTTGTTGACACGGACGACATCCTTGGTGGCTTGTGTGATTTCGGCTGGGGTGAACGGGATCTCCATGCTGTAGATTTTGCATGAGTCGTACAACCGGCGGATGTGTGGTCCCAATCGATAAATTGCTGCACCATTCGGCGTTGGGTATGAACGAATTCCTTCAAATATGGATGAACCATAGTGGAGCGCATGCGTCATGATGTGCACGTTCGCTTGCTCCCACGGAATCATCTTGCCTTTGAACCAAATTTGTTTTGTCGACATCGACTTCTCCTGTTCAAAATTGCCTGTACCCCATTGCGACGGTATGCTTCGATAGTTTACCATACAACAGTTTAATGGTACGGGCCAATGCTACGCATATTCATGCCATTCTGAATACAGTGAGTTTTTTCACCACTGCAAACGTGTCAATCGGCAGTGCTATGTGAGATATCACCTATCATACCGAGGTCACTTCGCAGGCTGACCACTCACATCAGTTGTACCCCGTCATGGAGCATTCTGTAAGCCGGTGGCGGATAATCCATGCACACGCAACCAATCATGCATGCCACTCTCGTCGAGAGTCTGGCAGAGCAACCAACCGTATCCATCACTTGCTCCCTAGGGTGATTTGCAATACACAAGTGTTAGCTACGATGCCCTAGAGTACAAAAAATGAAAATATGTATTCAACGAGCGAAACACCATCGATCAGAAACCCTGTGACGAGATCTGTATGGATTTCTATGGCGAATGTGTTGACTGCCAATCCCTACAGCTGCAGCGTACAGTCGATTCGTTGACGGCTCTCACCGCGATAGTAGCTATAATTTCGGCGACATTATATTTCTTCATCTGTCGGAATGCCGACCGAATTCGTCATCCCACTGTCAGGAATGCGCGTTTGAATCCTGCAAACCCGTTGTAATACCTTTTATAGTAATCGACAGTTTGTGTCACAGCGCAGGATTGTACCTGCGGCGGCGCAGACCGCCGGCAAATGCTTATGACCGACCAGTCATATGTATGAGCTAGCAATCAAAAGGTGTTGTACGCCGAGATTAACTCATTCACATACATGACAGAGCACCCCACATTGCCACAATAATGCGAATATATCGATTCGTGTAGTTCGTTAAAAAGTTACCATGCGACAGAAATTCTGCGTCACTACGTGCCACGGGAGCTGACGCCTATAGGGTTTCTTGGATATTTGGCCTGTGTCACAAGTGTTTTGTGGTGACGCGAGCTGCCAAATTCGGCAATTTTCACAGTCAGAAAATTCATGTACGCGATTCGGCAAAAAACTCAGCGTTTTTGACGTGAGAAACAGGCCAGTACCGGTCATCACATGCTACACCCAGACATCGAGGAGGTTGGCAATTTTGATTGTGTCGTCTTCCGAACGGAAAATGCTTTCACAGTGTGTGCGAGCACGCAGAATCTTGTCTTAGGAAAGGAAGTACTACATGGTTTTTAGTCTTTTGCATAGCACGGGTAGCTCCCGAATATTTTGAGGAAGCCAGTTTGTGTTTGCATAGCAGCGAGTGCTTCGGCAATGTGAGGATCTTCGCGGTGGCCATTGATATCAACCAAAAAGACATATTCGCCTAACACCGCTTTTGAAGGACGAGATTCTAGTTTAATCATGTTGATGTTTGCTTTGGCCAGAATTTCGAGGACGCGTACGACCTGCCCAGGCTGATCTTCTCGATCGAACCCAAAGCACAAGCTCGTTTTGTCATTCCCGGTCGGAACATGGTCTTGTCGTGCAAGTGCAACAAAACGAGTGACATTGTTATGTCGGTCTTGAATGTCGGGAACCAAAATACACGTACCCGTCAACTCGGCAGCACGTACGGTTCCTATTGCGACAGCAGGCACTGCCGAGGCCAACGCATCAGCTGGCGCAGCACTATTCGACAATGAGGCGACGGATGTAACATGCGGGAGGTGAGATTCAATGAAATGACGGCACTGTGCGAGCGATTGTGGATGTCCGTAGAGGATTTTTGCTAATGTTATGTCAAATCCAAAACGGCCAAGGAGTTGATGTTTTATCGGGACGACGGTTTCGGCACAGATCCGGAGAGCGGTTTCGTGGATGAGTAAATCAAGAGTTACCGTGATAGCCCCTTCGAGGACGTTTTCGATGGGCATCATGGCGACATCTGCATCGCCGTTTTCGACAGCCGCCACAACAGTGGTGTGCGACGTACAGGCAACAACCGAATCGGATGTCGTAGCATAGGCAAGAGCTGCGATTTCGCTATACGTGCCAGCGGGGCCCAGAAAACTAATGCGCATGATAACGTACGCCGCAGGCATGTACCTGCGGCGCCTTTCTGAAACTACTGCTTACCGGTATTTGCGAATGAATCAATGGCGTAGCCGGTTTTTGATTGATCGTAGCCATCTGCATACGCCGATTTCTCGTCGTTGATACGCCGTCCGCGGTCTTGGAGTAACTTATTTAAAGCGCCCATATAGGCTTCGGCGGCTGCGACCATGGTGTCAGTGTGAACGCCGTATCCGCTGAACAGGTCAATCCCTGGATTTGCTGCGGCTTGTTGGGCGGCGATAGTGTCGCGAATGCGCACGGAAACCTCTGCGACCGCATCGATACCTTCAGTCACCGAGTTTATCGAAAACTCGAGTAATTCGACAGGGCGTTTGACGACACTGTCAATGGCTTTGTAGATTGCATCCACAGGGCCCGTCCCGTGGGCGGCAGCGAGATATGGATTCCCCTGTTGGTCAATGAGTCGCACCGTCGCTACAGGAGTCAGACTGGTACCAGTAATGACCTGGACGTGTTCCAGTTTATAGACTTCTTCCACCCGATGATGTTCACCGGTGATGAGTGCTTCGAGATCACGATCATCGATTTTTTTCTTGCGGTCGCAGAGCTCTTTGAAGCGTTCAAATACTTTTTGGAATTCGTCATCGTTGTCTGGTTCAAACCCCATAGCGGAGAGTTTTAACCGGAATGCATGTCGACCAGAGTGTTTTCCGAGGACGAGCATGTTGCCGTCGAGTCCGACCGTCTCGGCGCTCATGATTTCATAGGTCATCCGATTTTTGAGGACGCCGTCTTGATGAATGCCTGATTCGTGCGCAAATGCGTTGCCACCCACAATCGCTTTGTTCGGTGGGACGGGAATGCCGATAAAGGAGCTGAGTAACCGACTGCTGCGGGTCAATTCCGTGGTTACGACATTGGTAGATATGCCATAGTATGCATTGCGCGTGTGCAACGCCATCACGACTTCCTCCAGCGATGCATTGCCAGCCCGCTCGCCGATACCGTTGATGGTACATTCGATTTGGCGTGCACCGGCTCGTACACCTGCCAGACTATTCGCCACTGCCATACCCAAGTCATCGTGACAATGCGTTGATATGATGCAATTTTCGATACCGGGTACGTTTGCCAATATTCCACGAATCATCTCGCCGTATTCGTCAGGCGTAGTGAACCCGACGGTATCAGGAATATTGAGGGTCGTTGCACCTTCGGCAACCACAGCCGTCAACATTTGATGGAGATAGGCAGGGTCGGAGCGGCTGGCATCCATGGGCGAAAATTCGATATCTTCGCAGAGTGAACGTGCATACCGCACCATTTCACGAGCGCGTTCGAGCATTTTTTCGCGAGTGGATTTGAACTGATATTCGATATGAATGTCGGACGACGATAAAAACGTATGAATGCGTTTTTTCACAGCTGGCTGTATAGCAGTCCATGCTTTGTCGATGTCGTCGCGATTGGCGCGCGCGAGTGCGCAGATAACCGGACCATCAGCAGTGCCTACTTCTTTGGCGATTTGATGCACTGCGGCCCAGTCACCGGGTGATGCTGCAGGGAAGCCAGATTCAATGATATCGACACCTAGACGATGTAGCTGACGTGCTATTTCGAGCTTTTCTTCGAGCGACATCGTGCACCCAGGTGCTTGTTCGCCATCGCGTAACGTCGTATCAAAGATTCGTACATGACTATCCTGCATCAGAGTGTCCTTTAGTATGACGCCCGGCTACGCAGCGGACTGCGTAGCCGGGCAAAGGGATTAGGAGCCGCCTTGGCCGGGGATGACTTCGCGTGGGTTAACGAACGGCATCATACGGCGCAGTTCACGACCGACGACTTCGATCTTGTGATCAGTGTCTGCGGAACGCATCTTGTTGAAGCGTGGGCGGTTGTTGTGGTTCTCTTCGATCCAGTCTTCGGCAAACGCACCGCTTTGGATGTTTGCCAACAATGATTTCATCGAGGCACGTGATGCTTCGTTGATGATCTGTGAACCAGCGACATAATCGCCCCACTCTGCGGTATCGGATACCGAGTAACGCATGTAATTCATACCACCCTGGTAGAACAGGTCAACGATGAGTTTGAGCTCATGCATACATTCGAAGTAGGCGACTTCCGGCTGGTAGCCAGCTTCGACCAACGTCTCAAATCCAGCTTTGACGAGTGCGGACACGCCGCCACAGAGGACAGCCTGTTCACCGAACAAGTCGGTCTCGGTTTCTTCGGCGAAGGTGGTCTCGAGCACACCGGCACGGGTACAACCCATTGCCTTGGCGTATGCCAGAGCATCGGCCATAGCGTTACCACTGGCATCTTGGTGCACGGCGACCAATGCAGGGACGCCGCCACCCTGGGTGTAGACTTCGCGTACACGGTGACCTGGTGACTTTGGGGCAACCATGCTCACGTCGATGCCTTCAGGTGCAACAATCTGACCAAAGCGAATGTTGAAGCCGTGCGCGAACATCAGGGTTTTGCCCTTGGTCATGTGCTGGGCGATGTGTTCTTTGTAGGTCTGCGACTGATTGGTATCTGGGGTCAAAATCATGATAACTTGGGCAGCCTTGGCAGCATCAGCGACGGTCATGACCTTCAGGCCGGCTGCTTCTGCTTTAGCCTTGCTCTTGGAACCTGCGTACAAGCCGACGACGACGTCAATGCCGCTCTCTTTGAGGTTCAATGCGTGTGCATGGCCCTGGCTGCCGAATCCGATGATTGCCACGGTGCGGCCCTTGAATCGACCCAGATCTGCCTGGTTGTCGTAGTACAACTTTGCCATATTGCTCCTCTTTGATCCTTCTTGGGCAACCGAACACCGGTGCCCGTATTCTTCCAGCGCGTTATTCCGCTGCTTGGTCGATGAGTTCTGCGCCGCTATGACCTTTACCGCCGCGTACCATGGTGATTCGTCCGGTGCGCATCATTTCTTTGATGCCAAACGGACGAATTACATCAATAAAGTTATCGACTTTTGCGGGGCCGCCAGTCATTTCGATGACCATCGTGTTTTGGGCCACATCGACGATTTTGGCAGTGAAAACTTCCGTCAGTGCGACGATTTCGGCGCGGTGTTGGCCCGTCACATGGAGCTTGACCAGCACCATTTCACGGTCGACCACGGGATCTTCGGTCACGTCTGAAATTTTGAGCACCTCAACCAAACGATACAGCTGCTTCACAACCTGTTCGACGTTCTCAGATTCTACCACGATAGTCATCCGACTCACACCGGGCGTTTCGGTGTGGCCGACAACGAGACTGGCGATGTTATAGCCACGGCGACGAAACATGCTCACGGCACGATTCAGCACGCCTGGGTGATCCTGAACCAGCACCACTAAGGTATGGATTTTCATCATCTACTCCGTAATCATCTCGCCGATACTCTTGTTCTGAGGCACCATCGGGAACACGTTGACTTCACGTTCGACACGGAAGTCAATCAATACAGGACCATCGGTGGCATACGCACGATCGATAGCTGCATCAATTTGGTCGACGGATTCGACAGTAATCCCGGTCCAGCCATAAGCCTCTGCCAGCATCTGGAAGTTCGGGCTTGTTAACGGCGTTCCGCTGTAGCGCTTCCCCTCGAACAATTCTTGCCACTGACGTACCATGCCCAAGAAGCCATTGTTGATGATGGCAATCTTCATGTTTTTGATGTTCTCTTGAATGACCACGATCATCTCTTGGTTGGTCATCTGGAAGCCACCATCACCTGCGATTGCCCATACGGTATCTTCGGGATGTGCCACAGCAACACCAAGGGCAGCGGGCACGGCAAAACCCATCGTACCAGCACCACCTGACGTGATGTGTGTACGTGGTTTGTACCAATCGAGCAATTGTGCTGCCCACATTTGGTGCTGGCCAACATCCGTCACGACGCGATAGTTGCCGCGTGTGTTCATTTGCTTGGTCAGTGCGGCATACACATCGTGTGGCATCATGGTCGAGGTATCGGGTCGGTTGAGGTACTGCTGCTTGTGTTGGTGTTTGGTTTGCAGCTCGCGAATGTAGGTCAACCACTCGGCTGCATTCTTGTGGAATTCAGCAACCAACTTCTCTTCTGGTTCTTCCTCGAGCAATGACAGGGTGACTATCCGTGCGTCACCGACAATAGGAATTTCGACTTCGATATTTTTCCCAATCTCAGATGGGTCGATGTCGACATGGACAATTTTGGCAATCGGGGCAAATGTTGACGCCTTGCCGGTGACGCGGTCATCGAAGCGACCACCAATATTCATCAGGAAGTCTGCCTCTTGAATAGCCCGATTGACGTGTACCCAGCCGTGCATACCTGGCATGCCCAACGACAAATCATGGTCTTCGGGGAATGCGCCCAACGCGTGCAAGGTGGTGATGACAGGAATTTTGTATCGTTCGGCAAAGACACGAATCTCTGCACTCGCATCAGACATCATGACGCCGTTCCCAATCATCAAGACTGGTTTTTTGCTCTTGAGCATGAGTGAGAGGGCAGCTTTAATTTGCTTCTTGCTGCCAGTCACCGTTGGACGATACCCCGGCAAAAAGATTTTTTTGCTGTAATCTGGTACTGCACTCGCCTGTAATGCGTCTTTGGTGATATCGACCAAGACCGGGCCATATCGCCCCGTTGTAGCAATATGAATTGCTTC
This sequence comes from Thermoflexus hugenholtzii JAD2, assembly GCA_945881915.1. Lineage (GTDB taxonomy): Bacteria > Chloroflexota > Chloroflexia > Chloroflexales > Roseiflexaceae > UBA965. The sequence continues at coordinate 103,771 of CAMCVW010000003.1, read as the reverse complement.
TTTGACCACATAGGCGATGTCATTGATGTTTTTGACCAAGTAATTGTGCTTGGTGATGGGCATCGTGATACCGGTGATATCGGTCTCTTGGAATGCATCCTTGCCAAGGACAGTGCTGCTCACTTGCCCACAGATGGCGAGCATGGGCGTGCTGTCCATCCAGGCGTCCGCGATAGGCGTGACGAGGTTGGTAGTGCCAGGGCCGCTGGTGCCAATACAGACGCCAATTCGACCGGTTGAACGAGCGAATCCCTCGGCAGCATGGCCTGCACCCTGCTCGTGGCGGCAGAGGATGTGGCGTAAATCACTGCGGTATTCCCACATTGCGTGATAGAACGGCATAATCGCTCCGCCTGGAATACCAAACATCGTGTCGACACCATTCATGATCAGTGCTTCACACAGAATCTGAGCTCCGGTACGCTTCTCAGACATACATCCTCCATTTGTACAAACAAAAACCTCTCCCGTATCCGTAACGGGAGAGGTGAACTTTACTTCATCGTGCGGTTAAGCCGCTCCCTATAGTGTTATGCACCCGTAATCGCTAGAACGACTAGGGTAACAATAAGAACTACTAGGATGAGCTGGCCACGTTTGAACACAATATGTTCCTTTCAAAGAACTTCTGAAAGTATACCCATCAATAATACAATTGTCAAATCTGACATCTATACACAACAACATTTGTTCGCTATGATAAACATGAAAGCAAAATCCGCACTCAAAAGGAGCTCCCAATGACGGTAGCCAACCTGCCTCGATTGTCTTCGATGAAAAAGCATATTTCGACGGAACCCGATGTTTTTGGGATGTTGACCGACTGCACCGCTCTACTGCCTAATCCCAGCGCGATGCGTGGATTTATGGAGGCTGAGGGGTACCTCTACCTCAAAGGTGTGCTCGATACAAATACCATCAGTGCTGCGCATCACATCATGGCCGAACGCCTTGCAGCACGTGGCCAAACCGACCCGGCATATCCTGTAGATGCATGTATTGCAGCTCCTACATCGAAGGTCCAATTCATGCCTGATTTGAGTGAATCAAATCAACCGCTTCACGACGTGCTGTATGACGGAGAGATGATTTCTATTTTCGAAACACTCCTCGGCGCAGCCGTGCGCCACTTTGATTTTACCTGGGTCCGTGCAGTTGCTCCCAATCGAGGCACTCCACCACACATGGATATCGTGTACATGGGTCGTGGCACAAAACAACTGTATACCGCGTGGACGCCGATGTGCGATATTCCGATCACCATGGGCGGCCTGCTGGTCCTGGAACATTCGCACACGCATCAACGCCTGAATGAAGGGTATGGATCGAAAGATGTCGATGAATTCTGCGAAAACAAAGTCGGCCCAGAATACAGCGATATGGGTGGCGGCGGCAACATTCGTGCCGGCGGATGGTTATCTGACAATCCCGTAAAGTTACGCCAAGCACTCGGTGGACGTTGGCTGACCGCTGATTATTCTGCAGGGGATGTCCTGATTTTTAGCGTCTATACGGTACACACAAGCCTCGATAATGCCTCGAACCGCATTCGATTGTCGACTGATACGCGCTACCAGCGGGCCGACGAACCCATCGATGAGCGGTGGATTGGGGAACATCCCATTGCACACGGCAAGGCTGGCAAACGGGGCAAAATCTGCTGACGATAGCGAAAACCGCGTAATATCGGGTACTATATACGGCATACATTCATCATATAAGGAGTATTCTATGACCACCGAAAAAAACACCACTCCCTCAGGTTTGCAGTATGTCGATCATGTCGTCGGTACGGGTGCAACCCCAACAAAAGGCAAACAAGTCACCGTGCATTACACTGGCACGCTGGAAAACGGCAAGAAGTTTGATTCTTCGGTCGATCGCAAAGACCCGTTCACCTTCATCATCGGCGTCGGCCAAGTCATCAAGGGCTGGGACGAAGGCGTGATGAGCATGCAGGTCGGCGGTAAGCGCACCCTGACGATTCCCGCTGATTTGGGGTACGGTGCCCGTGGGGCAGCTGGTGTCATTCCGCCGAACGCTACCTTGATATTCGACGTCGAACTCCTGAGCGTGCAAGGATAAAAATATGGCTTCGCCATTTGTCTTTTCCAAAGATATCGCAACAGCAACAACCATTCCTGCTGATTGGTATACCGACCCGGCGTTGCTGGAGTTGGAAAAAGAGCATATTTTCTGCAAAACGTGGCAACTCGTCGGGAGACTCGAACAACTCCAGCGTCCCGGTGACTTTTTCACCTGCTCTGTTGTGGACGAGCCGCTCGTGATTACCCGCGATACTGCGGGCAAAATTTTTGCGTTCTACAACGTCTGCAAACACCGAGCAGGCGCCGTTGCAAACGGTCCCGGCCACCGCAAAACACTCCAGTGTATGTATCATGGCTGGACCTACGGATTAGACGGCAAATTGTTGAATACCCCTGAATTTGACGGTGTCGAGAACTTCGACCGCGACAAATTTGGGCTCACTCCCGTCCGTGTCGACACCTGGGGACCGTTCATTTTTGTCTGTTTAGACGAAGAGACGCCATCGTTACAGGACGTACTTGGGGCAATCATCCCCGAGACCGTTCGCATGAACATCGACGAAATGGGCTTCTACAAGCGCGTTGATTACGAAATCAATTGCAATTGGAAGGTCTATGTCGATAACTACCTCGAGGGGTACCATATCCCCATTGCGCACCCAGGCCTGTTCAAACTCATCGATTACAACGACTACGAGGTCATCACCGAACGCTATTACTCCAAGCAGTATGCGCCCATCCGTGTCAAAGAAGACAACTTGTATCGTCGGAACCTCGCAGATGACGCCGATGCTCAGGCACTCTATTACTGGGTCTTCCCCAATTTGATGCTGAATATCTACCCCGATAATATCCAAATCAATATCATTTTGCCTCTCGGTCCCGAAAAGACCGTGACCGTGTTCGAATGGTATCTTCGCGATGCGAAACGTCCGGGAGTCGCTGAGGACTTTGCCAAAAACTTCGCCTTTAGTGATTTGGTACAGCAGGAAGACATCGAACTCTGCGAAACCGTCCAACGGCGATTACGCTCCCGGTCATACAATACCGGACGTTTTTCGGTTTTGCGCGAGAATGGGGTACACCACTTCCATGGACTCATCTGCGAACATCTCAAGATCCCCATGGCGTAATCCCTAATAGCACGGCCGGCGTACCTAACGGTACGCCGGTTTTTTGTGAACATCAATCCATTCCGTCTGCAGCAGCTGCCGCTATTGTACGAGCAGAAGAAAATGGCTTATTATGTCACGTGCGGTTTGTAGCGCAGTTTGATGCCATACTTCGGCCGCTGAGTAATCGACGGTTGCGCGGCGACACGATGGAATGGTTTTGCTTCCCAATGACCACGTTGGATGCATTGTGCAAGCAGCAACGTTACTTCCATCATGGCAAATTGCTGGCCAATACACAGACGTGGCCCACCCCCAAAAGGAAAGTACGCATATTTGGGTAACGCAGCGACGAACTCGGGGGTCCAGCGGTTCGGCATAAATCGATCCGGATGTGCGTAGAAGCGCGGGTCACGATGCATCGCAGCCGGACTGACAAGGACATCATGTTCTTTGGGAATACTGTACGGATCATCAAGTGGACCGAGCGAAACGTCAAAAAGTGACTCGCGTTGCAGGACCCAAGCCGGTGGATACAGCCGCATCGATTCTCGGATAACTTGTTCGGTGAACGGCAAATTCCGTATGTCTTCGAGTGTGGGCATTCGAATGCCTATGACGGTGCGTATTTCATCGGCCAGCCTTCGCTGGATGTCGGGATGAGTCGCCAACAGCCATAAAGACCAACTCATTGTGAGTGCAGTCGTTTCGTGACCGGCCAAAAACATCGTTTTGCACTCATCACGCAGTTGCTCTGCCGTCATCGGAGCGCCATCGTCATCACGGGCAGCCAGGAACATGCCCAACAAATCGGAACCAGGTTCGTATCGTTCTTGCCGTTGTGTAATGATTTCGGATATCACGGTGTCGAATGTATGCACCGCCTGTTGGAATGCTGCTTCACCCGCATGATCTAGGGGACGGTTTAAGAGCTGACTGAGGAATTGTGTGATAGTGTCGCCTGCAAATTGATGCATAATCCGGTCGAGTGCGCTGCCGATTTGATTGAGGGATCCCTCTGGAACAGTACCAAATAATGTCTCTGCGACGATCTCGAGCGTGAGGCGCATCATCACCGGATGGATATCTACCCACTCATCTGCACGGATAGAAGAAATTGATGCTGTCCCGTGTCGTGTCATAGCCTCGGTATATTCAGCAATGCGCGTCCGATGGAACGCAGGCTGAGCCATGCGACGCTGTCGCAACCAAAAATCACCATCGCTAGAAAGCAAACCGTTGCCAAAGACAGGTTTTGCATACAGTTTGAGAAACTTGTCCTTTTGGAATTGCTTCTGCTGCGTGACCAAAATCTCTTCGACGAGTGACGGATTTGTCACCAAAGTGAATGATCCGCCATTGATGGAAACCGTCACCAGATCGGGGTGATTCCGTTGCAGAGAAGTGAGAAAGTCCAATGGCCAGAGGCCCATTCCGACGAGATGACCGATACGTGGAAGGCCGTGCAGAACCCGGATAGCGGGCATAGTGTTTCTCCAAAGAAGCAAAGAATATTGTTCATTTGTACGAACAGTTGAACCGGCATGGTTGCGGATATTCATCGAAGTACATCATATTTGATGCCCTCACGTAACGTGGTTGTCTTTCAGGTTACGATGTAGTTGGGGAACATCATGGATTACCAGATCTAGCATTCTTGCATTGTGGTCGTCGTACCTATCCTTGAGCACGTCGCTGCACCACGGCAATATTTGCGTCATCTTTGATAAAACAGTACCTTCATAGCGAAAGAATCTGGCTTATCGCAAAGATCATCGAACGGGCCCATGTTCCAAAATGGCATGATACGGTCCTTCGATTTTTCGCAATGCAACGAAACCACAGAGTAACAAGTGTATGAATCGAGAAAACATCATGTTGAGAAAATGCTTCAGAATGGCATTCTACGCACTTAATGATACCTACAGCAGGTGTTAGTGCTGAGCACTTTACGTGATTATGTATATTCGGCGTAAAGCGTTACGTCCGTGCACTTACCACCACCGGGATGGATAAAGGTGTAGAGCCGCGCAGAATGGAGGCGGTAATCGTTGTTCCAATACGCGCACGTGATAAATATTTGCGGACATCGTAGCGCCGTGTGACTGGTTGGTCATCTAGTGCGAGAACGGTATCGTTGATTTGAAAAAGGGATTGTGCGGTTTTGATTTTTTGAACGGTAATGACTTGTCGTTCTGTCCCATCCGGAGCCCACGATTCGGCAATCGAGATACCAATCGTGCCACGCAGGACAGAACCGTACGTGATGAGCTCGGGAACAATATCGTTGACGAGTTCGGCTGCAATGGCGAATCCAATGTTGTCTGCATCAGAACGACGCGCGACATTCACACCAAGGACCATCCCAAGCGCATCCACCAGCGGACCACCCGAGTTCCCAGGGTTTATTGCGGCGTCTGTCTGTAGAACTTCTTCGATGTATCCATCGCCGTTCGGCAGTTGTCGTGCGAGCCCGCTGACGATCCCCAGTGATACGGATTCGCGGTAGCGCAAAGGCGAACCGAGGGTTATACAGATCTCCCCAAGCCGAGCGGGGATGGTCCGTACGGTCAATGGACGGCGGCTTTGGTCGATGTTGGTGCACCGCAACACCGCAAGGTCACATGCACGATCGACACCAACAATCGTCGCCTCTTGACTTTTTTGTCCCGAAAGCTGCACTTGGAGCAATCGAGTAATCCCTTCAACCACATGGGCATTGGTGACAATATGCCCCAAATCGTCAAAGAGCCACCCAGAGCCCATGCCGCCACCCATCAAATTCGTTGTCATTCCCGATACGGTCACCGTGGCGAGTCGGGTGTGCTCGATAGTGGCAACGAGTTGGTCTGAAAAAGCAAGGAGTGCGTTAGACATCGATCGTATCCTCAGGTGCTTGCGATATTTGCATCGTTCCACCAAAGGTCGCCATGAGGCGATCATCAAGCGTATCGGCGATGAATCCGACTGTTTCGATAGTGCCGACTAAATGCTGAGGCGAAAATGCTTCGATGGGGATGGAACTTTCCATCACCACAAAATCATTCAATGCGAAAATACGCCCACAAGGTAAATTGATGTTGATGTGGTTAAGTGTTTCGTAGAGTGCAGGGGTCGGTTGTATCTGCTGCAACACAACAGCAAACACGCGAATCCCCAATGGTTCGGCCTTGATGGTGAGAAAAACCTTGCTGCTCCCGAAGGGAATCTGCAAGTCACCTTCTTGTGTCATTCGGACATCCTTAGTCGATGCGTTGCTCTTGAGGACTGCCGTTACCATGGCCAACAGATGTACCAGCGGGTTGGCTTGTTCTTGTGCTTTGTCATGCTGCGGCGGAGTCGAAGGGGTAATGACAGGATGATGCGGTGGGGTACGAATCTGGTCAGCGGATGTCTCGCCGAGCGTGATGAACTCGGCCAACACCACCTGGCGCAGTCCTGCAGAATTACGGCATGACTGCAGATATTGCAGTTCGTGATCAATGGATGTATCACCTATGTTCCGTATACGTAATGCAGTGGCAATGCGTAGCGCAGCGGGTTCGTCATGAAAAAGCCACGTATCGAGCAATATGTTCCAGGAACGTTGCACAAATTCGGTTTTGGGACGCATCCCATAGACCGTTTGAAAGGAGGCAGGGTTTGCAGAGGGCAATGAAAGGTGCCGGGCAAGTTCTGTTCTGAGTATCTCTGGGATGTTTGCCCATTGAAATCGAAAACGTGGCATGTTTCCCCTTTCCACATGCGCCGCAACCTCAGTCATTTTTGTTTGGAAGTCACAGTAAATTCTGTCTCTATCCCAACACGAAATGACGAATACAGCGCAGGTCATCTGACGCTATAGTAACACAGCAAACTGTCAGACAACCGGGTATGTGGTTTAGAAATGCGTATGGCTACCTTCAAAGTACCGGATCACGCACTCTCGCACAAGAGAGAACAATAATGGTCTGTGCGGGTAGCCTCAAACGTACGACATTCTGATGCATGCAACAATGGGAATACTGCACACTTACTGTGATTGGGGTTTCGCCGCTCCGCTGCGCAAGATATTCCATGCGCCGACCAGCAGGACAACACCAATAGCCGCAGCACACCCGATGCTGATCATGTCTGGCGCAATGACTGACTGCCCGCGCCATGCTTGCCAAATCAGTAATCCCGTAACAGCTGTATACGCTATCCCCACAAGCTGGACGAGTTGCAGGTGTTGGGCAGGAGTGTTCCGGCGAAACAAGCGCCCAGAAAGCAACAACAACGCAAACAGCGGCAACACTTGGAGTCCATGGAGCCCCACAAAGTGACCGACGCGCAAATCGCCTGCCACGGTACTCCATCCCACGAAGGGCAACCCAGGTCCACCGTCATCGACACCCACACTGTGGGCACCATAGCTCGCGGGGGCTTTCCGATCTACCTGCATCGTACGCAACTGTGTTGGAGAAACATTGACAGATGTCATCAGCACGCCAGCAACCATTCCGACAACAGCGATTGCCAAGCCCCAACTGCAGGCAATTCGGATGACGGGCGAGAGTGTTTTTTGGAAGAGCACGATACACAAACAGATGATGTTTGCCGTGGCCAATATGCTGATGAATATCGCCATGAGGGAGTATATTGTTGTGTCGAGTGGCGTACTGATGTTGTAATGACTGACGGTGCCACGGGCAACCTGCAACGTGATCAGGCTCGTTTCGATGAGCAACGAAACAGCGATGGTCCAACCAGCGAGTTTATACCAGCGCGAAGTCTTGGGAAAGAGCGTTGCAATCCAGGCAATACTCGCAGCATAGATTGCCGAAGATATTGCGAACTTGATAGGCTTCACCCACCCATTAGCGCCGATAATCTCCAGCGGGTAGAACAAATACAAAAGCGCTACAACGGGAATCATTGCAACATGCCAAAGGCAGATAACCATCAAAACCCGTTGGTGTTGCCAGAGTGTGCGAAAGAGTGTCATGACTATCCTTTCAAGATATCGATACACATTGAGAGTGACTGGGCGATGGAGTCGATGTACGGTCTCACAGGGACGAAAGCAACGTTCTGTGCTACCTGATTACTGGAATCTATACATACGATTGATTGGATGTTAAACGCTCGCAGGCCATCAGTCGTTAAGTTATCTTCTTATCTGGCATAGCACTGTTGATATACAAAGGCAACACAGCCATGCGAAGTCATTGAAAATCTGATGCATTCTTTTGCGGTTCATGCTCTGTATAACTAAATCCTCGTTGCCATGCATCGAGTGTCATACGAATGACGCTATAGTCAATAGGTGCATTCCGCTGCATGGTCAATGTGAGCATTGCAATGCCATGCACCATCTGCCATGCCGAAAGTGCGATTTGAAAAGAACCATACTGCGGAGTAACGAACACACTCCCTTCGTCGACTAATACCTGTATATGTGCATGAATGACCATAAATGCGGGACTCCGACGCAATTCATGCTCAAGCGATTCTTCAGGATTGCTATAGACCTGCGTTGCCGCCATAGAAAACATCAGCAGGAAGTAATCAGGATTCGCCTGCGCAAATCGTATATACTGCACCCCGCATTCACGCACAGCCATACGAGAATCAATTTGTGGTGGGTAGTCGGTCAGTGCCGTGGTTAATCTCGTGAAGCCTTCTTCACAGACTGCTGCGATGATGGCCTCTTTGTTGGAAAAGTATTCGTAGATACTCGCTGGACTATAGTCAATTGCATCGGCTATTCGGCGAATAGAAAGTGCTGCAAACCCTTCGTGATGAATGATCTCGACTGCACTTTTGATGATTGCTTGACGGATGCGTCCAGTTCGTCGACTCCGTGGTTTATCGATATCCATTGAATTCCTATCATTTACTGAACACCGTTCAATTAATATAGCAGTGTTCGGATTTTGTGTCAATCGGTCACGGAATCGGTACGCGCGCAATCACTGCAAAAAGTGCAGACTGATTCCATCCGTAATTCAGAGTATCCACATACCCAAAACGGGACATTCACCTATGCAGCACCTGTTTTGCCTATGTTCGGATATGCTTTTAAATTTTAAAAAGTTATGTGAACAAAAAAAACGAGCCCCACCGCATAGCGGTGGGGCTCGTTGGGATTTACCCACGCATGTCGATAGCGGTTGAAGAGAGCGGAGGAAGAGTGATAGTTATGCCCTGAGCACTCGATTGGACTGGGATTTCACGCGAAGTGACGACACCTGGATTTTCGTAGGTGTTATGCGCTTTCGGATCGGTTCCATAGATCGATTCTGCACAGACAGCAGTGACGGCGCCTTGACCATCGGCATAGGCAATGGTTACCGTGATGGACTGATCGAGACTGCGGTTCACCACAAAACACGCACCGGTATTTGATGCAGCATCCCACGACGCAGAAACGTCAAGCAACGGCACTTCACCAAACTTCGTGGTGTTGGAAGTTGCGACACTCACGAACGAATCGAGCGAAACGCCTTTGGCACGAGTCGCATGCATTTTGAATGCATAGTAGATACTCTGCAGGAGCATGGCGTCTTTTTTGGTCAAAATCGGCGCAATGACGTTCACCATTTGTGCCATACAGGCTATTTCGAGGACGTCACATTTACGCAAAAAGACGTTCATCCATTGCGAAACCACGAGGGCGTCTTCGAGGTTATAGACTTCTTCGATGAGGTGTGGGCGTTCGTTCCACGAGCCGTCCATATCGGAGTCGAGACGTGCTTTGTACCAGACATTCCATTCGTCCCACGAGAGCTTAACCATTTTGTCAGAACGCTTGAGCGCTTTCACATAGCGAATCGTGGATGCGAGGGTTTCGATGTACGCTTCGAAGTCCACGGCCAGTGCGAGGAACGAAGGTGTGTCGTTTTTGTGGTTGATCGCGTAATAATGCATTGACAACACATCGACGAGATCGTAGCAGTGTTCGAGAATCGTCCGATCCCAGGTCGGGTAGGTGGGCATGTCATTGGACGATGATCCTGCAAGCACCAGTTTGATGGACGGATCGTGCCATTTCATCATTTTGGCGGCTTCGCGGGCTTTTTTGCCGTAATCGTCGGCATTGAGGTGGCCGATTTGCCAAGGTCCATCCATCTCGTTACCCAGACACCACCAGGTGACACCCCACGGTTCTTTACGACCGTTGGCAGCACGCATATCTGACCAATACGTACCCGTTGGCGCATTCACATATTCGACATAATTACCCGCAGACTGGATGGTACCCGTGCCCAGATTTACCCCGAGCATCGGCTCGGAACCGAGGTACGCACAGTAATCCATAAACTCGTGGGTACCGAACTGGTTCGTCTCGGTCGACTTCCAGGCGAGATCACGCTTTTTGGGGCGTTTGTCTTTGGGGCCAATGCCGTCAGTCCACTCATAGCCACTCAAGAAGTTGCCACCGGGATAGCGCATGATGGTCACACCCATATCACGTAGTGCATTGCGCACATCGATGCGGATGCCATCAGCGTCTGAATGCGGTGAACCGGGCTCGTAGATGCCTTCATAGACACAACGACCCATGTGCTCGATAAAGCCACCGAAAATATTGGGGGAAATGGTACCAATGGTACGTCGTCGATCCAGCGAAATACTGGCGCTGAGCTTCTCTGCCATGGTTGTCTTCCTCGACTCTGTGAATACGAATGCGTGGTGCTATCATACCGCAATTTACACAAAAAAACACCGCAGATTTTCATCTGCGGTGAGTCCGTGATGCTAGGCGACGGTTTTCTTTCGCATCAATCCGCTGATACGATCTGCAGCCCACCACAACGCGAGCACGATGGCCAGTGCTTGTGCTGCGTAGGTTGCAACGGTTACCAACAACGGTGCAGCTGGCATTAAGCCAGTATTGAGGTAAATACCTTGTTTGACTCCTACGCCATACAACGCCCAAGCGATGACCATGCCGTAGGCGGTGTCACGGCGCAGGATACGTTGTGAGACCGCAAGGAGTACCGCAACAACTACTAATCCCACCGCAGTCAGAATGGCGACATCGTCCGACGGCGTGAGCCCATTATCAAAAAGAACGACAGTTGCGTTGACGACAGTCGCGACGCTAATCCAGCCCAAGTAGATGCGAAAGGGCAGGTCGACATAGATTCGCTCTGCCAAGCGCGCAGCCGGATTTTTAAAAAACACAGTGACGGTATAGATGAGCGTCCCGAGGAGAATCAACATCATTGGCAAGGTAATCGCGACATACTGATAGTGCCAAAACACTAACCACAGCGTATTGGCGATACTGCCTACCACGAACCACCAGCCGATACTGCGCAGTCGCTCATTTTCACGGTTTTTGGGAAGTGCCTGCCAGACCGTGTATGCGATGAGTCCGGTGTAGATGATGCCCCAAATACTAAACACATACCCTGCAGGGACGAATCGCACCAGGAAACTGTCTGAAAGCTCAGCGGTCGTTTTGTTGTTGAGCGGCAACGAAGTTGCCAACGAATTGATCGTCAACGTAATGATGGTGACGATAATGATAGAAATTTGGCGAAAGATGTCTCGATTCATATATGCTCCTATCAGCAATAGTGCCTAATAATTCCAAACTGACTTCATCGTGCGGATTAATTCAATCCCGCTTGCAACGCTGGTTTCGGCCCCATCCCCTGTATTCATGACCGATACAAGTGCCTGTGCAACGAGTTTATTCCCAGCAACCGAGGCGACCACACAAATAGCTTCTTGCACCGTGGCCATATCGGGGCCATTCGGTTCGGCAGTCATATGATTAGGGACATAGCGTATGTCGAGGATGTCTTCATCAATATGCAGATAGATGTAATCGCATTGTGGAACAAGGTGTTCCATGGCCGCCTTGAGGGCATCAGTCTCACAAGGTACAACGGTTACATCCGTTGATTCGATGAGTGTCCGTTCTTTTGGATCAAGATTTCGGACATCCACCATGACGATCCGTTCGGTAGGCAACGGCACACTTATGCCGGCGTGGATACGCCACTGCGGATACGTCAATCCCGCGCAGACTGCCACTGGCATGCCGCCGAGCATCCCTGACAATGTCGTCTTTGAGGTGTTAAAGTCCCCATGCGCGTCAAACCACACCAAACCAATGCGTGCTTCTGCACCATGCGCAGCCTGCAGTCCGCTAAATACTCCTGTGACGTGGGTACAGTCTCCACCTATCATGAACACACGCTCACCGCGCCGTCGTGCTTGCGCAACATCGGCTGCAATTCGGGCATTATACATACCGATATTGGTGGGAATGTCCGCTTGTTCAGGGATTCCTTCCATTGTCGGAGTAGTGATTGCAACAGGCTCTGTACCTGTGCGAAACACACCAGAATTGAGCAGCGCATCAACACTGCGTTCATCATTATGACACGCAGTGGCATTCCGATACCGTACACCAACAATTGCGTACATGTGTATCCTTTTCACATCGAACAAAACCTGTATACTTCAGTATACTCCTTGCTTTGTATTTTGTTCATGTTTTGCAATTTTTCACACACTATTCGTAGAGAAGTTGAGGAATGATGCAACCAAATAGAGGGCTCGCAGTTCTCGACAAGGTACCTGCGCCGATTGTGGTACTTGCATCGGTAATTTCTGTACAGTTCGGTGCTGCACTGGCACGGGGTTTATTCCCAATCGTTGGACCAGCCGGGACGGTATTGTTGCGGCTGAGCGTTGCCATATTGTGTTTATGGGGCATACTGCGGCCGAATATTTGGAAAATCTTCCGTGCACACCCCAAACTCATCGTGCTGTTTGGTTTGACTATTGGTTTGTCGACGCTATTTTTCTATGTTGCTGTCTCACGCATTCCTCTCGGAGTCGCCATTGCGCTAGAGTTCATCGGTCCACTTGCAGTGGCGCTGTGGAATAGCCGGCGCATGATTGAGCGCATGTGGGTACTCCTTGCGGCGTTGAGTATTTTGTTGCTCGTTCCTGAAATTGGCACATCACTCGATGCTTATGGAGTCGGAGCGGCGCTCATCGCCGCCTGCTTCTGGGGATTCTATATTGTGTTGGCTCCGAAAGTAGCAGCAGTCGTACCAGAATACGACGGGTTGGTAGCGGCTCTGTGTGTCGCTTGGATAATCTTGCTGATTCCGGGGGTCATGCAAGGGGGAGTACATTTGTTTGAAGGTCCGGTATTGTGGCAAAGTCTCATCATGGGAATCATGGCTGCGGTTTTGCCATTTACGTTTGATTTTAATGCGCTCAAACGCCTCCCCGCGCGCGTCTATGGGGTGCTCGTGTGTAGTGAACCAATTGTTGGGACGGTTATCGGGTACGTCGTCCTAGGCGAGCATTTGACGTTGGCGACGATCGGCGCTGTTGTAGGAGTCACTGTTGCGTCAATCGGCTCAACACTCACCCATCAGGAGGTAGCGCATGAGTAGGATGTTCCCTCCACTTCGCATCAATGATGTGACACCCAATGCGGATCGTACGAGCGAGGAAGTGACTCGTACTGCGTTGGTTCGCATCGCAGCAGATGACAACCGCGCAGTCATCGAAGTCAATCCGGATGCGCTGGTCTATGCAAACCAGAGTGCACAGCGCTATGCAGCAGGCAACCCACTCAGTCCGTATGACGGAATTCCACTGCTGATTAAAGACAATATCGACACAGGCGATCGCATGCAGACCACTGCTGGGAGCACAGCATTGTTAGCGACACGGTCTAGTGGCGATGCTTTTCTTGTGAAACGACTCCGCGCTGCGGGAATCAACCCCATCGGCAAAGCGAATATGAGTGAATGGGCGAACTTTCGGTCAACTGCATCCAGTAGCGGCTATAGCACCCGTGGGGGACAGTGCGTGAATCCGTATAACTCCTTGCGCTGTCCGAGTGGATCGAGCGCGGGTTCAGCCGCGGCTGTGGCAGCAGGGTTAGTGCCGGTTGCGCTGGGGAGTGAGACTGATGGCTCAATTATTTCGCCGTCAGCGCGTTGTGGAGTGGTGGGCATCAAACCGACTGTTGGCCTCGTGAGTCGAACCGGAGTTATCCCCATCTGTGCAAGTCAAGACACCGTTGGCACGCATGCGACCACAGTTGCAGACGCAGCGGCAATACTCGCAATTATTGCCGGTGTCGACCCTCGTGATCCTGCAACGCATACGATTCCGCATGGCCTCATCGAGTCGCTCAAACAAGCTGCTACGAAACCGCTCAATGGATTGCGTATTGGCTACGTGACTGCTGACTATAGCGGGTATGACGAGCGCATCGATGCACGGATGCGCTCGGTGGTTGCGTTACTGGAAGCAAGCGGTGCAACAATCATTCGCGATGTGGTTATCCCGCATGTATCTGAGGTACGCAGCAATGAAGCAGAATACTTGGTCATGTGTTATGAGTTCAAATTGCAGCTGAATGCCTATTTGCGCAACCGTATACCCATCCCCGGCATGGAAGAAATGTCCGTCCAAACTCTGGCAGATGTGATTTCGTACAATGCTACGCATCCAAACCCGGGATTTCCATTCGACCAAACAATTCTCGAACGCGCCCAGTCAATGACAGAGGCCGATACACAACGCTATTTACTTGCGCGTAAGTGGTTACGCCAACACGCTGCCGTCGAAGGCATCGATGCCGCAATTCAATCTGCATCCCTCGATGCTATTATTGTGCCGTCCGGAACGCCCGCCTGGCTCATTGACCAAGACAACGGCGACCCTGCATCAGGGAGTGATAGCACGACCATGGCAGCATGCGCAGGATACCCCCTCATCACGGTACCTATAGGTATGGTAAATAGTCTGCCCATTGGAATTACCATTATGGGCACAGCCTGGAGCGACGCTGTGCTCGTGCAAGTCGCTGCTGGGATTGAACGGTGTATACAAGGAGGGATATTCCATGCATGAACAAATATTGGCTGCACTCACGCAGGAACGGCTGACTGAAATTGCTGCGCAGATCGTAGCAGTACCATCAGTGACGAATCACGAACAGGCAATGAGCAACTACACCGCTGATTTCCTCGAAAAACTCGGGTTTGCTGTTTCTCGCCTGAACGTTCCCGAATCAGGCGATACCATTGTGGCAAGCATCGGGAGTGGTGACCGAGCGGTCATGTTGAATTTTCACCTCGATACCTTTGCCGTGTTTGCAGGTTGGGATACAGATCCGTTCGTGCCAACGATTGCTGGCAACCGAATGTACGGCCTCGGCGCACACGATATGAAGGGTGGAGCAGCGTGTGTGCTTGCCATTGCAGAAGCACTCGTTCACAGTGCCGTCACACTTCCAGGTCGCATCATTATCAGCGCAACGAGCGACGAAGAAAACTGGTCTCGTGGAGCACACGTCATGCTGAAAAGTGGTCTACTGAATGGCTGTGTTGCTGCGCTCGTCCCTGAACCAGCCAATGTAGGCACATTGACCATCGGGCAACGTGGCAGACATGTCTTTCATGTTCGGTTTTTGGGCAAAACCGTTCATGCTGCGTTTGGTGGAGGTATCAATGCCGCTGCAGATGCTGCCCGCTTTGTTGCTGCGGTCGAAGAGCCTGGGGCGATCGACCTTGGCTGGAGCGACCAATTTGGACTCGCTGGGACATGCAATGTCATCGGTATTCAAAGTGGCGGGACTATGATTCTCGTTCCCGAGGTTGCGGACGTGTGGATCGATAGGCACATTTTGCCAGGCGAATCGCTGGCCGGAGCACAATTCCAAATTGAAACAATTCTCAAATCAGTAGTTCGTCACAGCCAGTGGGAACTCACCGTCGATGAGCGACCAACGCCCGCTCCAGGGCCATTCATCGTGCCGCCGACATCATCTCTCGTGACTGCGATGCGTGGTGCGTTACAGCAGGAATACAACCAAGAAATAACCCTTGTGCTCGGTCGGAGTGTCGCTGACACGAGTCACATTGCTTTTCATGGCGGCATCCCGACCGTGATCTGTGGTCCTCAAGGCGGCAACACGTGTGAAGCAAACGAATGGCTCGAAGTTGATTCTCTGCTGCCGACCGCACGTGCAATGGTTCGCGGGATGGTTTCGCTACTCACAAATCCATACCGCAAGGAGTGAGTCTATGCCATGGGACATACCAGAACTCCACACCCATACCGGTACATATGTCACCATACGACCGCTCGATGCAGAACGTGATGTGGAACATCTGTATGCTGCGGGCCATGCCTCAAGCACCCACCTCTACACATGGCAATATTTACCATACGGGCCGTTCCTCAACGTAGATAGCTTCTATCAGTGGTTGATCCAGCAGCAAGCCAGCCGAGACCCGCTGTTTCACACCGTTTTTGAGAATGCCACCGGGCGAGCTGTCGGGATGACCAGTATCATGAGTATCGTTGCGCAGTCTGGCCGAGCAGAACTGGGGCATATTTGGTACGATGTTGATATACAACGCTCTGCATGCACCTCAGAAGCAACACACCTGCTGTTGTACTATCTTTTTGATACGCTAGGGTATCGCCGGGTGGAGTGGAAGTGCGATAACCGCAACATACGAAGTAAATCGGCGGCAGCACGATTCGGCTTTCGCTTCGAAGGGTTGTTTCGACAACACCTCATCGTGAAAAACCAGAACCGCGACACAGCGTGGTTTGCTATGATTGACTCCGATTGGACTCAAATACAGCGTGCGCAAAAATCTGATCTCTTGCGTAATTAACCATAACCGCAAAATCGGTAGGGGAAGGTACTCTATGAATCGTGTTACGTTTAATCAGCCTTACATGACGGGTAAAGAGCTCGAATATATAGCTGACGCATATTCATTAGGGAAGCTGTCAGGGAATGGTAAATACACTAAGCTCTGCCACGCATGGCTGCAGAAACAAACAACAGCCCACAAGGTTTTGCTCTCACATTCTTGCACCTCTGCACTCGAAATGGCCAGTATTCTGTGTGATTTGCAACCTGGTGACGAAGTCATCATGCCTTCCTACACATTTGTCTCGACAGCAAATGCGGTAGTACTCCGGCATGCTATCCCGGTGTTTGTTGACATACGCCCGGACACCATGAACATCAATGAACACTTGATCGAGGCTGCAATTACCCCGCGAACGAAGGCAATCAGCGTCGTTCATTATGCTGGTGTCGCATGCGAGATGGATACCATTATGGCGATTGCCCAGCGGCATAACCTGCTCGTCGTCGAAGATGCTGCGCAAGGTTTTATGTCGACCTACAAAGGACGTGCGTTAGGAAGCATTGGCGCATTCGCGGCAATGAGCTTCCACGAAACGAAAAATGTCATTTCGGGTGAAGGTGGCGCACTCTTTGTGAACGACCCACAATACAGTGACCTGGCCGAAATCATCTGGGAAAAAGGGACCGACCGAAGCAAATTTTTTCGCGGCGAAGTAGACAAATATACCTGGCAGCACGTCGGCTCGTCGTTTTTGCCGAGCGAATTGATTGCTGCATTTTTGTGGGCACAACTGGAGCACGGCTCGACGATTACCCAGAGCCGCCTAGACGTGTGGGATTTTTATCATAATGCATTCCAATCGCTCGAAACAAGTGAATTATTGCGGCGTCCGGTCATCCCTGCAGAGTGCGGTCACAATGCACACCTGTACTATCTCATTCTGCCCACGCATGAACTCCGTGATCAGGCCATGGAAGAGCTAAAAAAGCTGAATATCAGCGCAATCTTTCATTATGTCCCACTCCATAGTTCACCCGGTGGGCTGCGCTATACGCGGACACACGGATCTATGGAGGTGACCGACTCACTCAGCAGCAGATTGCTGCGACTTCCACTCTGGAATCACATGCCGCAGCAACTCTGGGCAGAGGTTGCTACGGCAGTCGAGAAAGTCGTTCAGTCTTACTAATTGCATCGTGGGGATAGCTTATTTCGCCGCATCGAGTTGATCAACCACATCAACCATGCGGCGAAACTGTACATCACCATGGCTTGCACACGTATCGATAAACTCTTCGAGCATATCGATACGATGACCTCGTCCAATCACCTGCGGATGCATAGCTACCGTCAAAATGCCGTTGGATGTGGTGCGATGCATATACGCAAAGTCTTTGTTCCATATTTCGAGCACTTTACTCGGTGCTGATGTACCGTTGCGATAGGGGCTAAAATTAAACTGAAAATGCACCCAGTCATCGAATTCGAAGCAGAATGGAATCTCCCATAACGCTGCTTCCTTGCCCCGAACCAACGGGGTGTCTCGCGACACCGAATCGCCGATGCGTGGGTGGTATGCACGGAAGTCATCTGCCATCAGACTCGAATCGTAGCGGAATCCATATTCTTCGAGCAGTGACAACGTCACTTGCGAAAAGTCTGCAGATGGGGAACGAAACCCTTGTGGTTCGACTCCGATACGCCTGAGGGTGGCAAAGGCACGCTCCATATCAGCGCGTTCTTGATCCGGGGTCTGTTCACTGGGGTCTACGTGTGCATAGGAATGGTGTGCCACCTCGTGCCCATCAGCCAGAATGGTGTCGACGACAGCCGGGAATGAATCAATGGTATGGCCGGGGACGAAAAATGTTGACGTAATTTTTTTGCGGCGCAGCAATTCGAGGATACGAGGTACACCGACCGTTGCACCGTATTCACCGCGCGACAACATCGCGGGGGTGGTATGCGGATAGCCGAACCAGACGGACATCGCATCGAAATCAAAGGTCAGACAAACCGTACTCGTCATAGTGTGTGCTCCCGATGCAGAGTGCAAGAATTCGCACGACTCCTCGCTCCGGTGCGAGTAGGATTATCATACTGCAAGGAGAATCACTGATGCATACTGATTTCGATACCTGCTGGGAAATCCTCCAGCGCCGTGATGCGAGCTACGATGGAGTATTTTTCGTCGGCGTCCGTACCACAAGAATCTACTGCCGCCCCTCGTGTAGTGCGCGACCGCTCCGCAAAAACGTCGCATTCTACCCAACGATCGTTGCAGCGCGCGAAGCAGGCCTGCGCGCATGCTTGCGCTGCCACCCTGACAATATCCTGCCCGAAACAGCACTCGTTCATGCAGTCTGTGCCTACATCGACGCACAGGCCCAAACTCCGACACTCGGTGCGATTGCTACAGCAGTACAGTACTCTTCTTTTTATGTCAACAGAATATTTAAACAACAAACCGGGATTACCCCACGGCAGTACGCAGTAGCGCGGCAGACCGAGCGTCTGGCCGGGTTGCTCCGTAGCGAACCGACCTCGATCACCCGTGCCATCA
The DNA here is from genome assembly GCA_945881915.1 of Thermoflexus hugenholtzii JAD2. Taxonomy (GTDB): domain Bacteria; phylum Chloroflexota; class Chloroflexia; order Chloroflexales; family Roseiflexaceae; genus UBA965. Next base: position 84,417 of record CAMCVW010000003.1, on the reverse strand, counting down.
TGGACGCGGGGTACACGTCGGTGGGTACCGCCTATTATGCACAGCCATTTGGCATGGCACTCCGCGATGTCCGGAGCGGCGGCGCAGGGATGACCCTCGATTTTGATTACTGTGAGACAGACTTTGGTGTCATCGGTATTGCACAAACTGCCCATGGTGTGTGTGCAGTGGTATTGGCTGACACCCCGCAAGCAGTCACTGCTGAGCTGTCCGCACAGTTCCCTCAGGCGGTCCTACAGCACGCTCCGACGACGATGGAGACAGCAATTGATGCAGTCCGTGCACTTGCGTATAGTCACCCCACAAATCGCGAAATTCGCATTGACATCCGCGCGACTGCCTTCCAGCAGCGGGTCTGGGATGCGCTGCGTCGTATCCCAGCCGGCGAAACACGGAGTTACGCAGAGGTGGCCCGCGACATCGGACAACCGACTGCAGTCCGTGCAGTGGCGCAAGCCTGCGCCCAGAATCCCGTCGCCATCATCATCCCGTGCCATCGGGTCGTCCACACCGACACGCGACGCGACGGGTATCGCTGGGGCTCTGCGCGCAAACAAGCACTCCTCGCACACGAACGCTCCCATACACCGGAGGCAAACGGATGAATAATCGTGTCGTGCTCAGCGATGCCACGGGCGGGATGGGGAGTTTGCTCGCTACCGCAATCCACGACCATGGAACACCAATAGCACTGATTGAAACCGTAGGCACTAAAGATCACCTGCGGGCGTATCCAACAATCAGCACGCATAGTGACTATGATTCTCTGCGAGACGCATATACTTCCGCCCACACGTCGCTCGGGGGGATTGATATACTCATCAATATTGCATGCGTCAATTCTGCAGCCACACTCCCCGTCACCCGCCGCGAGCAGGTACACTCACATTTTGCGACGCACCTCGGTGACGTAGCGCTCTGCTGTTCGATCGGTATGGGGTTTTTGTCTGATCGAGCGAGACCCGCTCGGCTGATGAATATCTGGCTCATCAGTAACGCTGCAGTTCCTCCAAATGATGCGGCGTGGCACCGAAACACATGCTCGCTCATCGCCACATACACCGAATTTCTCACACATGCGCAGGCCCAACCCGGGACCATAATTACTTCGTTGGTGCAGCACACAAGCGACCCTCATGGTACGCCAAAAGATACACAAGCGATACTTGCATGGATACAGGCACTTACAACAGGAATACTCGATGTCCATAGTGGACAAGTCATCACTGTAGGCCAACAATCCTCTGCACGTACGTGATACTTCGTCCAACAATGACCGACATTGCATGTCTGTGGCGAGAATTACGTGCCGGTACGAAGCAGGTGTCTCGTTATTCTGGCATTCAACGGTTTTTGTTGCGTATTACATCGCGTGAACGCTGTCTCTTCAATTTCACGAAAGGTAAACCACATGCACATCTCAGCGTTATTTGTCTACCCTATCAAGAGTTGCCGAGGAGTCAGTGTGTCAACTGCCCACGTGCACGACATCGGTCTAGAACATGACCGGCGGTATATGGTCGTCGGCCCCGACAATGTTTTTTTGACGCAGCGTGACGAACCTTCAATGGCAACCATTGAGGTCGCACAGGTAGCCTCAGGTTGGTCCGTTCGCTCCGAATCCAATGGTGCGATCACATGGGAGCCACAGTCACACGGCCCACGCTTCACCGTCCAAATCTGGAAAGACCAGGTCGAAGTCGTTGATCAGGGCGACAACGTCGCAGAATGGTTCTCAGACGCACTCGGACGGCCGTGCCGGCTCGTCGGGTTTGCGCCACAGGTGCGGCGATTCGTAGACCAAACCTATGCAGTTGCCCCGAACGATGCAGTAAGCTTTGCTGACGGCTATGCAAGCCTCATCGTCACCGAAGAATCGCTTGCCGAACTCAATACGCGCACCAGCGAAGCAGTCCCCATGTCACGTTTCCGCCCAAACATCGTTGTGCAGGGCGCGCCTGTTGCATGGGCAGAAGATACATGGCGCGATGTACAGGTTGGTGCTGTATCGATGACTGCTGTCAAAAAATGCGCCCGGTGTGTTATGACGACGACTGACCAGCAGACGGGTCATCGTCACGCCGAGCCACTGAAAACATTAGCCTCGTACCGCCACATAGGTCATGGAGTCATCTTCGGCCAAAATCTGGTACACCGAACAATTGGGATGATACAGGTCGGGGATGCTGTCACGGTGACCGCAACCAACGAGTAAAATACCTGCACACCGGGGTGCTCGCTCAGACGGAATGTGCGTCCATCGCCCATTACGTCAGATTTGTGTGGATGTAATCAGTCACACACCAGAGGAAGTTGTATGACCAAAATAGCAGTCGTGACCGGAGCAGCCCGCGGCATCGGCCGGGCCATTACCGAGCAATTCCTCAACACTGGCTACACCGTCCACGGCGTTGACCTGCGCCCATTGCCGTACACGCACGCACACCTCATTCCTCAGCAGTGCGATCTGACTGATCAGGGTGCCGTCCAAGCCCTCTTTACGGAAATCGAAGCGCAGTCTGGTGGGGTAGACATCCTCGTCAATAACGCAGGCGGCTGCATCATGGCAGAGTTCCTCGACACCACCGCAGACCAACTACACCAGCAAATGGCGATGAATTACGATTCGGCGTTCTACTGCTGCCAGGCGGCAATCCCGCAGATGTTGGGACGGCCAGGTATCAAAAAAATCATCAACATCTCGTCCAACGGCGCGTACAACTACGATGTGTTTGATCCAGCCCCGTACCGCGCCAGCAAAGCAGCCATTGACAGTCTGACCAAACACCTGGCGCGCAAACACGCCAACGATGGCATCTGTGTCAATTCGATTGCACCTGCAATGACACGTACCGATTTGTTTGATGTGGTGAGTGCCGACGTCCTCGCCCAAGCCCTCGCGGCGATGCCCATGGGCACCCCTATCGAAGCCCCGCAGATTGCCGCCTGGGTGGCGTTTTTGGCGTCAGACGCCGGTGACGTCTCGAGCGGGAACGTCATCATCCTCAACAAAGGTCGTGATGTACGCTAGTCGTACCAGTATGGTGCGCGACGCATGCTCTGCCATTGCTGTGGGCAGTGTCCATATACCAACCAGGCTGCATTCTGTATCGCCCGCTGGCGCAGCATATGTGCGCTCTGCCGTGCAGCACTTGGGTCCTCGGCATCGGCGTAGCGGTCGTCGGCGAGTTCATCGGGGCGCGATATTGCATCTGCTGCCAAAATAACAGTGCCATATGCGGGCAACGTCAGCACCAGCGACAGGTGGCCCATCGTGTGGCCCGGCGTCGGCAGGAGGCAGACTCCGGGTACGATGTCGTTAGGTGCATCGACAGTAACCATTTGATTGGCTGGCCATGCGATCCGCGATTGGCCGTTCCAATAAATCGGCGTCGGTCGTGCGCGCTCAAGCGCCGAGACATACAGCGTCGCCTGCGGGAATTCGTCGATGCGACCCACGTGATCCACATGCCCGTGGGTGAGGACGAGATCGGTGATGTCGCCCGGAGATACACCCAGCAGTCCCAATTGGGCCGTTGGATTCTGCATGTCTGTATACTCGATGAGCCGACCAAACGCGCCGAGTCCGTCTGCGAGACAGACACCCAACGGATCTGCGAGATAATCACGGTGGAAGCCCGTATCGACGAGGATACGCCGGTCGCCGGATTCAATATAATAGCCAGGAATACCAATGCGCCGCCCGTTGGCGTAGACTTCGAACAACCCATAATCGAGAATCGCTAGTCGCATAGACCCTCCAGGAGCACCGATGCAGTCTATTGTATGTGCAAACGGCACCCGCCTCGCGTACGTCGAGCTAGGGTCACCAACCGCAGAACCGGTGGTCTTTCTGCATGGATTCACCGGCACCGCACACTCCCATTTCGGCGCAGAATTGGCACTCCTCGCCCCACACATGCACGTCTATGGGCTCGACCTGCGTGGCTATGGCGCAAGCGCACCACCGTATCGGGTCTTTGGTGCAGACTTTTATGAGCGCGATGCACGTGATGTCATCTCGTTCATCGAGACGCTGGACATCGGCCCGGTCCACCTCGTCGGCTTCAGCGATGGCTCCGAAGCAGCCGTGATGATCGCGGCACTCGCTCCGCATTTGGTCCGTTCGGTCATCGCCTGGGGAATCTGTGGCCAAATCGCACCCGAAATGGTCGAACGCGTCCGTCGCTGGTTACCCATCAGTGCCTGGGGACCCGACAAAGACGTCTGGAAGGCCGAAATCATTGCCACCCAGGGAGCAGACCAACTCGAGCCCCTCATCACCGGCTGGGTCGATGCCGCCGAACGCATCAGTGCCCGTGGCGGCGACATTTTGCATGCCATCGCCCACCAGGTGACCGCACCGGTCCTCATTGTGCACGGCACCCTCGACGTCGGCAATCCGATTCCCGTAGTGCAGGCGTTGTGCGCACGCATCCCCCACGCGCGATTCGTCCTGCTCGAGGACGTCGGCCATTCGGTACAAGACGACGCGCCTGCGGCATTGCACGCACTCATGCGTTCGTTTTATCGGTTGGCATAGAAAACCGTCCGGGCTGACGCCCGGACGGAACTGCCCGGCGATCCCTGCAGTACACCAGTATGTTGTGATCTGTGCATTGCCGGTTGTACGGCACAGCGAAAACCACGCGGTATGGCAATGCACACAAAAGCCCCGCTCGACATGCATCGAGCGGGGCTGACGCCGCGAATGGTCAGTGTGCCGCAGCGAGGCACTCGCCAATCTGGATGATGTGTTTGCGCGTGTGGCGCGCATAGATGCGCACCGTATCATCGATCGAAAACTCGCCCCACGAGGCAATGCCCATGCGGGCATACTCTGCGTCGCTCAATGACTCGCACAAGCGCACCCAGCGGTGTTGCAAGGCGGCAAAGTAGGCCAATGACCCACTGATGTCGGCGCTCGAACAATCCGCCAATGCGGCAATCCCGTCGACTTCATAATCACGCCACGTCGGTCGATCTTCGGTCAACGCAATCAACACATTATTGAGTGCAAATGCGTGCGAGTCCGCCATGTGGTGGACGTTCTGTGCAACTGTCCATTCAGTGGGAATGTAGCGGGTGGTGAGCTGTTGCGCGCTGAGTCCTACCACTGCGCTGCTGAGTTCTGCCGCTGCGGTACGCATCAATGCCAGCGACTCGGCCCGTTCTGCCTGTGTTTGCATGCGGTACCTACTTCTGGGCTGCAGCGAGGGTGTCAGCGATTTGTTTGACATGCGATTGTGCATGCCCTGCATAGATACGCAACAAATCGTCTACCGATCGTTCGCCCCACGAGGCAATCCCCGTCCGTGCAAATTGTTCTTCGCTGAGTGCTTCGAACAACGACACGATGCGCAACTGCATGAGTCGGAACAATTCGAGTGAAACACCGATTTCGGCTGATTTGGCGTCTGCGAGATCAGCCAAACCGTCGACACTGTACCCCTTCCAGGTGGGTCGGTCTTCGGTCAATGCCAAACGCACATTGGTCATCATCACCCCATGAGAATCGGGCATATGGTGGACGTTCTGGGCTAAAGTCCACTCCGTCGGGATGTACCGCGTGGTGAGTTGTGTTGGGGTCAATCCTTTGACAGCAGCGGCAATGTCGTCTGCAGAGCTGCGCATGAGTGCAAGAGCTTCTTGACGTTCGGTGTGAGTAAGCATGTTGTTCCTCGTTATTTGATACCTGCCGGTATCATACCATTGACGTCTGTACACTGTCTGTGGCTTGTGACGATGTTCTTTGGAGCACATCGTTCTGCACAAGAGCCTGCATTCAGTTATGATAGGTATCGTTGACGATACAGGAGGAAACAATGACCACCGTACACAACTTCAATGCAGGGCCAGCGGTATTACCGGCAGAAGTGATTGCACAAATCAAGCATGATTTGCCCGACTACGCAAACACGGGGATTTCGATACTCGAGTCGAGTCACCGCACCAAAGAATATGAAGCAATCAATCAACGCGCGATGGAGCGATTCCGGCGTGTGCTCGGGCTATCGGACGCACACGACATTGCATTCCTGCAAGGCGGCGCGAGCATGCAGTTTGCCATGTTGCCGATGAACCTATTGACTGAAACAAATTGCGGCGCATACGTTGTGACTGGTGTATGGGCTGAGAAGGCCTACGAAGAAGCCGCCCGCATCGGCAATGCGCATATCGCAGGCACAACCAAATCACACCAGTTCCGCTCGTTGCCGGCTGCAGATACCTTGGATGTACCAGCCAATGCTGCCTATACACATATCTGCACCAACAATACGATATATGGCACCCAGTGGCATACCATGCCACGGGTAACGACACCGTTAGTGCTCGACATGAGCAGTGACATTGCCTCACGGCCGATCGACACGACCGGTGTGGGGATGATCTACGCCGGTGCCCAAAAGAACATCGGTGCAGCGGGTGTAACCGCCGTTGCCATCCATCGTGATTTTGCTGCACAAATGCACAGCAATGCCCCGGTGATTCTCCAATACGCAACGCACATCAAGAATCAATCGCTGTATAACACGCCTCCGACCTTCAGCGTGTATGTCCTCGACCTCGTATTGGGATGGATCGAATCACTCGGAATAGCCAACCTCGCCGCCCAAAACGCCACCAAAGCAGGGGCAATATACGATGTGATTGATGGCTCTGGCGGCTTTTATCGTGGCCATAGTGATTTGGGGTGTCGTTCGCAGATGAATCTTACCTTCCGGTTGCCCGACGAATCGCTCGAAAAAGCCTTTTTGGTCGAAGCTGCAGCGGCTGGAATGATTGGTCTGGCAGGACATCGCAGTGTTGGCGGCCTCCGTGCATCGCTCTACAATGCATCACCACTCGCCTCAGCAATGGCGCTCGCAGGGTTGATGCGCGAGTTTATGCGGACACACGGGTAACCGCCAAAAAGGATACCACCATGGAAACGGTTCGTGAGCGGTTGACGTTTTTGGGGATGGAATGGTCGCTCATCCTGGGCTGGTTAGCTACCATCCTGCTCATATGGCGGCAAACGATTTTTTATTTGCTTGTGTATTTGTTTGACCTCGGTGATACCTACGACCTGGTGTTCACGTTGATGATTTTTTTGCTGATGATTGTCGCTGGGGTAGCGGTAACGGCAACGGGATTTTGGCTCAAACGCGGACCGCGTGCACACCCGCTTCTACGGCGTTGGGCACAGGGATGGGCTTGGGTGGGGCTGTCTGCACTGCTCGGGTACCTAATCATCGTCATACCCGGTGGAGTGTTTGCACCGTAGTGTTGAGGGGGAACTGATGGCTGCACGGCAACGAATCATGCTCATCGACGGACATGCGCTCGCGTTCAGGGCGTTCTATGCGCTTGCCGACAAGGGGCTGCGTACATCGAGTGGCGAACCGACCTATGCGATTTTTGGCTTTGCGTCGATTATGCTCAACGCAATCCGCGAGCATCAACCGAGTCATGTCGCGGTATCCTTCGACATTGGTCGTACCTTCCGCGATGACATGTATGCCGACTACAAAGCCGGCCGCGCCGAGACGCCTGTCGAGTTCCCGCCGCAACTCGAGCGCATCAAAGAGATGATGCAGGCCTTCAACATCCCAATATATGTGGCGCAAGGCTTTGAGGCAGACGATGTGCTGGGTACCCTGGCACGCCAAGCGACCGAAGCAAACGTCGAAACATTGATTTTGACCGGCGACAGTGATACCCTCCAGCTCGTCGATAGTCACACACACGTCCTCCTCGCCAACCCATTCGGCCAAAAAATGACCTCCATTGAATATGATTATGACAAAGTCGTCGAACGCTATGAGGGTCTCAAACCAAACCAATTGGCAGATCTCCGTGGACTCAAGGGCGATGCGTCAGACAACATTCCCGGGGTGAAAGGCATTGGCGAAAAAGGGGCAATTACGTTACTCAACCAATTCGGGAGTGTGGATGCCATTTTTCTCGATATCGCTGCAGCACCCAAACGGTATCACAAAGTACTCGAAGGCCAGCGTGAGGCAGCGGAGTTTAGCCGAAATCTCGCCACCATTGTCACCAACGCACCAGTCGAACTCGTTCTCGAAGATTGTCTCATTAGCGGTTATGACAAGTCATTCGTCGTGCGGTTTTTTCAACAGCTCGAGATTGGCAAAACGCTCATCGATCGGCTCCCACCGACCGGCCAAACGGTAACGGTACCAATTCCAGAACCAACATCGTCGCCTGCCAGGAATATCGTGCGCCCTCCCAACCCCTCGGGTCAAATGGATCTCTTCGGTGAGCAGACAACCTCGTACGCAGCAGAAACTATCCTCCGTCCTGGTTACACTACTGTACTAAGTTCAGAAGAACTCGTCATCGTGGTCACACAGTGCCGTGCAGCGGGGTTGTTTGCATTCGACACCGAAACCACGGGGACAAGTGTCTTTATCGACGTCTGCGTGGGAATATCAATCTCCTGCCTAGCAGGTACTGCCTGGTACATACCTGTACAGCACATAGGGGTATCCTGCTTGCCCCGCACTGAGCTTATCGCGGCACTCGGTCCGTTGTTTTCCGATGCGAGCATCCGAAAAATCGGTCACAATGCAAAGTTTGATATCGAAGTCCTCCTCGGATTAGGAATTGCGGTACATGGTTTGGCGTTTGACACCATGCTCGCGGCCAGCTTACTCGACAAACGCAAAGGTCTCAAAGATTTATCGTTCTATGAACTCCAACTCAGTGAAGCCCCACCGAGTATCGATACGCTCATCGGCAAAGGCAAGAATCAGATAACGATTGATCAGGCAGACCTCACTGCTGTCACAAATTACGCAGGGAGTGACGCTGATTACACACTCCAGCTGTACCATAAACTGTACCCTGCAATCAGCGCTGCCCCAACCACTCATGACGTGCTGTTCAACCTCGAAATGCCCCTCATTCCGGTGCTGGTACGCATGGAATCAGCGGGCATCATGGTGGATGTACCGTATTTGACCAGCTTGTCGGTTCGTATTTCGGCACGTATCAGTGAGCTCGAGACCCAGATTTACGCCATTTCAGGCGGACCATTCAACATCGCATCCAGCGATCAACTCAGTGACGTACTGTTCGGAAAACTCGGTTTGCCTACACAGGGCCTCGAGAAAACAAAAACGGGACGGTGGTCACTCACAGCCGAAGTACTCGAAAAACTACGACCGAGCGACACCTCGCTCGTGATTGCATTGATTCTGCAACATCGCCAGTTGAGCAAACTCAAATCAACCTACATTGATGCACTACCGTCACTCATCGATGCGGGCAGTCGTGTGCACACCACATACAACCAACTGGGGGCAGCGACGGGAAGATTAAGTTCAAATGATCCGAATCTACAAAATATCCCAACCCGGACTGAGGAAGGACGGGAGGTTCGTCGTGCATTTGTGGCAGCGCCGGGGAATGTGCTTGTTGCCGCGGACTACTCACAAATTGAATTACGTGTCCTCGCCCACATCACCCGCGATGCAAATTTAATGCAAGCCTTCCACGATGACCAAGACATCCATGCCGCCACTGCAGCCCAATTATTTGGTATTCCCATCGAGCAGGTCGACAAAGAAAAACGCCGTCTGGCAAAAACAACGGTATTCGGCGTAGTCTACGGCATCAGCGCGTTTGGTCTTGCCCAGCGCACCAATTTGAGCCGCAGTGAGGCACAACAACTCATCGACGGCCTATTCGCACGATTCCCTGAAGTGCGCAACTACATCGACCGCACCATCCAAGAAGCGCATCAGACCGGCGCTGTCAGTTCATTATTTGGACGGCGTCGTGCAATGCCCGAGATAAACGTGAAGGGACCACGTCAACAGGCTGCAGAGCGCGAATCAATCAACCACCCCATACAAGCCACCGCTGCAGATATCATGAAAATGGCCATGCTACGCGTCGATGCTGCCATAACCGCCTTTGGGAATGACGCGCGGCTCTTGCTCCAGGTGCATGACGAACTGATAGTTGAGGTTCCCGCAGTGCACCAAGACGCTATCGCAGCCCTACTCCGCCATGAAATGAGTAATGCCTTCGCTGAATTAGCCGTACCTCTCAAAGTCGATGTAGAAGCGGGAACGAGCTGGGACCAACTCACCGAAGTATAAGTCCTGTCGGCGCAGATCAAACCAAAATTCAGTTTTTCCGAGATCAACGAACCCCACTCGTGCAGATACACGAACTGGGGTACTGCATACATGTCGAAGCGTATTGGTGCTTATCCTGCTGGGTCAAAAGGCTTGCCCAAACTCGCAGGAGCGGGGCTGGTTACATATGTGAATAATCGTCGCACCGGAGCAGGGACCGTCTGCAACCATGCCTGAACAGTGGGTGTACTGAGGCTATTGACGACTGCTAATACGACAATCATGACAACGAACGGCGAGACCTGGAGCACCTGCGTGGGAATTTCCCAATCGTTCACTTGCATCCGAGACGCGACAGTCTGCAGTGCGGCGTAGAGGTAGCATCCAAAGGCGATACGATAGGACTTCCATGCCCCAAAGATAACAATTGCCAACGCAATCCATCCGGTGCCAGCCATATGCCGGTAGGTCCAGCCTTGCTTCAGGTCGAGAGTATACGCGGCACCTGCGAGACCGATGAGTGCACCGCCGACGATAACCGCCGCATAGCGCACCCGGACAACGTCGATGCCGCGTGCGTAGAGCGCCTCGGGACGCTCACCGACCCCGCGCACAATCAAACCAGGGCGGGAGCGTTCGAGGAACCACGCGATCAACGGGATCAATACCAGACCGGCATAAATAACGACATCGTGGCGAAACAGAATTGGTCCAAGCAACGGAATGTCTGTCAAGATGGGGATTGCCCAGGCTGGTACAGCGGGACCGCTCTGCTGGACATATGGGTTGCCGAGAAAAGACGAAAGATCCGTACAGAGGAGTGCAAACACAAACCCTACTGCGGTTTGCGAGAGTCGTAGGGTAATACCCAAATACCCTATCAATAACGCCACGGTTGCGCCCACCAGCGCCGCTGCGAAAAATCCATAGATAACGCTTTGGGTCGTGAATGCAACACCGAACCCTACCATCCCAGCAAGGAGCAAGCTCCCATCGACAGACAGGTTAATCACGCCGGCGCGCTCACCGATGAGGATCCCCAATGTGGCAAGCAACAACGGCGTACTCATTGCGATGAGTGCAGCAATATCGAGTATCAATTTATCCATGCTACCCACGCTCCTTGCGTGCTAGCAACGCACGCGCAACAATCATGGCGAGCACGAGAAAACCTTGAAAGACGCCACTGACGCTGCTGTCGATAGATAACGAAAGTGGGAGTTGTATGCTCCCAGATGTCAATACCGCAAAGAGCACTACCAACGGAGCCACAAATCGAATATCGGCATTGATGAGCAGTGCGACAAGCAACCCCATGAATCCTATCCCACTTGCAAGATTGGGAACCAGCGCATGATATACGCCGAGCACTTGCAATGCACCAGCAATCCCTGCGGCACCTCCACAGACCAACATTGCTTGTATGGTGCGCCGTATTGCAGGGACGCCCAGTCGCTGGCTCGCGGCTTGACTCAGGCCACTTGCACGTACTTCGAGCCCCCATTGGGTTGCGCGAAGGAACCACCAAACCAATGCGAGGACACCAATCGCAATCAACGGCGTCACCACAGTGGCCCGCGTATTGCCTAAGACAGGGAGCCAAAGGCTGTCAGCAAGCGGCTCGGTACCAGACATGGACGCGACGCCTGGGCGCTTCCACGGTCCAAAAACCATGTACAGAGATATGCCCAGTGCCACAAAGTTCAGGCCAAGTCCAACAAAAATCTCACTCACACGGGCATATTGTTTGAGAATGGCAACAATACCGGCCCAACAGGCACCGGCAACAGTGCCAACGCACATCGCTCCCAGCCACAACAAAACCACGCTATCACCCTCGGTGTAGAGTCGTAGGACCGCCATAGCGGCGACGCCACCAACAGTCATTTGCCCCTCGATACCGAGGTTATACTGCCCTGCGGCAAAACTAATCGACAATCCGGCAGCACACAGCAACAACGGTGAAGCAAGCATGATCATATCGGCGAGGCGGGATGGTGTTGTTAATGCACCCGAAAACAACACCGTAAATGCCGCCACCGGATCGGCATTGGTCGTTGTCAACACCACGGTGGTCAGTAGGATCGAAACAATAATGGCATAGAGGGGCGCACGTGCAAGACGGATAGTATTCATTGGGCTACCTCTGCAAATCCTACCCCACCAATGAGGCGTGCGAGCGCTTGTTCACTCAATGCATCACAATCCAAGACCCGACTCACTGACCCACCAAAAAAAACCAAGACCGCATCACTGTAGCGAATGACTTCTTCGAGATCTGCCGAAAAGAACACCACGGTAGCACCACGTGCACAACGCTCTTGGAGGCGTTGCCAAATTGCCTCTGCCGAATACGCATCGAGGCCTCGTGTTGGGTGTTCGAGCAAGATAACCCGCGCAGTATCAGGAATCAACGCCAACATTGCCCGTTGCTGGTTCCCTCCTGATAGGAGTTGCAGCGGCATATCTGGGGTTGCTTTGATGTTGTAGTCGGCGATGAGTTGGATAGCTTTTTCACGGGATGTTTGTCCCGTAGCAAGTAGATGGCGATGGAGCAACTGCACGTGCTCGACAAGATTCATCGACGGAATAATCCCCTCGTGGAGCCGGTCTGCAGGCAGAAAGACGTTATCATAGCGCGGGGCACGTAACGGAGTATCTGCGAAGACAATTGATCCACTGTGTGGCAGCTGCATCCCTGCAAGGTGGCGCAAAAAGAGGGTCTGACCAGACCCTTCGAGACCTGCTAAACCAACTATTTGGCCAGCTGCAATGGTTGTAGTGATTGGGCCAAATGCTATTTGTGCATCGTGCATGAAGACGTCAGTGAGCTTCCAAACAGTACCGTTTGGATGATGCTGGCCGCTCTGAGTGGCAATCAGCGCATTGCGTTCACCGAACATGGCTTGCAATATCTGTTCTCTGGGCACAGGCATCTGTGCTTGTTCGCCGACCAAAATCCCTCCACGAAGAACGCTAACGGTATCACACAGCGTAGCCACTTCATCGAGTTTGTGTGTGACAAAGAGAACCGTTTTGCCAGCGTTGGCAATGGTCCGTAACGCCACAAAGAGTGCGTCGATTTGTGCAGCGGTGATACCAGTCGTTGGTTCATCGAGGATGAACAACTGTGAACCGGTTATCAGGAGTCTGATTATCTCTACCTGCTGTCGTTGCCCGACGGTGATGTGACCGATGTGTGCGCGAGGATCGAGTTCAAAACCCAGGACAGAATTCCAATGATCAAAAGATTCAGCCACGGGTATCTGGCCAGCTAAACGAATCCCCGCAGAAATATTTTCGAGAATGGTAAATACCGGGATATCGAGGGGATCCTGCCCAACCATTCCAATCCCAACCTGTAGAGCTCGTTTAGGTGCACCGAGGAGCACGATGCGCCCATCAATGGCGATGTCCCCCCTGTCGGCGCTGTACATCCCCGCCAATATCTTCATCAGCGTACTCTTGCCAGCACCATTCTCACCCAAAATGCCATGGATTTGACCTGCCGCAAAATCGACCGATATGTCGTTGTTCGCCACGACCGGACCGAATGCTTTGCGGAGGTTTCGAATGCTGATATGCATTCGGACTCCTTTGATTGGGATGCCAATAGTGTGTATTGTAACAAAAAGACCAGGCTCCGGGATCGGAGCCTGGTCGCGAAGAAGACTTACTTGCTTGCGCTTTGGCCTTCCATGCCTTCGAGCAGTTGTGGCATATACCAGACCTGCTTGTCATCGGCGACAACCCCATCTGCCAGGTACACGGTGCCATCTTGTAGGTTAATCGGACCAGTCCACAAGTTCAACCCACCGGCAAGTTCGGCAATGAAACCGTCTAGCTTTGTGGCGTTCTCGGGGGTGAGGGCTGCACCTTTGGCAAACCCAATGGTGCTGGTTTCGATATTGTTCATATCGGACCAGTCAGGTGATGACCAGATCCAGTCTTGCTTCCACGTGCCGCCTTTGACGTCAGCAATCAACTTAGTGTAGTTTGGCACCCAGTTGAAGTATGGAACGCCCAGACAGGCTGCTTCGCCCTTGGCACAAGCATCCTTGAAGTCATACGGTACCGCATAGACATTTTTGCCAGCTGCCTTGGCCTTGCCGGCTTCGACAATGGCTTCTGGCGTATCGATACCCGAGATGATGACGTCATAGCCTTCGGTGAATGCATCGTTGACAACTTTGGTTGGGTCGAGTGTCACACCGGGGATGTTAAACCAGAAGCCGATCCAAGTGACGTTGAACTTGAGTGCAGCTGCATCGGCGCCACGGACCTTGGTCCAGCAGTACTTGGCTCCGAGGTAGGCCGAGTCGGCCAATCGGCGGGTTTCGTCGTTGATGAGCGGTCCGACAAATGCAATTTTGCCATCGGCACTCTGCAGCGCGGCGGCACAACCAGCAATCATCTTGCCATATTCCATCCGGCCCATTTCGTTGCCGAGATTTGCAGGTGCTTTGCCGGTCAACACATCATCGCCAGATATGTGTATGAAGGTAACTTCTGGGTGAGCTTTGGCGGCCTCACGGGTGCCATCTTTGAAGTCATCAGAATTCGTGATGACCAGCTTGGCGCCCTTTGCGACGAGCTCGTCGACGACCTGCTCAACCTTGATATTTGGGCGATCAGCAGGGTTTACTTTGTCGACATAGACAAATTCGCTATTTGGAGTGTTGGCTTCGACATACTTTGCAGCGTCGAAGTGTGCTTGGCTCCATCCACCATCATTAATGGGACCGACCAAGACCATACCAAACACAAACTTCTCGTCTGCTGCTGGGGCGCTGGTTGGTTCTGCCGGGGCTTCGGCTGGTGCCTCGGGGGCTACCGTTGATTCTACGGGTGCAGTCGTTTCGTCTGCTGGTGCACTCGGCTGGGCACCACAGGCGCTGATGAAAAGTGACAATAACGCCACTACGAGAATCAGAACGCGCGTCTTGAGGCCGTTGTCCATCTGCTGCTTCATGCGTCTCCTCTTACCTTCGAATGGCAGAACTTCCCAGAAAATATAAAAAGGCCGACGTACGTCGACCTATCCTGGGCGATCATGAGTGATGCAGCATTGCATCGTTTACATTTAACACAATTATAATACGTTTCTCATCTGCGTCAAAATCTACATTCGTTGGATTTATTAAATTTTCTCCAGAATCAGCTAGCTATACGGACGTAAAGATTCTATCATCGCGTAAAGCGCAGGCTCGAGGATTGCGCGTTGGGTAGCAAAAGTAAGCCGTAGATAGCCGTCACCAGCAGGACCAAACCCACTGCCATCGGCCAATGCGACACCTGCATGGTTCACAAAGTATTCTTTCGGATTCGTAGGTAATTGGGCTTGGCGACAATCAATCCAGTTCAAAAATGTCGCTTCGGGTCGGTTCATCAATAACTGTGGCGCATGCGTCCGCAACACGGTACAGACCAAATCACGATTACTGGTATAGAACGCTTGTGCAGCAGCAATCCATTCATCGCCATGTTGATATG
The DNA here is from genome assembly GCA_945881915.1 of Thermoflexus hugenholtzii JAD2. Taxonomy (GTDB): domain Bacteria; phylum Chloroflexota; class Chloroflexia; order Chloroflexales; family Roseiflexaceae; genus UBA965. The sequence goes on along the minus strand of CAMCVW010000003.1, from coordinate 68,833 downwards.
CAGCCATCGCACCGACATACCCAAAAATCTGCGGGCTGGGAACGAGGCCTTGCATTGCCTCCATATAACGCGCCCGCAACGTAGGGTTTTGGATGACGGCTACCGCAAAACCCAAACCGGGAATATTAAACGCCTTACTCGGGCTGACCAAGGTAATACACCGGTCTGCCACTTCTGCAGACAACGAAGCGATTGGAATGTGGAACGCATCACCGAGGAGCAGCTCCGCGTGAATTTCGTCGGAGCAGATAAGCATATCATTTTGTACACAGCTTGCAGCCATCTGCTGGAGCTCAGTCCGGCTAAATGCACGCCCGGTCGGGTTATGTGGGTTACACAACAAAAACAAGCGAGTGTCTTTTTCGACGGCAGCATCGAACGCATCTTGATCGTGGGCAAAGTGCGTGTATCCATCAAAAGATATTTCACGACGCAAGGGGGCATAGGTCGGTCGGCGTGACTGATTGATTGGCCCCTTGGTAATGGGCCCATAACACGGCGCATGCATGAGCACCGCATCACCGGGTTGACCCGCTATTTTGCACGCAACATTGAATCCCGGCACCACACCAGGCAAATACACCAACGCGTCTGGAGCGACGTCCCAATCGTAGAGACGCTTGAGTCGCGCGCAGATAACCTCAGCAATGCCGGGATATTCCCACGACCCACCCGGTGCCGAAAGATGACCGATTGCTGCCGTGTAGCCAAATACGCCGTGGGCGACGCGGGCAGCTAACGCGTCAATCACTGCTTGTGGCGGGCGCACGTCGGCTTCGGCAATCCACATGGGGGTGACGTCGGCGTCATACACATTCCATTTGAGACTATCGGAATCACGCCGCGGCAGGATATTTTCGAATCGTTTTGGCATACAGCATCCCCTATTACCGTAGATAGTAGGTAGTATACGATATTTTTCGTTCAAAACACAGCCACATCACCCGTTCGCGCAAAGAGACGCGCTACAGCGACGCGAAAGCAGAACGCATCGCGTCCAACGCCTGCGCCAACACAGATCGCGGACACGCGAGAGTCATCCGCACAAAATCCTCTGATTCACCACCAAACGGCGTACCATCACCGAGTGCGACGCCATTGCGCGCAAAAAAATCACGCACAGAGCACGAAAGTCTCAACTCCCGTGCGTCAATCCAGAGCAGATAGGTCGCCGCAGGAATGGTACAACGGAGCTGCGGAATGTGCTGTCTTAGGTATGCCAACGCATAATCACGATTTGCAGCGTAGTACGCATTTGCCTGCACGAGCCAGTCATCCCCTGACTCATAGGCAGCAAGCGTCGCCGCATATGAAAATGCACTTGGGTGCGGAATCATCCCCGACTGCGCGCGCACATAGCGTTCCCGCAACTCTGGATTCTGAATAATCGCGAAGCCAACAACCAATCCGGGAATGTTAAACGCTTTGCTCGGCGACATCAGTGTCACACACTGGTGTGCGATTGTCTCAGACAATGATGCGATGGGGATATGCACGCCACCATCGAGGCGAATATCACAATGAATCTCGTCCGAACAAATGACTACCTTTCGATCGACACACGTCTGCGCCATGTGGAGTAATTCGTCTCGCCCAAACACATGCCCGGTCGGATTGTGCGGATGGCACAACGTGGCGATTTTCGACCGGTCATCGAATGCCGCTTCAAAAGCGATTGGGTCATATGCAAAATGGACATGCAGCGCGTCTACGAAGCGGCGCAACGGCGCATGTTGGGCAATCATGTCGTACAAGTCGACATCCCGAGATATAGGATAAAACGTCGGTGCCTGCACGATGACGCCTGCACCGGGCGCGCCAAATGCACGACTGGCGAGATTAAATCCCGGGATGATTCCTGGGACGGGCACAATATCCTCTGGCAGAATGTGCCACCCATACAACCGGAACATCCGCTCGACAATTATCTTCCTGAGCGCTGCCGGCTCCTGGGCATAACCGTACACGCCATGGGCGGCTCGGACAACCAGCGCAGCAATGACCGCCGGCGGCGACGCGACATCGGCATCGGCATACCACATCGGAATTTGGTTGACATCGATGTTCCATTTGAGGCTATCACCGCCACGGCGGTCGATGACACGATCAAAGTCGTAATTCATTGCATCATGCTCACTATATAAGTGTATGGTTGCAGAACAGAGAAAAACGGAGGTATTCTTGCGAATACCTCCGTCCAGAATCACCTATCGACTACGACAATGGCTCCAACGCCTTGCGCATCATGTCGAGGCCTTCTTCGAGCAATTTGCGTGGGCACGCCATAGTGATACGCACGAAATTGGCGGTATGTGCGCCGAAATTCTTGCCATCGCCCAGAGCAACGCCGAATTTTTGGAAGTATTCCTTGGGGCTGCCTTCGATGCCAGCTTTGCTGCAATCAACCCATGCCAAGTACGTCGACTCCGGATTGGTGATGGTCAACTGCGGCATGAACTTCTTCACATAGTCGATGGCAAAATCACGATTGCCTTCGTAATACTTGTTCGAAGCCTTCAACCATTCATCGCCATGTTTGTACGCTGCCAAAGCTCCCACGTACCCAAAGATCCCTGCATGCGGCACAATTCCAGCCTGCGCCTTGATGTACTTCTTGCGCAATTCTGGATTTTGAATAATTGCAAAACTAAAGCCCAAACCCGGGACATTGAAGGTCTTGCTCGGCGCCATCAGGGTGATAGTATTCATCGCAATTTCGTGAGAAAGCGACGCCGTTGGGATGTGCTGGCGACCATCGAGGATAAGATCACAGTGAATCTCGTCGGAACAGATGACAACGCCCTTTTCGACGCAGATTTTGGCCATAGTTTCGAGATCAGCCCGATTCATCAGACGACCAGTCGGGTTGTGTGGGTGGCACAAAATATAGATCTTGGTACGCTCATCAATCGCTCCACGAAAAGCCGCTTCGTCGAATTCATAATTGATGATGTTGCCGCTCTGGACCATCTTGAGTTCGGCAGTCTGCGTCACCATGTCGTGATTTGTGGCAGCGTTCAGAATCGGTGGATAATTTGGTGTCTGCACCAAAATCCCATCGCCTGCTTTGCCTGCAGCACGGGCTGCGATGTTGAAGCCGGTGACAACCCCAGGAACGTAGACAATATCGTTGGGAGTAATCGTCCAGTTATACAGCTTTTGCATGCGCTCGACTAATAATGCTTTGAGTTCAGCAGGTTCACCAGCGTAGCCAAAAACACCGTGTTGTGCTCGATTGGTCAATGCCTCGATGACTTCGGGCGGTGAAAGGATGTCGCCGTCTGCTACCCACATAGGTAGGATGCCGTCCCCATACAAATTCCATTTGATGCTATCACCACCGCGCCGATCGACTACTTTGTCGAAATCGAATTGCATGCCGGCCTCCTCATATATACACAAAAATGCGTGCCTGCAGTATACACTACCTTCTTATAATTGTAGTCCGCGACGAGGAGCGCACAATCACCGCAACGACGGTTGACATTTCTACGTGCCGAAATTCAATCGATCACATTATGTCACGCAATCGACCCTGTTGTCCCTGCAGAATACGTCATGAGCGTATCACGGTCAATAGTCCTATGGTACAGGATGGGGAGTTTGACAGAGAAAGTCTCCCGCCCGAATCGAGACTGCGCATATGCGCAAAAAATACCAACTTTTGATTGGTACGCTTTTGCTTCTTCACACACGCGATTTGTCATGAGATCTGTAGCCGATATGGTCCGATATGCTGCATGGTGCAGAAGAGTATGTAAGCGTACTTCGAAACATTGCCATCAACCCAGATATGCGTCGATACAGCCAAGAACCCGTTGTGACAAACATTCAGCAATCTGCAGTGATTGTGACTCCCGCGATACCGAAACACAATATAATACGGACACCTTGTATATGGGTAGATTATGAAAACACCTTCACCGTCGCTGCTCCGTGCATTGCTCCAAACAATTATCCGTCGAATGCTCGCGCAACCATTTTTGTTATTCGTGGTGTGGTTTGGATTTACAATTGCCATCGGTCTGACGGTCAGCATCCCGGTCTATGCCGAAGCTGCTGGTTATCGCCTACTCATTAATGCAATCAGCGAAACGCAGCAACCCGGGACCCGATTACCGCCTTTTTCTTTGATATACAAGTTCGGCAGTGCAACGACCAAGCCAATAACCTACACACAATGGCGCAATGCAGACAATGCACTCGCAAATGTGCGTGGGTATGGTATCGAACTGCCGACGCCACCCCGTGTGCGCTATGGCGCAACCGAGAAACTCGACGTCCACTTTGCTGACAGCAAACCGACGACTCCCGCACTGGTGCGTGCCCGCATTGGATTTTTGAGCGATTTCGAAGCGCACGCACGTCTGGTGGCAGGAAGATTCCCGACAGAATGGGACGGAACAGGCCCGCTCGAAGTCGTCCTCGCAGAAAACACCATCAACAAAAGCATCATCTTGCTCGATGACGTGCTCCAGGCGACGAAGTATGGCGGACCGTATGCGCTCGACCAACAAATTGTCATCGTCGGCATCTGGCAACCAAAGAACGACAACGAACTGTACTGGTATGCGCCCGCTGCATCATTCAGCGATGTGCTCTTTGTCTCGGAAGCGAGCTGGAAGAGAGTCGTCAATCGTCCCCCAGCCGCGTTCATCGATTATGCGGGGTGGTATGCAGCCTACGACGGTGCGGGGATCCAGAGCAGCAAGACAGCGGCACTCACCGCAGGAATTACCACACTCACCAGCGAACTCGGGCAGATCCTGCCGGGAGTGGATTTGTTTAAATCGCCCCTCGACCAGCTCGAAAAGCAACGCGCAGAGGTGCGGACGCTGACGGTGACATTGCTCCTCTTCGGAGTCCCGTTGATAGGACTGCTGTTGGCATTTGTATGGCAATTAGCGGGTCTGCTCGTTGCACGTCAAGAACTCGAAATTGCGGTACTGCGGAGTCGTGGAGTCAGCCGGGCACAACTCCTCGGCCTTTCGTTGCTCGAAGGTTCACTCATTGCAATTGCCGGCATCGCTGCTGGAGTACCATTGGCGCTGTTGTTTGCACGCGTCATCGGATTGACGCAATCATTCCTGCGTTTCGGCCCGCTCAATGTGCCACCCCCAGTACTGCTACCTGAGAGTTGGCTCCATGCGCTCATCATTGCCGTATTTGCGATACCTGCAGTCCTTATCCCTGCAATTGGGTTAACGCGAAACACCATCGTCACGCTCCGCCAGGGGCAAGCTCGCCAGACCAAAAAACCCTGGGTTGAGCGGTTTTTCGTCGATTTCGTCCTCCTCATCCCTGCCTGGTATGGGTATCAACAGTTGTCAGTCGGCAAATCGTTGTCAGTTCCCGGAATCGAAGCGACAGGGTCACTCAGCGATCCATTCCGTAATCCACTTCTGCTCTTGGCACCAGCGCTGTCTATTGCAGCGGGTACGCTGTTGATGATTCGCTGCTTCCCGTACATCGTGCGAACGATTGCCTGGGCCGTCGAACGCCTTCCTGGAATTGCGATGATTGCGGCGTTGCGGCAATTATCTCGTAATCCGACAAGCCTGCGTGGGCCTACCCTCCTGCTCATTTTGACGATGAGTCTTGCGACATTCACGGCGTCAATGGCCCGCACGCTCGACCAACACAGCACGGACCGCGCACACTACCGCAGCGGCGCGGACTACCGACTCCTCCCACGGTCCATGACCATTACCAGTGCAGATATCGCCGGAGAACCACCAAACTTACCCGACCCAGATCTCCTCCAAAACGGAACCCAATTGTCTTCGACATCCGGGGAGCAAGCATCCACAGTGTCGCTCGATTATGTCTATGTTCCCGTAGCAGACTTTGCGCTCATCGAAGGCATAGACGCGGCAACGAACGTTGCCGCAAGTACGGTAGACATCGTCGTAAACGGAGATCCAACTGCCAGTATCTTGTATGCAATCGACCCTGCGACATTCACGCAAGTCGTTGGAAAAGCATGGCGGTCTGATTTTGACGTGCGCCCCCTGGGCGAAATCATCAACACGATGAGTCAAAACATGGATGATGCAATCGTCAGTGCTGCATTCGCGACAGAGGCAAACATACGTATCGGCGATCGCATCACGGTCGTTTCGGATAGTTTAGGCACCAGAAAACCAATTTCACTCGTTGTACGCTCCGTCGTGTCGTACATGCCCACGCTGTATAACGAAGGGAAACCGTTCGTTATAGCCAACTACGCCTACATCGTCGAAGAGCTCGGCGGGAACTATGCCTACGAAATATGGCTTTCCAGTCAAAAGACCAACAACACAACTGTTGTCCAGGCAGAGGCTTTTCGAAACGGACTCCGTGTCTTGCCGTACACACCCGACGCCTTTGTGACTGCGGAAGTCTTGCAACCACAACGGCAAGGGTTGTTCGGACTGTTATCCGTTGGTTTCTTTGCAACAGGTATTATGTCAATGATAGGCATGTTGGCATATGTCCTACTCACACTCCGCAAAAGGAGCGTCGAATTTGGTGTTTTGCGAGCAATCGGAATTCGCCAACGCGAATTACGGACCACATTGAGCCTCGAACAGGTCATCACGATTGGATTTGCCACTTTGACCGGGTTACTCGTCGGGGTGGTGACGAGTCAATTCTTTCTGCCCTTCTTGAAAGTACGCCAAGGCATATTCCCCGACACCCCGCCGTTTATCGTCCAGTTTGCGGTACGTGATATCGCGTACATCTGCGCTACTGCTCTTGTGCTGATGATTCTGATTATTGTGCTCGAGCTCATTATCGTTCAGCGCATGCGCATCGGTGAAGCAGTAAAACTCGGCGAAGCCGTCTAGAAACCTGATTGATGAGCCTCGTATGATATGATGAACTACTGTATCTCTGAAACGAAAGAAAACGTGCATGAAGACTCGCCCAGCGCCACAATTCACTGGTATACAAACATACCCCGACCGACTCGGCAGATTCACCATGCGCATTCCCAGTGACTGGCACAAATTCGACCTTGATTTCGGCAAAGAAGGAATTCTGGCGTCACCATCATCCACAAACACGCACACCTACGTCGCAGTATGGGTCGAAAAACTCGCATTCCAAGCCGAAGCAGAAGACGCAGACGATATCTCGGAATCCTTCGACAAAGGGCTCGCGCAACTGTCAAACATATCATTGCTGGAATCCGAGAACCTCGTCATCGGCAACCTCGTGAAGCTCGAGCGATTCTATACGTTTGATGAAAACGGGGTGACACGCAAGCGGAAGGTCTGGGCGATGTACGTCGCCGACTGGCTGATGGTGTTGACGTATCAGGGTGAAAATGTCGAGGAATGGGAGCACTGGTATGCAATGGCAAATCAAACCTTCTTTCACTTTGTGATTCCACCCGAGCTCTTCTACGCAACCGATCGCGATTTAAACAAAAAAGGCACCCCCGTTGCCCGTGTACCCCGTGGGAAACCAAAAAAGTAAGCCAAAAGCCCCCACTCGCAGAGCGAGTGGGGGCTTTTGGTGAATCATGCATCTGCCCAAGCGAGGTAGTTCTCGAGCGAAGCGTTGTAGTACACATGCAAGACCTGGTTAAAGGTCACAAGCTGAGCTGCATCAAACACTTCGTCCTCTGCATCGCCATATGCGACTAACATTGCAAGTTCAGGCTGATATTCGTCCTCACCAGGAGGAATCACCATCGCTAGCCATTGATCGGGATACCGTGCTTCAATGTGACGCACATCCTCGATTTTGCCACGCTCAAGCATACCCGTATACGGGCAACCGCAATCACAATTCGGGCCACACGTACTATGGTCACCGGTCCCACACGACGACATTCCATTGCCGCCGTGGAGGGCACTCGTCAGTTTGACAACAACGGGCATTTCGACACCTCAACCATTCCTACATATGGATAGCGTGGCCCTCAGCAGCAGCATGCGCGGCTTCGCCGAGTGCTTCGTACAATGTGGGGTGCGCATGGATGGTGCGCATCAACGATTCAGACGTCGCTTCGTGCGACAAGGCAACACCGCCTTCGGCGATGAGCTCGGTGACACGTGGTCCAATCAAATGCATTCCCAAAATTGCATCGTACTTCTTTTCCGAAACAATCTTGATGAATCCACTGCGTTGGCCAAGAATCGTGGCTTTGCCGTTACCTGCGAACGAGAATTTGCCGATTTTTACATCGTACCCTTTCTCACGGGCTTTCGCTTCGGTCATGCCAACACTAGCTATTTCCGGCGTGCAATAAGTGCACGACGCGATGATACTATAGTCAATCGGTTTGGGGTTGTGTTGTGCGATGACATCAGCGACCAAAATACCTTCTGCAGACGATTTATGTGCCAACCAGGGAGTCGTCGATGCGCAGTCACCAATTGCGTATACACCATCAACATTGGTACGCATATGAGCGTCAACGGTGATAAAGCCACGCTGATCAAGGGTCACACCACGCTGTTCGAGACCCAGGTTCCCCGTGTTTGCAGCAATACCGACACCGACGACGGAGCGCTCTGCCTCAATAATGAGCTCTTTGCCTTTGGAGTCAGTGATGATGGCTTTGATACCCGAACCTGTCTTGGTTATTGCATTGAGTTTCGCGCCGGTGTGAATCACAATGCCGCGCTTCTCGAGCGCCTTGGTCAACTCAGCGCTGATCTCTTCGTCTTCATTCGGAACGATACGTGGCAGCGCTTCAATGAGCGTTACCTTACTCCCAAATGTGCAGAACATCGACGCAAACTCGACGCCGATTGCCCCTGCCCCAACGACCAGCAATGATGCGGGAATGTGCTTCATGCTGAGTGCTTGCCAAGACGACAAAATATATTCGCCGTCAAAAACGGCACCGATTGCGGGAATTTCGCGCGGGCGCGCGCCCGTGGCGAGAATGGTGTTCTTGGCGGTCACGACGCTCTTGGCACCATCTGATGTCGTCACGTGGACATTGCCCCGATCGCCCAGCATACCGGCACCCATGATGACATCGACTTTGTTCTTCTTCATCAAGAAAGAGACACCTGCAGTCATCTGCTTTACAACGCCATCTTTATTCTTGATGGTGGCGTCCCAGTCAATGCTGGGTTCGGATACTTTGATGCCGAATTTGGCACTGCCGTGAATCTCTTCAAACAAATCAGCCGTATGCAAAAGCGCTTTTGTAGGAATACAGCCGACATTGAGACACACACCACCCATATACTGTCGCTCAACGATGGCTGTTTTGAGACCGAGTTGTGCTGCTCGGATAGCCGCCACGTAGCCGCCGGGGCCTGCACCGACGATGACGACATCATAGACTTGATCACTCACAGTAGTACCTTCCGACTAGCATGCTCTAACCGGTGTCTATTCTACCACCGAATCCGTGTCCTCTGTATTTCATCATGCTGCTCAACACATCAATGAATCAATTTTCTGGATGGGATTCTTCCATGAGTGTGACCGATCTCGCGACTTCCTCAATGGCAACCCGTTGTTTCCGGTACAAGTCGGATTCACTCATTGCCAAGCGCTGTGCGATGTCGCGAATTTTGCGTCCTTGGACAAAGCGCATATCGAGAATATTGTAGAGGAGCGATTCATTGGCAGTCTGCGGCGTGTCCAAATCTGGTTTCAAGCTGTCGATTGCCTGACGAAGCACTGCCTGTAACGCTTTCGGAGGAGGAAGGTTGCTTTGCTCTGTTTGTCGCTTTACCGACTTCAGTGACAGTAATGGACTGTCAGACAGCTTCGGGCCTCCCCAAAAATGGGTCAATGCATCACGCACTAGGCTGATAAACTCAGGCAACATGGCGACGTCGTCCTCGAGCCCTTGAAGGGCCTCTGGGGTCGCTTGCTCTATCCGAGAACTGACCTGTTGGAGGCTATTCATCTCGGGTGCCATGGTTCGGAGTGTGTCAAATAACCGCTGTTGGAGTTGGACCATGACCAACGCGTGTTCTATCTGCCGAGTGAGAGTCTGAATGAGGTGCACGAGCTCCGGAGTAGAAATCGTTCCACGTGCTTGTAATCCCAAAATACCAATAATGCGCTGGTCGGGATCGTGCAGAAGTTGGAATCGGTAACCATGCTGCGTATACAGTTCTGGCTCGGGACTCTGAGACACCTCTGCAATAAGTTGGTCCAGCGGAACCGCCTCACAGAGCAACCGTACAGAGCGACGTGCGCCGTAGAGCATTTTGATACTGTATACCCCAAATTCGTCGGCAGCAGCAACAAACGCAGATTCGCTGTGACTTGCGCCACAGATGACGGTCAACGTGTTTTCGAGGAGCCGTCGTAAATCAGCTTGTGTAAATGCAGTCCTCGGTAACGTACGGAGATACGTTATCTCTTCCTGATCGCTCGCATAGATGAGCGAATCGAGGAGTGGTCGAATCCTGCTTACCAAAACGGGCATCACAACGGTCATCGACATTATCCCAAAGACGGACCATACGTCGACAGGGAGTCGGGTAATACGCGCAACTATCGGCACCACTTGCAGAAAAAGAATAATACTCATGCCAATAAATGGTCCGTAGAGCCACCATCGCATGAAATCATGTTTGACGATACGATCTGGTTGTGCCGTTCCGACAAAAGTGGCACTATATGCCAATATCACCGTCAATATGCCAGAAATAGGGGCTGCCATGGTTGCCAAAGTCACCTCGAGAAGCCCCGGTAGGAGGTACGAAGTCGGCAGTAAGGACAAAACCGGGAAAGTCAACAAGACAGGACCATACCAACCAACGATCATGTACCCTATGCGACGCCGGAGATTTGGGGTAATGACCTCTGCGCGAAGTCGCCACAGCAAGATCCAAGAAACGGTAGCGAGTGTGAATGTATAAATCGCGACGAGCATGAACGGCGGTTGCGGGGTCAAGGCAGGAACAAGACCGGTACGCAGCGGCATCGAAACAAACACATCAGACGTCAGCCCGAGTACAATTCCGATGCCGGCAATGGCATAATTGGCAATCGTCCAACCGAGCTGTGTCGATCGTGATTTGAGTGAAGCGGTCAGTCCCAATACGATATGCAACATGCTGGCTGGAACAATCAGGATCCCGACCCATACAGAACGGAGCAGCAATTCAATAACGATACTGTCGTGTGCGAGGCGAACCAACACACTCGCAACAGAGACAGCGACTACCGCAAAGAGGAGCGTGGTCAGCGCTCGCGCAGTGGCAGCACCCCATGCACGTATCGTCATGTATGCAAAGAGCGAAAACGTCACCACCAAGATGACGTTACCGACAACTCGATTAATCAGAATGAGGTATTCGGTATACACGCAATCGCCTCACTCTGGTATGGCGAAACCCATATGAATCATCCTACCCACGGATAACCATGATGATTGCAACACAAAAGAGAATTTGAACCACTACCGATGCACCTTGCAACATACGTGCCACGAGCTTCTCGTACCGAAAAAATATCAATGCACCAAAAAGATTTACCAAAGTCACCCCGAATGCTGCCAGCGGCAAGAAGAAGGATTGGTGGCGTGGTCGCAATTCCGACACTCCACCGATTGCATCAAAACGCATTTCAATCTCAGCAGGAAGGCTGGGAAAAAACCACGAAAGAAAACCAATAGCGAGAGTATTCATCGCAAGTGCTATGACGAGCAAGTAGATACTACTGAAATCTCGCCAAAACGGAGTGTTAAACCACACCCCATAGACAGCTTCGAACACGTGCTCTTTAGTGGCACCCAGGTGACGCCGTTGTTCCAGTTCTTGGACAAACAATTCTATTTCTTCGGGCGAAATGGCATAGGTGCCATGACTTGTCACAATAAAGATGCACCTACTCGGCGGGATGGTACTTCGAACAAAGACTGAAGGCAAATCAGTCGATCGACCATCCCCCCAGTAACAACCAATCCCTTGGATGAGTGGAACTGGCAACCCATCAACGCGCACACCGAAATCGAGCCGGAGAATATCTTCGAGTGGAACCATTTCTTGGTTGCCGATGGATCCGATGTATACAACATTGCGATCGAGACCGTACCAGAGTGTGATTGCACGGAGAAAACGCATCCACGCAGTGCCTGCCAAAAATACCATCAGCAGTAACGCGAGAAAACGCACAAAAAAGTCAAAATCAATCTTCCAACTTGCAGGTTGCCCAGCGAAATGCAGACTGCATAGCCACCCAAAAAAAACACTGCCACCAGTAAAAACCATCGCAAGTGCGAGAGCCAACCAGCGTCCCGCAGAAGGGAACGGTTTCCATCGGCGCATTGCATGCTCCTTCAGCATAATACTGTACCAGAGGCTACGCTCAGGCGTAGCCTCTGGTAGACCGTTTTTATGGCTGTTTGGTTGCTGTCGGTGTGGTCGTCGGGATAGGAGTCGTTGCAACGACTGTTGCGGTTGCAGGGGGCTCTGGTGTGTCGGTCGGGTATCCACCGAGTGCTGCGGTAGGAGCGATAGGAGCTTCAGCGGTTGGAGCAGCTACCGCAGTTTCGGTAGGTTGGACAGCGTAGGTCACGGGGAACTTGACCGCCAGAGTCGGAATCCAAGCCTCAAACGCAGCAGTCCGAGCAGTACTCAGCTGATCTTCAGCGCTAGGGACGACCTTTGAGTTGAGTTTGATTATGTGCCAGCCGAAGGATGTCTTGACAAGCTCAGTGGTCGCACTACCTTCTGTGAGGGCAAGGGTTGCAGTGACGTACTCAGGAGCAAACGTGGTGCCTGCTACTGATCGGCCGGTTTTGTCGAAAGAGTCCATCTTGCCGTCTTTTTTGCGGCTCGTGTAGTCCTCAGACACGCTTGCAGCGGTCGTAGCGAAGTCTGCTCCAGCGGTAATCTGGGCAAGCACCTCAGCCGCCTGTGGCTTTTTGGCATCATACAGTGCTTGAATCTGCGCTTCGGTGGCATTTTCTGGCACGTCGACACGAATCAAGATGTGGCTCGTCGAGTACCCAGTGGGTTCTGTAGAAGCAACAAAACTAGCCTCCGGAACCAACTGTTCCTTCACTGCTTCGATAAGGACTTGACGTCCATACTGCAATCGAAGCGCTTGTTGGAAGTCATCACGCGTCAATTTGCCCGTCATACCGACGGCTTTGAGGCTCTCGGTATAGTTCTTGAAAATTTGATCAAGAATGGGAGCCACTAACGTCCCTGCTTTGACCGCATCGGGAGAAGCAGTTGGCGCGCCTTGCGTCGGGCGAATCGTCATCGTGGGTTCTTTGCCACCAGGCGTGGGCGATGCAGCTGTGGGAGCTGCGTCGGCAGCTGCTGCAGCACCGAATACTTGACCGTAGTCATGAATAAAAGCCTGGTCCGCCGTACCTTCGTCTTGGGTGACTTGGTAATCGTCGGCAGATGCTTTTATAAGCACTTGACGATCAACCCATTGCTGCACCACCGCGCCATCAGGCTCGCTCGTCACAGACAGGCTCGCTACTTCAGTTTCGAGATATGGATTCTGTTGTTGGAAACGTTCCGCGAACTGGCCACCGAACGATGCAAGCAGGATATTCTGTGCGATTTGTGATGCCACATTCAGCCGTTTTTCGGTGACGTAACCGGACCGCGTCAGTGTCTGCCCTGCCGCAGTTGCGACACTTTTGGATGGAATGTAGACACGGTCGTACAACACGCCGGAAATTGCAGCCACGACCGAAATACCGATAGCTGAAAATGTAGTGATGAGTACTAAACGACGACGGCGCTCTTCACGGCCGCGTCGAGAATGATCACGATTGTGCGCCACGCGACGTGATTGTTCGCGGGCTTCGTCTTTTGATTGCGTCATGCCCGTCCTCTCGTGTTAGACCTTCTATAGCAAATGCGGTGCGTCGCACGCACCGCATTGTAGGTAGCGCTATTTAGCTGCGTGAAGTCGAACCGACAAAGGACATCAAGGCCATCTGTCGAGCACGCTTGATGGCAGTGGTCAGTGAACGCTGGTGCTTTGCACACGTGCCGGACCGGCGTCGTGGCAAAATCTTACCGCGCTCCGAAACAAAACGTTGCAAACGCTTCAAGTCTTTGTAGTCTACGGTACCAATCTGATCTACACAGAAGATGCAGACCTTACGGCGCCCGCCAAACTTTCGGCGCTGCGCTGGTGCTCGACGATTATCTTCAGTCATGGTTCACCTCTCGAATACGTTGATTATGCTTGTGGTGCTTCGGCTTCTGCCGCTGGTGCGACTGCTGGACGTGCTTCCACGTTGGTCAGCATGTAGCGCAAAATAGAGTCATTCAACTTGAGGACACGTTCGAGCTCACGAATCTGCATCGTTGGCAACGTGCAGTTCACAAGAACGTAATACCCTTCATTGAAGACCCGACGGCTTGCTTCACCCTCAGCATACTCACGCATTGGGTAGGCGAACTTGCGACGGCCCCATGGGGCGGTCTGCTGCACGGTGTTGGATGATCCTCCAACTGCAGCGATGGACTGTGCCACTCGCTCAACCGTTGCTGCAATTTCTTCTTCCGAAGAACGCAGTGGTGAGACAATGAACAACAGCTCGTAGTCACGTTTTCGATCGCGCATTTTTACTCCTCTGGAGATGCCCCGCTCAGTGCTGCTTCCTGCGCAAGGAGCAGATGGTGGAGCAGAAGAAAGATTCCCAAGTTCTGATTATAGCAAAGCAATGCGGTATACGCAAATGGGTGTGTCAGTGTGCCCTACGCGACCGACTGACCACAATGTATTTGTGGTACAATAGTGGCATTCATGGCATCCCAATGCAGGATAACAATGTGGACAAAGTCGAGCAACAGCATCAATCCGTCGATGCAATCATCGTGCATTCGCACGGATATGGCACATCAGCGGTAGAACGTCGCTACCGAATCCATACGCATTCACCTGCGATGGTGGGCCACATAATATCGGTTCCAAAAGGGTTCACGTATGTTTCTGCGGTGATTGTCGCTGTCGTGGATTCCCCCACTGCGACAAACGATACACATACAATGTCATTCCCTTCCCCATATGCGCTCACACATGTTCAAATCGACCTCGCACGGTGGATTTCTCAACACTACATCACCACGCTCGAACATGCCTTCAGTATTTTTGTGTCGCGCAGCATGTTCCCTGCTCCCACTGATGTTTGGAGCGCAACTGACCGTGGGATTACCTCTGATCTCGGCATCGTTGCGGCAGATGAACGAGGTATACTCTACCAACTGCGTCGCCACGGCGCCCATGCGTCCAAAGAATTACTGGCAGCACTCTGCGTGACACCTGCACGATTGACACTCCTGTTGCGACGACTCGAAGAACGCGGGTATGTGCAGCTGACACAACGCTTCGATCCTATCCCACAACGAAAGAAATCACCGCCCGTCACACTCCATCTCGACACAGCGGGCTACCAGTCACAGCTTGCATGGATTTCACGCTCGGCATTGCGCCAACAACGACTCGCGCCGTTTTTGGCAGCACCAGATAGCGCTCTGGAAACGTCGAGTCACGGGGGGTACACCAGTCTCAAAGAATTTGTTACGCGAGGCATTTTGGTCCCATTTGACCAACCAAATCATTCCGCAATGCAACCAGCATCGGTCAATTTATCAGAGAAACAACAAGCCATTGTCGATTTCATCACCCCCACACTCGCAGCGAATCAATATGCACCATTTTTGCTGCATGGAGTAACGGGCAGCGGAAAAACCGAAGTATACTTTGCGCTCATCGATCACTGTATCGCAGCCGGCAATCAAGTCCTCGTGCTTGTGCCCGAAATAGCACTCACGACGCAAATTGCACAACGATTCGTACGCAGATTTCCGGGTGAGGTCGTTGTCATACACGGACAGATTCATCTCGCTGATCGACACCAAGGTTGGCAACAGGCCGCAGAAGGAAGCGCCAAGATAATCCTCGGACCGCGGTCCGCACTAGCCGTGCCGATCCCTCGTCTCGGATTGATCATAGTCGACGAAGAACACGATTCCTCGTACAAATCAGACCGAGCACCATACTTCCATGCTCGCGACACTGCCATGGTGTATGCACGGTTTGCGAAGATACCCATCCTGCTCGGTAGTGCGACGCCCTCGGTAGAGTTGATGTACGCCTGTCAGAACAACGCAGTCAAATATCTCCAGCTGAAAGATCGAGTCGGACTCTCGGGAACGAGCCACGAACGACCACCAATCCGCATTGTGGATATGCGCGGCACAACGTGTGTCGATGCACACGGATTAGTCAGCACAGTGTTGTTTGAACGAATCAGCACGACAATCAGCGTCAATGCACATGTCATGCTCCTCCTGAACCGGCGCGGTGCGACTGGCAGTAGAATTTGTAGGAACTGCGGGACAGTAGCGATGTGTCCACGCTGCAGCAGCCCACTCGTTGGCCATGGCAGTGGGAACGCTGCACTCGCCATGTGCCACACCTGCGGGTTTCGCCGCAATCTAGACTCCCATTGTCAATCATGCTTTCATCGAGATTTTCTCGATATTGGGAGCGGGACTCAACGCGTAGTACAGGTTTTGCAGCACCTATTCCCCACTATCCCAATTCTGCAGTGGGATCGAGATACCACAGACACGGCAAAAGCACATACGGCAATGCTCGCCGAAATCCAGCAACATCCTGCAGCAATCATCGTCGGTACGCAGATGATTGCCAAAGGTCTCGACCTTGAACGCGTTCGGTTGGTAGGGGTAGTAAATGCGGACTTGGCACTTCACCTGCCTGATTTTCGCGCAACTGAGCGTACCTATCAGTTATTGACTCAAGTAGCGGGTCGCGCAGGTCGACGGGCCGGTGACGCTTCTGTGGTCTTCCAAAGTTACACTCCTGATAACTACGCCATTCAAACAGCTGCGCGGTATGACGATACAGGATTCTACGAAAACGAACTCGCGTTTCGTTCTTACATGGAATATCCACCGTACCAACGCATGGCGCGCCTCATCTGGCAAAACGGAAACGACGCTGTATGTGCGGCGCAAGCGCAAGAGGATGCACGCGCAATTGCAGCAACACTTGCTGAATTTCACCCCGAAACCAGGACAATCGGGCCGACGCCAGCGTTCTTCCATAAAGTGCGAGACAAATATCATTGGCAATTGCTCATCGTCGGACCATCGCTCCGGGCAGCATTGAACCGCACTAGAATGCTTCATCGTGCTATAATCGACATGGATCCCACTACAACATTGTAGGCAATTCATGAATTTACGGCGCTATGCATGGATTTCGTTGCAAGTCGCATTCGTTGTCATCTTTCTCAAAATCGTTGCATATCTGTTGACAGGTGCAGTCAGCTTGCTCTCTGACGCTCTGGAATCCGTGGTAAACATTCTAGGGGCCTCCGCAACCATGTGGGCCCTTGCAGTATCAGAACAACCGCCAGACGACGACCATGCACATGGCCACGACAAGGCAGAATACTTCAGCTCGGGATTTGAAGGCGCGCTCATCCTCGTTGCTGCAATCGTGATTATCAGCTCGGCAATTATGCGCTTCATCACCCCACAAGAAATCGATGCAGCGCCCATCGGCATTGCACTTGCGTTGGTAACCTCTGTAATCAATTTTGTATTAGCCCGTTGGCTATTACGTGCCGCAAAGCAACACGACTCTATGGCACTGGAAGCCGATGCCCGACACATCATGAGTGACGTCGTGACCTCGATTGCAGTGTCTGGCGGTGTGGTGTTGGCAGTGGCTACATCGATTCAATGGATTGACCCGCTGTTCGCATTGATCGTCGGTCTGAATATCATCCGAACAGGTTGGGATTTGCTGAAACGATCTGCTGACGGGCTCCTCGATGCCAGTCTTTTGCCGGCAGACCACGAGCGGGTGATGTCGGTTATCCATCACTTCAAAAACGAAAACGTTGATTTCCACGCTATTCGTACCCGTAGATCGGGTTCACGCAAATTTGTGACCTTCCATGTGCTCGTTCCCGGTGAATGGAGTGTCCAACGCGGACACGAAGTCCTAGAGGCCATTGAAATCGAGCTGACGCACGCTATTCCGCATCTGCATATCACGACACATTTGGAACCGAACGATGATCCGAGTTCGTTCCACGACATTGAACTCCACCGGCCCATCACACAACCAAACCACACCTCCCCATCCAGTTAAGCTGGCATGGAGGCAATTGCATACTGGATGCTGAGCGCGAGTGCTTCACGATCAACACGCTCATCGGCTAAAGCATCAATTACCCGCAAAACCAGCAAGTAGTGTTTGACACGTGTAATTTCAGTAGCGTTCAATGGAACGGTCGCGGTGTACCCTTCGTGGAATCCGTTTCGAAACTCAGGGTGAAACCCCGTACGCATGCCTGCTGCCATATCAAACATGGGATCACCCGCCACAACAACACCAGACCCATCGATACCATCGAGTTGCACA
This sequence comes from Thermoflexus hugenholtzii JAD2, assembly GCA_945881915.1. Lineage (GTDB taxonomy): Bacteria > Chloroflexota > Chloroflexia > Chloroflexales > Roseiflexaceae > UBA965. The sequence continues at coordinate 50,479 of CAMCVW010000003.1, read as the reverse complement.
TGACTACTGACCGAAACATATGCATACTTCGGATCCACATCACCGTGTAAAACAGACGCCTCGGGTAATGCAAGGAAGGATTGTCGCAGCCACGTGTCCCAGAACCGTTTACCCAAATGTGGACCCACGGTATCTGCGAGCCGATCGATGCTCCCGCGATTTGTCAGCCACTCCCGAAGGACGACGGGCCATGTGTGTTGTTTCCATTGTCCATTTGCATGCGGAGCACCAAATGAAGGTGCCGAGGAACCATGCAATGCACGCATCGTACGGCCCATTTGGCGTGCTCCCACGCGCTGCAGCGTTGCATCCTCGATGGTGTCAAGTGTTGTGCCTGCTAAATACGGCGAAATAAAATACGCTGCAGGAACGAGATTAAAGCTCAAATCACTCTGGATTACCTGCGGGAATGGAAGATGCTTCTGCGCGGCAATGCGACGCAGAAAAACTTCTGCAGCGATTTGTTCTGCCGGTGCGATGACAACCGTGATGTTTTGGTGACCGGCAACTTTGATGACGACACGCTGTGGAGTTACCGCCAGAAGCGAAAGTGCTCGGATACGCATGTTGAGCGGGGTGACAATCAACGCAACGTAGTCCCCAATCCGATTGAGGATAGGGCGGTTCCAGTCGCTGCTACAAAGCGTGTCCAACGAAGCAATGTCTGCTTCTTTCTGCAATTCGCGCACGTATTCAGCCAGTGAAGCAGTCAACACAAGCCCTTTGATTATGAGATTGTGTCTATTTAAACACAAAAACGTGCAAGCCACGATATGGCTTGCACGTGCGCGCAGATTGGGCTATGCTTCGTCAGGAAAAAGCGCCGTACTGAGATAACGCTCACCGTTGCTGGCAGAGATGAATACGATTGTTTTGCCAGCATTTTCAGGACGGACAGCGAGTAGCGCTGCTGCATGAGCTGCTGCTCCTGAGCTGATGCCGACCATCAATCCTTCTTCTTTGGCAAGTCTGCGTGCTGCAATGAAGGCCTCGTCGTTACTGATTTTCATTACTTCGCTATAGACTTCTGTATTCAACACACCCGGCACAAAACCTGCACCAATTCCTTGAATTTTGTGCGGTCCAGGTTGTCCTCCCGAGAGAACCGGCGATGCTTCAGGTTCAACGGCGACGATTTTGATTGCAGGATTGAATTCGCGGAGCACTTCGCCCACGCCAGTCACGGTCCCACCGGTACCTACCCCTGCCACAAAGATGTCGATGTTGCCATCGGTGTCATTCCAGATTTCTTGCGCGGTCGTACGTCGATGCACTGCAGGGTTGGCTTCGTTGGTGAATTGTTGTGGAATCCAGCCCCCTTCTGTTACGACAGCAATCGCTTCAGCACGTGCAATAGCCCCGCGCATCCCTTCACTTGCAGGCGTCAGCACCACTTGTGCGCCAAACCCTTTGAGAAGTTTGCGCCGCTCGATGCTCATCGAATCGGGCATCGTCAAAATCATCTGATACCCTTTCGCCGCAGCAACCATAGCCAATCCGATACCCGTGTTACCGCTCGTGGGTTCGATGATGACCGTCTTGCCAGGAGTGATGAGTCCGGCTTGCTCCGCTGCCTCTATCATCGCAAATCCAATACGATCCTTCACACTTCCACCGGGATTAAACCACTCGAGCTTCGCCAAAACTGTTGCGCCAACAGAACGAATACGCACTAACGGCGTGTTGCCAATTAGTTCCGTGACGTTCGCATAGATTCGAGCCATGATGCACCTCTTCACAATACACGAGTAATTAACTAAGATTTATCAAGATTAATTATACCTATGAATGACAAAAATGCAAGTGGGACGAACGCAATAATGAACAAGCAATGAATCAGAGGTGCGGAAAACCTACGTTTGATGTGCAACAATGACCAGCAGTGGCACGTCTAGCCAGAGGAAGAGAATCACAGAGGAGAAAAATCATGTCAACTCCAGAAGAACACACGACAACCAACCCTACGCCCGAATCAGCCAATACTCACAACGGTTCACTCATTGACGAGCTCCGCGCACTCGGCACCCAACTCGAAGCAGTCGCTCGTGCATTTTTGGCTAGCAACAAAGCACACCAGATGCAGAATGATTTGCAGACCGGAGTAAATGAGCTCATTGTCAAGTTACAGGGAATCGGGAACAACGAAACAGTGGTTGAAGTGACCGAAAAGGGGAAGCACCTCGTCGAAAAGGCTCTTGAAAATCCGACAGTGACAGACGCACATGCCAAAGTCATCAACAAGCTGGGCAGTTTGAACGAAGATTTGCGCAAATTAGCCTCGTCACTGGCAGATGACAAGAAGCATGACGAAAAGCCACCTGTGTAATCTCTGCCACCAACAACCGCCACTCGCAGTGCGAGTGGCGGTTTCTGCATTGAAACATTTTTTCACGCACAATGCGTGTCGTAATTGGACGAATTGGCCAGCCGTAAAAAAGCACCTCGGCACGTTTATATGACAGTACACAGAATCGAAAGGGTTGCATGTTTCATGCCATGTGAGAGAAGGATTTCACACCCGACCATCAGGTATTTTGCAGGTTCAGACTGCCGGATTGCATTCTACAGATTTGTGCGCTCATCAAAAACTAGATACCTGTCTGCGTCGCGCTGATACTCCATAACAGACGACGTGCAGTGACATCATAGGAAGCTTTGGATGACGGAACGGGTTTTGCCTTGGAATAATACAGCCCAGTTGTCTGCGCCACGGACGGATCAGTGGCAAGAAAGATGCTCGTTTGGGCACCCTGCTCCGGGGGAACTGCAAAGAAGCGTTGCAGAAGCGCGTTTAGCTTCATCACCGCATCAGTATTGTTGCTTCCAAAACCAGTTGCGACGAATCCCGGGTGGAGCGCATTGCAGGTCACATCTGATTCCGCCAAACGTTGTGCGAGTTCGTAGGTAAATAGTACATTCGCAAGCTTTGACTGAGCATATGCACGTAGTCCATTGTATGAACGCTCACCGTTTATGTCGGCGAAGTCTATACTGGTGCCGACGTGTGCAGCAGACGACACATTGACAATCCGAGCAGGTGCAGAAGCACGAAGTAACGGGAGCAGGAGACTCGTCAGCAGGAATGGAGCTAAATGGTTGGTTGCCCAGGTCAGTTCATACCCATCGTCAGAGCGCTGTGGTGTTGAATAGAAGCCTCCAGCGTTATTGACGAGGACATCCAAGCGTGTATAGTCGGCAATTACACCTGCTGCCAAGGCGCGAACTTGGTCAAGTGATGCGAAATCAGCCAACCTAACGTCCACTTCCGCGTCAGGGATTTGGGCCAAAATTTCCGCACGTGCAGAAGCACAACGTTGTGCATCACGGCCCACCAGAATGACCGTATCGCCACGTTTTGCGAGTGCTAGAGCGGTATACCAGCCGATACCACGGGAAGCCCCTGTGACGAGTGAAACGGGTGATTGTGCCATCGTGTGAACTCCTCTGTTGATGGTGGTTACAGCGAATGCAGATTATGAAAAAGTGCATGAAACTTGACGGAAATCCAGATGGATAAGCGCGTCTCAGGGTTTTCGAGGTCGATGTTGCATATTTGACTGATGCGTGTGAGTCTGTACAGGAGTGTGTTTCGATGGACATGGAGTGCTTCGGATGTACGGGCAAGATTACCGGATGCTTCGAAGTAGGCAAGCAGTGTCTGCATCAACTCTGCGTTTTGATTACGATCGTAGTCCAACAACGACCCGAGATGACGCCGATAAAATGCATAGGCGTCTTGTTGGTGAATCATAGGCAGCAACAACTGATACACACCGATGCTATCGAACGTGGTGAGTTCTGTCTTCCCTGCCCCGGGGAGTTTGCGTACCTGCTCGGCGTCTTGTACAGACTGCTTCCAGTCGTCAGTCTTGTTGACCGAGCGACCTTGGACGATACGCAACGTCGGGTACTTCGTACGGAGTGTAGAAATCAAAGACGAGGCTGGTGACTTTTTGTCTGCAGATGACACTTCTTCTGGTAAGAAGCAGAGTACACCTGATTCGTGTTCAATCCAGGGGATATGCAACGCGAGCGCCTCGACGGATTTATGAAAATGTGTTTGTAGCATCTGTAACTGTTGCGCTTCTACGCACAACAGGGTAGCACGCTGAGGGTTCCTCAGGTCGTATGCAAATTCTCTGCTGCGTTGCTGGACCGTGAGTGGGTCAGCAAGCTGGCCAGAAAGAACTTGCTCGATGAAGTTCCCGCGAAACCGCGCTTCTACCGCACTGAGTGCCTGGGATTTTGAGTATTCGAGCGCAAGTGCCATGGTTGCCCGTTTGATAGTCGCTTTGTCAGATTCACTGAGGCTAACCCCGATAATAACAATGTAGCCAAGGATGTGTTCGCCCGCACGGAGTGGTTCGCAACAGAAATCATATCCATGGATATGTATCATCCCGATTGTTGGTGTGTAATCAGGAAGGATGATTTTTGTGCTGCGCTGTGTGTCAGCGCAGTACAATTCACCTTTGGCACTGTAGAGCGAGATGATTCGTCCCGTTCGAACGGCGAGAATATTTATCATTGCAGGGATACCTGCGCCGGTGAGTGCAAGTTCACCCATTTCGAGCGCAATTTGTGCAGCGCGCCGATCTGTCTGCGCTTCAAAATCACTCAAAAGACGTTGGAGTTCGCGGTCGACGGTACGGATATCTACATCATCATTGAGCTGCAACAGCGGAATACCGTATTGGTCAGCGATTGTCATCGCAGCCTGCTCAACCATACCTACAACGGCAATAGCGGCAATAGGCACCGTGACGAGACGTTCGATGAGCATTGCTATGGACAATGGGGGGTCAACATCGCGCAGCGCACGAATCGAGATAAGGGCAAATTCATGTCCCCGCAGATCGGTGAAGAGCGGAGCTACTGCACGAGCCACAACTGGCCAAGTGATGGTGCGTTGGAGCCCTGCGGCCCCGGCTATGACGGTTGTTCCGATTGGAAGTGCGAGTCGGAGTGCGTCGTGCACCGTTACTGTAGGCATCAGTAATCCTTTTGCAGGCAAATGAACCAGAGTGCGCGCATTAACGACGAAATTCCGGGATGACTGGGGTCAATGCTGGGAATAAAATTTCGCACAGTGGCAACTCTGTGTCATCACACGCCAGCAACCCTGCACGCCGGAGCGCACTGACCGAGCGGTACCCGAAACAGAGTTGCGCGAGTGCGCTGAGCTCTACCGACCGGATGCGCACTACAGCTTCACGAGTGCCGTCGATAATCGACACATCACTCGCATTGCACATTATCATAGCGCGTTCGTCGCTGATTTCGATTCGGACACCACCGACCCAGTCGCGGTACAGAGAAGCAGCGATGCGCGCACGGAAAACGGGGACCAGTGCCGTCAACATGGTTGGTAAATCAATGATTCCTGCGAGCACCGAATCCGGCTGCGCAATATGCAGAGACATGTTCGCTCCAGAGAACAACGCCATTCGCGTCACAGGATGCGTCGGGCCCGTGCGTAAATCGACTGCTGCTGCTCCATAGGTTGCACAGAGAGCGTCTACGAGATCTCCAGCGGCAGCATCATCCGTTACGACTGCTTGGCGGCATACCACCATTTGATTATTAAATTCAGCGTGTGCAGCGGCACGTAATTGCCCTTCTCGACTGTATAGTTGGAACCAATTCTGCGCCACCGGGTAATCCCAGTCTACGATGTCGATAGCAGGGGTAGGACGTGCCCTTGCCATGTCGGCAATGTGTCGTTGGAGTACCGCATCCCCGAGACCAACGACTGTTGTACCGGGTTGTGGTTGTGAAAAAAGTCGTGACCCGGTCCAGGTCGTACGTACATCAAAAGATATCGGGGCAAATCCGAAGGGTGACCATACTGATACATGTCCATGGACGAGGACGATTCCAATTCCTTCTTCGAGGGCGGCACCGGCCTGCGTCATTGCTAATTCCACTGCGTATTCAGCGGCTACATCCTGTTCAAGCTGCTGGATCCGTATCGTTGCGACGTCAACAACCGTCCCAGCAATGCTTATCCGGTCATGCGTCATGACTGAGTAGCCGCAGAGCGCATCCGCTTGCCAGAGTGTCAGGATGGTACTGGGGCGCGCACGATCAACAGCAAGCCACTGATGTAATTGCGGAGTTCGGCTATCGATGCACGCGAGTTGCAACGTCGACAGTTCATCCCAAAAATGCATGGTATACAACATTGTTTACTCCTGCGGCCAGGCACAGAGTGCCCCAATTGCCGAAGCACTTCCATCACGTGCCCATCCGTCGAGTTGTGCTTGGTCTTTTAATTGTTGCCCACGCAAGCGCGAAACATGAAAAAATGTTGATTCCTCGCCGGAGAGGGCAGTCATATCCCCCCAGAGCTTCTCGAATTGTGCCACAGGAAAAACATCCTCTTGACCATTACCCCAGCGCTTTTTGACATCCTTAATGGTGACATATGTCGGCATACGGTGAGCCATACTACGCACCGCTGCATTGACGCGGTCAGGGCGAGATTCGATATCGTCACGTGTCAAATCAAACAACGCGAGAAGCAGATCTATGTCAATCCAGTTTGTGAGCGTATTATAGTATCGCAGTTGGAACTCTGATTCGATACGAGGCATCGCAAGCCCTTCGACGAGTCGAACATGGTTATCGACACGCGCCAATCCCCCACCGCGATCATCAAGCCGACGTGCAGTCACCTCGAACGATAATGCACGCCCAGACTTGATGTGCATCCCCAGCAGCTCAGGATCGAGCGAAGCTCCAAGTGTATCGATATTGTGCAGCATCAAGTATTTGAGTCCTGGATTTGCCCTCAGCATTTGTGCGAGCACACCGTTTCGAAACATGTTTGGCAATTCAAACCAATGACCAATCGGGTGCATACATTGCAGTGCAACATTATCCGTATAATCAGAGCCTTCCCCATTCCGATGCGCCCACTGCAACAGTGCTGAATGCACACTATCGCGCATTTTTTGCGCTTGTTCGTCCAGCAACTGGTGGGGAACTTCCTCCCATGTGAAGCGCAGATCACGAGTCATTGGGACAAACCGTAACCCGACTGAACGGCCATCAGACAGGAAGACCGAGCCCGGATATGCGAACGCAGGAGTCGTACGTGACGATCGGGCATATGCTTCTTGGAGGGGACGATGCGTCAAATAGCTGGTCGTAAAAACGTGTTGAGGCGCGTGCGTGTACCGCAATGCAATCATTCGACTTTTGGCGAGATGAACCTCAACAAAGGTGCGATGTCGACCTGCGAACTGCGCGAAAGGGTGGAGTGGCTTCACAACCCCTGCGCCTTGAGTCCAGCGACTCCCCGCGCCACCAGCCAGTGTGACTACCGCGACTTCACCACGTTGGAGTGCAGCTTCACCTAAGCGTGCAGCACTTCCTGCGCTCTCACCGGTAGCAGTCAACACATCGGTTGCATAGACATCACGGATGGATGCACTTGCTGGCAGACGATTTTGCATCAAGCCGATGCGCCCACTCTGCAGATCCGCACGAATTTGCTCGTGTAGATCTCGATCAAAGCCATTTGCCGACAGGCCATCCCGTAGTGCTGCTCCGAGCTCTGCCGGCGAGGTGACATGTGGAAGCATCTGATCAAACAACATGGGAACGACGCGGGCGAGTTCAGGGCGTGTCAGACAGGCTGCTCCAAATCTATCGAGCTCTACTCTGCGTGTCGGGTTTATCTGTTGCGGGTCAGTCCGCAGTAGTCGAGGCATATGGATAGCATAATAGCCCGTTGGGAGAATGTGGTCTAGGCTGGTTCGCAACTCAGCCCACGTACCGCGCTCATTCACGGTAAAGTCATAGACGACTGGGTTCATGGCAAATGGCAGCGCATACTGCAGAGATTCTCGTTCGGCATCCATAATTTCTTGTAAGGCGATTTGTGCTTCAGCTTTGATAGAAGGGTCAACGATAAATCCCATGCCACCACCGGACATCCCACCGAGCATCCAAAATCCCCAAAATTTTTCTCCAAAACGTGCCCGCGTGGCGGCAATCAGGCCTTCTGTGTAACGGGTTGTGGCCCATGGAATAATCGTTTGGATGGGACCTAAGAAGTTCGCCGTCGTAATTACGCCCAGCTGGCGGATATCCCCTCGTTGAAGCGCAGCGCGAACATCGTCCATGTATCGTATGGCATCTTGCCGCGCATTCCATTCTGCAGATTCGCGCAACAGGTATTTCTCGGTGACCATTTCGAGAATTGGGCCGACATTTTGTGCCATTCCACCGTGTACAAGCACCAGGCTATTTTGTAGTTTTTCGCGCGTTTCGAGTGAGACGACGGACGTGTCGAGGACGGTGTGTCGAGGTAAAAGGCGGCCATGACTGATGCCGTATTCGGGATCGTCAGGGAATGCCTCTACCCCTTCAATAAACTTGATCCCTGGCCATACTCCACCCGAATCCTGCCATCCACCACCAGATCCTGCCAGCCATTCGCCGAGAATTGCCCGGGCTGCAACGAGACGACGCTCATCCTCAGCAAGGCCATGCACGAGATGCGCAGTTTGTCCGGTGGCACGCATACAGACACTGATGAGCGCCGCTAACAGATTTGTCGACACAGCCAAACGCGACCCTTTGGGGATATCATTGACAGACGAGATAAGTTCCAAGCCATTGCCAGTTCCCACCAATTTGGCGAGCAGATCAGCCAGAGACGTGTTGGAGTGTTCCATCCCAGGGGGAACAATCCCTGCCGCAATCACTGCTGCTTTGAGCAATCCCAGGTAATCCCGTCCAAAATCGAATACTTCGGCCACGTGGTGGATATCTGCGCTACTTCCGAGGTCGACACTCGTCAAACGCAGCAGTGGTTCATCGATTACCCGCAGGTAGGCTTCTACGGGTGGCTTAGTCTGTTCATCATGGCCTCGTACCCCCAAATCAACGGAAATGTTTAAAACCTGTGCTCCCGCAGGATAGTCCATACCGAGGAAAAAAATGTCGCTCCATGCGCTGTGTGATAAATCCATGCGAACGGGAGTCGACTCAAATAGGTATGGGAACAATCCGGCACTATCCCGCTGAAGGAGTACCGGCTGAATGCGTAACGGGTAGTCAGCCGGGTGTCCCATACGAAACATCCATTGGTTCCCGCGGACGGCACGAACACTCAGCCGTACTTGATCTGCAAGTGTCTGAAATGCCAATTGATGGTACGCTTGCGCTAAAGCACTCGAAACAGCATCGGAAGGCTGTACGGCGAAAGCCGCCAAGAATACCGTAATTGCTTCTTCAAATCGTCGATTCAGCAGATGCACGAAGCCTTCATATGGGATGAGGGCTGCCTGATTGCGATCGTATAAAGGCGGCAAAACAAAGCGATGCAACGCATGCAAAAAAAAGAGTGCCCGCACACGCTGGTAGAGGTTGGTCTGCTCGTGACGGAATCGCTCCAGCGCGTGCAACTCCGACTGTAGCTCCGCATACGTCAAAGTAGCGCACACCACGGTGAGTGATTGATTGCGTATTGCGGGGATTTCGCTGGTGATTAATGCACAGAGCTGTGACACAAACACTCCTTAGTCGATGCGGCGCTGGAGTAAAAGCTCTGCGATGGTTGCGAGGACTTCCTGACGATCAGTCCCATCGAGCCCAAGTGCTAATTGCGCTGCCAAAAGTCCGTAGGTTGCGCCGGTGTCGTATCTTTTTCCGAGGTCTGAAACTGCGAGATACCGTTCTTGCCGAGCGAGTGCATCAAGAGCAGGGGAAAGCTGCAACATCGACTCAGGTTTGCTCTGAAAATCTGCCGCCAATAAATCAAATATCGTCGGTGTGAGAACATGCATGCCGAACATGCAGAGGTAATGCCCCACACGCAATCCCGGCACAAGCAGATGTTGCTCAGCGGCCGTGGGTGTCGGTTTCTCCATGACGCGATCCACAGAATAGCGCTGCGGTTTACCTGCAACTGGGCGACCACCGATTACCCCCACATACGGCAAGATATGTTCTCGAGATGCCTGTACTGCAGATACCGCACAGTCCTCGGATTCCGCAATGTCGATAATCTGCTTGGCACAGCCTCGTGTTTGATTACTGATATAGATATGATCCCCCACAAGATGGAGAAACGTTTCTTCGCGGAGTGCAGGCTGGGCAATGAGTACCGCATGCCCGTACCCACGCGCTTCTGTCTGCTCGACAAATTGCACGTGTTGCACATCAGCAGCGAGTGCACCAGCATACGAATCTGCAGTGCCTGGTGCTACGACTATGACAATATGTTCTATTCCTGCGTTTCGTGCTTCGGCAACAATAATCTGAAGGACCGTTTTGGCGGTGCCATCACGGTCGACGAGGCGTTGGAGCGGGAGTGTTTTCTGGGCGGGTGAAGCCGCTGTAATGAGGGCGCGGGTAATTCGCACAGGTACCTCGCTTTCTAACGTGTCATCATTATATCAAAGCTGCTGTCTGCCTCGACATCCATTCAAGACGAGACAGGACGTATTCTTGACGGAGCATGGATGGCACTCTATACTACAACGGCTTGGCAGAGGTGCCACGGTGTGCCTTGCGCACCGCCGTCGGTTGAGGAGTATGTAATGCGTCCTACGCTCGCGCAATTTTCCGGTCCAAATGCGGCATATCTCCTCGAACAATACGAGGAATATACACGCAATCCAGAGCTCGTAGAGCCTGAACTGCGGGCCTGGTTCAAATCACTCACTGCCCCACTCGAAGATCGTTCATCAGTACGCGTTACCACGACAGACGCATCGCAGTCCGTCGACAACACGACGGCGATATCTGCAGCACGATTGATTCGCTATATTCGCGAAGTCGGTCACCTCGCAGCAATCATTGACCCTCTCGGCAAAACCCCAATGGGTGATCCCGCACTCGAACTCGAGTATCACGGGATTACCGCACGCGATTTGCAGGCTTTGCCGAGTTCGATTCTGCGAAGTCCGATGCAAGACGAACACCCAAACGCGTTTGAAGGCGTTAAAGCCCTGCGTCGTCTCTACTCCGGTACATCAGGGTACGAAACAGACCACGTCCACTTCTATGCGGAACGCAAATGGTTGCTTGATTCAATCGAATCAAAACGATACCACTATGGATTCTCAGATCGTCGCAAGCGCGAAATTCTCGAACGTCTCACCGAAGTCGAAACGTTTGAGCGGTATCTGCACACCACATTTGTCGGGCAAAAACGGTTCAGCCTCGAAGGATGTGACGTCCTTATACCGATACTGGATTCGATTATTCGGAATGCAGCGGTCGAAGGCACCAAAGAAATCGTCATCGGAATGGCACATCGAGGTCGTCTCAATGTACTCGCACACACCTTGGGCAAGCCGTACCATCATATTCTGAGTGAATTTCTCCATGCCCATCGCGATGCCCATCAACCCGTGGTCCGCGAGGCTCATGGATGGACTGGCGACGTAAAGTATCATCTCGGAGCACGACGTACGTATATCAATTCCGGCATTTCGTCGATGCCAATTACGTTGGCCCCGAATCCCAGCCACCTCGAGTTTGTCAATGCAGTGGTTGCTGGTCGTGCACGTGCCGTGCAAGATGACCGCACGGTCACAGGAGCACCAAGCCATAATCGATCTGCCTCGCTGGCAATCATTATCCATGGTGATGCAGCATTCCCAGGCCAAGGTGTCGTCCCCGAAACACTGAATATGTCTGGGCTCGAGGGGTACAGCATTGGCGGAACAATCCACATCATTCTGAATAATCAAATCGGCTTTTCCACCAATCCGTCTGATAGTCGAACGACGCTCTACGCATCCGACCTCGCAAAAGGATTCGAAATCCCTATCGCGCATGTCAACGCAGACGACGTCGAAGCATGTATCGTCGCTGGACGACTAGGCTTGGGATACCGGAATGAATTCCATAAAGACTTTCTGATTGACCTGGTAGGCTATCGCCGCTGGGGCCACAACGAAGGTGATGAACCAACATTCACACAGCCGCTTATGTATGCGCAGATTACACAGCATAAAACGGTGCGTCAGAAGCTCGCTGACAGAATGATTGCAGAGGGAATCATCACTCCTGCAGAAGTGCAACAACTCATTGACGCAACGACAGCAAACCTACGTGATGCAAAAAACCAAGCCCAAACGAATCCCGTCGTGCCAGAGACTCCAGCTACACCTCCCGCAGGGCTTGCGCGCCGTACACAAACTGCGGTGACTGAACATGTATTACGTGACCTAAATACCGGTTTGCTGACGGTTCCCGACGCATTTACGATAAATCCCAAACTGGCACGCATGTTCGACAAACGGCGGACCGCATTCGAGGTTCCGGGTGCAATCGACTGGGCTCATGCAGAAGCATTGGCATTTGCATCGCTGCTCGTCGAAGGCGTTCCCATTCGCATGACCGGTCAAGATAGTCAACGTGGGACATTCAGCAATCGGCATCTGGTTTTGCATGATCTCGAGACGGGCGATTCGTTTGTGCCGATGCATCATTTGTCACAGTCCACAGCGTCGTTTGCTGTCTACAACAGCCCACTATCCGAAAATGCTGTTTTGGGCTTTGAATATGGATATGGATCTCATTCGCCCGACACACTCGTCTTGTGGGAAGCGCAGTTCGGCGATTTCGCAAACGGCGCTCAAGTCATCATCGACCAATTCATCGTTTCCGGACGAAAAAAATGGTCACTGCAACCATCGATGGTCTTGTTGCTTCCGCACGGGTATGAGGGGCAAGGACCTGAACACTCGAGTGCGCGTCTCGAACGTTTTTTACAGATGGCCGCCGATGACAACATTCGTGTGGCAAACTGTACGACTGCAGCACAGTATTTTCATTTACTTCGGCGGCAAGCAGTATTGCGCACCGAAGACCCTCGCCCATTGATTGTCATGACACCCAAGAGTTTGCTTCGACACGCCAAAGCGGGATCGTCCCTGAGTGATCTAAGCCATGGGAAGTTCCAACGGATTATCGATGATGGCGATGTACAACAGAATCGCGACGTGGTATCACGGCTGATTTTGTGTAGTGGCAAAGTGTACGTCGATTTGGTTTCCAGTATCCCATCGGAGGAGCGCACCACCGTAGCCGTTGTCCGCATCGAAGAGCTATACTCATTCCCTACGGAAGAATTGGCGGATGTCGTTCGTGGGTACGGAAACCTGCGTGATGTCGTATGGCTCCAAGAAGAACCACAAAACATGGGTGCATGGAGTTATGTCGCACCGCACATCAAAGCAGTACTCCCCGCAACAGTACCGTTTGGGTATGTTGGTCGTGCCGCATCCGCAAGCCCAGCCGAGGGCTCACAGTCTGACCATGTAGAAGAGCAGAATCGTATCATCCACCGAGCGGTACACAGTGCAGACCTCGTACCCGCAATGGTGGTTGCCTCATAATTGCAGGAGTGACGTATGAGCATCGAAGTCAAAGTTCCCGTTTTGGGCGAATCTATTGTCGAAGGCACACTCGCAAAGTGGCTCGTGGCAGTCGGCCAAACCGTCGCGGCAGGAGCGGTTCTTGCAGAGCTTGAAACTGACAAAGTCAACATCGAAGTCAGTGCACCGAGTGCTGGTGTTTTGACTGCTATCCTCAAGAACGAAGGGGACTCCGTTGCCGTCGGCGAGCTCATTGCCACCCTCGATGCAACTGCGCCTGCAACAACGACGGTATCACCCGTTGCTGCAGAGGCAAAAACTGCAACTGCACCTGTCGCGGCTACTGTCAAGACCGATACCGCAACCCCTGTCGCACGTAATGTCGCTGCAGAATCCGGTGTTGATCTCCGCACGGTAGCAGGCAGTGGCCCGAGTGGTAAAATCACAAAACAGGATGTCATCAATGCATCTGCAACGACTAGCCTCCCAGTTGCATCACAAACTCCTGTGATCAGTACCCCTGCAGCACCACGCAGCGAGACACGGGTCAAAATGTCCCGGCGGCGTCAAACCATCGCACAACGCTTGGTCCTCGCACAACAAACCGCAGCCATGTTGACGACCTTTAACGAAGTCGATTTGACGCGTGTGATGGACATCCGTAAGCGCAAAAAAGACACCTTCAAAGAACAACATGCAATTGGTTTGGGCTTCATGTCGTTTTTTACCAAAGCGACCGTGAGCGCACTCAAAGCATTCCCTGCCGTCAATGCAGAAATCCAAGGTGACGAAGTCGTCTACAAAAACTACTACGACATCGGCATCGCAGTATCAACGGATGACGGCTTGGTCGTACCAGTATTGCGCGATGCAGACAGTATGTCGTTTGCAGGGATTGAAAAAGGAATCGATGCACTCGCACGACGGGCACGAGAAAACAAACTCGGGTTGAGTGACCTCGTGGGCGGCACCTTCACGATTACCAACGGTGGTGTGTTCGGTTCGCTGATGTCCACGCCTATCCTGAATGCACCGCAAGTGGCTATTTTGGGCATGCACAAAATCCAGGAACGGCCCGTCGTTGTGAATGGTCAAATTGTCATCCGCCCGATGATGTATTTGGCACTGTCATACGACCATCGCATCATCGATGGATCCACCGCGGTCAGATTCCTCGTCCACATCAAAGACATGCTCGAAGACCCGGATGCAATGTTGCTCCAGTTCTAGGTTAATCACGACACAGCGAAGCCCCCGCGTTCCATAGAACGCTGGGGCTTCGGCATATCTCAACGGTCGTTGAGAGCAGCAACTCCCGGCAAAACGCGACCTTCGAGCAGCTCGAGGGACGCGACCCCACCGGTCGAAATATGACTGACCTTGTCAGCCAAACCCATTTGTTCGATTGCAGCAACAGAATCACCACCACCGACAATGGAATTCGCACTGCTGTCTGCAAGCGCCTGTGCGACGGCACGGGTGCCTTCGGCGAATGCCGGCATTTCAAATACACCCATTGGACCGTTCCAGATTACTGTTTTGGCCGAAGCTATTTGTTTCGCATATGCCGCCCGGGTCGCAGGTCCAATATCCAGAATGCGCCAGCCTGGTTGTACATCGGTGACTGCTACGATTTTTGTCTGAGCAGTAGGCGAAAAAGCGTCAGCAACCACAGCATCGGTGGGCAGCAATAATGATGCGCCACTCTTGGCAGCAAGCGCAATCATTCGCTTGGCAAGCTCGATACTGGTCAGTTCTACGAGCGAATCACCCATTGGGTAGCCTTGCGCCAACAAAAAGGTATTGGCCATCCCGCCTCCAATGAGCAACGCATCGACTTTGGTGAGGAGATTTTCGATGACCCCAATTTTGTCGCTTATCTTTGCGCCACCAATGATGGTGATAAACGGACGGGACGGATTGGCGAGCGTCCCAGCCAAGGCTTCGAGCTCGCGTTCCATCAAAAGGCCTGCGACTGCGGGCAAAAATGCTGCAATTCCGGCAGTAGAAGCATGCGCACGGTGAGCTGCTCCGAATGCATCATTCACATAGACATCACCCAATCCTGCGTATTCTTTGGCGAGTGATTCATCATTGGCTTCTTCACGTGCATCGAAGCGTGTGTTTTCGAGCATCAAAATCCCGCCAGGTCTGAGCGCCTTAGCAGAATCCAGCGCATTCTGACCCGCTACATCTGGTAAAGCTGTCACTTCCACCTGGAGTAACCCGGCCAAATGCGCCGCAATCGGTTTCAGACGGAGGCTTTCGACGACGGTATTCTTGGGTCGTCCCAAATGCGACATCAGGACTACCGATGCTCCATGATCCAATAGATATTTGATGGTCGGCACTGCTGACCGGATACGTGTGTCGTCGCCGATGACACCATTGTCGATGGGGACATTAAAGTCCACCCTTACTACCGCACGCTTCCCCTGCCATTGGACATCACGAATGGATTTTTTGTTCATATCACTCTCCATGACAATGGTTCGTCGCAAGTATACCCGATATCTGCATGGTATGATTACACATATGTCTACACCGGAGCACACTAATTATGTCACATCAATTTTCACTTTATCACGACGAATATATCTCGGACATCAATGCCCAGGTACGTCTGTACAGTCATCCTTCGGGCGCGACATTGGTGTCAGTCAGTAATGATGACGAAAACAAAAGTTTTGGGGTTGCTCTGCGGACGATGCCTGCCAATTCTAACGGCGTTGCCCATATTTTGGAGCACTCGGTTCTGTGTGGTTCACAGCGTTACCCCGTCAAAAGTCCATTCAACGAACTGCTCAAAGGATCAGTGAACACCTTCCTCAATGCGATGACGTATCCCGACAAAACGGTATACCCGGTTGCAAGCACCAATTTGAAAGATCTGTATAACCTCGTGTCGGTGTACATGGATGCAGTTTTTCATCCGTTGATTACCGAAGACACCCTCCGTCAGGAAGGTTGGCGCTATGCATTCGATGATAAAGGGTCGTTAACATACAAAGGCATTGTCTATAACGAAATGAAAGGCGCTTCAGCCACAGCAGACAGAATTTCGGGTCGGGCACTCATGAAGGAATTAATGCCGGACACTATCTACGCCCATGATTCAGGCGGCGATCCGCGCACCATTCCTTCACTCAGCTACGTAGAATTCGTCGAATTCCATCGTCGTTTTTATCACCCGAGCAATGCCCTATTGTTCTGGTACGGCGATGATGGGGAAGCAGAACGCCTCGACACGCTCGAACCATTTCTGCGTACTTTTTCTCAGCAATCTGCTCCACCTGCGCTCCAAAAACAACCGCTCTGGAATGCATCACGGACTGCTACCTACCCATACCCGGCGACTGCCGATGAACAACGTCATCACGTCACCCTTGCGTGGCTTACACACGAAGAATTGAGTCCCATCGACGAGCTCGAAATCATGATTATCGACGATGCCATCCTCGCTGATGCCGCGTCGCCCCTGCGCAAGATACTGCTTGATAGCGGGCTGGGTGACAACATCTCGGGCGGCGGGTTTGGCGGTGGGTTACAAGCCTACTTTGCATTGGGACTCAAGGGTGTCGCTCCCGAGAACGTTGATAAAGTTGTGCCGTTGGTGCTGAGTGCCATCGAAACAGTCTGTCAGCAGGGCATCGAATCAGAGCAACTCGCTGCATCGCTCAACACATTCGAGTTTCGTGCCCGTGAAAACAATACGGGTGGGTTCCCACGCGGGTTGTCTCTGATGCTGAGCCTCACAGAACCATGGCTCTATGGTCAAAGCATTTTCCCCGCTATGCGCTTTGAAAAACCACTCGCCGAAGTGCGCTCTCGCTTGCAAGACCCGAAGCGCCCTGCAGAGATTCTGCGCCGAATGATCCTCGACAACCCACATCAATTGACACTCATCATCGCGCCAGACGCTGCACTCAATGACCGCCTCGATGCCGCAGAAGCTGCCGAACTCGCACTTGCCGAGCGCACCCTCACGGCTGAACAACGCACGCTCATCCAGACCGACGCTGAACGCCTGGCACATTGGCAAGAAACTCCAGACGCTCCGGAAGCATTGGCCACCGTACCGCGACTCACACGTGCTGACATTGAGCCCGAAGTCAAGAAAACTCCCCTCGACATTCACGCATTACAAGCAGTTCCGGTGACACACGCTCCTTTATTCACCAGCGGAATTGCCTACATCGACTTCGGATTCGACATGATGCAAATACCTGCACGACTCATCCCCTTTATGCCACTCCTTACGCGTGCACTCACGGACGTCGGCGCAGGCGCGTATGACATGACGAAGTTGTCACAACGAATTGGAACATATACGGGCGGCATCGGAATGTCTGCTTCCGTAGGAACACACCGCGTCACGCGTCAACCGTATGGGAATGTCTATGTGCGTGGGAAAGCGACTGCGCAGAATGTACCCGTTCTGCTTGAACTCATGCGTGATATCGTCTCGACACCACATTTGCACAATAGAGAACGCATCATGCAGATGGTGCGAGAAGACAAAGCAGGTCGTGAGGCTGGTATTCTTCCGTCTGGTCATAGTTATGTAAATACAAGACTGCGCGCGTCTTTTAGCCCGAATCACACCTATGCTGAGTTAACCGGGGGCGCTACATACGTCGCGTTCATCCGCGATTTGGCGAAGCGAGGCGACGATGCATGGGCCGAAATCCACGCCCGCTTAGTCGAGCTCCACAGATTGGTTTTTCACCGAAATGCATTGCGTGTGCACACGACCGTGAACGAAGAGCTCGGCCAGCAAGTTCTGTCTCAGATCGACACCGTTGTGCAAACTATTCCGAGCGGGTCCAAACAAACTTGCGACTGGGACACTGCACTATATGCACACACAGAGGCCCTTCAAGTTCCTGCACAGGTGAATTATGTGGGTGTCGGTGGCGCTCTGGCAACAGTTGGCTATACCTGTGATGGTGCCGACATCGTTGTGAATCGCCATTTAAGTCGTACATTTTTGCACGAAGCAATCCGCGAAAAGGGTGGCGCCTACGGTGCATTCAGCGTGTTGGACATTCGCACTGGCTTGCTGACTATGTTGTCGTATCGTGACCCGAATCTGCAGAAAACGCTCGACACCTATCGCGCTGCCGGTGCATGGTTGCAGACGGTGAATCTGGATGATGATGCCCTGTTGCAAGCAATCATAGGTGCCGCAGGCGACTTTGATGGGCACCAGTTGCCGGATGCTCGTGGCTTTGGGGCAATGGCCCGGCTCATATCGGGTGACGATGATACCTATCGGCAATCCGTGCGTGAACAAGCATTAGCAGTCGAAAATCACCACTTCGCTCGCTACGGCGCAGCGCTTGAAGCAATGAGTACTCACTGGAGAACGGTTGTTTTGGGCGGTGAAACTGCGATCCAGCAACAACAGACGCACACCCCAGGTTTTTTCGCCGATATCACCACGATGTTGTAGGCAGGAGTATTCATGGATCGCTTCATCATCGAAGGCGGCCACCGCCTCAGCGGAACCATACGGCCAGCCGGCAATAAAAATGCCGCCCTCCCGCTTTTGGCCGCGACATTGCTGACAAACGAACCGGTCATTTTGCAGAATATGCCAGAAATCGGCGATGTAGTCACAAAACGTGCGTTGTTAAGTGGGCTTGGCGTACACATCACCGCAGAAGGCGACCATGCTTGGCGTTTTCACACCGCCGAATTACTCTCTACCGAGCCGGATGCAGCACTTGCCCGGCGGATACGCACATCAATCTTGCTCGCTGGCCCATTACTCGCCCGCAGAGGTCACGTTCGACTTCCTCGACCGGGCGGCGATGCTATTGGCCGTCGCAGGCTGGACACCCATTTTCAAGCATTGCGCGCACTCGGTGCGCAGATTGAAGTAACGCCGACGGAATACGTACTCACCTGCCATCATCTGCATGGCACAGATATCTTCTTGGATGAAATGAGCGTCACCGGCACGGAACAAGCAATATTGGCTGCAGTTTTGGCCGAAGGGGCAACGAGCATAGCAAATGCAGCCTCCGAACCACACATCCAAGATTTGTGTCACTGTTTGAATAGCATGGGTGCCAAAATAACGGGCATTGGTACCAATATGTTGTTTATTGATGGTGTAACGTCACTCCATGGGACAACATACGAAATCGGGCCAGACTACATGGAGGTAGGGTCTTTTATTGGACTCGCTGCTGTCACCGGCAGCGAAATCCGGATAGCTGGTGCACGCCCACGGGAACATCGGATGACACGCCTGACGATGGCCCGGCTTGGCGTCCACTTCCGCGAAGAAGGCGAAGATATTATCGTGCCTGGCGATCAAGAGCTCCGCGTCCAAGAAGATACACACAATGCGATTCCAAAAATCGAATCGATGCCATGGCCGGGGTTTCCTGCCGATTTGATTTCCATCGCGGTAGTCATCGCAACACAGGCGAGTGGTACAGTACTCATCCACGAAAAACTATTCGAAAGTCGGCTGTTCTTTGTCGACAGGTTGATTGGCATGGGCGCACGAATCGTTTTGTGTGATCCACATCGGGCGGTAGTGGTCGGAGCGTCGAAACTGTTCGGAGAACCAGAAGGATTACCGAGTCCTGATATTCGTGCAGGAATGGCACTGTTGATCGCATCACTGTGTGCACGCGGCAAGAGCGTTATCTTCAACATTGCCCAAATTGACCGCGGTTATGAAGCGATTGACCAACGATTGCAATCTCTGGGAGCACGTATTGAACGCGCGCGCAATTAACGTATTGACAGCGATTTTTGCCTTCACAGGAGCTATTCTGTTGAGCAGGATGGTATTGCAATTGTTTGCTGCGAGGCCAGACAACCTGGGAGTCATGACTATTTTGTGGTTGACCGACATATTGGTGTGGCCACTTGCATGGATAGACACATTCCAGCCGATGTACGGTGCGCGATTCGAGCGCGGCACCCTTCTGGAATGTGTACTGGTGGTGGCCTTTTTATTCGTCCTGCGAAAGCTCCGGAAATAGTCCTACGCTTCTTTGTGACGCCCAGCTAATTCAGTCATAATCATGTCAAGTGTCACTCCCTGGTTGGCGAGGAGTACGAGTGCATGATAAAAGAAATCTGCTGTCTCCCACATCAACTCCGGTGTGGAGTTATTTTTTGCAGCAATAATCATTTCTGCAGCCTCTTCACCAATTTTCTTGCCGATACGATCTACGCCGCCAGTGAATAACTTTGTCGTATACGATCCTTCCGGCATCAGCGTTTTGCGACTCACAACCAACTCCGATAAACGGCCGATCATCGTGACGGCGGGAACGCGTTCAGTATTCTGTGTGCCGTCGATATTCCAAGCAAAACAAGTCGGAGAACCGGTGTGACAAATCGGACCAGCAGGAATCGCTAACACCAAGAGTGCGTCACCATCACAATCGAGACGTATTTGTTGCAACGTCAACGTATTGCCCGATGTTTCCCCTTTTATCCATAATTGCTGCCGACTGCGACTATAGAACGTCACCCGTTGCGTCGCAACAGTCGCAGCGAGTGCAGCTGCATTCATGTAGCCCAACATCAACACCTCACCTGTGTTTGCGTGCTGGACAATTGCCGGTACCAAGCCATTCTCGTCGTACTTCATGGGGCTCCCTTTGTGATCCCTTTTCAGAGGCATCGAGCTGATTTCAGTGACGAAAGTGTCGTCGGCCGGTGCAAATCATCGCGATACCGAGGCGATCTGCTGCAGCGATGACGTCTTCATCGCGTACCGACCCACCAGGTTGCACAATAGCCGTCACACCTGCGAGAGCTGCGGTTTCGATTCCGTCAGGGAACGGGAAGAAGGCATCGCTTGCCAGGACCGAACCTTTGAGCGAGAGTCCTGCGCGCTGAGCCTTTTCAACTGCGACGCGGGCACTATCTACCCGGCTCATTTGACCCGCACCAACCCCCAACGTACGATCGGTCGCGGTATAGACGATGGCATTTGACTTGACATGTTTTGCGACTCTCCAGGCGAACTGCAGTGCGAGGAGTTCTTGGTCGGTCGGCTGGCGTTTTGTCACGCAAGTCCACGATTCCCCTCGTGGGCTCTCACGGTCTGGTTGTTGGACCAGCAGCCCGCCGGGGATACTGTGCATGACCAAACCCTGATCTGCAGCAACAGACCCACTCGAGCGAACAAGACGGCGTTGTTTTTTCTGCATCAATAACGCGAGTGCCTCAGGGGCGAAGTCCGGCGCTATGATTATCTCGGAGAATATTTCGTCAATAGCCTGTGCCAAAGCAACATCAACCAGGGCATTCACTGCAATTACCCCGCCAAACGGTGCTTCGCGGTCCGTCGCAAATGCCTTGTGCCAGGCTTCGACTCCCGTCGGAGCCACTGCGACGCCACAAGGGTTTGTATGCTTGACAATTGCGAGCGCTACCCCGTCTTCTGGAGGGAATTCTTCAATGAGTTCTTGGACAGCACAGATGTCAAGAATGTTGATGTATGACAACTCTTTGCCGTGGAGGACTTGGAACTGGGAATCAAACGTACCATAGAGTGCCCCGAGTTGATGGGGATTTTCGCCATATCGGAGTGTGCGTGCCAAAGGAGCACTGGCGACGAGAACCGCAGGGAAAACTTCATCACGGCTCAGATATGCGGCAATTGTTGCATCGTATTGGGCAGTATGTGCATATGCTTTTGCTGCTAACTGTCGTCGAAAAGCAGGAGTAACTGCATTCTGCTCGAGCGCTTCTCGTACTGCAGGGTAATCCTCCGGCGACACGACCGGTAAGACCGCTGCATGATTTTTTGCACTGGCACGAATCATCGCCGGGCCACCTATATCGATTTGCTCGATTGCTTCTGCATCTGTTGCCCCAGATTTGGCTATTGTGGCTGCAAATGGATATAAATTCACTACCACAATGTCGATTGGAATCATTCCTAGATCACCTAATGTCTGCATATGGGCGGGTACATCACGACGCGCCAGGATTGCACCGTGAATCGCTGGGTGGAGTGTTTTGACCCTTCCATCGAGAATCTCGGGGAAATTTGTGATATCACTGACACTTTTGACCGGTATGCCAGCAGCCGCGATTGCCGCTTTCGTATTGCCGGTCGAAAACAGTTCAACGCCGAGTGCAACTAAGCCACGTGCGAATTCGACAATTCCATGTTTATCAGAAACACTCAGCAGTGCACGCATCAGGATTCCTTTGCATTCCCGCGTTTGCGGCGAGTTGGCACAGCCATCTGTACTTTGGGGGGCCGCCCAGTGCGGATCATCCGGAGCGCTGTGACGAGTGCCTCAAGCGATTTGTCCGCCCAGCCATAGATCGTTGGTCGACTTTTGTTGAGTCCAGTGGCAATTTGCGTCACATTGGTGCGGTATTCTGGATCGAACGTTGCCAAATGGACGCGTGCAGTAGCGACGATTTGCATGATTTCTTCGGGGGTCAAATCAAGCTCTTCGATGAGCTTTTTTGCCCGGCGGTTCTGTTCGACATTTTGCATAGAGGACTCCATACCCTGTTGCGTGCGGGCAGAACGTGTTCGATGATTTATTGTACAATATCAGCAATTACATGCGCAAATAAGTTGTAAATTGTTATCAGGTTTGTTTGGGTTGTGGGTTGAGGGAGATTACATGTCAGACCGCGATACAGGTCGGCTGCGCCACCACGAAACACTCTTGCAAATCAGCAGTGCAATGACTGCCCAACTCGATATAACGACGTTACTCGCGTTTGTTATCGACGCTGCCGTCGAATTATCAGCCGGGAATGCGGGAGTCATCGCTTTGCGCGACGAGTCAGGTATTCTGCATATCCATGCAGCAGCACATATTCCTGCAATCCACTGGCATGCGTTGGAGCCGTTTGTTTCCCGATTCCAAATTTCAGGCTACGGTGCTACAGAAAACGACTTACAAGACCTGCGGCTGATTATCGACATTCCCGTACGGCATGTCACGGCGCTTGCACTCCATTACCTGCACACCAATGTGGGGTACATTTTGGTTTTTCGCTCGGCGGTGAACGTCGCTTTTAGTAGTGACGACCAACACATTCTCAGCGCATTTGCAGACCAAGCTGCAATCGCTGTCACCAATGCGCGTTTGTTCCAGACCCTCGTGCGTGAAAAACAACACCTCGCAACAATCGTCGAACAGAGCATTGATGGTGTCATGATCCTCGATGGCCGCTGGCGGATCAGTGCATTTAATCGTGCGATGGAACACTTGACTGGGTGGGACCGCAGCGAAGCATTCGGCCGACCATGTGCGGAAGTCGTCGGCGTCGAAACATCATCCGGCGACAACCTGTGTCGTGTCGACTGCCCATTGCAACGGGCGCATATTGGCTCAACCGCCAAAGCAGAAGGCTGGATCACGTCACGCGACGGTCGCCGTCGCTACATTCAGAGTAGCTACACGATTCAACGCGATGCAAGCAACTATTTCTTGGGCGCATTCGTCAATGTTCGTGATATCACCCAACAGCGTCTGGAATCTGAAACACAGAACACGTTTATTTCGGTCGTTTCTCATGAGCTCAAAACGCCGGTCAGCATCATCCGTGGGTATGCCGAAATGCTTGCCCGCACCGACGTAACCTGGAATCCCGACCAGATCCAAGAGAGCCTCAGAGTCATCATTGAAGAGTCAGATCGACTTACCGACGAAATCAATTCGCTGCTCGATGTGTCACGGGTGCAACTCAACGCATTGCCTATGGAATTAACGACATGGTCGCTCTATGCGCTTATCGAACAGACATGTGCACGCTTCGAACACCACGCAACAGCACATGGAATCAATTTTGATGTCCGCGTCACGCCCGATTTTTCACCTGTCTATGCGGATCGGAGTCGTACCCGCCTGGTTTTTGAAAACCTCATCACCAACGCAATGAAATACAGTCCAAACGGTGGACCCGTGCGAATCACCGCGAGGAACGACTCGGGAATGGCGATTATCACGGTATCGGACCACGGAATTGGCGTTGCACCCGAGGACCAAAATCGTATTTTCGAACGATTCTATCGCGTCGATAACCGCTTACGTCGTGAACAGCAAGGATTCGGACTCGGTCTGTACCTCGCCAAAGCCATCATCGAAGCCCAACACGGCCAAATATGGGTCGAAAGTCGCGTCAATCATGGTTCACGATTTTCTTTCTCGTTACCACTCGCTGTCGCCAAGATTACCGGCGAAACACAGCCCATCCAAGACATGCTCATCGATTTGACAAAGGATTCAGACAATGACGGAGCTCCGCGATAAACTTTTACTCATCGTCGACGATGAAACACGACTCACTACTATGATGCGGATGAACCTCGAAGCAGAGGGAATTCGGGTACAAACTGCTGCCTCTGGCCGTGAAGCACTCGATGCGTTGCGTGAAGAAATGCCTGACATGGTTATTCTCGATGTCATGATGCCGAACATGGACGGATACGAAACTCTGCGTCGGATACGGCTTGCGTCACAGATTCCGGTCATCATGCTAACCGCCAAAGACGAAGAGAGCGATCGGGTAAAAGGACTGGAATTAGGTGCAGACGACTATGTCAGCAAACCTTTCAGCTATCGAGAACTCCTAAGTCGCATCCGCGCAGTCTTGCGTCGACATTACTTGCCCGCTCCAACGACAATGGGACACATTGTGGTCGATGATCGCCTAATCGTCGATTTTTCCAAGCGGGAAGTACTGATAAACGGCGAACGGGTGAATCTCCGCCCAACCGAATATCGCCTGTTGTACCATCTGGTGCAAAAAGCTGGGTACGTGGTTAATCATAATGATCTGCTGGCCAAAGTGTGGGGACCTGAATATCATGATGAAACACACTACCTACGGCTTTATGTCACATACTTGCGCCAAAAAATCGAGCGTGACCCAGCCAACCCTGTGTATATTTTGACGGAGCGTGGCGTAGGGTATCGGTTCGTCGCAGTACAACAATAGGACAAAATAGTATGAATCACGATGGTGCAAACATATTTGTGCACGATGTCGACGACATTGATTTTGCAGAAGCAGTCATCGACCAGTCTTTTCTTCGTCCCGTTGTCGTTGATTTTTGGGCACCCTGGTGTGGTCCGTGCCGCACGCTTGGGCCATCCCTTGAACGGCTCGCAGCAGACGGGAATGGCGCATGGACCCTCGCCAAAGTCAACGTAGACCAAAATCAACACCTTGCACAACGCTATCAGGTGCAAGGCATTCCCGCGGTAAAAGCATTCGTGAATGGCATGCTAGTCGCGGAATTCACCGGTGCTATTCCAGAATCACAGATTGTGCATTGGCTCGCAGGCTTCGTCACGCACCCAGCTGACGATACGCTGCATACACTCGATACCCTTGCTCAGTCAGATATCTCTGCTGCAATTCAAGGGTATGCAGCTTTGGTGAGTATGCAACCACAAAACGACGCAGCCCGCATCGGATATGCGCGTCTCCTCATACTGCGAAACGACAACGAAGCACTTGGGGTGTTGCGTGCGATTCGTCAAAACAGCACCTATGCCGAACAGGCTGAGGGCTGGCTGTTTTTGGCTGCGACTGCTCAAGAAATATATACCGATGATGATGCAATCGCACCGTCTTTTGTTGCTGCTCTGCAGGCATTCCTTCAGCAAGACATTTCATCCGGACTTTCAGGGATGCTCGATCTTGTCATCCGCGCACGAACGTGGAATGATGATGCATCTCGAAAAACAATTTTGGCAATGATACAGACGCTTGGTGTCACACACCCACTCACAACACAAGCACGGCGAGATTTGGCGTCAGCGCTTTTTTAGCTTCCCGAGGATGGCTTCTTTACTTGTTGGTAGATAGCAGCAACGCTATCTATCATTTTTTGTACACCATAGTTCGCAATGTAATGCGCACGAGCAGCAACGCTATATCGTGTACGTAGCGCTTCATCGAGACATATGCGTGAGATTGCAGCAGCGCACGCGAGCGGATCATTGGGTGAAATCACCACTCCGGTGAGGTCATGCTGATTGATGACACTGGTGCCCGTACCTATTTCGCAGCTAATCGCTGGCACCCCTGCTGCAATTGCCTCGAGCAACGCAATGCCATACGCTTCGGAACGGAACTGAGACGGAAAAACGAAACAGCTGGCGCCAGCACGAATACGTGCCAAATCACGATCTGCTACATCGCCCAACCATACAATCCTGTCTACTACCGCACATTCAATAGCCAATGCCCGTAAACCTTGCTCTACGGGTCCGCTGCCAACCAATACCAGTTTGATCGGTTGCGGAACATCACACATCGCGCGTATTGCGGTCTCGAGCCCTTTGTAATATCGCATACGGCCGACCCACAACACATACTGTTCAGGAAGATCGCACGCAAAATCACCTCCAACATTCACCGGGACATCGTGCGGATCGACAATACCTAAAGGAACTTCCTGTAGTCGGTACTGATCATTTTGCAGCCACGGTGAAGATGAAGCGTAGCGTTGACTACTGACCAAAATAGCAGACGCGTGTCCAAGCGTCCAGCGTAGGAGCGGCGCATACAGCAACAACAAGGTTTTTTGGCGAATGACATCACTCTGATAACTGACCACCAGCGGGATGTCGGCAAGGCGCCACGCCACAAAGTCTCCCGCAGGCCACGGCATCTGCAGATGCAATACGTCCGGCGCGAGTGCTCTGATTGTCTGCACAAAGCCAAAAGACCATGCATTCGATGCAACATCGATATGCCGTGGGAGCCGAATGACGCGCACACCGTTGATTACTTCGTCCGGGGCAAGGATGTACCCATATGGTTGGCAAACTACGACGGTGACGCGATACCCGCGTGCGACGAGGCCTTCGCTCAGCGTCTTGATATGACCTTCTATACCCCCTTTTACCGGGGCATAGTCTTTGTAGAGGTGCACAACATGCATACTACTCGTTCTCTAGTCGACAGGTGACCATTATACTCCGTCGATATGACAAGGAAAACGAACTGTACCAACATACTACATGCTGTGGTATAGTATCAAAAAGATATATGATTGCTTGCTACTACGAAGAAACGAGGCAGAGCGTGATAAATGGTCCATCACTCGCACGGCGCATCGGTGAAATCCTCGCGTGGATGACTATCATTGGAGTCAGCATGTACTCCATAATCACACTCATCAACATTTTTTCTGGGACCAACCAGCCTGCAATCGTCCAACAGAGCGAAACACCAATGGCCAGTGTCGTTGTCACTGACCTCACCGCGACTGCCGTCCTCAGCGGTACCGGTGCAATCCAAATCATCATACCAACGACTGCACCTAATTTACCTTCGAACCCGAAAGCACCCGCACGGGCTACAGCCGCTGCTGCAAATCCCAATATCTCAACCGAAACTCCATACATCGTCCCCGTCCCAACCGAAAACATTACGCAGACAATCACATTGGAGCCACTTACGCCAACAGGCTTTCTGACTGTGACAATAACTGGCACCCCAGCTACCGCAACCAGTACCGTCACCGTGAATGCAAGCACTCCTTCTCCCACACTAGCTGCAACCAGTACGACCGCCACGGTTGTCAGCTCTACGGCAACAAGCGTTGCTACGGCAACCGCAGCAACGCCTACAGCAACCAAAACACTCACTCTCCCACCGTCAACAGCTACTCCCGCTGCATCTACAGCTACCGTCGCAGTACCAACCGACACCGTTGTACCGACACAGACAAGTGTGCCAGTCGCGACATCAACCCCATAACCTTAATCCCGCTGCGTAACCCCCCACTTCGTCAGAGAAGTGGGGGGTTACGCATGGTTCATGGGGTGTTTGGATTATTCTTGTGTAGTGAACGATACTACGATGATAAACCTTGTGCAGACAGTGAGCGCTGGACACCTACGAATCTCTATGCAGTATGAAGGTGTGTACATTCGCGCAGTGTAATTACAGCAAAGCCAGTCGTAGTGTTTCTGCGTGATTTTCTCCTTATTTCATTGCCCTTTTGCGCAATTTGTTCATCGCTGAGCACTACACAGCGCGATCGTGCGGGGCCTGCCATATATCGAATGGTTCACTCGCACGTACCGAAGAACCTATTGCTACTGCCGCACTCATCAGCACAACGTTTTTGATTATATACTGCCCCTCGAGTGTCAACCCGAACGGGAACACAGTCCAAACAAGCTGCGGCGTGAGAATCAACGGCGCCAACGTCCCAACCATCTGCAGGAGAAGAAGTAGAATCGTCGCACGCATTCCGTAGCCGATGATGAGCCCAATACCAATCGTTATTTCCCACAATGCCAAAAAAGGAATGAAGAAGTCCATCGGCAAAAAAGACATAGACGCTCTTATTATTGCGTCGGCTGGACTCAATCCCGGTACCAGTTTCAATGCACCGAACCAAACAAATACGATTCCCATCGACCAACGAAGGAGCGTCGTCGCATTCCGTTGCATCCAGCACGTCAATGTGCGGTCGATCCGAGCAAGTGTACGCATCATAATGTTTCTCCTGTCGGTCTACCCTTCATCATGGTACATGTTTGTTACATTTTGCACAAATACTATTTTCGATGTAATATATAACAAATTTGTTATAGGTACGAGTATGGAACTTCAACAGTTACGCGTCTTTGTGACGGTGGCAAAACATGCGCATGTGAGCAAAGCAGCAAACGAGTTACACATGGCGCAACCTGCGGTCAGCCGGATGATTCACGAGCTCGAACGGGCATGCGGGGGGATAGCACTCGTCGAAAAAGTAGGTCGCCACCTGCGCATAACCGAAGCGGGCGAAGCGCTTGCCGCGCATGCACAGAGTATTTTGGCAGAAGTCAGCGCTGCAGAAGCAACAATGCGGGCACGTCGAGGGTTACTCGCCGGAAGAGTGAGTATCGGAACCCCGCCTTCGGTCGGCGTGCGACACCTGCCCGAGACTTTGGCGCAGTTCCACCAGACATACCCTCAGATTGAATTACGCATCCTACAGGCCAATACAACACAACTCCTCCAGCAACTCGATCTGAGCGAACTCGATATTGCGATTGTCACACTCCCCATACCCACCAAAAATCATACAATCGTCCCACTCTTCGACGAATCGCTTGTTGCAGTCGTCAGTCGACAACACCGCTATGCAGAGTCAAGGAGCGTATCGTTGATCGATTTGGCAGACGAATCATTCCTCCTCTATCCACCAGGGTACGAGATGCACGATGTCATCATTGCTGCCTGCAAAGGAGTAGGATACGCTCCTCGGGTGGTCATTGACGGTGGTGACGTCTCGTTGTTGTTGCGTCTCGCTGAAGCAGATTTGGGCATCGCAATTGTGCCGCAACTCGCTCTGAATGACAAAGAAAATCTCGCTGTCTTACAGATATCGAATCCACTCCTGAGTCGCAGTATGGCCCTCGTATATCGGAGCGACCGAACGCTCTCTGCAGCGAGTCTCACAATGGTACAGGCATTAGTGCGCACATTTGAGAACGCAGTGCTCACATGAAGCACCGCGTACGAAAGGGACATAAAACCATGAACGAGGTCGAATGGGACATTTCAGATTTGCGGATACATTACGTGCTTGCAAATCCCAAATCTGAATGAAGAATCTGGACCGCAGAAGCAACAGATTCATCAGGAAGAACGAACGAAACGTACGCACCGTGCAGAGAACGAGACGAAGCAATATGATTGATTTGTGCTCTGCCCAAGGCGTACATGGCTAACGATGGCAAAACAGTGCCATGAGCCGCACTGATAATCGATACGAGCGCAACGGTAGAATGTAGCGTCACGTTGTAGTCTTTTCCAAACGATTGTTCAAAAATTTCTTTGGTGTATGTTGCATCAGGCTGGCGCACAATGACCATGAGCGTGCGATCAAGTTCACTCTGGTGTGCGAGCAATGTTTCGATACCAGCATGAGATAACCGTGCAGTCACCGTCGCAGCGAGTTCTGCAGTCCACGCTTCTTCGTATGTGGGCAACGACGAGCTCGAAGCAGCAATGAGGGCAAGGCCACGGGTGGATATAATTGCTCCCGAAGCATGTGTCGGCGTCGGGAGCGCAGTGACCAGTGTGCCCGGTTGTTCCGGGGAGTGTACATTCGCAATGCGAAGTGGGATGCATCGTGTGGCAAGCGGCATGAGTGTGCGCAAGTGCAAAATCTCGGATCCTGAGAGGGTTGCCATTTCGGCAGCTTCTGCATACGATAACTCAGGAAGTGGTTTGGCATCGGGTACGATTTTCGGATCTGCAGTGAGAATACCATCCACATCAGTCCACAAACAGACTTCCGTTGCATTGACTGCAGCACCTATGAGGGCAGCGGTGTAGTCACCACCACCACGGCCAAGCGTCGTGACAACACCGTTTCGCGTGGCACCAGTGTAGCCGGTCACAACGGGGATTATTCCTGCCTGGAGCATGGGTAATAGACGCTCAGAAATCTTGGTAAATGACTCATCCAAATATGGTCGTGCGACCCCGAAGTGCGCATCGGTCACGATGAGTTCTGTTGCATCAATCATTTGGGCTGCCACCCCACTCTGGCGTAAGATGACCGCAATAATCAGTGCAGCAAAGCGTTCTCCCAGACTTGCAATGGCATCAATACCACGCGCAGAGTATTCACCCAGTGTAGCCATGGCACGTGTCATCCGATCGAGTTGCTTGAGTTGCTCCGCCAGCCGTTGGAACAACATTTCGCGCTCCCACTCGTCTGTGACAAGCTTTTCTGCAATTTGTCGATGTCTATTCCATAATTCGCGACGTGCGACATCTGCTTCTTGCTCTCCACCATGTGCCGCAGCACGAGCTGCTCGTAACAGCGCATCGGTGATTCCTGGCAGTGCACTACAGACAACGACTACAGATGGGTCTTTGGCGTGCTGTTCTTTAATAATCCGGATTGTGTCACGAACGCGGAGTGCATCAGCAAATGCAATTGCACCAAACTTCATTATACGCATCGTCACCACACTCTCATCTAAGCCAGGACTCACGCGCGTAATTGCGCGCGTGCGACGACTAATGGGATTGCTTTGGTCCATCCGACGGTCATGAGATGAATACCTCTCACTCCTTCAATTCCCATGGCTGCCTGACACAGTTCTGCAGCTATAGAGATTCCTTCTGCTTCTGGATCGGTTGCAGCTTCCATGCGGGCAATCAGGGACTCCGGTACGCGAGAGCCAGGTAAGTGATCACGCAAGAATCGGGCGGATTGGGCAGATTTAATCACCATGATGCCTGCCATAATAGGTGTCGCCACATGGATACCCAACAGACGAACATCGTGCATCCACTCGGCAAATTTCGAAATGTCGAAGATTATCTGCGTCTGCACGAATTCTGCACCGTATTTCACTTTGCGCTCTAATCGTGCTGCACGTTCAATATTGGGGTTTGCGACACAACCGACAAAGTATTTAGGAGCAACGCTCAAGGTGGTCCCTGATTCGAATGTCGACTGATCTCGCATGGTCCGCAGTGTTTTAATGAGCTGGAACGAATTCACATCGAGAACGTTTTTTGCTTCCGGATGATCACCAATTTTGGGGTGATCCCCAGTCATTGCGAGGAGATTGGTTATACCACACGCAGCGCCACCCAGAGCATCTGCCTGGAGCGCGATACGGTTGCGATGTTGGCATGTCATCTGTGCAACGACTTCGTATCCGTTTTGCCGCAGAAAAATAGCAGCGGTCATCGCAGACATTCGTCCCAAACCACGCTGATTATCAGTCAAATTCAACGCATCAACGGAATCACCAATACCGGCTGCAACGCGTAGCAGTGCCTCAGAAGAAGCTCCTTTGGGAGGCGCAATTTCGCCACTGACCACAGTCTTCCCACTCGCCAGCTTTTCTTGTAGTCGACTGTAAAACATGCATTCCTCAAGATAAACGGCTTCCGTCGAGCCAGAAGCCGATCAGCGATTCGAGTTTTCTATTGGGCTATTCCTACCGCGTTCGTCTTCCCACGCATCTCGACCGTTCTTGTTCCATCGCGTTCGACCCACACACCACATTCACTGCCGTCTTGTGATTGACCCAGGGTCATAACGCTTCCATCAAATCGAAGAGCCGGATGGTACCACTTGTACACTTTTTCAGCCTCACCGACCACATAGTGCCCAATAAGTGACCGGCGAAATCGATTGGTACTGCTGTTGGGATAACTCCCATGGATTAATTGCCCATTGAAAAAGAGGACATCACCTGCACGCATATGCACTGGCTCCGCGCGCATCCCGTCAGGCACCGGCACGGTGACATCAGTAAAACTCTGTGCAGGATCTGCAGGTACGGTACACAATACTGGGAGCTGATGACTCCCCGGGACAACTTGCAGACAACCATTTTCTTCATCGCAGTCATCCAAAGCCAACCATGCTGCCACACATGTGCCAGGCTCGACACGCAAGTAGTACTGATCTTGGTGGAGTGCTTGACCACGTGCAGTCGGAGGCTTGAAGTAGATCATGGTTTGAACAGCATACGGTTCACTGCCCAAAATATCAGTCATCGCTACACGGAGACGGTCATCCATGAGAAACTGCATCGTCATCTGGTCCCACCGATGCATTTGCAACATCCGAGGGTAGCGCTTGAGCGGGTCACCGTCGTTCAAACCATTGGTATCACCCTGATCACGTCGTGCGTCGTTGAGTTGCATGTAGTGGGATGTCAAAGCTGACACTTCGGCAGTGTTGAACATGCCGTGTGCAACTGCATACCCTTGGGTTGCGAACTGCTGCGCCAAAAGTGTGTCGTTCATTGATTGCTCCACAACCTAATCAACAAAT
The DNA here is from genome assembly GCA_945881915.1 of Thermoflexus hugenholtzii JAD2. Taxonomy (GTDB): domain Bacteria; phylum Chloroflexota; class Chloroflexia; order Chloroflexales; family Roseiflexaceae; genus UBA965. The sequence goes on along the minus strand of CAMCVW010000003.1, from coordinate 17,347 downwards.
AATGGCGCCATGGTCTGATGCTTGAGGAGCTGCTGCATGGCAAGTTCAGATGGAGCGTGTACGAACCGTTCGGCGGCATCAAAAACCTTTGGCAGGACAGCTATATCTCCAACGGTATTTAAAAATATCCCTTTGCGGCCAAACACCCAATGGACAGCTGCATCGATGTGTACCTGCTCGAGCAACGGTTCATACCAGGTTGCACTGTGGCGCTCGACACCTTCGGCCCACGGACGGCGAACGATTGCTTTAATGGTCTGTACCGCAACGTTTCGCTCGCGACATTGATTGAGTAACTTCTCAAAATCCGCTGCATATTGCGGGTTCTGCATCAAAATGTAGCTGTACGGTAACAAGACACTATCGAAATCAAACCGTTCCAGGGACTCAAAATGTCGCTTTGCCACCTCTAGCCCGTGTCCGGTGACTCCGATATGTTTGACAAGTCCGGCTTGTTGCGCTTCGATACACGCTTGAAGTGCTCCGTCTGGCCCCATCGCTACATCCCACTCTGCCTGGTCAACCAGGTTGTGGAGTTGAATCAAATCGATTGTATCGACGCCCATTCGCGTGAGTGACATGCGTATCTGGTCTCGGGCAGAAGCATAGGTTCGTTCACCAGTTTTGGTTGCCAAAAAAAAGCGATCACGACGTCCATTGGTAAACCACGGTTTGATCCGATCCTCTGATGCACCATAACTCGCCGCCGTATCGATATGGTTGATTCCATGTTGAATCAATAGTTCGAGCGTTTTGTCTGCATCGTATTGGCTTACATTACCCAATGCAGCTGCACCAAAAATCGTCTTGGTACTGGGATGCCCGATCCGTCCGAAAAGCTGTGTCGCAATCATCAAAACCTCCTATTGTTGTGACGCTAGTGTACCATAGCGAGTTTTCAAACTTATAGAGACACCTGCAAGAAGTCTTCGGTCATAATTTGTGCAAAACATGCCAATGTATAGGCAGCATTTTCTCGATCAAATGGCATCGGCGGGCGTATTTTGACGACATTGTGATATGGCCCATCTGTCCCAGCCAAAATTCCATAGTCACGGAGTCGGTTCGATACGTACGACGCCTCATCATCAGCAGGTTCGAGTGACACACTATCACGAACTAACTCGACTCCAAGAAACAACCCTGCCCCACGCACATCACCGATAATCGCATGTTTTGTTGCTATTTCGCGCAACCCATCCAACATGAATTGGCCGATGACTTTGGCATTATTCTGCAATGGTTCATCTCGCAACACATCAAGAACCGCCAACCCAGCTGCCATCGAAACATTATTGCCGCCAAAAGTCGCAAAATACTCCATACCGTTGTTAAATGCATCTGCAATGGCACGCGTCGTGACGACAGCACCCATTGGCTGCCCATTGCCGATAGGTTTCCCCATCACGACAATGTCGGGCACCACATTGTGTGCCTGAAAAGCCCAGAAGTGCGAACCGATACGACCGAATCCTACTTGCACCTCATCAGCAATACAGACCCCGCCTGCTGCACGAACGTACGCATAGACCCCTGCCAAATATCCATCTGGCAACACGATTTGCCCGCCGACACTCGGCAGTGTCTCGGCAATGTACCCACCCAATGTACGCCCCGAAGCCTGTATCCCTGCAATAACCGTCTGGACCTGGTCTGCATACTGACGACCCGCCAGTGGGTCTGTACGCTTATACGGACCACGGTAATCGTCGGGAATGAACGCAGTGTGTACCCAATCCGGTGCTCCAGTCCCGCCAGGACCATCGTGTTTGTAAGGACTTATGTCAATCAAAGTATTTGTGTGTCCGTGGTATGCGGCATCGAGCACAATAATGTCTGTGCTATTGGTATATGCCTTCATCATGCGAATGGCGAGTTCGTTTGCTTCGCTCGCAGAATTCACAAAATAACAGACCGATAGTTCTGGAGGCAGTGTTGCGGTCAGTCGTCGCGCGTACTCCTGCAGTTGGTCATTCAAATAACGCGTATTGGTGCTGAGTAATGCATACTGTGACGTAGCTGCCTGCACAACTCGGGGGTGACAGTGGCCGACATGCGCAACGTTATTGTACGCGTCAATGTATGTACGTCCTTCACTGTCATACAGGTACTGCTGCCATCCACGCACAATCTTGAGTGGGCGCTTGTACGAAATACTCAGATTACCGCCCATACGCTCCTTGCGCTCAGCAAGGGTGGTCTGCAAATGCTTTTGCGCAGGAGGGAACCGTTCAGCATCCATCCGCAACAACAAATTTGGGCTGGGCGAAAGTGATGCCCATACTGCTTCCTGCGACGCATAACCGACACCCGGGAAGTCACGCCCCATGTCGATGAAATCCAAAACAAGCTGATAGTGCACGTGGGTTGGCCACTTCCCATTGACATTGGGAATCCCAAAACTGCCGATTCGTTGTCCTAATTCTACGCTCTGGCCAATCACTAGTGTCCGCACAGATTCATCACTGAGGTGACCATACACGGTGTAGAATTTCGTTCCATCATCAGTTTCGTGCTCGATCACCGTGAGATATCCATAGTCGAGATCTGCAGGCAAATATTCAAGCATGTAGACCGTTCCGGGGAGAGTCGCGTGGACGGGTGTACCGGCAGGCCCCCAAAAATCTATTGCCAAGTGTAAGGTGCGGCGTTCTTCGTTGATTCGACCTTCGATGGTGTAGCGATCAGTTGTGTAAATCATTCGTGGTTCGAGATATCCGCCGATGCCTATTCGTCCGTCCATGAATGTCTCGATGACCTGTGCAAAACGTGGCATCATCGCGTTGCGTGGATCAGCTCCCAGAATGGGGCTGCCGACGCTCAAATCGAGTGCAACGGTTTCACTATGGTCGAGGGATCGGCCAATCAATGGCGCACTCAGCTGGCGCGAGATATACTCTACGACCGCATTATGGTGCGGCACTGGAGTATACCCGCACGCGTGACGCAGACGATAGTGCATCAAACGCGGATGCTGTTTGCCCAGCAGACGCAACACCCGCCATGCAGGTGCTTCACTGACACTCATGTACGGATCGTTGGGTCGTTCGCGCTTCCGAATAGCCGAGACGGTCACCGAGATTGCCAATCGCATACAAATCATGTCAAACAGGACCGCAACTTCGCCTGCTGTCAGGGGACAGACGCTGTGATACGCACTGGTCATGACCATCAAACCGTCGATTGGATCGGGATGACGCATTAACATATAGGCTGCCGATATGGCCAATTCGCTCACCACAGCAGTCTGCATCATGTCACCGAAATCCAGAACACCACTCACCGTCCTGCTTCGGTATCCTGGGTTCCCCACGACGAGATTGTAATCATTTGCGTCACCATGAATCAATCCGATGCGGACATCGTGCTTCTGTTGCGCGTACGTCTGTTCGAATCTATCGAGTAACTGTACAACCAACGTACGTTCCGATTCATCCGCCAACGCATCACGGTAGCCACGAATCCATCCTGCATTGAGGACATCCCACTCGAGCGTGCGGTCGGGGATTTTGTATGTAAATGATTTGAGTGCGTTATCGATGTGACCGATGGTTTCACCGAGATGTGCGACAAGCGTATCGTCGACGGGATTTGCATCGGCAAAGAGCGTCCCTTCGATATAACTGAGCATCCATACTGTATGCTGGTTCTCGCCAATGGTCTGGATGGAACAAAAACGACCATCTTGTTGCACAATGATGCGTTGTATGGGAACTTGGGGCGCAACAGCGGCGATGTGCTGAAGTGCCGCAATCTGCATATCGATGAACGCTGCTACACGGCTCGGGTGCATGATTTTGAGGACATACTTCGCACCATGCTCTGTTGAGATGCACGTGTTACAGTCATATTCTCCTGGAAGACTTTTCAATGTCCCCTCGATGCCATACAATTTGCGGGCTAAATCCGAAATCGACTGGTTTGTCAACGTGATTGGCGTGTTTGTTGATATCATGTTGTACTCACTGTGGGAGAAAGATACCGTAGTATACCCCAATCGTTTCGCTTCCTTCGTCACGTAACACTAAAACAATTAAAACACCTTCAAGTTGAATAATTCGAAGTGGTATGATATGGTATCGTGATTTATTGAAGTTATTTAGGGGAATGTATGCACATCCGCAGTCGACTCACTCTCCTTGTTCTCACAGCCTATTTGACCGTGAGCTGCGGTTTTGGCGCAGCCGCAAACCAGTCGGCTCTACCGGATCTGACCAACTCAGTCTCTGAAGAAACAAAAAATACAGATACAACCCTGATTTTGTACAGTGGGAGAAGCGAAGCACTCATCAAACCTGTGGTTGATGCGTTTATGCTCGAGCATCCTACCATCACGGTCCTCCTCAAAGCCGGCAAAGACAACGAACTCGCCGCTGCGATTCTGGAAGAACAAGCGAACCCGCAAGCTGATGTGTATATCACAACAAACATGTTGACAACCATTGCTCTGGCAAAACAATCCGCACTGACGCCGCATGCAGTTCCAGGCATAGAAGGTATTCCCGAACGATACAAATCAAAAGACATGATGTGGACGCCGCTCACCCTGCGCGCGCGTGTCATTATGTACAACACAAATCTCATCACCGCAGCAGAAGCACCGAAGTCATTTGCAGATTTAGCAGATCCCAAATGGAAGGGCAAAATTGCCGCTGCAAATAGCACGAACGGCTCGATGCAAGCACACATTGCAACAATCATCGCGCACTCCGGACCAGATGAGGCTACCCGCTTTTTGGAAGGTTTAGTTGCGAACCAGACGACGTTCTTTGGTGGACATACCGATGTTCGCAAAGCAGTGGGTGCCGGAGAGTTCGCAATTGGTATCGTCAATCATTACTATTACGAACTCCAGCGTCACGAACCAACCGACAATGCCGTTTCGGTGGTGTATCCCGTTGCAGGAACTGACGAAACCGGCCTCGTCGTCAATGCAACTGCAGCAGCGATGATAAAAAACTGCCCGCACCCTCAAGCAGCTGCACTGTTTTTAGATTTCTTGTTTCTCCCCAAGACACAACGCCAATTTGCGGAACTCAACTATGAATATCCAATCGTTCCGAATGTAGCACTTGCTCCAGATGTACGACCGATAGCGGATTCCAACATCATTTCGACTCCATTGGAAGAGATTGCAAGCCATGTGAGCGAAGCTGCCCAATTGATGGGATTTGCAGGTATACCGTAGCCATGCCAGGTGCAGACAAAAACATAACGAGCCAAAAGAATCCTATTGCACTGCTCATCGTCACCGCCGGTTCGGCGCTGTGTGGATGTATCCCTGCACTCTACATTTTGTTTCGTGGATTTCAAGCAATTGGGAATACCTATGCGCCGAACTTGACGTTAATCACGACTTTGGTAATCAACACGCTCACGTTGGGTATTTTGGCGGCGCTTGTGGCAGGTATTTTGGGTACCATCCATGCAATCATCATCGAACGGACGGACATTGCCTTCCCGAACCTCTGGAGATTCCTCGTTTGCACTCCATTTGTGATTCCTCCATACGTCAGCGCATTATGCCTCTTGGCACTGCTCCGGCCACACGGATTACTCGAGAAATGGCTGGTAGCGCAAGGACTTGCATCGTTTGGTCAATTGCCATTTGGAGCAATGTTTGGAGTCACCGGGAGCTCTTTTGTGCTAGGGATATGCCTCTCACCATATGTATTCTTTCCAGTTTCTGCGACACTCCGTCAAGGGAGTGGTCATTTTATGGAAATGGCCAAGCAAAATGGGGTACATTTTTGGCGCAGGCATCTCCAAATAACACTCCCGCATCTCGCCCCTGCAATGGGAGGCGGGATGCTACTGGTACTTCTCTATTCCCTCGCAGATTTCGCAGTGCCCGCACTTTTGCGTCTCCCTACATTTAGCACGACGATATATTCCCGATTTGCGGGTGATGTTGATCGTGCGGGAGCGGCACTGCTGAGTCTTCCCCTGATGGCAATTACCGTCGTGCTCCTGCTCATCCAAGACAGAATGTTTGGCCACGGCGTAATCCAAATTGCCCGATCATGGGCACCTCAGCGAGTAGCCCGGTTGGGACGTCATGCGTTTTCAACTTATCTATTTCTCGGCATATCCATTCTTTTATCCGTCGGTATTCCGCTCGGCATGCTCAGTTATTGGCTTTTGAGCTCTGTTTCACCAGCTGAGCAAGCGAGTTTCGTCCCCATCGGACAATTGGCACTGATCACCGGGAAGACTGTAGGGTTTTCGGTTTTCATGACGTCGATTATCATAGTCGTCGCAATCGTCTGTGCTCGGACCATGCGGCATGCCGGCACGTTGGGCTACATTCTGAGTCGCACTGCACAAATCGGCTACGCACTTCCTGGCATCGTCGTGGCGTTGAGTGTAGTGCTGGTGAGCACACGTCTCTTGCCGGTGACCCTTGCCGGTCTCGTCCCACTCGGTATTGCGTTATTCATCCGATTCGTCCCGCAAGCAATTCAAGGCATTGACGTGGCGATGTTGCAGATAACTCCCACTATCGAAGATGCCGGACGAAGTATGGGCCAAAATGTCTATCAAGTACTCAGGTACCTCATCATGCCGCTATCGACACCAGGGATACAAACTACATGGGCGTTAGTTTTTCTGGGGATTCTCAAAGAGTTACCTGCAACGCTGATTTTGCGCCCAGCGGGATTTGACACGTTAGCAGTTCGTGTGTGGATGCCCACCAGTGATGGATTTACCGCAGCAGCTGCCCTGCCAGCAATGTTGATGGTGGTGTGTGCCCTGATTCCATTCAGCCTGATTTTTCGCACGCAACGAAAAGCATCTCCGCCTGAATATTCCATCGAATAACGTGCCCGTACAACGATTTCTGTGTGTATGTTCGATAGTAGGCGTGAGAATCCGCATATACTATCCGCAGACCGCGTGGAAGGGAATGAACGTCGTGTATACACAAAATGATGTACTTTGGAATAAACAGCCATGGGTATCGGGTCCATCGGTGCAACATGCACTCCGCTGCGATGTCTGTGTCATCGGATTGGGGGCATCCGGTCTCACTGCTTTGTCATACCTGAGTCAACACGGATTGAACGCTGTCGGGATCGATGCTGGGATGGTAGGTGCGGGTGCCGCAGGAGCAAATGGCGGATTTATCTTGGCAGGCATTGCCGCCTTCCATCACGACGCTGTTGCTGTGCTCGGCCATGTACGCGCTACACGACTCTATCAGCGTACCCTTGAAGAAATACAATTGCTCGCCAGCCAAGAACCTTCATTCGAAAAACGCGGTTCTTTGCGCATCGCCAAGGACGACGAAGAATACCTCGACTGTCTGCGACAGTACAACACGATGCGAGCTGACGGATTATCAGCCGAACGCTACGAAGGTACGGAGGGACGCGGATTGCTCGTGCCCACCGATGGGGTCTTTCAACCACTCGAGCGAGTTCGCCGCATGGCGACCGCACTCCGAGATTCAGGAGTTATTCTTTACGAACGCTCTCAGGTGACACACATAGCACCCAACGTCGTCATTGCGAATGGACACCGAATCGACTGTCGTCATACCATCGTCGCCGTTGACGGCAAAATAGAACAGCTATTACCACAGCTTGCAGGTATGCTCAAAACGACGCGTTTGCAAATGTTGGCGACCGCTCCAGACAATACTATCCACTATCCTCGCCCTGTGTACTACAACTACGGATACGACTATTGGCAACAGCGCCAGGATGGAAGTATTGCGATCGGCGGTGCCCGCGACAAATACGAAGCGACCGAATGGGGCGCTGCATCATATCCGACGGACGATGTCCAATCCGCCATTGAATCCCGGCTTCGTACGACGGTAGGCAGCACCGCACCGATTCGGCATCGTTGGGGTGCGAGTGTGGCGTATCGTCTCGACGATGTCCGCCCGTTTGTCGGGCAGGTACTCCCATCCGTCTGGGCATGTGGCGGCTACAGTGGGACTGGCAACCTCGTCGGGACACTCTGTGCTCGCGATATCGCCACAGCTATCGTGACTGGCACGCACCATCCTATCGCCAGCTGGCATGCCTAGCGATGCAACATGAATCCACAGACCTACATATACAGTACATTTCGTTACTCGGAGCGATGCGTGATTTTTATTGCCTGCAACGCGACCCGGCAATCCGCTTCCCCCGATACATGGCATTGGTCAATCCTGTAGAAGGGAGGATTCGTGCTGCGTTGACGCTCATGAATCCGCTGGCGAAAGAGAATCTCTGTGACGTGCTCGACAATATACTCGCCTGTGGTGTAGACAATGACGCACCGCACTGGGTTGTCGAAATGGCGCAACGGTTGGGGATGAACAGCGGTTATTGCATGGCATTGTTGTGGTGGATAAAGTGGCTGGGGAGGGACAGAACACGTAGATATCGAGATGGCTGAATATTTACACCAGTTCCGCCCAATATGGCTCAATGGTGTACCACAACCCTTTTCGCAGGTGATACACACACGCTTACCCTTGTGAAATACGAAGTACGCGCATCAGCCATCCGTGGGCATTGGCAAGCGTGTTACGGAACACCTCGTGCATTACGGCATATGCTCGCCCAAGAACAACTCGTTTTTCGGCAAACGGGCAACCAACAATCATTCCTTGGAGCACAGAGCCAGATCAAACTGTTCTCATCGACTACGCCCTCGATGATTCAGACTACCTGCTCTTGTGTGCGCACTCCTCGGTAAATTCTGCTGAGCGGCACTTGGATATGCACATCAATTGTTTGCAACGAACACAGGGTTGACGTATGCGGCCAACCTGCTCCGGCAGTTGCACATACCCAAAAACAAGGGAGATTCCTCACTCCTCAAGAACATCCTAATACCTCTTAGGCGTCATTCCATAGCGATGCGAGCACCTGCGGTTCGACATTACCACCGCACAGTATGACACCGAGTCGCTTTATTCCCAACGGAATTTTACCGGCAAGGAGTGCACCTGGTCCGGTGCCTGCACTCGGTTCAATGACCTGCTTCAACCGTTCGAAGATATACCGTGTCCCCGCACGAATCTCAGCCTCCGATACGGTAATGATGTCTGTGACATGCTCCTGAACGATAGGGAAGGTGAGCACACCCGGCGCATTGACACGCAAACCATCTGCAATCGTATCTGGTGCAGTGATGGACGTTCTCACACCACTGCGAAAAGACCTTGCAGTATCATCCGCTTGCTCGGGTTCGATGCCGAATACGCGCACATGAGGATGGAGCCCGTGCGTGGCAATTGCGCAGCCAGAGATAAGCCCACCGCCACCGACAGGCACGAAGAGTGCATCCAAATCAGGTACCGCGGCACATAATTCGAGTGCGACAGTGCCTTGCCCGGCGATGATGTGTGGGTGATCATAGGGAGGAATGAGTGTCAACCCGCGCTCCGTAGCAATCGTTTTTGCGACTACTTCTCGGTTCTGAGTCAATCGATCGTAGCGAATTACTTCAGCACCGTACCCGATTGTTGCAGTCACTTTCACCGGCGGCGCATCTGTGGGCATACAAATGACTGCAGGGATGCCGAGCAACTGTGCTGCCAGAGCAACGCCCTGAGCATGATTGCCCGAGGAGTATGCGATGACTCCTGCGTGTCGTTGTTCCATACTCAGCCGCGACAACGCATTGTATGCTCCGCGAAACTTGAATGAGCCGGTGCGTTGCAAGTGCTCACCCTTAAAGAAAACCTGGATTCCGAGTAACGTGTTCAGAGTCTGAGATTGATACACCGGCGTGAGGTGCACAACGCTGTGAATCTGATGCGCAGCCGAAACAACATCCTCGTATGTGACCATTGCACGTTTCCTTTTCACTTCGTGTTTGTGCAAGTCTAGCAGATGCGGCGAACCTGCGTGCAGTCGGCAACACGGTACAGCACTGTGCTAAAATGGTTCTCTAAATATTTCTTTACAAAGCAGGTTATTCATGCGTCGTGCAATGCTCCACGTCAGTGTTTTCATCTTGTTCGTATCCTCATTGGCCAGTGCACCATACCACGTTGCCGCAGAACCCACACAGACCAGCGTGTTACAGAACCTTGCAGCAGATGGCGCAGAGGTTCTCACTGATGAACAAACCGGTGTTGTTCGATTCATCACCCTTCCGAGTGATGACGTCAGTGCACGCAGCAGCACGTTGATTGACCCGTCCAGCGCTGAAGCGGTCGCCCGTTCTTTTCTCACGCGCTATGGCCCGACATTCGGCAATTCGTCGATTGCTACAAACCTGCAGACGATGACCAATCAATCGGTAGCAGGGAGTGGAAGCTACGTACGCTTCCAACAGACATACCAACGCATCCCCGTGCTCGCTGGCGAACTCTCGGTGCATGTGTTACCCAATTTGCAAGTCGCTTCGGTCCACGGAAAAGTGCTCCCCGACTTCAGCGTCGACACTTCCCCTTCGATGAGTGCAGCACAGGCGCAGGAGCAGGCAATTAGCATTGTCGAAAAAGCGTATGGACAAAAACGTTCGCAACTAAGTGCGAAAAATCTCGGGCTCTGGATTTTTCACCCAGACCTGACGGGCAGTCCCCAAACTCCGGTTGCATCACTCAATTGGCGCTTTGAAGTGCGCAATGGCTACGACATTCGTGCGCTCGTCCTCGTCGATGCACACCACGGTGCAAGCACACTGCAATTCAACCAAATTGCACATGCGCTCGACCAGCGTGTTTGCGATGGGAACAATGTCGTCGACACTGATTACAACCAAAACAACGATTGCGCCACCAATGGTCAGGCCGCCCGACTCAACAGTGGCACCAATTCTGGGATTGTCGACGTCGATACTGCATGGGCGAATGCCAAAGCAACATACGAGTTCTTCGACACAGTACTCGGCCGTGATTCAATCGACGATGCAGGAATGAAGCTTATCTCGTTGGTGAATTATTGCCCTATCGGCGACAGTTGTCCGTATGCAAACGCATTCTGGGACGGGGTGCAAATGACATACGGATCGACATTTGCCTCCGCGGATGACGTGGTCGGTCACGAACTCACACATGGGGTTACCGAAAAAACCGCTGGGCTCTTCTATTATTTCCAATCCGGCGCAATCAACGAATCATTCTCGGATGTCTTTGGTGAATTCATTGATCAGTCATATGTCGGTCCTGGCGGCGATGTCATCAGCGATGACTGGTTAATGGGCGAAGACCTCTCTATCGGTGCGATTCGTTCGATGAGCAATCCTGGCCTATTCGGTCACCCAGACAAGATGACCAGCACGAACTATGACAACGGCTTGTATCTTGGAGGAATCAGTGATAACGGTGGTGTGCACTCCAACAGTGGTGTTAACAACAAAGCGGCTTCTTTGTTGGTCGATGGAGGCACCTTCAACGGCTATTCGATTACGGGAATCGGCCTCGTCAAAGCCGCACAACTCTACTACCGTGTGCTCAATAACTACTTGTTGTCGGGCAGTGACTACCAAGACCTTGGTGCGAGTCTCAATGCAGCCTGTAGCGCGTTGGTAAAAGCTGGTTCGTTCAGTTTTGTGTCTGCAGATTGTGTTGCTGTACGCAATACCGTTCTGGCGACCGAAATGGCAAAATCACCACCACGCGCACCTACCACAGAGGTATCCCTTTGTGCCACCAACGAGACAAAAATCGACCTCTATGCTGACTCGTTCGAAACCGTATCCCCTTCCAAATGGGCAAAAACTCCCTCTTTAGGATCAGATTGGTACTACCCTGCACCGGAAGGCTACCAATACGCAACCCTCGGGCAACACAGTATTGGCCACCTCTATCCTACGAATCAGTCCGATCAACGCTTCACCATGTTGACGGGATTCTATATTCCACCCAGTGGGACACTCGTATTTGATCACTCATACGATTTCGAAGCTTACTACAACACCAGTGGCACCGCACTGACGAGTGCATATGACGGTGGAATTGTCGAGTATTCGGTAAATTCTGGGGTCACTTGGGTGGACGCAAAACCTCTGTTTGTCACCAATGGATACAACAGCACGCTCAGTGTCGCCGAAAATACGAATATACTTGCTGGACGTGCTGCTTTTTCGGGAATCAGTCACGGATACAAATCGAGTAAGCTCAATCTTTCTTCACTGGCTGGCAAAAACGTTCGAATTCGATTCCGCGTCACCACAGATACGCTCGTCACAAATCTTGGCTGGTACATAGACAATGTCAGCGCGTTCCGCTGTATCACCAGTGCCCAATCCGCAAAAACATTAAGCTCCGGGGCAAATACCAGCTGTATCACCAGCTACGCGAACTCCGCCTCGTGCTGGGGTGCCAACGCAAATGGCCAAGTCGGGAACAAATCGACGACCACCCAGAGCAGTGCAGTCCCTGTCAAAACTGATGCTGGAGCGGTAGCGACTGGTTTTACGCATATCGCGACAGGAAAGAATCATGCATGTGCACGCACAACGGCAGGGAGCGTGCAATGTTGGGGAAGCAATACCAGCGGCCAACTCGGCGACAGCACCAAAACACGTCGTCTCGGCGCCGTCACTGTCGTCAATGCCGATGCAAGCGTCCTTACGAATACTGCAGCAGTCGTCGTTGGGGATACCCATACATGTGCGCTAAGCGAATCGGGCACGGTATCCTGCTGGGGGAGCAATGCATTCGGGGAGCTCGGAAACGGGACACGGACGCCACGCACATTCCCCGTCACCGTCGTAAAAGCAGCAGGCGGAACACTTTCGAGCGTCAAAACCGTGAGCGCCGGCAGTGCGCATAGTTGCGCCGCGTTGAACGACGGTACCGTTTGGTGTTGGGGGAACCGTGCTTCGGGTGCAACTGGCTCAATCCTTGCGTCCAATGCAGGGGCGGTGCAAGTCAAAACATCCACAGGCGTACTCACGGGAGTTACACAAATCACCAGCGGAAAACAGTATTCGTGTGCAATCACCGGCACCAGTGGCAGCTGGTGTTGGGGCGTCAATACCCACGGTCAGCTGGGTGATGGCACACGCGTGAATCGGAATTATGCGGTATCAGTCCGTGCCGGGAACGGCACCCTCAAAAATCTCGTCGAGATCAGAGCTGGGAGTGGCAACCACACCTGCGCAGTTATGAATACCGGCGTAGCCTATTGCTGGGGCGATAACGCATTCTCCCAGCTCGGCGATGGAACTGTTACCCAACGTACCAGCGCAGTACCCCTCGCCGCGTCTGCTATCGCTACAGTCGGTCCCTTGAAAGAAATATCGGTGGGAGAAGCCCATACCTGTGCGAGAACCAACGGCGGAGCAGTCTGGTGCTGGGGACGAAACAGCACCGGGCAACTCGGTAAAGGAAGCATCTCTCAGAAAGAAATCCCCGTTCGTGTCAAAAACAGCAGCGGTTCAATCGGAGAATGAATGCTTTTTGACGCTGCGTGGACGAATGCGCACTGTCCTGATTTGCCGCTGAACGAAGAGGATTCATGGTCACCAAGCGCCTCTATATGCATAGGGAATACGACTGGGCGGTATTTCTTGCGATTCTGCTCTACATCCACACCGCATTTGTATTCAGTGCAATCGGTGTTGCCTGGATAGAACTCATCAGAACGCTCGATATCAGCTATACCCTACTGGGACTCATCAGTGTCGTCGGCGCAGGCCTCAGCCTCGTCTCGATGCTTGTTGGAGGATCGCTGATTAGTCGGTACGGCTCGCGCAAAACACTGCTCGCTACCATCCCGATCCTCGCACTCTCACATTGTGCCCTCGCACTCGCCCCCTCGCAGATTGTACTCATCGGAGCCAATATTGGGTGGGGAGTTGGATTTGGCGCCCTTCTTGTAGCCACAACAACCGTTGTTCTTGACTGGGAACGAGAACGTCGCAAAAGACTCATCGATCCTTTTCAAGCGGCGTGGAACGTTGCGAGTATTCTCGGTGCAGTCGGTGCAGGTTGGGCATTGACTATCGGCTGGAATTTTCAACAGATCTTACTCACCGCAGCGGTGACTGCGTTCCCGTTGTGGCTTCTCATTGCATTTTCGAAGTTCCCTACCTCAGGCATCATTGAAGAACCTGCACACCCCTTTGCAACCATTGGCATTATTGCCTCGAATCGCAGTCTCGCAATTCTGGGTATCGTCGTCATCTTTGCAACATTTGCGCAAAATGTCGGTCAGACGTGGTCGCCCATCTACCTCAATACCATCGGCGCGTCACCACTGATTAGTGGAATCGCACTTGCATCCTTTCAAGCAGCTACTGCGTTGTTTCGCTTTGTGAATGGCGCCATTGTCAAATCAGTAGGAACGCGGACTGCCCTGCTCAGTGGCGCATTTGGGATGTGTATCGCTGCTGCACTGCTGCTGTATAGTCAACACCAGTACGTTGTGTTGGCCGCATTTGTGATCCTGGGTGCTGCAGTTGCAGGTGCACAGCCGATGACCCTCGCCATAGCGGTACGATTGATGCCCACACGCATTGCAGTCGTCAGTAGTGGGATCATGGCGTTAGGCGAAGTCGGCTTCATCATGAGCACACCTATCCTTGGCTGGCTCGGAGACACATATAGTCTGCAACAATCAATGGCAACTGCCCTCCCGTGTGGTCTGCTCATCATGCTGTTGTTATTTTTTCTGCCCAAAATTCCAACGCACATGAAATCACCGCGTTAACACTAGACACTGTGAAAAGATGTACAATGTCCAGCAAGGGGGCGGCAATGTACGAGCATGTGACAACCAAGTTTACACAGAGCATGCTGGCACTTTCACTGTGCTTGCTATTCCCGCTCAACTGCCTCATGCATTGCGCACTCCATCCAGCGAGTGACTGGCAGAATAATTTGTATGTCTGCACCATGTCTACATATACCGCTGACGAATCATCTGAAAACGTACAATTCGCCTCACACCCCCAACGCACCGTTTTAGAGGCAGTCCCGACGGCCACGGACTTCAACATACAGTCGGTCACAAGATCTCGATTGCGTTCCGCAGTGTCGGTTCTCCAAACTCTGTACGTCTCACCAGACACGCCGCCGCCGCGTCTCTAATGTGGACGTTTTTCACATTTATGAAGAGGGATACGATGCGTACATATCACATGCTATTCATGCAGCTTTTTTTGACAACTCTGATATTGAGTGGGTGCACCAGCTACGCCTTCAAAGCGGCCACCATTGAACCACCAGACCACGCGTATAACGTTGCTTTGATGGACCAGAATGAGAAGGAATTTACCTTATCGCAGGTCAAAGGAAAAGTAGCGCTGCTCTTCTTTGGCTACACTAATTGTCCGGATGTGTGTCCCGCGACCTTGTCCGACCTCCAAATTGTCCTCAAACGACTTGGTAAGAATGCAACAAACGTTGCTGTGCTTTTTGTCACGGTTGATCCAGAACGTGACACTCCCGAACGTTTGCGCCGGTTCGTCAGTCTCTATGATCCTGCTACCATTGCTCTGACGGGCACGACTGACGGGCTGACAGCCGTCTATCAGGCATACGGAGCAGGAGCACAGCGTCGCGACACGCCTGAATCTGCGTTAGTCTATATGATGGACCACACTTCCACCATCACGGTCATCGACAAACAAGGGATGCGCCGTCTGCTGATTGGATTTGGAACACCAATCGATGACATCGTCTCTGACATTAACGCCCTTATCGCCGAATAATCCGCTAGGAGTACACGTATGCGTACGTTTATCATCTTTGCTCTCGCACTCTCCTTTTCCGCATGTGGCATGCAAAATCAAGCTTCAATGGGGAACTCCGCTGGCTCCAATGGCATGGCGGGACCAATGTCCACACCTGATGTCGATGCACTTCCTGCTGTAGTAGAGAATGGCATCACCATACGTGATCCTTGGGCACGCACCGGAACCGAAGGTGATAACAGTGCCGTCTATATGGTGATCGAAAACGCCAACAGTGACGATACGCTCTTGAGTGTCAGCGGTGCGGTAGCAGCGGCGGTCGAACTTCACACCGTCATCAACGACAACGGCATGATGAAGATGATCCCTGTAGAAGGAGGAATCCCGGTTCTTGCCGGCGCGACGCAGATCCTCAAGCCCGGCAGTTATCATATTATGTTAATTGGATTGACCAATGACCTCAAATCTGGCGACACCTTCCCACTCGCATTGACATATGCAAACGCGGGCCAGATTACCGTGTCCATAGAGGTTCGGTAATGCAATCCCGTGTGTTGAAGACCATCCTCGCCACGTTCCTCGTTGCACTCCTCGCATTCGGATGGTTGTGGTTTGAAGAGCAACGGACACACACGGTGATTGTTACTGGCCAGCACACGCTCGTTCTGCCCGCACAGGTCACGCTTATCGCAGGCCTTCGTGACACGCTCATCATACGGAATGACACAGACGAATCCGTTTTGTTGGAGGGGCGTCCCATCGCCCCGCACCAACAAATTCGGCAACGCTATCGAACACCCGGGACGTACCAATATGTCTGCACTTCTCATGGCGGCGCTTCGATGGATGTCATCGTAGAACCATTTAACATCATACGTTGGCTGCAATCTTAATCAAAACCACACCAGCCAGAAAACCACACCCGCGATATAGTGCGGGTGTGGTTTTCTGGATTAAAAGCCTATCCCGTAGGGTGCAACACAAGCATGCTTGCTTCTACTCTGCTCACGACGCCTGATTCGAATTTGACCGGTAGGCAACCCTCAAATGTTCTCCACGAAACACCGCTCAGCATAGGCAATACGGGCTTTGTAACACCTCATTCGCAACGAAATACTCTTGAATGCAGCGATCCTCAGGCGTCGGGGTCAGGGTTCCACCAACACGGTCCTTTGCCCATTCGCGCTAAAGCAGCACGTGCTTCTATGTCCGACAGTTCCTCCGCAGACGCTGGCCGATACGCATCGTATGCACTCTGTACCAGATCCTGTTCGCTCGGAAAACTCATTCCCAGTAACGCAACATCAGGGTCTTGAGTCAACGTGTACTGCACACAATCCGATACCGACATATTTTGTGAGCCCGTCGAGCCTGCTTCGCCAGCTGAAAGCTTTCCCCGCGGCCGTATGGTCAGCGGTTGACCATACCCTGTTGTATCGGTAACCAGCTTTCCTGCTCCAAACGTTTTGAAACAGATAGAACCAACACCACGGGCTTTTGCCTCTGGGAGCACACGTTGAATGTAGTCTTTGTGCACAAATGCGCCAATCGGGAACAGGGCAATATCGCACATTCCGTCGTGCATAGCCTGCAGGAGTACCTGTGGATGATGTGAAGAAATGCCGACATGGCGCACAAGTCCCCGCGCCTTGAGGTCAAATAACGCGCGAAAACCATCATCCCGTTCTCGCAATGCAACATACTGGTCCATATTCGACAGTCCATGGTATACATACCCGTCGAGGTACCC
>CAMCVW010000002.1 GCA_945881915.1 Thermoflexus hugenholtzii JAD2 | reverse complement strand
AGTGCAGCGTTGAATGCGTCGAGTGATTCGTGATAGTACGTGGATGATGAGTATAATGGGGTAGTGGTCGGCCGTCCGGGTGGTTGCATCAAGCGTTCACCGGCGTGGACCAACTGTGTGCTGTAGTCCCAGGTAGAATCGAATTCTGGCGGCATCTGCACATCCCCTTCGTATTTCATGCGAAAACAGTATAACATGGGCACTCTGCTTTCGACGCCCGGCGTCGATTTGGCAGCTGGGAGGATGAATTCTGGTGGATACTTCGAATCGTAATTATCGGCGTCTCTTTTTGCGTCGATGCGCATTCTTCGGTGCTGCGTCGATTCTCGCCGCCTGTAGTGCGCAGCCGCCGAGTGCACCATCGGTGGCACCGACGATTGAGCAGCTCGATACGCTCTTACTCACTCCGCAGTCAGAGGTTGCCCCACAAACCGTGACGCCAGTTGTACCGACACTCCCCACGGAAGTTCCTCGTATGCCCGCGCCCCCTGCTGCGGGACCAGGCAGCTTTGCAGAATGCGGCGGACGAACGGCACTCATTGAACGTGCACAAGCAGAGGGAGAGTTGATCATCATTGGTTTGCCTCGCGATTGGCTCAATTACGCTGCCATTATTGAATCATTCAAAACACAATATGGAATCAAAGTCACTGAGCTTGCGCCAGATGCCAGCTCTGAGGAAGTTCTTTCTGTCATAAATACATCGGCAACGACCCGTGAGGCAATAGCTCCCGATGTCGTCGATATTAGCTATGCATTTGGTCAGCAAGCCATAGAAGGCAACCTGCTCCAGCCATACCTCATCGAGCAATGGACTGATATCCCTGATAGCTTGAAAGATAAGAATGGTTTTTGGACCTCAGCGTACTATGGAGTCGTTTCGTATGCAGTCAATAAAGCAGTGGTTGCGCAGACTCCTCTCGGTTGGGCAGATCTCACCAAATCTGTCTACGCCGGTCAGTTCGCTTTCACGGGCGATCCACACGATGCAAATCAAACCATTCAGAGCATCTATGCAGCGACATTTGCCAGTGGCGGATCATTGGATGATGCACGTCCCGGGCTCGTCACCATTGCAGGTCTGCGGGATGCAGGTTCCCTGTCAAAGGTGATGGCGACACCGACACTTTTTTTTCAAGGCGATACGCCTATCATCCCGGTCTGGTCCTATATTGCGCACGGATTGCGTATCCAAGCAGGAAGTAATCCATTGGTTGAAGTGGTTATTCCAAAATCAACCATTGCTGGGGCATATGTACAAGCAATTAGTGCATATGCCCCTCATCCCTACGCTGCTCGATTGTGGCTCGAGCATCTGTTTTCGGACGACGTGCAAATGCTCTGGGCAAATGCCCACGCGATACCCACGCGTGCAGCAGCACTCATGCAAAATGCAAGCCGTTCTGCGATTTTCGCAGTGTTGGGGGTCACGGCAGATCTGCTCGCTGACATCCAAATTCCGACCATGAATCAGCTGACTGCTGCCAAAGCAATCATCACTGAGCAGTGGGACTCCGTCGTCTCGGTGAATATCAAAGCAGTCGAATAGGCAACATCTGTTTTATGCCTCAGGAGGCCTCATGTATTTGAAACGTCATCCGCAGCTGGTCATTTTCGACAAAGACGGGACATTGATCGACTTCCAAGCCATGTGGGGTGATTGGGCGATTGGTTTTATTGATCGTCTGTGCCTGACTGTTTCTACCGATTTGCGTCCCCAACTCTGCGACCTGTTCGGGATAGATAGCGAGACGCATCGCATCCACCCAGCCGGTGCACTCGCCATTGCACCAGAAGCCGCAACACAAGATCGCATTGTCGCGCTGCTCGGCACCTACGCGTACCTCCCGGCAGCTGCCCGGGAGCTCATTGTGCAGCTCTGGCAGGCACCAGATCCCGCAACGACAGCGGTTCCCTGTGCAGATCTCGTCGCCCTCTGTCACTGGATAACCGAGCGTGGCGCACGTATCGCTGTTGCTACTGCGGACAATCGCGAACCGACGGTGACGACCATACACAGTCTTGGCATTTCAGCTGCCGTCAGCGTATATGCGTGTGCGGATGATGCTGGTATTGCGCCCAAACCAGCCCCCGACAAGATATTCGCCATTTGCAACGCTCTGGGAATTCCCCCGTCCGAAGCAATCATGGTTGGTGATACGCCAGCTGACATGATTATGGGCCGGGCAGCTGGTGTGATGCACTGCATTGCCGTGACGACTGGAGTCTCAACGGCTGCAGAATTGACGCTGCACGCCGATACGGTACTCGCACATGTAGGATTGCTGCCGGACCTATGGTCTGACCGGGCAACTCATACGTAACGAATTGTTCGCGTCAGGGTTTTTTGGTGACCGTGGCCGTCAGCGCAGGGATGTTTGTTGCTGTTCTGCGTGCTGAATTGCTGGGAGTGGCGCTTTGCCCTGTGGTTGGCTGCACTGTTTGTGTTTGCGTCGATGCTGGAGTACGCAGAGACGTTTCGGAGGGGAGTGGTGTCGCAGTGACCGCGGGTACCGGAGTCGGTGGTACCGATGTAGCGGTACTGGTCGGTGGGAGGGCGACCGCAGCGTTTATGGTTGCAACTGGTGTCTCGAAAAGCACCGTCGGAACGGGAGGGCGCTGCATCAACCCACTGAATTGGTTGAGGAGTGCGTAGATACGTTGATTTTCGAAGATCCATAACCCATAACTCAGCCCGCCGAGAACCAGCAGTGCCAATATCGTCCTGATGATGCCAGCGTACCGTATGACAACCAGATTGGCCGCGCCATAGTCTGTGATTGGCTCGACTGGCTCACTATACTGGAACGACCGATAGGTCAGCAATGCTGCCGAAACATCAATATTGAGATATTTTGCATATTTTGTAATCATTTCTTCTGCCATGCGGCCGCGAGGTAGATGTGAAAACCGGTCTTCTTCCATCGCTTGGAGATACGCCATATGCACCCCAATTGCCAAATCTACTTGATTCAGTGGGATATTCCGCTTTATGCGTTGCGCCCGCATCTGCAACCCGAGTGATTCTTGTTTGACGTGCGTCGTTGGCTCTGCATAAGCAGTGGTCGGAAGACCAGCAAGTAACAAATCGTCGTCGTCGTTGCTTGCCAACCCGAGTGGGTCCGCAACAACAGGTGCTTCGCTACGCTGTTGTATTGCGGGCGGTTTTGCTTTCGCGTTTCGTTCGCGAGCAGCTCGACGTTCCGCGGCAGTCGGATTCGAACTGCGCGGTGCATCTGGTACATGTTGCTCCCCAACTCCCGTTCGATGCTCGGCATCGAGTGGGTTTACGGCTGGTAGAAAAGGCAGTAATGCATCGATGAGTTCACGTACCAATATTGGTTTGCGGAGCACAGACTGGGAGCCGAGCGTTGAAGCACGGACGTGCGTCGCTTCTGTCGGATCGTGACTCATCACAAACGTCGGTACGGTTGGGGACCACAGTTCAATCAACTCCCAGCCGCCCTGTTCGGAGATTGTCGGGTCAATCACGATGACTGCAGGTGTCTGTTCGGTGAACGCTGCTTTTGCTTGTGCAACTGTACTCACCCGTCGGACCGCATGACCGACATGACCGAGTTGGAGGTCTAAACTCATAGTGAGTACGACATCTTCATCGATTGCGAGTATCAATGCCATATAAACTCCAGCTGCTGATTGAGTAATACTAAATTATAGCATTTTTGTGTTTGCTGCGCCTGATAGATGTGTTAGAAAAGCCAAAAATCGATGCAATTTGTCAGCCGGGATGAGCAAAACGACGAGTTCGAGCACTGCGGCAACACAGATTAATCCCCAAAATGCATAGGTCACTGCCTGGTGCGTCTCGGTTGCTGTATACACTCCCATGGCATTCCAAATCGATCCCGCGACCCCTGCACCGATTCCCCCCAACGAAAACCAATGGAAACGCATCGGACCAAAATATGCAGTAATGTATTGCAAATGTGCGGGCAGCCATGTTCCTGTAAAGTTGGCGACACCAAAGTAAATCGAAAGTTTTGCGAGCATGTGTAACGCATAGAACAGAATGATGCACCCAAAGCCGGCAATATTTGCAACTCCCCAAGCCAACCCTGCGGAGCAAGCCACAAGCAGCACTGACAATCCTTCGTGATAGGCAGACCGAATCATCGCGTGGCGGAAGCGTTCGGCGTCGGTCAAGTTTCCATCGTTCTGTGGTTCCTTTGGACCCGTAATGAAGCCCGTGTAATAACAGGCGAGGTTCCACCCCCAGACCAGAGTCCCCGCCGTGAAACTCGCATAAACGGCCCACAGTTCGGTGTTATGACGCAATAACACCAAAAAAACCATACTCATTGCTGCAACAACACTATACGCACCAACGGTTGCATCATATGTCCATGCATCTTTTCGATACATGACAATGATTGCACCCGTACTCACCCACCACAGGACAATGGCAAATATCACCGCTACGACTATCTGCATGATATTCCTTGTCAGTACGTACCCAAATGCAACCTAGAAGACCAGTTGATCGGCTGGAATGTTTTGGAGGCCATTCCAAGGAGACTGAATTTCGCCATTGGTCAGACGTTTATTGATTTTTTTAACCAGCATGAAGACAACCATAATAAACAAAAAGACGCTCGCTGCTGCATACACCGAGACATACCCCCAGAGGACATCGCCGGTGGCTGCGCCTATCATATCCCGTGCGACACCACCACCAATTGTCCCAAAGCCCTGTGCAAGGGATTGCACGACCCCCCAGATGCCCATGAACAACCCCGTGTGCGCACGATCCGCCAGACTCATCACGGTCGCGATACTGCCGACAATGAACAATCCGCGTCCAAACCCAATGAGCGCGACCCCTGCCTGAAAAACAAATGCTGAATCAATGAACCCTGCATAGGCAACCGTCAGGAATCCTGCCATACCGACGAGGGCTCCGCTGATGAGCAACTTGCCGCTGTGCCCTTTGGTCCAGAGCAGCCAACCCGCAATGACGACTGCGATAATCATGGCAACGCCCCAGAGCGCTGTCAACAGTGTGGTCGCAGTCACCGACATCTTGAGAATTTCTGCGCCGTAGGGTTCCAACAAAACATCGTGCGTGCCAAAGCCAAGTGTTGCAATAAAGAACACAAAAAACATACTGCGTAAGGATCGTGAATTCCAGAGTGTCAGCAACGATACTTTGAGTGATTGTCGCGGTACCTGCGCGATTTCTTTGACTAAGCGACCGTCAGGTCGCAGTTTTTCTTGTTGGATAAGCGATAAAACCATACAGACCATAAACACGAATGCACTGCTCTGCATCACACTAATGAGTGCACCAGTCGAGTATGTGATGAGTGAGAATCCCACAATCAACGACCCGACGACCGTACCGATGACTAGCATAAGCCACAGAATTGCCAAGATTTTGCCACGTTCATGGTCTTCGGTGATGTCACTCACAAGCGCCAAGTACGTTGTTTCGACAATGTTGACACCGACGCCGTATACCAAAAAAATTATGAAAGCTATCAGATAGACGATGGGACCTTGAGTCATGCTTTCGGGGTCGAACAATATCAACGAAAATGGTGCGGTCGAAAGCCCTCCGAATGTCAGCATAGCACCGAGCACGATATACGGCGTGCGCCAAAATCCATTGCTCCGTTTGAGGTCCGAATGATGCCCGATTACCGTTCGTATCGGTGACACAAAGTAATGGATTGACATCAATAATGCAACAAAACCTGCGGCAATTTTGAGATCAGTAATCAATACGCGATTCAGTGTTCCGGTGATTGGAGCAAGTGATAAACCCATCCCAAACTGAAAAAGGCCTAAGCGAAAGACACGCACGCGCCACTGAATGACCGGACGTTCCTCGAGCCAGAGGTTCGCACGTGTGATGTACAGTGCGATGAGCGCCCATACTTTCTTTTCGAAGTTCATCAATGGCTCCTACTGACCCTAACACAAAGATAGTAGCATAATTCAGTTGGTTTTGAGTTTTTACCCTCCAAACAGGGGGCTTTTTTGCAATGGTCTCGTATAATATCTGTATGAAGTATACAGATACCATTGTTGCCTGCGCGACGCCACAAGGCGTTGGGGCAATTGCAATTGTACGGCTCAGTGGCACTGATAGCCGAGTGATTCTCGAGGCCATCGTTACTCCGCATCGTGGCGGAGTCTGGCGTACCAGACAGGTACGGTATGGGCATGTCATGACCCACGATGGAGCGGTCATCGACGAAGTCCTTGCTTTTTGGATGCGTGGGCCGCATAGCTACACCGGCGAGGATGTCGTCGAAATCTCGTGTCACGGAGGCTCTGTAGCCACGGAACTCGTCATTGCACGGTGTATCGCGGCAGGAGCGCGCCTCGCCAACCCTGGGGAATTCACTATGCGTGCCTATGCGGCGGGTCGCATCGACCTCAGCCAAGCCGAAGCCGTTATGGACGTCATCCAGGCACAGACACCACAAGCTCTCGCACAGGCACACCAACAGCTGCAAGGATGGCTCGGGACGGCTGTTTCCGAGTTGCGACATGCATTGCTCTATGAATTGGCGGCTGTCATTGCGCGCATAGACTTCCCCGACGACGTCGACGAGGATGTGCTTGATGTATCGGCGCTCCAACGTGTCGCGTTGCAAATCGAAGCATACATCTCTACTGCGCGTGCCGGTGCTCTGCTCCGTGATGGCGCCCAGATTGCGCTGCTTGGTCGGCCAAATGTGGGGAAATCAAGCCTGCTGAATGCATTGCTGCGGTATGATCGCGCACTCGTTTCATCTGTTGCAGGAACAACCCGCGATACCATCGAAGAACACGCAGACATTGCTGGTGTACCGGTGCGCTTTGTCGACACCGCAGGTATTCGGGCTCATACTCCTGACTCGGTCGAGCAAATGGGAATTACACGCAGTCGTCTCATCGCCACACAGGCAGATCTCGCACTCGTTCTCATCGACGGTTCGCAGTCACTCAACGACGAGGATATGCTCGTGATTGCCGCGCGTGGCACTGCTCCGACGCTCTTGGTCATCACAAAATCTGATTTGCCGGCGCATCCTGCCGTTGCGACGACACTCGCTCCATTCCGTACGTCGGGTCAGTTTGTCGCCGAAGTCACACTCTCAACGATCACAGGGTCGGGACTCGACGAGTTGCGCTGTTGCATCGCTGCGACGCTACAGGGAGCTGCGCCTGTAAACGACCGCCGCATCAGTAATACACGTCATTTGGATGCCCTGAAGCGCGCTCAGATAGCAGTTGCGGATGCCCACGCTGGTGCGTCGGGCCAGCTCGCTGCCGAGCTCATCGCGATTGACCTCCAAGATGGGGTCAATGCTCTCGGCGAGATCACTGGTCAAGACGTAACCGAAGCACTCCTCGATGTCGTATTCGCACGTTTTTGTATCGGGAAGTAACTCGCCAACCGACTCCTACATGTTTCAGCCATCAGGTGAAAAACAGCACCTCTCGCGAGAGCGAGAGGTGCTGTGCGACGATGCGATGGAGCAGTGCTACACGTGGATCAGGCTGATGGCGTGCGCAATACGGGCAAGACTGATGTCGCGGCCGAGTGCCACAAGCATCTCGAACAGCGGTGGAGCGACGTTTCGGGCCGAAACAGCCACACGAATGGCGCCAAATAACTGGCCTGGTTTTTTGTCCATGCGCGTGCAGATGACACGCAGGGCTGCCTCGAGCGCTGCATCATTACCCTGCCATACCGGTATGGCGCTGAGAGCTGCATGCATCGCCACGAGTGCTTCCTTTGTCTCGCTGGCTTCCATTTTTTTGGGTATCAGGAGGTCTATCTCGGGATCTGCGATGTCGGTGAAGAAGAAATCGAGCAGTTCCGGGGCTTCGCCTAGCTCTTTGAGTCGTTCGTGGATGAGCGGTACCAACGCACGGATTTTGGCATCTTCGTGAGGTGTCGTCGGTGCACTGACCAGCCCACTGCGCTGCAGGAATGGCGTGATCTCTTTTGCAACATCGTCATTGGCCATAGCACGGATGTAGATGCCGTTCATATCGAGTAATTTGACGGGGTTCCAGCGTGCAGGAGAAGACAACACCCGATCGATGGTGAATCGTTCAACCACCTCCGCGCGGGTCATGAGCTCGGTGTGGTCATCAAAACTCCAGCCTTGCAACGTCAAGTAGTTAAACATTGCATCGGCGAGGTAACCGCGCTCCCAGAACCGATTTGCAGATACGTCATCTTTGCGTTTGGATAATTTGCCATGACCGTCTTGGCGCAGGATGGGGGGCAAATGTGCAAAGGTAGGCCGTTGCCAGCCGAAATAGTCGTACATGATGCAATGGTAGGGAGTCGATGGAACCCATTCGTCGCTGCGCAACACATGCGTGATGTTCATCATGTGGTCGTCGACTAAATGGGCCATGTGATAGACCGGCATGCCAGTCGACTTAATCAAGACGATGTCGTACAAATCTGCATTGTTGATGCGGATGCCATCGCCACCACGGACTAAATCGGTGAAAAATGTCGATCCGTCTGTCGGCGTTTTGAGACGAATCGTGTACGGTTTACCGGTTGCAGCCATGTCGCGCTGTTTTTCGAGTGACCAATCACGTTCAGGCCCACGGAAGCGGAATGCCTTGACTCCACGCGCCTCGGCGTTTGCACGCATCTGCGTGAGTTCATCCTCGGTCGTAAACGACATGTACGCTTGTCCTGCTGCCAACAACTGTTCGACATGGGGTTTGTATAGGCCTTGTTCGTGGCGCACTGACTGGACGTATGGGCCACACGGTCCGCCGATGTCGGGACCTTCATCCCAATTAATACCTACCCAGCGCATCGAAGTCATCAAGTCGTCGGCTGCGCCGACCACAAAGCGCTTCTCGTCCGTGTCTTCGATGCGTAACAAAAACTGCCCACCGTAGTGACGGGCAAATAGCCAATTAAACAACGCCGTCCGGACTCCGCCAATGTGCAAGAATCCGGTCGGACTCGGTGCAAATCGGACGCGAACCGGGCTTTTGATATCGATCATTGTGTTCACACCCTCGTCTTTTCGTTCCCCGTTTAGTATACCAATCCCGTCGAAGCACATGCAACGTGTGTATCGTTTTAGTGCATAACCTCGATGATGAGTTCCACTTCTGTTGCGAAGTTAAACGGAATCACCATTCCGACGGCACTCCGCGCATGTCTTCCCGCATCGCCAAATACTTCAAGGAGCAAATCACTACACCCATGAATCACTGCCGGGGTGTTGTCGAATCCGGGTGCAACGTTGACCATCCCCAATACCTTGACGATGCGTACCACACGGTCGAGTCCTACGAGCGAATGCACTGCCTGTAATGCATTCACTGTGCTCAGCCGAGCGGCTTGGTAGCCCTGTTCGACGGTCAAATCTGCGCCGATATGCCCTTTTATCTCACTATCGAGGAAGCGCGACACCGACCCTGAGGTATAGACCAGGTTGCCCACGTGCACCGCACTCATGAAGCGTCCGGTATTGAGTTCCGTTTTCTGAATCTGGTACCCAAGACTCGTTATTTTATTGACATAACTCATTGTTTTGTTCCTTCTACGTGTGCGCGCAGTGTCGCGCGGTATGTCGGCATGTCGATGACGGCGTGACTGAGGCGGGCTTCTTCGGAGGCAAACGCGAGCAAGTGTGATTCGAGTGATTCGCGGGCAGTGCTGCGTGGGGTGCCACCGTCGCGGATGGCCGCGACGAAATTCTTCATGATTCCCGTATCGCCACCGCCATGGCCCGCCCGACCATCTACTTCATAGACTTCAGGAGTGCCACGATGGGGATGTATTTCGATCCGTCCGCCGTGAGCATTGAAGACGCCGGTCAATGTCCCCAGCGTGCCGTCGTACCGCATCGTACGGTCTTCTTCATAGCCCATGCCGTGCATCGTCAGGCTCGCGGTCACTCCTTTGGCAAACTCCATGGTGACGACCTGATGATCGACCACGTCGTTGTCACAATGGTAGACACAGCGACCGTACGGTCCCGTCTGGACTGCTGCGAGTCGGGCTGCATAGGTCGTATCGGTACTGAGTACATTAAATGGCCAGACGTTCGGCAATGGTTCGCCGCGTGCGACGATTTCTGCTAAGTGGGGGAACGGTTCCAGGTCCAAATAGATGCGTTTGGCAGACCAGGCACAGGTCGATTCGACGGGACAGCCGTCCAAACAACGGGCCGGCGCCCCTACTGGTGCCCGCTCCGACCGGTAGTTTGCCAAATTGCCAAACGACCCAACCTTGACGATGTCTTGCCCCAAATTCCACACCATGATATCCAAGTCGTGACAGCATTTTGCCAAAATCATGGGGGTTGACTCTGCTTTGCTCCGCCAATTCCCACGCACAAAACTATGTGCCATATGCCAGTGTGCGACATTCTCACGGTGGGCGACCGTGATGATGTCGCCGATTTTGCCTGCACTGAGCAGCTCGTGAAGCAAGAAAAAGAAGTCGGTGTAGCGGAGCACGTGCCCAATCACCAAAAAGCGATCAGCGGCTTCGGCAGCCATGACCAACCGAGTACAATCGAGCGGCGTGGTGGCCATGGGCTTTTCGAGGAGGACGTGGTAGCCCAGAGCCAGAGCGGCGAGGGTGGGTTCTACATGCATCGCATCTTGGGTACAGATGAGCGCTGCCTGAGCCAGTTGACCTTTGGCAAACAGAGCTTCATACGATGCGAAGCAGCGGTCAGCCGGCAGATCATGAATTTCAGCGATTTTCGCCCTTCGCAGCGGATCAGGTTCTGCCACTGCGACAATGCGCGCCTCGTTCGGATTGTTTTGGGCGTATGGTGCATACGCGTCCGCTCCCCGTGATCCTGCTCCGATGAGGACGAATCCAACTGGGTTCATCATGGCCTTCTTTCTGTCATCTCCGTTCTCCCTCCATTCTAATCCGAATCAGCTGGCATAGTACAACCCGCTCCACGCACGTGGAGCGGGTTGTACAGGGTTTTTATGGCGTCGGTGTTGCAGTCTTGGTGGGTCTACGTGATGCTGCAACGCCACTAGACTGGGCAACCAATACCATTACGCCACCCGTGCGCACACCGATGATGGAATTTGCGTAGCCGGCACACACCGTAAAGACATTTTTGAGGCAATCTGGCACCGACTTTGTTTCAATCATTGTTACCCCACCCAAAAAACGGTGCCGTCTTGCTTGAGTGCCATGGAATAATGACATTCCGCCTGTACCATTCAGTTTGATGGCCATCGAATGGTCACCTCAAGCCGAAAGATCGGTCACGACACCGAGTGTCTACGGTATCGAGATCTGCTCGACGCGTTGCTGCCGTACCCCTGGACCGTCGAGTCAGTGAGGCGTTCCAATATGTGCCTGGCCACCCGCTAGCTGTTTGACAGATTTGAGCTTTACGGGAACTTTGCATTGTCCATAGAGGTTGTTGCCCCAGCATATGACAGTGCTGTTGACCATGAGTGCAAGACCATGGCATTCCCTGCTGAAAATGAACGTGCTGTGCTGTTACCTGCTCGCTCGCAGTGTATCGACACACTCCGAAATCGACCAGAGGACTCAAAACGATGATTATGACGTTGAGGAAATTTTCTCCGTTTGGGGAGTCGCCCTCGATTGTCTTGAATCCGAGGTTCCGCACACTATTCCACGATGCATCGCTTGGAAGGTGTGCTCATGAATATTTGGCCCATTCATACATTCTCGTGACGATACTGCTGGCGCTGTTGTCCCAGCAGTGGCGGTGGAGTTTGTTCCCCTAAACGCAAAACCAAACATAGGCTGCAGCAGTGGCAAAGCGATTTGATCCACCGGTTGTCTTGGCATACATCACCGGACATGTGTATGTAGCTACTTCTTTTGCACCTGCGGGTTCCCCAAAGGGATGCCATACCGCATCTACAACAAGCAACGAAACGGAGTTTGAGCATACTTATGGGTTTCTTTAGGGAAACCGCGCAAAATGAAGAAAAAACCTGAAGTGACGTGTGCATCATACGTCTAGGCAGTTTATTGGATGGAATTTCTTATGAAGTACGCGCAACATTTGTCATGGCCGGCGGTATTGGTAAGCATCATATTGATTGCGGTCCTGGGTGCTTGCGGTTGGCAGGACACAATGGCCATATATGACTTTGCGTTGGTTGCATCCACGATTTTGGTGACGATTGGAACACTCATCCGCTTGCGGCTGCACGGCGAACTACAGGTATCGTCGCGCATTGCGACACTCGAAATACAATCGATGCGCGTCGTTCTGGCTGGTTGCGTGATTTTGGTGTCTGTTGCAGGACGGCAATGGGTACAGTTGGCGGTTCCTCAATCCGTCGAAGCAGCGTACGTACTGAACGAAACCTCGCGCATCCGCTATGCAATCATCGCGAATGCCGTGTATCTATGGGGCTGGATGTTGGTATTGTGGGCGGTCCGGCCTCGTCTTGATGTGCGGCAGTGGTGGGGCATCCATCGAACAGAAGCACTTCTGGTATCGAGTCTGATGGTGGTCGCAACGGCGATGCGAATAGTATGGCTCAACGATTATCCCAATATTATTAACGGGGACGAGGGACTCATCGGATGGTGGGCACGGACGATGTTCAGCGAATCTGGTCCGCTCGCATATACACTGACTGCAATGGATGGTGTGGGCACGTTCTATCTCACGCTGTTGCGTGGTCTGATTGCGATTTTTGGGAGTGAGGTGTGGGTGCTGCGCATCCTTCCTGCGCTGGCTGGGAGTGCTTCAATAGGGTCCATTTACCTTCTGGCTCGCCAGTTATACGGTAAGCGAATTGGGATGTTGAGTGCCGTTCTGCTGATGTTTGCGCACACGCACATACACTTCAGTCGGCAGACCGCTGTTTCATACATCTATGCAGCGTTTTTTTTGCCCATCCTATTGTGGGCACTGTGGCAATTGGTCGCGACACGGCGAGCTTGGCCGGCAGTGGTGGCCGCATTTATGTTGAGTATGCATGCAAATTTTTATGTGGACGCGTGGGCGTGGGCGGTGTTGACGGTATTGATTCTCATCTCCTGGCTCATCGTCGAATGCAGGACCGTAGTCGCTGCATCTGCTGCAATCGGCGTCTATGCAGGTACTGCGCTGCTCGGGTTAGGTCCGCAGCTCATATGGAGCGTAGTGTTGCCAGATGATTTTTTTCGCGGTTGTCGACAGATGGGTCGTTTTTGTCTGGGTGGATATATCAAGAGGCATTGCTGAATCAAATCAGTGTCATAGAGTTTGTTCTGTACCTCTACCAGATGGCATTCGCGGCTATCTTCACCACTCCGTTCATTGATTTTTATCATGCGAATGTGCCAATCCTTGATTTCGTGAGCGCTGTGTTGTTTGGGATAGGCACGGTTATTGTTCATTTCAAAATCCGCACACGGCGCGGGATGTTGGTGTTGGGTTGGTTCTGGGGAGGAATAACGGCGTTAGCGGTGTTCACACTCCCTATCAGCTCCTATCACTACCGATTGTTTGTGATTGTACCCGTATTGGTATTGCAAATTGCAATCGGCTTAGAATGGATTTGGGGCCGATTGGAACGTCGAGTACCGACGCGCGTCGCACTTGCAATGATATGTGTAGTCGTCGGGATTATTGCGCCAATCAATACCGAAATCTATGTGAACCGTATGGCACTGCTGTGTCGCTATGGTGTAGATGTGCAAACGCAGCGCGCAGGAGCGGCGGCATGTTTTCTCAAGGAACACAACATTCGTGACACAGAGGTCATCATTGTGGGACAATACAACGATATGCATGCGGGGACATGGAAGTCGTTTGAATATCTGAACGAAAGCCTTCGTTTTTCGAATTCGTTTCCGGAAGACGAATACGATTTTCGCCCATTCAAAGGCAAGGACATCTACCTTCTCTACATTCCGGAACGATTTTTTGAGCGTCCTGTCATCGAGGCTGGTCTCAAAGAATTAGGAGAATACGAAACGATTACTATGTGCGGTGAGATATTTGGGTATATGACGCATGTACGAGTGAATTGAGTATGACACATTGGGTCAAAGTCACGCCGCATTCGCAACGGCTCACTGTCGTCGCAGTTGCAGCAGTATTTATCATATTGTGCGTCCTCTTGATTATTCCGAGTTGGCGTGAAAATTCCGTCAATTCCTTGCGAGAGCAACGTACCGTATACAACGACATCGACGAGGATGTCGGCGATGTGACATCGTCATTGCTCGAAATGCGATTGGCAACGCGTGGCTTTCTCATTAGCAGAAATAGTATTTTTCGCCAAGAGTATGACCAAGCCCATGAGCGATTGCAAGCGGCAAGTACGTCACTGCAGGCTCATACTGCACTGCAGACTGATGGAATGCTTGCGGCAGACGCGGCGAATCTTGAACAACAGATTCTTGAGTGGCGCCAACAACACCTTGAGTACCAATTAGCAATGGTCGAAAACGGTGATTTAACAGCCGCGCAGAGTGATTTTGCGCAGGGTACAACTCGTCAGAAGTACGATGAAATTCGCACCACAGTAGCAGGGTTGAGATCACGCGTACATGTGCACGAATTAGAAATACGTGATGAGATATCCCGTTTTTCAAACCAAGTCATCTTCATAAATAGCAGTCTCGTGTTTTTGGCATTGGTAGCTGTCGTGCTCGTTTCGGTCGGATTTTATCGGCAAATACGGCTGAATACAGCCCTTATATCCGCCGAAACTGCGGCGCACGCGTTATCTGAGACACTTGTTCTACGCCTCAGCGAACTGCAAGCATTGAATAGTCGCCTCGAATCTGGTCAGCGGGTCGTCAACATGCTCCCGCGGCTCCAGCAAGCTCAGGATCCGCTCTCGTTGCTTGCGCATTCCATTCGTTTTGAGTACAACATTCCAGCAGTATTTTTGTGGATGAATGAATCGCTCGAGAATTGTCTACCTCTCACGTGCGTGGCATCGGTAGATGATGCACTATCATCGCTGCCACACCCTGCGTACCAAGAACTCTCAGGTTCGGAATTCGTTCGGACGAATTGGGCCGGACTGCAACTCGAATATCGTTCGCTGGAAGTATCGGGGAATGTTCTGGGATGTATGGCCGTCGCCGTCGTGCAGGGACACATCCATGAAAGCATCGCCGTCAGCAAGTTGCACTCATCATCGAAAATATTGCCTTGTTTCGACAACTCAAAAGTGACGACGAACTCTTGTCTACGGTGTTTGAAAGTGCACCGCTCGGATTTGTCTTGTTGGGATTACACGGCGAAGTGTTGATCGCAAATTCGCGTGCAGCAATATTGCTCCCGGGTGTTGCCCGTGGGTCAGATATGCAGACAGTC
The DNA here is from genome assembly GCA_945881915.1 of Thermoflexus hugenholtzii JAD2. Classification (GTDB taxonomy): domain Bacteria; phylum Chloroflexota; class Chloroflexia; order Chloroflexales; family Roseiflexaceae; genus UBA965. The sequence continues at coordinate 145,100 of CAMCVW010000002.1, read as the reverse complement.
TGTGCAGCTGGGATGTATTACGCATTAGGGGGCAAACCGTTCCCACCCACAGAATTACCTTTGGTACACGCGTTAAACAATCACAGCCCCAAACAAATAGAAATCGTCCACGAAATTGCCGGAGTACGCATCCCGGTACGGCATGAAGTCATCAGCATTGCACATACAGGGTACCTTCTGGTTATGGAGGATATGCGTCCATTCCACGAACTTGAGCGGCTGAAGACTGATTTTGTGAGCATGATTAGCCATGAACTGCGTACCCCGCTTGTGGCTATCGTCGCCGCAACGGACATGTTGCAATCGAACAAGCTGCACCATCGAGGCGACACCGAAGCGACTATCGAAATCATCCGGCAGCAGGGATCGCGATTAGATGTGTTGATCAAAGATATCTTGAATCTATCACGCCTCGAGAGTGACGGAGTAACCCTCGATCACGAACCGATTGATGCAACAGTGTTGGTCAACAAAGTCATCAACCGCGATCAAATTTGGAAATCCCGATGCACAGTGACCGTGATCGAGTCACATGCGCTCTCTGTGGACGTGGGCAGGATTGAGCAAGTGCTGGCAAATATACTCACAAACGCAGTGAAATATGCATTACAGAGCCCAATCGAGATTCAGATTGGGCCACTCAATCCCGCGACAGGGAATCTGTTGTTGGCGGTGCGGGATTTTGGTATCCCACTTGCACCTTCAGCATATGCACGTGTGTTTGACCGCTTTTATCAAGCACACCAACATGCTTCATCGGGTGGCGTCGGATTGGGATTAGCAATTTGTAAGTATTTTGTGGAAGCACACGGTGGGTCGATTTGGATGCACGCGGCACCTCAGAATGACGGTTCCGTCGTCTCACTCGAACTACCCATTGCTGCTTCTGGTGCATTGGCAACGCACGTACTTGTACCGTCGTTCCATGCGTTGATCATCGAAGATGACGTGCTATTGCCACGAATGATGAGCGATGCGTTTGCAGATATTCATGGCACGTGTGAGGTAGTTGCCTCTGTTCGTGATGCGTTGGAGCGAGCTGAACGCAGGCATTTTGATGTGATTTTGGTAGATTTGCGCTTGCCTGATCAGTCTGGGTTGGAATTTGTGCGCAGTGTACGTGATTGGTTATCGACACCGATCATCATTATGACAGCCAGTGGGAATGAACATGATTTGCATGATGCACTGCGTCTCGGAGTGGACGATTATGTGGTCAAACCATTTAGCCCCACCGAAATAGCCTTGCGTGTACAGAATGTGATGCTGCGCAAACGTGTAGTACGAACCCCCAGCCCACTACTTCGGGTGGGGAACGTCGTGGCGTTTATGCAGGCAAAGACCATTGAAGGCGACGAGGAAAAAGTAGACATAACACCAATCGAATTTCGGTTGTATGCGCTTTTCGCCAAACACCTGGGGCAGGTAATCAGTCATGAACGTATTCTGACTGAGGTATGGGGGGATCGCTATGATCAAGCGACACAATATGTGTGGGTGCATGTGTCGCACTTACGACGCAAACTGATTGCAGCTGGTGCAATCGGTTTGCGCATCGAGACCGTGCGTGGCGTGGGGTATCGATTGGTCGTTCAGGCGTAGGTGATGCAATCACCATAGGAGAAACGAGCGTCTTCTTCATCTGGTATACTCATCATAACTGACCTATAGAGTCACCAAACTACTCCACTGAGGAGCGCTAACGATGCAGATACCATTCGGTGATTTCAAGCGCCAATATATTGAACTTCAGCGCGAGCTCGATGATGCAATGCAACGTGTTGTGCAGAGTGGTGCGTACATCCTCGGTCCTTCAGTAAAGGCGTTCGAAGCGGACTTCGCTGCCTATTGCGAGACGCCCTACTGTATCGGGGTGGGGAATGGTACCGATGCGATCCAACTCGGCCTTATTGCCCTGGGAGTGCGCAGCGGGGACGAAGTCATTACGGTAGCGAATTCGGGAGTCCCTGGCACCGCTGCGATTATTGCGGTTGGTGCAGTTCCTGTTTTTGTAGATGTCGATCCACATACACGCAACATGAACCCGGCTCTCCTCGAGCAGGCGATTACGCCTCGTACAAAAGCCATCATGCCGGTCCATCTGTATGGATTAATGGCCGATATGCCTGCCATAATGGCCATTGCACAACGCCATAGCATACCGGTTATCGAAGACGTCGCGCAAGCCCAAGGCGCACGTTTGGCTGGTGCACGGGCCGGCAGCATCGGCGCCGTCGCAGCATTCAGTTTTTATCCGAGCAAAAACCTCGGCGCTATCGGTGATGGTGGTGCATTGACTACCCATGACAGCGGTATTGATGCAGAACTGCGAAAACTGCGTGTATACGGTTGGGAACGCAAATACTACTCGACCGTCGCATCGGGCATCAATTCTCGGCTCGATGAGTTGCAAGCTGCAATTTTGTCGGTCAAACTTCGACATCTCGAAGCAAGTACAGCGCGCCGCGTACAGATTGCAGCATATTACAACACGCAACTTGCCGATTCTGGCCTGCTGTTACCGCAAACCCCTGCAGGATATGCTGCGGTATACCACCTGTATGTTGTCCAGACACCGATGCGCGATGCATACATGGCCGCATTGAAGGAAGCAGGAGTCACGACCGATATCCATTACCCCTTGCCCACGCACCACCAACCCATATACACCCAATATGCTCCGTCGTGGGGACTTCCGGTTACCGAAAAACAAGCACAGGAAGTGTTTTCGTTACCAAACTTCCCTGAGCTGTCGGATGCCGAAGTCGAGTATGTCGCGACTGCGACGCGACAGGCTCGTTTGTCTGTCAAGGGGAAGTAATGTCACTCTTTCAACGGTGGTTTGGCCGAAGTATCGACGCCCCCCGCACCGAAGCAGAAGCAGCTGACGAAGTAGCCCAGATCACGACTGCCACTGAGCGCACGCGAAAAAGCTTCTTCGGCCAGATTGCTGCGCTGTTTGGTGGGGCGTTGAACGCTCAGGTCTGGGATGACCTCGAGGACTTATTGGTACAGGCAGACGTCGGAGTCAACACGACCACTGAATTAGTCAAGCGGGTCAAGGAGCGGGTGCGCCGTGCAGGTGTGAAAGAGCCTGCCGAAGCACAACAGATGCTCCACGAAGAAATGGTCAAAATTTTGATGGATCAGGATGTTCCTCTCTCGCAGACGACCAAACCGCATGTCGTGCTTGTGGTAGGAGTGAATGGTGCAGGTAAAACCACGCTCATCGCAAAACTGGCACATCGTTACCTCGACAAGAACCAAAAAGTGGTATTGGCAGCGGGTGATACGTTCCGTGCTGCTGCTTCAGAACAGCTCGAAACCTGGGGTGCGCGGGTAGGGGTGCCGGTTGTTTCGCGCGGACAGGGCGGTGATCCGGGTGCGGTCGTCTATGACGCTATGGATGTTGCCACGAGCACGGATTGTGACGTCGTGATTATTGACACCGCGGGTAGACTCCATGCAAAGGTAAACCTGATGCAGGAATTGACAAAACTACGCAACATCATCCGTCGCAAGATGCCCGATGCCCCTCACGAAGTCATCTTGGTTATCGATGCTACGACGGGCCAAAATGGTGTTCTCCAAGCAAAAGCATTTGCGGCTGCATCGGATGTGACTGCAGTTGCAATTACCAAAATGGACGGTACTGCCAAAGGCGGCATCGCATTTGCCATAGCTCAAGAAATCCAACGTCCCGTCCGATATGTGGGGACGGGTGAGAAGATGACCGACCTGGCTCTCTTCGATGCAACGACATTTGTCGATGCCTTGTTTGCACGCGAGCAATGACATCCCAATCTCGGGAGAAAGGGGTAATACAAGCCATGAACATTGACGAAGTCGTTCAACAAATCCAGCAGAATCACGTCGAATTTGTCAGTTTGCAATTCACGGATATTGCCGGAATGCTCAAAAATGTCACCATACCAGTCAGCATGATTACCGATTGCCTCGACCATGGGGTGTGGTTTGACGGTTCGGCGTTGGATGGTCCTGCCCGAGTTGCCGAAACAGACATGTACCTCATCCCAGACCGAAGCACCTTCGCCATTGTCCCGAGTACAGGCGGATCTGACATTCCTACCGCACGACTCATCTGCGATGTACACGCACCAGATGGAAGACCGTACGGCGGTGATCCGAGACGTGTTTTGCGGCGCGCGGTGGACGAGGCTGCAAACATGGGCTTTGTGTACCGACTGAGCGCTGAAGTTGAGTTTTTTCTCTTTAAAGCCGACTCTGATGGACGGCCTATACTCGTCCCAAATGATTCGGTGGGGTACTTCGATACCACGAATGACACATATACGCATTTTCGTCGTCAAGTCGTCCGCGCCCTCGGGTCATTCCACATCGGTGTCGATGCAACGCACCACGAAGGTGCAGTCGGACAGCACGAAATCGACCTGCAGCTCGAATCTGGAATGGCAGCAGCCGATGCTGTGATGACGTTGCGACAAGTACTCCGTTCGCTTGCTTTGCAACAAGGAATGTATGCATCCTTTATGCCGAAGCCAATGGTGGGCATCAATGGGAGCGGCATGCACGTCCATCAAAGCCTGGTGGATAGTGTGACGGGAGTGAATCTATTTGCTGATGCGGAAGACCATTACGGACTCAGCCCGCTGGCGAAACACTTCATGGCGGGATTGCTGGCCCATGCACCGGGTATGGTAGCGGTTTTGGCGCCGTTGGTGAATTCATATAAACGATTCGTGCCGGGATACGAGGCACCTGTCTCTGCGAGCTGGGGTCGCACGAATCGTGGTGCACTGGTCCGCGTACCGCGAATTTTGGGGAATCGTCCGCAGACTACGCGCATTGAACTCCGGAGCCCTGATCCGTCGTGCAATCCCTACCTCGCGTATGCGGTGATGCTGCGTGCAGGAATCGATGGAATTCGCCGAGAATTACCATTACCACCTGCCGCCGAAGAAGATTTGGTCACGATGGATGCGCGTACACGCATGCATCCGATGTTGCCAATGACGCTCGGCGAAGCGGTAGCAGCCCTCCAAAAAGACGACCTTATTGCAGATACGCTCGGACCCTTGATCTATGAACGGTTCGTCGAATCAAGACTGCATGAATGGGAGTCTTATCGTCAACACGTGAGTACGTGGGAACTCGAACGGTACCTCCCAATTTACTAACCCGACGCACATTTAAGGCACCACTCTATTGATGAACGAGAGCAGACCGCAACAAGTGAAATCGTGGATTTCGGCCGAATTGAGCGCATGGCTCATTTTGTCGACTTTTTTCGTGCTTTCATTGGTTGTTTTGGGATGGTTGGGTCGCATAGCCTATACCAATTACAACGCAGCAATGCGAACCCTCGATGGCGCCCAGCTGAGAAGCCATGTTGCGACGGGAGTGCTCTACCAAGAGCCACGGAGCATGAGTAGCAGCACTCTCGAACGACTCCCTGCTGAAGTCGATCCCTGCAACGGTGAGGTCGATGTGTGTATGCCACTCAAACCGGGATATCGCATCAAAACGTTACCTGCGGCTGGATATGGTCCTGTTGCATCAATGGTCCTCCCAGATACGTCGCACATCCAGCTCTGGGCGCAGGATTCAGGCACAGATGTCGTATATCAGATGTACCAAGTATCGCGCTGGACGGATGCTCTGCAGATTGTAAATCTCGTACAAAATGCAGGCTACGCACGATATGATGTCGCCGACTTCCAACCATATCGCGTCGTTGAATACAGCGTCACGCTTCCACAGGGAAACAAAGTGTGGATGACGCCAGGCGGCAGCTACAGCATTCGTGTGTTGTCCGAGGGTGCTGCCGGTGGTGCAACAACCAAACGTATGGAGATTGCTGTTCGAACTGGCAGTGCCACGGTGACTAATGGTTCGCAAAATGTGAGTATCGCACAACGCCAGATGGTGGTGATCACGGGAAATGATGCAATCCCAGTGCCGATTGCCGCCAATTGGCAAATCGTCAACGATTCCGAGTGGGGCAGTGTGCGCAGTATCGATTCAACGAGCAACGGAGATTTGGATTGGCAAGTGTACACCCGCGACGGCTCCCCAGATATGAAGCCTGCAGAGAAGAACGGTCGAGCCGTTGTCGTATTGGGTTGCAGTCCGGAACGACCAGATAATTGTAAAAATGAAAAACAACTTCATGTGTTGCGTCTGCAACGCTCTGGAATTCAGGTACACAACTTCGCAATTGGAGTCGAACAGTATGTCGATGCAGATGTGTCAGAATTTACCTCATTACGCTTGACCGCTTGGGTACGGTTGCTCGCCCAACAGAGCTCGACCGCTGTGGCTGCAAGTGAATCTTGCCCGATTAAATTCCAGCTCGTATACAAGTTCATCAGTCCTGCCGACCAACAACAAGAACGCACTATTTGTCTGTACCCGACCACTGGCAAAACTGTTGCACAACAAGAAACAGGGGACACACTCTACCGGGCACTGCCACTCTACCGTTGGTACAAACTCGATTTGGATCTCCGTGAAGACGAATACCTGAAAACCGCCCGCTACATACAGGTTCTGCGTATCGAAGCAGATGGTGTGAATTACCTCGCTGAAGTCACGAACCTATCGCTCACAGGTAGGCAATAATGCGTCTCATTCTGCGAACGGGGATAGACCTGCTCCATATCCCGCGCTTTGAATCTGTCTACCGGCGTTATGGGATGCGCTTTGTGCAACGGATTTATACCCTCCGAGAGCAACAGCATTGTGATGCACGTATGGACTCGTATGCTTCGCGTTGGGCTGCCAAAGAAGCCGCAGCGAAAATGCTGGGTGTAGGACTTCGTGGTTTAGGGAGCGGTGCTCCTGCGCTTCCATGGACTACGATTGAAGTCCTCCATGATGAATCACGAAAACCTGTTTTGTTTCTCCATGGTGCTGCCCGAGACCGTGCCAATGCACTGGGGATTGACACGGTTGATATGAGTGTGAGTCACGATGCTGGCTACGTGATTGTCAGCGTGGTCGGTGCAGGATTCGTCAACGATAGGTCTGAAGCATAACAGTTCTGGCAGGGAGATGTTGGAGGATGAGCGCCCATGTCTCGCTGAACGCTTCCTCGTGGGGGATGTGTCCACAGTTCGGGACGATTGCGATATCACAGTGCTCTATGCTTTCGACCATCTTGAGGCCATCACGCGCTGGAAAAACAGGATCCTGGTCACCCCAAATGACATGCACCGGGAGCTTGATGTGCCGGTAGTGTGTCGGTACCGGCATGTCTCCATCTTTGGGCGCGCTCGATTGAACAATCTGTGCCGCTAGTTGTCCTCGGACATGCAACGGTGCCGCATAGGCTTCGACGCGTTCTGGGGTAAGCCAAGCCTTCCGTGCAGATACTGATGCCAAACCTAACTTGATGAGCAGTGGTGCTGTTGACCAAAATGCCAAAGCATAGCCCAGAATGGGGATGGTGACGAGTTTTGCAATGGGGGGTCGCGAGCCTGCATGTGCTTCAGGCGCAATTGCAATGATCTCTGCGATACGCTCTGGCGCATAAATTCCCATTTGCAGCGCGACTCGGCCTCCGTACGAATGACCAATGAGTGTGCATTGGCGCACACCAATTGTGTCGAGCACTTCAAGTATCATGCGTGCCTGTGCTGATGTGGTGTAAAAAGCGGCATTGAGCGAGCGTGCTGATGTACCGCTGCCAATCATATCGATTGCGATGACACGATACCCGGCTCCTACCAGCGCATCCTGGAGGGTGTCCCAGCTCGAAAGCCAGCTTCCGAATCCATGAATAAGGACGACCACAGCGCCGTTGCCGCGCTCACGAATCCCAATCGTTATTCCATTCCAGAGTACGTGCCGCATTCCGTGGTGCAACAGTTCAGCCGGCTCTTGCGTTTCACGCAGTCCGATGAGCAGATACGGCGCAATCAGGATGACGAGTAGTACGATGAATCCCCAAATCATGGCATGTTCCCCCATCACAGGCGACTATGGAACGGTTCGCTGCTGCGGTTCGGCCTGGAGTGTCCCGGCGAGGGCGATTGCCCCGAGGCTCCAGAGTGCGGCAAAAATGAATGTCAACGAATAACCCGCTTGATTTACAAGTATCCCCCCAATGATGGGAATGACTGCGCCAATACCAAGAATGGTGTTCGCGAGTCCCATGTAGAGTGGGCGTTGTTCAGGGGGCGATACTTCCAAAAGAAACGTCATACTTGCAATGCCCACGCCGTCTGCAGATATCCCTGCTATCAGACTCGACGTGAGCAGCCAGCCAAGCAGCACGATTGCCCCGAGTGGCGCTATCGACGGTGAAGCATAGAGCATGAGGGGCGGAATGATTGCCAATGAGCCCGTCAAGCGTAACAACCAAATCATTCCTTTGGTATCACCCAAACGTCCCCAGAGCACATTTGATGACGCTGCCGCAACTGCAGATACGGCAATGAGCAGGCCAGCAGTGCTTTTGGGCAGATGCAGTTGCTCAGTCACGTAGATAATGTAGAACGGTTCTGCTAAGCGACCAATGAGCAAGCATAGGCGCACGATGATAAAGTTTCGATAGCGGTGATTAGCCTGCAAGATTGCTGGTGCAGACCGGAGTGCATCAAAGAGCCCTTGACGCGGAATAAGCTGAATCGCCGCTGGTTCCTTGACCTGCGCAAAAAAAAGCATCCCGGTTGCGTAACACAGCATACTGACGAGACTGATAATCGCGAAGTTTTGCGGAAAGCTGAGTGGGCTCTCGTCGCTCAACATCCAGCGTACAAATGGTCCGCCGATAGCGAATGCCAGCAGTCCACCATAGAATTGCCGTGTTCCAAAAAACCGACCGCGCTGCGCGGGCGGGATAATTTTGGCGACGATATCCTGGAAGCTCAGAGTCGTCACACCGCCACCAAAGTTGAATAAGGCATAACACACCAGTACCGCTGTCAGAGCCCAATACGAAGGAATCGTAGTTGCATAGAAGCACGCAATCACAACAGCAAACTGCGCTGCAATGCGCAGCGCAGCGAAGGTGCGATAGATCGGCATTTTGTACGGAAGCCCTTGTACATGACCTCCGACCAGTAATTGGGGCAAAAGATAGCCCGTACTCTGGATAACCGGGATGAGGCTGACGAGTGTTAACGATCCACCGAGTTGCCGGATCAAGAGCGACAACACCAGCCCCGGGTTACTGATGGCTTCACCCAATGTGAATACTGCGCCGTTGACCACCCCTTTGAGATAGTTCGCCCGCATGACTGCAGGAGGAAGGTTGCCGTGCTCGTTCATACCGTAGTCGCACCGCGCATCATATGGACGAGTGCTTGCGGGATTCTGCCGGTCACAACTGCTCCATCGCCATCATATTCTTCGTTCGTGATGACCCCTCGTTGACGCCACAATTGCAGCAAATCGCCGCGTCGATACGGAATGTACGCGCGAAGCTCGATCATTTCTTGTTCGAGCATCGACTCGATGCGTTGCGCGAGTGCTTCGAGGCCCCATTTTTCTTGGGCAGAGACTGCGACAAAATCCTTCGGCAACCCCAGTGCCTCGGCCATTTCGGCAACTGTTGCTTCATCAACACCGGTGAGTTTGTCGATTTTGTTGAGTACCACGAGGCTTGGTGTATCGGCACATTCGAGTTGCTTGAGCGTGTCATTTACGGTGGAAGCCTGTTGTTCAGCGTTGGCGTGGGTAATATCGAGAACATGCAAAATCAAATCCGCGTCTTTGATTTCTTCGAGTGTTGCTCGGAACGAAACAACCAGTTCGGTGGGAAGCTTCTGGATAAACCCTACCGTGTCGGTCAGCAGATACTGTGTGCCACTGGGGGTGGTGACTTGTCGGGTGGTCGGATCGAGCGTTGCGAATAGCCGATCTTCGGCGCGGACCGTCGCATGCGAGATAGCGTTGAGCAACGTCGATTTTCCGGCATTGGTATAGCCGACGATTGCAACGACTTGCACACCGGTTTTGCGGCGCCGTTCGCGATAGACCTCTCTCTGTGCGTGGATGTCACGTGCTTGTGCTTCGAGCACCGTGATGCGTTTGTTGACTAAACGTCGGTCGACCTCGAGCTGCGTCTCACCGGGACCGCGCAGACCGACCACGCCACCAGCTGATCCACCACCGCCACCCGCTTGGCGCTCAAGATGGGACCATTGGCGACGAAGCCGTGGGAGAAGGTATTTGTATTGTGCGAGTTCGACTTGAATTGCACCTTCGTGCGTGCGTGCATGACTCGCAAAGATATCAAGAATAATCGTTGTACGGTCGAGTACGGGAGTATCGAGTGTCTCTTCGAGGTTCCGTGTTTGGCCAGGAGTTAATTCGTCGTCGAATATGACAATATCGTAACCGAGCACTTCCTTGAGCGCTTTGATTTCTTCGACTTTACCGGGACCGATAAAATACTGCGAAAAGGTATGCTTGAGTCGCTGGTACATCGTCCCAACGACATCGATGTCGGCGGTATCGACCAGCAATGCCAGCTCTGCCAATGAATCAACTGCTGGCCAAGGGCTACGGCCGCCAGTCAGCTCACTCCCGACAAGGAATGCCTTGTCGCGCGGTGGTTTGGTGGAATGGAGTTTCGTTCCTCGTGCAGTTTCGGTTGTACCGTACAACGCTTCCTTTGGGATTTCACTCAATGTTGGGTTCCTCTACGCCACGGCGCTCCGCAACGATATACAATGGTCGACGTTTCACTTCGTCGTAGATTCGACCGAGGTATTCACCAATGATGCCGAGAAAAATAAGCTGGATGCCACCGAGAAACAATACGCTCACGAGTGTTGTCGCTTGACCATAGAAGATATCGCTGTTTGCCAACCGGAGGACGATTGCGATAATCATTGCAATCGCACTCAACCCAGCAATAGCAAAACCGGTGTATGTTGCGAGTTGGAGCGGTAAATACGAAAAACTGGTGATCGCATCGAGCGCAAAACGGAGCATTTTGCGGAACGGATATTTTGTTATACCTGCGCTCCGTGCATCTCGGTTGTACTTGACGCCGGTCTGTTTGAATCCAACCCAGACGGACAATCCGCGCATGAAGCGGTGATGTTCACGCATTTTAGACATTGCAGCGACAACGCGTTGGTCCATGAGGCGAAAATCGCCAGTATCGAGCGGCAGGTTGATATTGGTTATACGGCGGATTAAGCGGTAGAACATGCTTGCGGTGAATCGTTTGAATGCGGTTTCACCCTCTCGCTGCGCACGAACCCCGTATATCACTTGGAAGCCTTCTTGCCACTTGCGAAACATGTCAATGATGACTTCAGGAGGGTCTTGGAGATCGGAATCAATCACAGCGACTGATTGTCCCGTCGCATGATCGGTGCCTGCGGTAATCGCAATCTGATGACCGAAGTTCCGAGAAAAATGGATTACTTTGACCCGCGGATCTGCTTCATGTATGCGATCCATGATCGTGCCCGATGAATCATGTGAACCGTCGTTGACGAGGATTAACTCGAACGGTACCTGCAGTTGCTCGAGTGCTGCTATGGTGCGCCGATAAAATTCTGGAAGCAGAATTTCTTCGTCGTATACCGGGGCAACAACCGATACAACTGGGCCGGTGTACGTGCTCGTCATCAACAATTCTCCACTCCATACCAGGATTCATACAGGATTCATATAGGCGCTGTGCAGATTGTAACATACGCGTTACGGAGTATTGAGCGCCGGAACGCCGTCGAGTACATAATAGAGCAAGATAGTTTCACCATTTTGGTGAAACACGCGATTTTCGATGCCACCGGGGTAGAACGAGCGTATCAGGGCAAGTTCGTTGCTTCGTTGTGGAGCAAACAAAAAGATCTGTTTTGGTCCTTCCAATACCCACCGTGGTGGTGTGTTCAATGGTTGGGGAACATCGATTCCTCGGACCTGCGGTGCTTGAAAGACCAAAATCGCATTCCCTTCGTAGCGCAGGAACGGTTCGGTGAATGCATAGGCGCGTGATCCTTCGGGGAACCCAGCGATGGTCGACCCTATCGCACTTGCTATTGCGTCTGCAGGTTGGATAGCCGCGTTGCGATTATTGATGAGATAGTTGTTGGCATCGTAGCCGGCGATTCCGATAGCAAGGATTATCCCGATTGCCTGAACGAGCCAGTTTGGGAGGCTCCAATCAGACTGGATCCACTCGAGACGCAACCAACGACTCGATTGTGCTAACCCGATTCCTACAACCATGGCGACAAACGGCGTGATATAAATCATTCTTTGTGCTGCCGGCGTGTTGATGGTGATACTCGCGATAACGACGGCACTCATCAGTCCCAAGAACATCAACCAGTAGCGTGGATCATCGTATTCACGGATCATCAGGAGTACCCCGATGATGAACAGTACCGCGCTGGGAAGCGTCAATATTGCCAAACCAACGTCGTATCCATCTCGCACCGGCACTGCAATGAATGCAGCAGCTGCATCCCGCACCAGATAGATCATGGCAAGCCACTCAGGCATCTGTTGCGTTGTTGCGATAGCTTGTAACCAGTTCTGACCAGGAACATCAGACGCGTGGAAAATGCTGACCACTTCGATTGCGGTTTGGTACCTCATCCAATGTGTCACTGTAACCCACCACATGGGCAGCGCAACCAACAATCCAATTCCCCACATCATCGTGAGTGTCGGTAAGCGTTGCACGACGAGTTCCCAATTCTGGATGGCAACGATACATAGCCATATTGCAAAAATAACAGGGATGATTTTACCGGTGTGATAAGAGTATTGGCACATCCCCAACGCGAATCCTGCTGCGATATAGCCCCGTCGTCGACCGGTATCCCAACCAATGGCGAGGAACGCGAGTACCGCGCAGAGCAGAAACGCATCGACCGCGGCGCTAGTGGCAATACGACTGAACTCGAGATGAATTGCCATTGCGACAAAAGCCAGTGACGCAAGCCAAGCAGTTCGTATATCAAAAAATCGACGTGCTGCGATGTAGAGCAAAATCACCGTCGATGCACCGATGAGTGCAGCGGCAGTGCGGATAGCAACGAACGAATCACCGAAGAGCCACATTGCAAGACTCAACACCACCGTGAAGAAATGTGCATGCCCATCAAAAGTCAACGAAATAGGATTCCATGCATTTTGTGCCTGTACTTCGCGCGCATCGAGGCCAAACTGTGCTTCGAGCGTATGCGTTGCAGGGAGCACATCCAACTGATACAAACGGAGCGCCAACGCAACGAGTGCTAACAAAACCACACCGAGAATTTCTGCTGGGGTGAGTGGATGTGTCGTTTCGCTCCCCTCGTGCGGAGGTACCCAGCAGGTAATCAAAATCCATAATACGGTTGTGGCAAATGCAAAACAGACCAATGCATTTGTCAACGAATGGATTTGTGGCTCGGAACCGAGACTGCGAATACCCATCGTCAGATATGCGAGGTTTAAAATCACAAAAGTTGGTAAAAATGCGGCTGATTGGGAACGATTGATATGCACAACCAGGTATGCGCTGAGTGCACAGGTCAGGATACAAATCCCGAACGAAATCCAGTCGATGCGTTGGACAAATCCTTCGAACAGCACCAGGGTGGGCAATACCGTCGAAAAAATAATCAATATGGTGCGAATAATTTTGGTTTGTGACGAATTACTGTCGAATGTCTGCACAATTGCAAGGGGATAGAGCACACCAGCGCTAATGGACATATTTGCCTCCTCAGATGCTACTACGATTATACTCGTTCAGCAGCCTGTCTCATGGCAACGTGGGTTGGGGCATGTGCTGCAATTGCACCTCTTCTGAGACGGAGTTCATAGGCAGTCGCGAGCATCAACAGTCCTGTTTCGCCGATGTTCCACCAAAAATGGACGTCGAGCCGGACGGCAGTCGTAAACCCGGGCAGTCTGCACACGAAACTCGATCGTGTCACGTCGCTAGTAGCCAACCAGCCGTCGCGACCAAAAAATCCCGGCAAACCCTGCGCAGACACATTTGGAACCCCCAAGGCGGCTAATTCCGAGAGCGCTTGCAAATAACGCATCATCAAATAGGTATGCTCCGCGGTGTGTGCAATTGTCCAGGCGAGCATCAACCATGCGTACCGATTGCGGAGACCACCTTTGACGAGAATTGACATAATTATTAGCACTATCCAGTTCCAGCCGAAGTGCACCCATTCTGCGTTCGCTGCCGAGATGATGCCACTCGATTTGAAGAACGGCCAGCGCAGGATGTGATATTGAATCCACTGAACGATGTGTTCGATGCCGTGGAATCCTTGGGCTGCGACCAATACAGACAACAATGCCCACCACCAGCCATAGGTTTTGAGAATCCGCAATGCATGCATTCCATAGGCAGGAAGGACACCAGCCAAAACGCACGTCGCTTGGATCCAGAGCGGGTATTTGAGTGCTGACGCAGCGATTGCTGTGATGCAACCAAGCAGTACCCCAATGGTCAATGGTGTAGCAACTGCGCGTAAATCGATGATTTCGCGCATGCGAAATGGCGTGGTGCTCATCATGGAAGCGCCTTTCGTGTGATGGTATAGTGCGCACCGCTGTGGAGTGCATTAATCATAGAGTATGTCCCATCCGGCCATTGAATGTGCATTGTGGGGACGGTTGTGTCGGTTCCGAGGCCAAAATGGATTGTCGTACTTCTCCCCGACAAGTAGCCACTCGAAACCTGTACAGAGCGCATTTGTGACCCCATCGGAGATTGAATCCTGACGACGGCACCGACCGCATCGCGATTTCGTGAGGATTCATCGATGAGTGTCACGGTGATGCTCTGAGTGCCACAGAGGTTATTGCGGTAGAGTTGGCCGGGGCCGTCAATGGGGTTGACAACGACATCAAGGTCACCGTCATTATCCAAATCAACCATACTCGCAGCACGGCCACTCCCTGTATGCTGCAGTCCGCGCTGTGTAATGGTGTACTTTTTTGCATCACTCGTTTGGAAGAGCAAATCGTCTTCGCTGAGTTCCCCGTTGGGAAGGTACGCAAGTAAGTCGTTCGCCTTCATCCCATTGACCACATACAGGTCTTGCCAACCGTTGTTGTCGAGGTCAGCGAACGTTGCCGACCAACTCCAGCCAGTTGCATCGAGTTGCAGATTATATGCGGTGTTTTGCCAGTTGGTTCCGTCCCACATCTGCAGCGTGTTTTCGATGTACTGTGGGTCGTCTGCACTCAACGGACGGGTCAGTTTGAGCATTGCAGGTAGCCACTGTGCCATTGTCGAGACACTCTGGTCGTACGGCTTCATGTCTGCTGCGAAAATATCGAGGGCACCGTTGTTGTCCGAATCTGCATAATCGAGGGACATGGTGTTTTCGGTCGTTTGCGAAAAAGGCGCAATTGGCGTGTAGCCGCTGCTGGTCACAGTCCACGCAGCATCTGGCTCATTGAAGTCGTTCCCGACTAAAATATCGGCACGCCCATCGTCATTCAAATCGGGAAAAATGAGTGCGAGTGCTTGGGCGTGCTGGTTGAGTCGATTTTGCTGAAAACGACCATTTTCTTGTGTGTACACGAACACACCACCGCCTCCACGCGTTTGAAAAATCAACCCTTGGTGCTGGAGCTGTTCATTGTCGTATGTCCCCAAGACAGCATCCAACGTTCCATCTGCATTGATGTCTTGCCAACCCATTGCATAGAACGCGGTATAGATATCAGGCATGTCAGAAAACGTAAAGCCAGATGGTGTGAGTGTCCCGATAATGGGTGGAGCAAAGCGTCGTGTGGCGACGAGCTCACGAGTCCCATCACCGTCTGTGTCAACAATTGCAAGACTGCGTACTTCGCTGAGTGTAGTCTTGACAGGTGTAAAGGTAAAATCACCATCATTAACAAAAATCGTCACGGTGCCCACGATGTTTCCATATACAACGTCGGGGCGATTATCGCCGTTCAGATCACCGACAGCTATGCCGCTGCCATTACTTGCATAGAGTGCGCTGCCATTTGTGCCGCCCGTCGTAACGTGGGGCATATCTGTACGGGAAAACTGTGCACTGCAAAATGGTTGCGATTGATTGAACGATTGCGAAGATACAACGGTAGCCACCGGAGTACCTTGCGGTGGTACGAAACTCAACGCACTCCCGCATGCGGTGAGCATGAGGAGTGCGCTGACTATCAGGGAACGTTTCGAGTGAGTATACATTGCGCCCTGAATTACTTGACTGACCCTGCAGTGAGTCCTGCCATGAATTGACGGGATGCGAGGATGAAGACGATGAGGATTGGGATGATGGCGATGCTCGCCCCCAGGATTTGCACGCCTATTTCGGTGCCACGGAGCGAACGGAGGGTGCTGAGTGCCACCGGGAGGGTGTAGGTAGCCTGATCTTTGAGGATGAGTAATGGGAATTGGAATTCGTTCCACTTACCCATGAACGTTAAAATAGCCAACGCGCCGAGCGCGGGGGTGATGACCGGCAAAACGATGCCCCAGTAGATACGGAATTCGTTTGCGCCGTCAATACGAGCGGCATCCATCATGTCGTTCGGGATAGCGCTCTCGATATACTGGCGCATCCAGAAGATCCCGAATGCGTTTGCCATACCGGGGACAATCAGGGGGTACCATGTCTCGATCCACCCCAGATAGCGCATCACGATAAATGATGGGATCAAACCAAGCGCACCAGGCACCATCAACGTCGCGATGAGGAATGCGAACATCGCGTCACGGCCGGGGAAACGGAATTTGGCGAACCCATAGCCTGCCAATGAGCAGAAGAAAAGCACTGCGATGGTGTGAAACGATGCAATCGACAGGCTGTTCGTAACCGCGGTCCAGAAGTACGGCAAGCTTCCCTTTTCGAGGAGCTGGTTGTAGTTCACCATCCAAGCATCGCCGAACCAAATAGGTGGCGGGATGACCAAAATGTCTTTGGTGCGGTATGTTGATGTGACCAACATGTAATAAAACGGGAATGCCGAGACCAGCGCAAACATCGTCAAAAAGACGTACATGAGGCTCATCGTGATAGGGCTGCCCAACCGGTCACGGTTCCCCCGGTTACGAGCTACCGTTGTAGTGGCCATCTTAGTCCTCCGTCGGGTTCTGACCGTTGGCACGGTTGTATGTGAACGAAAAGACCACGATGATCATAAACAGGATGAACGACATTGCCGAAGCATAGCCGAATCCACTTTTCGACCCTGTGTTGTATTTAAATGCCGACCAGTAGAGTTGCATCATGGCGGTGAGACCAGATTGGTCGGTGCCGCCTGGTGCTGATGATTGTGTACCGCCTGCGAGCATAACGGGTATATCGAAGTTTTGCATCGCCCCGATAATGGAAGTGACAACTTGGAAGAGAATAACGCCTTGCAACAGTGGCATGGTGATTTTGAGAAAAATGTCCCATGTGCTTGCACCGTCAACACGTGCAGCCTCATAAAGTTCAAGATTAATGGATTGCAATCCGGCAAGGAAGATAATCATTGAATAGCCGGTCCATTGCCAAATCACAATTAAAGCAATCGATGGCTTGAGCCACATCGCTGAATTGAGCCAGTTAATGACGCAACCCATGTTGTTGCTTTCGAAGGCCCATTTGTAACATTCGCCGGTGGGATCAGTAAGAAATTGTGTTAGCCCGAGTGCAGTGAGGGCGAAATTGATCATGCCGTATTGGTTGCCGAACATCGAAGTGAAGAGAATGCCCACTGCAACAGCAGATGCGACGAATGGCATAAAATATGCAGCGCGAAAAAAATCTTTAAATCGTACATACCCGCTATTGACGATAAATGCCAGACCGAGAGCGAGCGTCAATTGGGGGATAGTAGCAACCACAAACAACCAGATGGTGTTGTAAATTGCCTTCCACCAGAGTTCGTCGACGGTGATCAATTTGATGTAATTGTTGAACCCAACCCATTCCATCGGGGAAATGCCGTCCCATGTGTGGAGTGAAAGCCAGAGGCCATACGCCAAGGGAAAAAATCCAAAGATAGCATACAGTAAATAGAACGGGCTTACGAAGACGTATGCCCACGCATTGCGTTTTGCTTCCTTTTGTCGGGTACGTCGATCTTGCGCCGAACGTTCCGCCAACGAGAATGACGAAGAAGCCATGTGCACCTCGCATGTTGTAAGGGTTTATCGAATGACACGCCGGAGTGGCAAAACTGCCACTCCGGCGGAGGTGAGACGTGGATTACGGGGTTGCGCCTTCGATTGCCTTGAGGGCTGCGGCTTCTGCATCCTTCATGGCTTGGACGGGGTCCTTGCCTTCGACGAGCACTTTTGCAATTTCTGCATTCACGATGTCGTCTGCTTGCAGGTCGTATGGACTGCGGGAAATCGATGCCACGTTGTCGGCGATGTCGCCCCAAACGCGGAACGTGCGCTGTCCACCGAAGAAGTCCTGTGGCTCGTCGTACAATGGGTCAGCCCATGCTGGCTTGTACGCTGGGAAAACACCGGTTGGCTTGAACATTGCGTTCTGACCTTCTGCGGAACAGCAAGCCCACTGCACGAAGTCCCATGCCATTTCGATGTTCTTGCCCTGCTCAGGAATGGCACAGAACGAACCACCCCAGTTGTAGCTGGCTTCAGGAGCGGGCACAACGCGCCACTTCCCGATTGTTTGTGGCTGGTCCTTGGTCAAACCACCTTGCATCCAACAAGCAATGACCATGGCTGCGAATGCGTCGTTTTTGACGCCTGCGGCCCAGTCAGCGCCCCACCAACCAATGTTGGCGTCGAGCTCTTGCTTGCGGAAGTCAGCAGCCAGTTGAGCTGGGCGGGTTGCCTTTTCTTCGATCAACACTTTCATGCCTTCGAAGTAGCCTTCGCCACCTTGGCGGAGTGCGCCACCGTAGACGTCGGTACCGGCGTCAGCGACCAGCTTGATTTTGCCGCCGCTCTTTTCCTTGACGGTCTGAGCTAGTGCGAAGAAGTCTTCCCAAGTCTTGCCCTTGGTGTGTGAAATCATCTCTTCGATGGCTTCTGGTTCGGTTGGGAGGCCCAACTTCTCCATGATGTCGGCGCGGTACCAAACGCCGGCAGGACCGATGTCCCATGGCATGGCAACCAAACGACCGTCAGCAGTGGAGCCTTGGGTCCACTTGTACTTGACCATGTCCTTCTCATACTTGCCACCATCGAATGGGGCAGCCTTGAGGTCGGCCAAGCCGCCCTTGGCGGTGAAACCGCCGACGCGACCGATTTCGAGAGATGCGATGTCTGGTGCACCGGAACCCGATGCAAAGGACGTCAGCAACTTGTCGTGTGAGTCTGCGAACGGGGTGTTGACGAAGGTCACCTTGGCGCCACGGTTCAACTTGTTGTACTCGTCAGCCCAAATTTGACCGTTGCCATCCCACCACCAGAACGTCAAGTCGACGACAACTTTGTTGCCTTCGGCTGGTGCTTCTGCGGCTGGTGCATCACCAGTTGCAGCGCCACCACAAGCAGCCAAAACGCCGGCTGCACCTGCCGCACCGAGGCCTGCGGCTGCAAGCCGCAAGAACCGACGACGCGAAAGGGATTTGTCATTCATCGCCATGATGGATCCTCCTCCATTGGAAGAAACAACTCCGAAGAGTTGCCGGTATGGATCGGCCATACCTACGAGAGAATTTTCACCACGATGTAAGCGATTGCGCTTCTGCACTGTATGGGCTTCCGCACAATATCAACTTGCAACTTTGGTGATATCTAGATTATAGAGAAGTATTTTCGTTTGTCAAACATGTGAATTTATTCGCAGGATTCGTTGACGGTAATGAGAGATGAGGAGAAAATATTGAACAGATTTGATGACTCTGCATTCTCGGCGTGCAACATGCCATGAATCTGATGGCTGTCTCATTGGGATGTCAGTGTTACGAATGTTTACGCATTCTACAGATAAAAGATTTCCCCAGATGACTGCAGCCGTATTTTTCGTCTTTGGAACGAAGATTCGTGTATGAGCGCATTTTCAACTGAAAAATCCTTTCCAATGGAATAACCGAACGATGACATGCGTGCGTGCGTTTTTGTGAAGCATAGCTCATGTGTACACGGTCTCCCGTGGGTTCGTTTCACAGTTGTCCAAAACCCATGATTTTAGAGATTTTTATTGTATGAAAAGAGAAAAAAAGAAATATTCACGAAAAAGAAGATATTTTTTCCGTTTATTACGGCAGAAGATATTCTCGCGTCTCACCCCTGTACTTTTCAATGCCATTGTTTTGGTTGATTCTGTCGAACCCACCTATACTGAGCGTGTAAGCAATATATCTGCCTGCTGCCTCTGCAATGAATTCACCGTATGTCTCTCGCAGGAGACTCACAGTGGGAGTTGCGTGCAACAACTCTGGAATAACACAACCAAAACACTTTCATGGAACGAGTAGATAAACGCTGTGCAAATCATGCGTATGAGCAGTTTCTATAATTCCCGCATTCCTGTGCTGGACGATCCTCAAACGAGTATCTGCACGTGAATGGGAGCTGGGACGATACAAATTACCTGGATTTAATAGGTGTGCAGAGATATTTGTTTGAGGCAAAAAAGCGATCAATGTGCTGTGCGGTCAGTGGTGCGTGCGCACAGGGCTGTCAAAACATGAGCGCAACGTCACAGCAAAAGCTCTGAGGCAGAATGAGTACACGTTGAATGTCTGCCCAACCAGCAGACAGGCACACAACTGTGGCAAATCATTGCCGGGAGCAGCTATTTATGGTCTGACGGCTGCAATCAATGCGGTGCGTATGCGGCGGCGTTGTTCGATGCGTTCGGGTGTGAGCGCAACGGCGTTGAGATTTGTGGCTGCCGTGCACCATAATTCACCGACCGATTGTCCGCCACAAAACCCATCTGGACCAACGAATGGGGCATATTGATGGGCCGCGATAAGTGTTGGAACGGTGCCCGTGCCTTCACAGAGCAGGAGTTGGAGATCGAGATCCGAAGCAAAGTCCGTGGCGAACGCAATAGCCGGCTCTGGTTGATTGGAGCGATCGGGGATTGCACAGACAAGACTGGGGCCAGCAATAAATCCACCCGCAGGTTCACACACGCGCCATGTGCTGGTCGATTCGCCTACTGCCCGCATGAGTGCGGTTTTCATCCACCTGCCAGCGATGATGAGTCCTGTGTGTTCGTGTGTGATAGATTTGTACCAGTTACCCGAAAAATGCCGCTCACCTGCACTCAATTGTGCTTTTTGCAGCGTGTGCGCTGATTGCTCTAATTGGGTTTGCCATTGTTGCGAGAGGTCTGTGTTCTGCATCAATGCGTGTTCGAGATTGGGAATGAGGAAGTCATCCAGCGTGCTACTCAACAGGGGGCCATCTGACAGCGCGGTGGAAGCGCGATTCAGAAAAGCTTGGAACGCCTGGGAATCTTTGCCCAAAGCAATAGCGACTTGTGTTGGGTCGGAATCCGGCAGAATTGTTGCCATGATTGCCTGAGAATACCACGCGCCAATGGGATTCACCGCCAGGGGAATGGCGTAACGCGCCCCGAGTTTGCTTGTTGTATGGATACGCCCGATGCCGACATGGAAACTCTCTGGAGCGGGGCTCGCGTCGAGTTGACGCCACAGGCCACTCAGGTGCCATTCAGCGATGGTGGTTGCATCACTGACGACCGCATCGGGGCATGCCCGTTGATCGTTTTGGACCTCGCGTAACCACCGTGACAATTCGGTAGGACTCAGCATGCGCCGTGTCACTGGTTGACGAGGATGTGCGCCCCGCCAGCGTGCCACTGCAGTGTCTATGCCATAGCTTGTTGTCCAAACAACCAATTCGCGTGCACTGAGTACCGCGGGTGCCGCATTTGGAAGCCACGAACTCGGGCTGGCAGTGCAACTTGCAAGCAGTGCTGTGGTTCCTCCAGCAATGGTTTTCAGAAAGTGACGTCGTGTTACAGACACCGCAGTTCAATGACCTCACACACAAAATGGACAATTTGGATGTGCATTTCTTGGGTGCGACCAGAATCGTTAGAGGGTACGATGAGTTCAAAATCGGCCATTCCACGTGCCGTGCCGCCGCCCTTGCCGAGCAGTGCAATGGTCGTCATGTTGCGGCTACGGGCGACGCTGAGTGCATTAATGATGCTCTGTGAGTTCCCGCTGGTGCTGAACGCAACGAGTACATCACCTGATTTGCCGTGTGCTTCGATTTGGCGTGCAAACACCTGTTCATACCCGAAATCGTTAGCGATACAGCTCATCGCGAGTGCATCGATGCTGAGCGAAAGGGCCGGCAATGCCCGGCGATTACTACGGTAGCGCCCCGAGAGTTCCTCAGCAAAATGGCCGGCATCTGCGGCACTCCCTCCGTTGCCGCACGTATAGAGGGTGTGGTTGGTAAGCACCGCCTCGGCAATGATTGTTGCGATTGACTCGACGACGACGCTATGAGTGAGCATGTCCGTCATGAGCTGTTGAGTGGCTTCGATTTGGCTCCGGAATGACGTGGTCATGCAGGCTCCTCGGTGTGGAGCTTCATCACTCGAAAACTTTCGGCCAATGCGATAGCCGCTGCCTTCCCGTCTTCTGCAGCCCATTGGCGTATGAATGCACCGTCGCCTACTTCGACCTGGCTTTTGTGGTGACGGAGCGCGTCGAGCTTCGTCTCGAAGTCCTGACTAATATCTACCCATGTATCGGGCGTCGCAGCCCCGGTAATCCAGACCTGGTGCACTTTATGCGGCTCGAGCCCTTCGTCGAGTAATTCACGGAAGATAGGACGGGTCTCGGCACTCGGAAAGACTGCCTCGAGCGCTGCTACTGCTGCAGCCCTGTGATCAGCGTGATTGAGATATGTATTCCCATAGTACCAAGAAGTCGGATCACCACAGACGACTAATGTTGGTTTGTAGCGGCGAATCAGTCGTGTCAACTCTCGTCTGAGTTCGATTGTTGGCTGCAACATGCCGTCCTGATAACCAAGGAAAATCAAGTCAGACACCCCCGCCACATCACATGCGCCGCGTTGTTCTGCTTGTCGGATAGACACGAGCGCTTCACGCGTCATGTTTGGGTCATTGCTTCCTGCGCTGCCGTCTGTGATGATGACATAATCTGCGCGCGCACCTTCGCGCGTCCATTTTGCGATGGTACCGCCAACCATGAATTCCGGGTCATCTGGATGTGCAAAAATCACTAATACCCGCTGCTTGGACATGTCCATGAACAACCTCACTGACTACGAATGAGTGTAGTATAACGGAATTTTGCAACCTTTCGCCGGATTGCTACGTCAGTCTCGTGTTGCCGAATACCATCATTGAAAGGCCTGACATGCAGCCTCCAAAGAACATACCCATTCCCGTCATCGTGTTGTCGATTTTGTTTAGCATTGTATACATCATCAATCCCACAGCAGGATTCATCGAATTCATTCCTGATAACATCCCGTTGATTGGGAATTTGGACGAAGCAGGAGCAACGGCGTTGCTCATTTGGGCAATAAATGAATGGCGGAAGCAACGCGATTCGACGTTTGTTCCACCCCGAGATGTTTCGCCAAAATCATAGTTGCGAGTCGCTTGACGAAGCCGTGCAATAGTTAAAAATCACCCCGGCGCATTGCGCCGGGGTGATTTCGTACCGGTTACTTAGAGCTAGAGCATGGCGTACGATTTGACCGCAATGGTTGCCTCGGGGCTGGGCATGAGCACATTTGCCAACACTTCATCGATCGTATCGACCGGGATAATGGTCAGCTGCGCACGCACTTCAGCCGGAACTTCCTCGACATCAATGGCATTGCGACGCGGCAGGACAATGGTGGTGATGCCGGCACGGAATGCACCCAGGACCTTTTCGCGGATACCACCAACGGGTAGGACACGGCCGCGCAGCGTAATCTCGCCTGTCATCGCGACGTCGTCACGGACGATCCGCCCGGTGGCAGCAGATGCCAGGGCCGAAGCCATCGTGATACCGGCGGACGGCCCATCTTTGGGAACAGCCCCGCCTGGGACGTGGATATGCAGTGAACGGGTGTCGAAGAAATTTGCTTCGATGCCCAATGCTTGACTACGGGTACGGATACAGGTCAATGCTGCCTCGGCGCTTTCGCGCATGACATCGCCCAGTTGTCCGGTGATACGCAATTCTTTACTGCCCAGCATCATGGCTGCTTCGACATAGATGATGTCGCCGCCGACTGCGGTCCAGACGAGGCCGGTCGATATGCCGGGTTGTGCAATGTGTTCACGGTCTTCGGCAAAGAAGCGCGGTTGCCCGATGGCATTGGTCAGCCAGGCACGGTCGACCACGACCGGGCGCGTGGCGTCTGGGGTCTCTTCCAACAAACGGGCGACTTTGCGCATCGCATTGCCTACTTGGCGTTCAAGGCCGCGGACGCCGGATTCACGCGTGTATTGCTGGATCAGGGCTTTGAGTGCATCTTCGGTGATGGTGACGTCTTCGGCGAGCAACGCGTTGGCCCGCATCTGCTTGGGCACGAGGTGCTGTTGGGCAATGGCGAGTTTTTCGTCTTCGACGTAGCTACTGAGCTCGATAATTTCGAGTCGATCACGGAGCGGGGCCGGGATGGTATCGATGGTGTTGGCAGTAGCAATAAAGAACACTTTGCTCAAATCGAAAGGGACATTGAGATAGTGGTCGGTGAATGTGTTGTTCTGTTCGGGATCAAGAATCTCGAGCAGAGCGGAGGCAGGGTCACCACGATAGTCGTTCCCCAACTTATCGATTTCGTCCAGCAGAATGACCGGGTCTGCACTACCTGCACGGCGTAGTTCTTGGATGATTCGACCAGGTGCCGAGCCGATGTAGGTACGCCGGAAACCGCGTAATTCTGCTTCGTCGCGTACGCCGCCGAGGCTCATGCGCACAAAACTGCGCCCGAGAGCCTTTGCAATCGATTGGCCGAGGCTCGTTTTGCCGACCCCAGGAGGGCCAACCAACGCCAGAATGGGCTCGCGACTGCGTTCGCCTGGTTCGATGGGTTGCAGGCTCCGTCGGCGGCGCACGGCGAGGTATTCGAGAATCCGGTCCTTGACTTTGGTCAGGCCGTAGTGATCACCATCGAGGATAGCACGGGTGTGGCCGACGTCGATGGTTTCGCCACTGATTTTGGCCCATGGGAGGTCTGCCATCCATTCAAGGTATGTACGGATGACCTGATGTTCAGGGGAACTGTTACTGATACGTTGCAGGCGACTCAGTTCTCGGTCGACTTCCTTGCGGGCTGCATCGGGCAGGGTGACTTCAGCCAGCCGGGTACGTAATTCTTCGATGTCATCGAGGCTGTCGGTGTCTTCGCCCAATTCCTTTTGGATGGCACGTAGTTGCTGGCGCAAGTAGAACTCACGTTGTTGCTTGGCGGTGCCATCCTCGACCTCGGAACGGATGCGCTGCTGGACTTCGAGCAGCGTAATCTGCTTCCGATAGAAATCACGCACAAACCGGAGCCGATCGGCTACGTCGATGGTGGTCAGTAGGCTGATACGTTCCTCGAGGGTGTATTCGGGCGAATAGCCGGTGTTATCTGCAAGTTGGCGTGGGTCTTCGATGTTCCGCACGAAGTTGCGGATTTCTTGGGGGATGTCGCCACGGAGTTCAAGCACCGCATCAATGGCAGCGTGTACTTCGAGTTTGAGTGCGGCGAATTCGTCGGATTCGGTGAATGGTTCTACAACTGGGTTGTAGGTCGACCAGACGATTTCGTCGACGACCTCGAGATTCGACAGCGTCGATCGACCGATGCCACGCAGAATGATGCCGTTGCTGCCGCCAGGGAGGCGTCCAACTTGCTCGATTTTGGCGTAGGTGGCGATGGGGATGAGGTGTTCCTCATCGTCCGTGTCAGGTTTTTCGGGATCACGGATGGCTACCAACACATGCCGGTCATGGGCTTTGCTCGCCTCTGCAACGGCAGAAAACTCATCGTTCAAGGGGATCGAAATGACCGTGAACGGCAAAATGACCGTCGCACTGAGCCGGAACACGGGTAATTTGTCGGCGAGTGTCTGTGGTGCTTCGAGGGGCGTAGTGGGCACATTTATCGGAGGTACGAAATGCAATTCAGTCATACTCAGTTCACTTTCTGTAGCGCGCGAGCACGGCGTCTCATATCTCGATGTCACTACAAATGGTATTATCACGACCTGGATTAGCACTGTCAATGCGAGAGTGATAACTCTAACACTCTGCTAACGGAAGAAGGCGGAGATAGGAGAGCGTCGCTTTAGGAATTGTTGAAATGCAGTTCTTTTTCATTCATGCAACCGTGGTGATGTTTCAATCAGTGCAATTTATCGATATCGCTTACGGTAATGTACGGATTGATTTTTGGAAAACGGCCACGAGCAGCACATATACAAGCGGTACGAGCATGCAGAGTACTCGCTCCTGCGGATGCGGGCATGACCGCAAGGGTACGGAGTGCGCGGAGCTTCAGCCCGTTCGGCTTTCGCACGGGCGAGGTATGGGAGATTTGAGGATGCGGACGAGGCCTCCTGGATGAAAAATCTGCGGGCGAGGCATATTGAAAAAATCTGCGGGTGAGGTATGTATTGAGCGGGGCTTATTGCAAAAAGCCCCGCTCAGTTTTGCTATAGCCCAAACTGGCGGAGGTAGTTGCGGCTTATGGTGACGCTCTCGAGCGGGGTTGCTTTTTGGGTCACGTCGGTCTCGGTGATGAGCCAGCCCGAGAAGTTGACCGCCCTGAGTGCTGCCATAATTGCCGCAAAGTCGATGCAGCCTTCGCCGAGTTCAGCAAAGATGCCGTGTGCGGTGAACGTGCCGTAGTCCCACTCGGCGGCGGCACCACGCGCGCGGACCGATTCGTTGATATCTTTGAGATGCATGGTTTTGATACGCGGGGCATAGTCGCGTACGAAAGCCACTGCGTCGTCGCCTGCCCATTGCATGTGACCGGTATCTGGCCCGAGGAAGACGAGTTTTGGGTCGGTGAGCGCGAGGAGGCGATCTGTTTCGGCGCGGGTTTCGATGACGGTACCCACGTGATTATGGAATGCAATCGAGACTCCGTGTGCCAAGGTGGCAGCCCCGACGGCGTTGAGGTTTTCGGCGAATGCGTGATACTGTTTGTCCGTCAATGCATCCGCGGCGGTGACGTGGCCGGCGGTCTGTGCGCGCGTCAGGCCACGTGATGTTTTGTAATCAAAGCCACCGGGGGCGACATAGAGCGTATCACAGCCGGCTGCGGCAGCAAATGAGGCAAAGCGATTGGCTTTTTCGACAAACTCTGCGCGTCGGCTTTGTTCCCAAAATGCCGTCCCATAATATGCGGGAGCGGGCGTTAGACCGTGCTTTTTGTACATAGCGAGTGTCTCGGCGTCGCTCCGATTATCTTCGGGGCCACAGGGCGCACCGGCGTAGCCAGCTTTGGCGATTTGACCCAAAACCTCGTCCTCAGGTGCGAGCCATTCTGCGCCATTGGGACCAAAGCGTACCCAAGTAATCTGGCCACAGCCAATCTGGATTGAACTCATGTGAGACTCCTTTGTCGAAGCGGGTTCTCTATGCAAACACCATGCGGTACCCGCGGTGCACAAAGTATACCGCAGGCATTCGTCCGTTGCCGGGTGTTTACGATGATTGCGGGATGTGCGTCATGGCGGCATGCGAACAGATAAATTATTAGGTTTTTTCGTACTTTGAAGCAGGTTTATCTGCACAGAAAGATTCATTGAAGGTAAATTACTTGACAAGAATGACTTAATCTGTTTGAATGAATATGGAATGAGTTTAGATTAATTTATGAGGAGAACAACGATGACTAACGGCACACCGTGGTATGAAAAAACGTTGTGGATTTGTGTATGGTTGCTTGTCTTCTTCCCCGTTGGTGTATATGGCATGTGGAAGAGCAGTCGCTCGATGATGTGGAAAATCATTGTTACTGTCCTTTTCGCAGGACCTACCATTGCCGGAATTTTGAGCACATTGACGGCATCGGCAACTGGATATTAGTATTTGGTAATTGCAATCTGGTTGCAAATCCGTTGGTGATTTTTCAAAATCACCAACGGATTTTTTTGCGCTTTCATGGAGGAATTCGCCACGATATGATGAATATTCATGAAACATTGAGTACCTACTGATTCAATACTTGCCAATGCCTATTAGTTTTTTATACCTAACTGCTTGGTTGACCGGTGCTCCCAATAAGGCCAGTATTGCTTCTGTTAAGCAGCCGCACGCGTCAGAGTGTGTGTTTGTAGATTACCAGTGTCTCAGTATTGGTGATATTGGCCTCAGGGCCATAGGGTGCGATTGTACAGCTGGGGTGGGAATCTGACCCAGACCATCGTTTCTGGAGAGAGCCATTCGGTACCATGAGTACCAAAGCACCAATGTCATATACCCACACCCGGTGTGATTATTTGCCCTGAAGAGACGCTGTTGTCGAAACAGGTTATCGATGCAGAGAGGAAATATGGTACCTCGGTACACAGAATAGACCGCACGCAAACACCCTCTGATAGTGCTTCTGATTCGGTTATGGGCGTATTTTTATACTCGTACGCCATCCGCCGTCTACCCCACCATCTATGACCATGCGTGCACCGTCTGTGGGCCGATAGAATCCCCATTCGAGCGTATAGTTGCCAGGCGCAAGGGGTGTAGTCAGAGGAACGTCGGCAGGAAGCACAACGAGTTCGCCCTTTTTCCACTCGCTAATCGGGTAGTCTGCACGGGGGAGGGTCACGCGCTGGGCGATTTGGGTGCCATTGGCGTCGAGTACGTGCACAAACAGCCACCAGCCTGGTTCGGTAACTGGTGCGGTGACCGTCACGTACCCATTCACCTGCAATGCGACAGGATTAGCTCGCGACTGGAGGCTTGCATCGGCGTACAAGGGTGTCGGTCGGGTGCGCTCCAGCCCGAGGCCGATGCGAACGCCTGCGATGCGCAGCCCATCGCTGGTCTGTGCCGGAGTGCCGATGACCTGCAGGGATGTTGCGGCGTTTTGGGTGTAGACAGCAAACGCCTCGCCGTTGCCGCCGTGGGCTGTTTTGGCGTACTGCGTGTGGAGCGACATCCCGTCAGGGACCACGTAGTCGGGCCATTGGCTGCGGTTGACGACCAGGGTTTGCATGCCAGCCTGCTGCCAGCGGCTGAGTTCGCTGGTTTTGTTGCTGGCAGCAGCACATGACGGCGTCAAAGCGACGTTCGTCACATCCAATGTGCAGACGTGAACTGCGCCACGTCCCACCGCAGTCACAGTAGTATCGACTTGTAAACGGTTGTAGGGTTGTTCGAGGATACGATGCACTTGTACGGTCTGCACCAGGATGGGAATGACCAACAGCAGCCCGAGCACAACGGGCAGGAAGCGTCTAGCCGGAAGGCGTACCCAAAGCCACTCCGCGGCGACTGCCATGGCAATCGGGGCGTAGATGACCAATGGCATGACATTGCGCATGTAGTGCCGTTCACGTGACAAAAAGAAAATCAGTTCAATGGCCAAAAAGAGCAGGATTGCTCTTTCGAGCGGAGTGCCTTTTTTGGTGATGAGAAACATACCCAGCAAGACCAATGGCGTCGCCAAGAACGGCCAGCCCTCGCCCCAGAAAAACGCCACATAGAGTTGCCAGGCCCACGGGGCATTACCGGCGTCATGCCGACTGTAGTGCGATACTTGTGCGTTCATGTCTGCAATGAATTGCTGGCCGTTGACCAACAACCCCGGTGTCGTCACGAATAACCCCACCATGCACCCTGCCGCCAAAACACTCAGCGCCACCAGCAATGGTCGCCAACGCCGAGCCTGCACCAAATGCCATTGCGTGGCAGCGGGGACGATTGCAATCGCCGCGAGGTTGTATTTGGTACCGATAGCCAGGCCTACCGTCAGTGCGACGATCCACCACCAGTGGGCAGTAGGAGTCTGCGTGTATTGCCAGGTGACCACCAGCGTGGCTATGGTGAGGACTCCTACCAAGCCATCAGGGGCAATGTAGCCGCTTTGGGCTACATGAAACGGCAAAAAGCAGAGCCACACTGCTGCCAACCAGCCCCAGCGGAGCAGGTTTTTTTGGGCCAGATGGATTACCAGCAACGGAATCGCAAGTAACGCCATCAGAATGCTCGTAATGCGCCCCACCACAAACGGTGCAATCACGCTGCTGATGCGGTCAGTGGGGAGGAGCAAGAGTTCTTGCGGAATCGGATTGCGCAGCGTGTCGAGCCATACTGCCAACCAAACCGGGTAAACCGACAGGTGCGGTCGGTCGAACGACGCGGGGAACAACGAACCCGTCGCGAGCATTTTGAGGACCATGTTGATGACATATGGCTCGTCGGGGTGCGGCGTATAGGGCAATGCAAAGTAGACTGCCGGCCAACGGATGATGAATCCAATGACGCAGACCACCGTCAGCCCAAGCATGTGCCAGCCATGGCGTCGGAAGGATGAAGCGAAGTGTTGCATAGCGTGCCCTTTGGTTGTACTGCTGTATTATAGCCAGAGGATACAACATACGAAAAACGGGAGGCAACGATGCGACTCGGAGGACCGATAAACGGCACATGGACCGATGCGACGGCATGGACGACTGCTGTCCAACAGCAGGGCTACCGGGCAGCCTACTGTCCGATCGATCAGACGGCCAGCAGTGTGACGATCGCGGCATTTGCGGCAGCCGCTGCGCAGTCCGACATCGTGATTGCCGAGGTGGGCGCATGGTCTAACCCGATGGCCAGCGATGACGTGACGCGCCGCACCGCCCTCGCCTTTTGTCAAGAACGCCTAGCCCTGGCTGATGCCATCGGTGCACGCTGCTGCGTCAATATTGCCGGCTCGCGAGGGGCGGTATGGGATGGTCCCGATGCACTGAACTATGCCGATGACACGTTTGCCCTCATCGTCGACAGCGTACGCACGATTATCGACGTGGTCAAACCAACACGCACATACTACACGCTCGAGACAATGCCCTGGATGCTTCCCGACTCGATCGAATCATACGTCGCCTTGGTCAAGGCAATCGATCGACCGCAGATGGGTGTGCACCTCGACCCCATCAACATGATGAACAGCGTCGAGCGCTTCTATCGCCATCGCCAATTCGTCGACGCGTGTGTGACGCAACTCGGTCCGTGGATCAAATCCGTCCACATCAAAGATATGACCATTGGCCGGCCGTTTGTAGTGGCCTTACAGGAGTGCGCGCCGGGCTTGGGGATGTTGGATTATGCTTCAATACTGCGTTCGCTCAACCGCCTCGCGCCCGATACCCCCATCATGCTTGAGCATCTCGAGACCGCGGCAGAATACGATGCCGCAGCAGCCTATGTGCGCCGGATTGCAGGGGATGTCGGGGTGGGGATTTAGGGGCTCTGGGGGTACGATCACGCAGAGGCGCTGAGGAAGGGAGTCATCGAATGGGGCATTTTGCAAAATGCTCCGCTCGAAAAAATCTTGGCACCTCACTGTCTATGCGACTCTGCGTGTACGTCTATTTGCAATCAAAGGAGCATGCGATGACTTCACCACTCGTGCGTATCGGGTTTGTCGGTGTGGGGAACATGGGCCAAGCAGCCCATCTGCGTAATTTTCAGATGGTACCAGACTGCGAAGTTGTCGCGATAGCCGATATCAGGAGCACACACGCCAACGCTGTCGCTCACAAATGGGGTGTCCCACATGTCTATACTTCGCACCAAGACATGCTCGCTGCCCACCCAAATATCGATGCCCTCGTTGCCATCCAGCCTTTTACCAGACACGGAACACTCATCACAGAACTCGTGACATATGGCAAACCGATTCTCACCGAAAAACCCATTGCAGGCTCGATTGCGCAAGCGGAAGCTATCATTGCTGCGATGCATGCCCACAATACCTGGCTGATGGTTGGGTATCACAAACGTTCCGATCCTGCCACAATCGCAGCCAAGGCGGAAATTGATCGGCTCAAAAAAACCGGTGAACTGGGCAAGCTGACGTATATTCGGATTTTGATGCCTGCTGGGGACTGGATCGCCAATGGCTTCAATCAAAATATCTGGAGTTCGGATCCAGAACAACCACTCGCCGAAGATCCGCCTGCTACCGATATGGATGCATCGACCAACGCAGCCTACATCGAGTTTGTCAACTACTACATCCATCAAGTCAATTTGATGCGTCACTTGCTCGGTGAAAATTGGCGCATCACGTACGCTGCCAAGTCCGGTCATTTACTTGTGGGCGAAAGCACCTCAGGTATCACCTGCAGCATCGAAATGAGTCCCTATCAGACGACCATTGATTGGCAGGAATCCGCCCTCGTCTGCTTCGAACGTGGGTGGGTCAAGCTCGAATTACCTGCACCACTTGCATTTAATCGGCCGGGACATGTCGAGATGATGCGGGATCCGGGCAACGGGATCGAGCCAACGACACGCTCGCCACACCTTCCATGGACACATGCACATTGGAATCAAGCGGAGCATTTTGTGGCGGCAGTTGCTGGCTCACGAGCACCAGTTTGTACCGCCTCAGAGGCGCTTGCCGACCTGACCCTCGCACGCGAATACATTCGTCTCTACTTAGGCAAATAGCCTATCAAAAGGGAGATTACGATGGCGATACAATGGCGAAAAGTATGGATTTCGGACGAGCGCTACGAATCTGCGGCGGTGTGTGACGTCGATGGTGACGGACACATGGACATCATCAGTGGTGGATTTTGGTATCAGGGGCCGGATTTTCGACGCAAACATTTCATCGGTTCAATCGTTCAAGAAGGCGAATATTACGATGATTTTTCGAACGTGCTGCTCGATATCACCGGCAATGGGACCCTCGATTACGTGACCGGCGGGTGGTGGGGCAATAGCCTGCGCTGGCGCGAACACCCTGCTGACCCGACACAGCCCTGGCCAGAACACATCCTCTGGCAAAACACCGGCAATGTCGAGACAACCCGTGGCTGGGATATCGACGGCGACGGCGTGATCGAAATCGTCCCTAATACCCCACCAAATCCGACGGTGAGTTACTACAAATTGCGTACAGATGCGTCAGGTCGTGGCACGGGTATATTTGAACGTGTAGAGATCTATACGTTTGCTGACGGTACCCAAGGCCATGGTCTCGGTTGTGGTGATATTGCTGGGAATGGGCGCATGGATATCGTGCTCTGTCACGGCTGGCTCGAGGCACCGGCAGACCCGGCGCATGGCACCTGGATCTGGCACGGTGAGTTTGCCGATGCCCCCTGGGGTGCCATGGCGAGTATCCCGATGCTGGTTGTCGATGTGGACGGCGATGGCCGCAACGAGCTCATTACTGGCAATGCACACGGGTATGGTCTCTGGTGGAGCAAACGGCGTGCGGACGGCACGTGGGAGCACCATCCCATCGACCCGGGCAATGCGCAATACCATGACCTGCACTGGGTCGATATCGATGGCGACGGTGTGTGTGAGCTGGTCACCGGCAAACGCCACCGGGCCCACAACGGGAACGATGTCGGTGAATGGGATGATGTGGGTATTTATTATTTCAAGTGGAGCGGCGAGAGCTTCGTGAAACAAGTCATCGAGTACGGCCCCATCGGTCAGGCTAGCGGTTGTGGGATTCATTTTGCGGTTGCTGATGTTTTCAACAGCGGTCGACTTGATATTGTCGCTCCGGGCAAAGACGGATTGTACGTGTTCGTCCATCTCGGCAGTGCACACGGGAAGTAATGCGAAAGCGGGTGGAGCACTTTGCAATGCACCCCACCCGCGTCAATCTCTGCGTTCCTCTTGGACTCCGTGGCTCTGCGTGTGCCATCCCCGCAGCAGGTGCATTCCCATACCACGGCGTGCCGTGGTATTACTTTTTGATCAACACCTTGACCGCTTCGATGAGGCGATCCATGTCGGTAGGCGTATTGTAGGCCTGCACCGCCACGCGCAGGAATGTGTGCCCATTCCAGGCGACGACGGGTACTTCGATGGAGAATTCGTTCCACAAGCGGGTATAGTCGATGCGCTCGTCGGTAGGAACCGGGCACAATGCCATCTGATTCCACCAGGTCTGTGATTCGTCGCTGACGGGCGGCAACCCGGTCAGCTCGGCGATGCGTATGCGCGTCTGTGAGCCCAATGCGTGACAAGCGGCACGGACTGCTGGCCAGTTGTGCTTGCGTTGGAATTCGATGGCGGCCGGCACGGCCAACCACGGCGCGGGGTCGTTGGTGCCCACGTTGGTGAAGAGGTTGACGTAACGGGGCATGTTGTCGTGGTGCCGGCTCAGGTTCCAGCTAACAACCAGCGGCTCGAGGCGGGCCTGCATGTCGCGGCGACTGTGCAAAAAGCCGGCACCCTTGGGTGCGCACAGCCATTTGTGGCAGTTGGCCGAATAGTAGTCGGCATCCAGATCGGTCAAATCGAGGTCTATGTGGCCAGGTACGTGGGCGCCGTCGATGACGGTGATGATGCCGGCAGCCCGGGCGCGGCGGCAGATTTCTTTGATGGGGAAGATCAACGCAGTCGCCGAAGTGATGTGGCTAATCGAGATGGCTTTGGTCTTGGGGGTGACATGTGACCAGAATTGTTCGACGAAGGCAGCCTCGGTCGTCATCGGGATGGGCACGGTGGCATAGACCATCTTGCCACCATTGCGACCCAAGTGGTACTCCCAGGCGTTGTTGATGGCGCCGTATTCGTGGTCAGTGGTCAGGATTTCGTCGTCCTTCTCGAAGCGCAACGAATTGATGACGATGTTCATGCCGTAGGTGATGTTGGGTACAAATACCAGATCATCGGCATGGGCATTGACGAAAGCACCGAGTTTGATGCGGGCTTCTTCGAGCAGGCCGAGCCGACGTCGTCCAAAAAAATGAACCGGTTCGGATTCGAGCTCGTCTTGCCAGCGGCGGTACTCGGCAATAACTTCGCGCGGGCACGAGCCGAAGCTCCCGTGGTTGAGGAAGGTGATGTCGCGGCGCAGATTGAACTGCGAAGCCAATTCGGGCAGGGGCATCGTCAATGGTGCAGTCATCATAAACCTCGCTGTCTGTGGTGTGCCACTAGTGTACGCCAAAAATGAGTACTACATTAGCCCATGGTGCTGATATGGTCGGGACGGATAGTGTAGCGCGCCCGGACTTCATGGGGATCGTCACTCTGGTAGACCGGCCGCCCAAAATAGCGGAACGATAATTCGTTGATGTGGTTGCGGCCAACCACTTCATCCGATATATCGATGACCGGCCCGCGCACCGCCACATACCGGTAGGCATTGGTCGGATCGACGATCAGCAGTGCGACGTACGGCGCGCGGCGGATGTTTTTGTCCTTCAAGCGACCCGTTGCTGCGTTGACATAAAACAATCCGTTGCTGTAGCTGAACCAGACGGGCGTGACCTGTGGGGTGCCATCGGCCATGGTGGTCGCCAAACCGGCGACTATGGGATTAGTAATCAAGTCTTGGTATCCGGTCGGAATGATGGGATGCATGGGTGCTCCTAGCCGAGGCTACTGATGCGCGTAATACTCAGACTCAGCCGGCAATAGATATCAGTTGCGTTGGCGTAAGGGTATTCGGGTACGCCCATGTAACGCTGGGCGAGTGTGTGCAGATGCGCCAATCCCGTTGTGCCATCCGACCGTGCGGTCAGACGGGTATGTATCGCGCAGTATCGATTTGCATCGATGGGATCGACAAACAGCACCACTGCTCGCGGGTTGGCCATCAGGTTCCGGTATTTGACCGTTGTCGTGCCGGTGGTCATGTAGATATTTTCGGTGTCGTAATCGTACCAAACCGGTACGGCATGCGGGGCACCGTCGGGCTGCGTGGTGCTCAAAACCGCCACGGTCGGCGCGGCGATGAGCGCATGGAACTGTGGTGGAATCAGCAGATTCATGCGGGCCAAACCAGATTGGGGATGACGTGTTTGCCGAATTGTTCGATGAACGCCGTTTGGTTCCGGCCAACGTTGTGGATGTGGATCTCGGTGAAGCCCAAATCGATGAACGACTGGATCTGCGCGCGGTGCTTATCGAGGTCGGCCGAGATGAGCATACGGTTCTTGAAGTTCTCGTGCCGGACCAGCTTGGCAATCTCGGCAAAGTCCTCGGGGCTACGGATGTCTTGCTTGGGGAAGGCCATGCCACCATTGGGCCATTCGGTCATGGCGTTGGCAGTGGCTTCTTCGTCGGTGTCGGCCCACGACAGATGCAACTGCAATAATTTGGGCATGGTGCGTGGGTCTTTACCGACGGATGTAGCACCATCGGCAAATTTGCCGAGCAGCATTTTCAGCTTGTCGTGCGAGGCACCGGGCGTGATGATGCCGTCGAGCTCGCGGCCACACCAGGCGGCCGTTATCGGGCCTGCGGTCGCGACATAGATCGGCGGCGGGGTGGTGGGCAGGGTCCACATTTTGACGCGTTCGATGGTGAAGTATTTGCCGTTGTCGTGTTTGACGGTCTTTCCCGAAAACAGCTGCTTGATGATGCCAATTGCTTCCTGCATCATGGCCAAACGCACGTGTGGCTCGGGCCAGACGCCGCCGACGACGCGTTCGTTGAGCGCTTCACCGCTGCCCAATCCCAACCAAAATCGGCTAGGTGTCAACACTGCCTGCGTGGCAGCGGCTTGGGCGACGGTGGATGGATGGTAGCGGAACGACGGGCAGGTGACGCCAGGGCCAAAGGTCATGTTGGACGTTGTGGCGCCCATGGCTGCCATCCAACTCCACACAAATGCGTTGTGGCCCTGCTGCGGGACCCACGGTTGGAAGTGATCGGCTGCCATAACTCCACCGAATCCATTGCGTTCAGCGAGTTGGGCATATCCAACGAGTTCTGTCGGATCAAACTGTTCGAGCGCTGCTGCGTAGCCAATGATGCCCATGTGGTTCCTCTTTTGTGATATGGACCGGCTTACTCGGGTCGGCGTGGTTTTGGAGTATACGTGCGGGTGATTGTCTGTACAAACGCTGCTGTTTGTGTTCCACAGAACGCGGGGTCGAGTGCGAGCAGATCTTCGGGGGTATCGACATCTATGGTCAGGCTGCTGCTGTCGTCGACGACGTAGGGGATGCCGGCTTTGCTCGCCGTATCACGATGCAGGTAAAAACTGCGCGGGCCGAATTGCCATTGCCAAGCAGTGCCGATGTGACTGCAAATCGCAGGCGTCCCGCCGTCAGCAGATTTGGCCAACGACACACCGTCTGCAGGCGTGGCGCGTACAAACGCATCGATGTCTCCGGCGTCGAGGAGGGGCAAATCTGCATGGATGACGAGCACACTGTCGCCATCGGGGATGGAGCGTACCGCCATGGCGACTGCGCCGTTCAGCGATGGTTTGCCTTCGAGTATCGAGCGCACCCCTACCGGGAGGGCAAAGAGTTTGCGGTTGGACAATGGTCCGATCACGGCAATGCTGGCCACACAACTAGTCGTCTGCAAGACACCGATGACGTCCATCAACATGACCACTGCCAGCGTCTGTCTTTGGACCGGCGACAAAAATGCCCCGAGGCGCGTTTTGGCACGTTCCACTGCGCCGAAGGGGATGAGTGCATGCACCGTCATGATTGCAACACCGTCCGCGCCAAAGCTGCTTTCGTCGCCGCATCGCGCATGATCGTGTCGGTGATGATCGGTATGACACCGAGAGCTCTGATAGCTGGAGCATACGCTGCGTCGACAGTGTCGATAACGAGTGTGTCAATGAGCCCGGTATACCACTGGGCAATACCCAGCGGCGAAACCTCGTAGCCTGCATTGACCAGCATGGGAACGAGTGGGCCTTTGATGGCACCACCTCCCACAATCGGGCTGACTGCCACAACAGGAACGGTCCGATTTTGGAGAAAATCTCGCACTCCAGGCAGCGCCAGAATCGTCCCCACACTCACAATCGGATTGCTGGGTGCGATGCAAATGCGGCTGGCACTGCGCAGTGCAGCCCAGACTTCGTCCGTGGCAGTGGCGTCGGCGATGCCTTGGTAGCTGATGCCGGTGATATGCGCCTTGGCGCGGTCGCGCACGAGGTAGTGCTGGAAGTGGACGGAACCGTCCGGCGTCTCGATGTGGGTTTGCACATTCTGGTGCGTCATCGGCAAGAGCTGTACCGCGACACTCAGTGCGCGCCCGAATTGTTGGGCTATCTGTGTTGCCGATTGTCCTTGTTTGAGCAATGCAGTGCGTTGGATGTGCAAGGCGAGGTCTTTGTCACCGAGCATGAACCAATTGGGGGCCCCCAGACGAGCCAGCATGTTCATGCAGTGGTCAGTGTCATCGACAATCCCCCAGCCTTGGCCGGGATGGATGAGACCGGCTAGTGTGCACAGCACGATATCGACATCGGGACTTATCTCGAGGCCATGGAGCTCGATGTCGTCGCCGGTATTGATAATGGCGTGAATGGTCTGCGGCGGTACGATTTGTACCAGTCCCTCGAGGAATCGGGCGGCGCCGACCCCGCCACACAGGACTGCAATGGAGGACGTATCGGTGGTGAATGGCGTGTGTGTCTGCATGCGCTTATCTTACCAAAAAAATCACTCACCATGCCGCAGATAGGCACAGATTAGCGGTCAAGCCGAAGTGCGTCGGCACCTCGTTTGGGGCGCCGTTTGGGTTCGACGGCCTTGCGCCCCACGGGGATGAGCGCTTGCGGGTCGAGTGTCGCGGGTAAGGCAAATTCTCGGCGCACAGCATCACCACAAAACAATGGCGCACACATCCAACCGGCATCATAGCCGCGTGCAACGGCACTCAGCAGGATGTTTTGAATCGCACAGCCGATGCTCTGCACTGCCATGGTGTATTCGGCTTGCTGGCGATGGGCGTCGGGATAGACATCGAGCAGGCTACGGTCGATGCAGGGCAGCAGTAATGCCGGCGCAGCCAGGATCCGAGCGGCCGAGGCAGCGTGCCGTTCCACGATTTGTGCAATGTCGACGCCATCGCCAGCCAAATGCTGCCGCCATTCAACGGCCATGGCATCGACCAAACGTTGACGACTCTGTCCAGGCGCGATGACGATGAATTGCCACGGCTGGCGACCATGGGCCGACGGTGCCAGTGCGGCTACAGCCAGGAGGGCGTCGATGACGGCTGGCGGGACTGGTTCGTCACTGAAGCGCCGCACCGAAGCCCGACGTTGGATGGCGTCGTGGAGTTCCATCGGCGCGCTCAGCGGAACAGGTCTTTGTTGGCCGGGCGAATCAATGCACTTGCCGCCGACGGGCTGGTCTGGTAGGTGACGCCACGCACCACGGCTACCGGGATGCGATCGGTTTTGCCCATCACCAGTTCGGCGGCAGCGGCTATTTCGTCGCCAATCGCCAACATGCTAGCTTGCATGCGGTAGCCGAACGGGTCGTCTTGACCAGCATAGTCTTCAATCGGGTTGATACCTGCAACGCCGATGGCAATGTTCACCTGGCCTTCGCGCCATGCTCGGCCAAACGAGTCCGTAATGATCACCGCAGGCGCAACGCCCGTTGCTACGCCGACTCCTGCTTGAATTCCGCGTGCCGATGCATCAGGGTCGACGGGGAGCAGTGTGATGTGTGTGCCGCCGTCGACGTTGGATTCGTCGACACCTGCATTGGCGCAGATCAGGCCGTGATGCGTCTCACAGATGAGGACACCGCGGTCCATTTTGATGATGCGTTTACTCTCACGCAGCACAACTTCGTAGTAACACGCATCTTTGTGACCCTGTGCAGCGCACATTTCGGCGATGTGGGACGGCGTGACGGTGCGCGGATCGACCAGGCGCCCTTCGGCTTTCGAGACGATTTTTTGGGTGACGACGAGGATATCCCCGGCGACAAGCGTGATTTCGGAGTATGCCAAACCCGCTACGATGAGGGAATGGATGTCTTGTCCGGGGACGACGTCGCCAATGCCGGCCACGGGGAAAATCTGGATTGCTGGACGCATGCTACCTCGATGACTAGGTGAGAGTTCTATTATAGATTCGATTTACATCGGCTATCGAATCCACTCACCAGATTGCGCGGGGAGCATCCACTCCCGCTACGCCCAGACTGTTATGCCCCTCAGCACGCATCTGTATGCGCTGCGGCGAATCCGCCTTTTCTCAGACAAAAAAATAATCTGACGCATGTATGTCACAGACACACGGGTGCGTCAGACCAAAAATCATCGGTATGCCGATGCGATATCCGGTATAATGGGGACGATTTGTTGGCGTATTCATGAAGGAAGGAAATCACTGATGGATTTCACTGCTAACTACGATATGTTCCTCAACGAGGAACACGACATGTTGCGTCAGACGGTTCGAGATTTTGCCGAACGCGAAGTAGCCCCCAATATCCGTGCCTGGGATCGCAGCGGCGCCGAACACGGCGAAGGCCCCGAGACCCGCACGCATATTCGACCTTTGATTGAAAAAATGGGCAAACTGGGCTTTTTGGGGATTTGTTTCCCCGCCAAATACGGCGGCGCCGGCATGGACTACCTCGCCCTCGCCGTGCTGTGTGAAGAACTCGAACGCATGGATAGCTTTTTGCGGGTGGTCGCCAGCGTGCACGTCGGCCTCAACTCGATGACGATCTTCCAATGGGGTAACGAAGCCCAAAAGATGAAGTACCTCAAGCCCCAGGCCGAAGGCAAGCAAATCGGCGCATACGGCTTGACCGAGCCAAACAGCGGTACCGACGCCGGCGCAATGACGAGTACTGCCCGCCGTGACGGTGACCACTATATTTTGAACGGTGAGAAAATCTGGATTAGCTTGTCCGACATCGCCGATACATTCGTGGTGTTTGCCAAAACCGACCCATCAAAGGGCAATCGTGGTATTTCATGCTTCATCGTCGAGCGATCGATGCCCGGCTTTTCGTCCTACCCACTGCATGGCAAGTTGGGTGTGCGTGCCGGCAACACCGGCGGCATTGTCTTCCAAGACATGCGCGTACCAGTCGAAAACCGTCTCGGTGAAGAAGGCGAAGGCTTCAAAATCGCCATGACTGCCCTCGACAGTGGCCGTTACACGGTAGCCGCTGGTGCCGTCGGCGGCATCCAAGGCGCACTCGAGGCCAGTGTCACGTATGCCAAAGAACGACACACCTTTGGTGTGCCTATCGGCGACCACCAGTTGGTCAAGCGCATGATTAGCAACATGGTCCGCAAAATGGACATGGGTCGTCTTTTGGTATACAAGTCTGGCTGGATGAAGAACGCTGGGCGCCGTAACACGCGTGAAACGACGCTGGGCAAGTGGCA
The DNA here is from genome assembly GCA_945881915.1 of Thermoflexus hugenholtzii JAD2. Taxonomy (GTDB): domain Bacteria; phylum Chloroflexota; class Chloroflexia; order Chloroflexales; family Roseiflexaceae; genus UBA965. Next base: position 103,979 of record CAMCVW010000002.1, on the reverse strand, counting down.
CGCCACTGTCAGTAGCTGGGAGTCAGCCGACGATGCAGTCCAGATCCACGGTGCATACGGATTCTCGGATGAGTATCCGGTCGAGCGCTTCTTGCGCAACGCCCGTGGCGGCGTCATCTACGAAGGCACCCGTGAACTGCAGGAATTGCTCCAGGCAGACTTTGCCATGGGCACCCGCGAACTCGCCCCCAAACTGCGCTGCGAACTGCCGGCATACAACAAAGAAGCCTGGGAAGCAGAATAAACCATGCACATCATCGCCTGTATCAAGCAGGTCCCGCGTGACAACAGTGTTGCCATTGATGCCAACAAGCGCGTCGATGTGAGCGGTATCGAGCCGATTTTGAATCTCTTTGACGAGTACGCCCTCGAGGCAGCCTTGTCCCTCAATGACGAGCACGGCGGCGACGTCACCGTGCTGTCGTTGGGCAGCGACGACACCGTCGACCAACTCCGGCGCTCCTTGGCCATGGGTGCAACCAACGCCGTCCTCGTGACAGCAGATGGAGAACCCGACGTGGCCAGTGCGGTTGGGATTGTCCAGTCCGCCATTGCGACCCTGGCAGCTGCCGATGTCATTGTCTGTGGCCGCAATGCCACCGACGACGAGAGTGCGGCGTTCGGTCCGATGCTTGCCCGCCGCATGGGGTGGACGCATGTCACCTATGTCACCAAAATTGTCTCGTCGTCGGCTACGCACCTCGAACTCGAGCGCAGCCTCGAAGACGAAACCGAAGTGGTCAAGGTGCCGCTCCCCGTCCTCATCAGTGTGGGCAAAGGTGCGGTCGAACCGCGCTTCCCATCGTTGCTGCGCGTGCGCAAATACGCCAAAGCCGAGGTTCCGGTCATCGTCGCCGGCGCATACACCAATGCAGCCAGTGTGGTCGATCGTGTGCCACCCGCAGCCCGCAAAGCGGGCGAAATCATCGCCGGCGCTGACGTCGCCAGCAAAGTACGGACGCTCGTCGATCGGCTCATCGCCGATCAGGCATTGTAGGAGGCATCATGGCGAACATTCTTGTAGTACTTGATGCTCCTCAGGGAGCGACGACAGTCACCGGCCCGCAGCGTGAGGTGATTGCTCGCGCGATAGCACTAGGTGATACCACGATTGCCGTATTTGGGGCCACGGTCGATGCATTGGCCGCCGATGCGGCTCGGTACGGCGCAAAGGCGGTGGTCACGGTCGCTGCGCACTGTCTGACCCATCTGGCTACAGATGCATTCGTGCAGGCGGCTATTGCGGTGGTGGCCCAGACCACGCCGGCCATCGTCCTGACCACGGGTTCGTTGCGCATGCGCGATGTCAGTGCGGCCTTGGCTGCCGAACTCGGCGGTGCGCTGGCAGCTGATGCCAGCGATGTGCGCTTCGAGGGTGCAGGCGTGTTGGCGACCCGAAGTTCGCACGCCGGTAATGTGTCCACCACGTTACGCTATGCAGCGCCAACAGTGGTTGTATCGGTACGCAAGCAGACCCATGCCGAAGCACCGGTAGCTGCTGCGCCATCACCCATCAGTGCCATCACGGTCGCTGGTTTGGCGACGCGTATCGAACATGTCAGCGCCAACAAAAGCACCAGCGGTGTGAGTTTGAGCGACGCGGGCATCATCGTGTCGGGCGGGCGTGGTCTCGGCAATGCCGAAAACTATCACGCACTCATCCCAGCTCTGGCAGCCGCTACCGGTGGCGCATACGGCGCATCACGCGCGATTGTCGACGCAGGCTGGATCGACTACGACCACCAGGTCGGGCAGACCGGCAAAACTGTCAGCCCCAAATTGTATATCGCCGTTGGTATATCAGGCGCGATTCAACACTTGGCCGGCATGCGTACCGCACGGACCATCGTGGCCATCAACAAAGACGCCGACGCGCCGATCTTCCGCATTGCCAATTACGGCATCGTCGGTGATGCGCTCGAAATAGTGCCGGCCCTCACCGCCGAGTTAAACGCACGCAAATAACGCGAACAAACAAACAACGCCCCACAGCTTGCTGTGGGGCGTTGTTTTGTGGTCTTTTGTGATTGCTACGAAATCTGGTAGCCTGCCGCCAACGCCTGATACTCCGCCACCTGAGCGTCTTGCCAGGCCTGATCATGCCCGAGTTCTGCCGCTATCATCGCCGCGACCAACGGCGCAGCCTCGGCACTCGCTCGTGCGTTGATGAGCAACGCCCGGGTGCGCCGTGCCAGCACGTCTTCGACCGTGCAGGCCAATTCCGCCCGCACTGCATACAGCACCTCGGCCTGGATATAGGGCAACTCGGGATGAATCAAACCCGCCCATTCGGGATTGTGCACTGCCAACTCGCGGACGGCTGCTGCATCACTTCCATACATCTGCATACTGTCGTTGTCCGGGGCAGTGCTGTAGCCATGCAGACGCAGTGTTTTGGTGATGCAGGGTTTGGCTACCAAGACGCCACGTGCGGTCAATTGATCGACCGCGTCTTCGGCCATGTGTCGGTAGGTGGTCCATTTGCCGCCGGTGATGGTCATCATGCCGGATTCAGCAAACAAAATCGTATGGTCGCGTGACAACGTTTTGGTCGCGCCTTCGCCTTTTTTGACCAGTGGCCGCAAGCCGGCAAACACACTGCGGATGTCGTTTGGTTGGGGACGACGTGATAAGTATTTTTCGGTGTGCGACAGCACAAATTCGATTTCGGCAGCCAATGGTCGTGGTTCGCTGGACGTATTGGGCACCCCGGTGTCGGTCGTCCCAATCACCACACAGTCATGCCAGGGCAGGGCAAACAATACCCGTCCGTCGGCAGTTTTGGGAATCATCACGGCATGATCGCCGGGCAGAAAACTCCGGTCGACGACGATGTGAATCCCCTGACTGGGCGCTACAATCGGTTTGGCAGTAGGTGCATCCATGCTCCGGATAGCGTCTACGAAGACGCCAGTTGCATTGACGACGGATTTCGCATTGATGGTATATACCTGTCCGCTACTGCGGTCGGTAACCGTCACACCGGCAATTGCCCCATCCTGATGCACCAAACCAGTCACCGGTAGGTGATTTATCAGCGTCGCACCATGATCCATCGCGGTCCGCATCAACGTGACCGCCAGCCGACTGTCGTCGAATTGGCCGTCATAGTACACCACCCCGCCCAGTAAGCCACGCTGCGTCAACGTCGGCGCGAGCCGCAATGCTTCGTTTTTGCTAATCAGCCGTGACATGCCGAACCCCAATGACCCAGCGAGGATGCTGTACAGCAATAACCCCGCCCCGTAGAACGGCATGTCGTACCACTGGTATGCCGGGACGACATGGGGGAGGACTTTGACCAAATGCGGTGCATTCGCCTGCAACCGACCGCGTTCGTGGAGCGCTTCGTAGACCAACGAGACATTGCCCTGCGCCAAATACCGTACCCCGCCGTGCACCAGTTTGGTGGCCCGTGACGAGGTCCCCTTGGCGAAGTCATATGCCTCTACCAACAGCGTTTTGTGACCACGCGCCGCCGCATCCACTGCGATACCCAGGCCCGTCGCCCCACCGCCGATAATCACCACATCCCATGGTTCTGCGGTCGCGATGCGGTCGAGCAATGTTTGTCTATTCATAGCAGCCCTCGTCTGTCTGTTTTGTCTATTGTAGTGTGCTTTGGACGGTCTAGGCAAAAGAGTATCGCGGCGCCAGGAGGATGTTGCCGTTACTCGGTTGCATGCCGTCGCTGGGTTCTTGGGGCACAGAAAACTGCGGCGCGGCACTCCCTCGGCTTTCCCCATACCTGCGCAGGCGCTTCTCTGAATCCATGGTCAGGACAAAATGATATTTTAACGTTATACTGTGATAATTACGTTTTTCAGGAGGTTCACTGTCGATGCGCGCGATGCTCATTTGTCTGACGCTTGCACTCTGTGTCAGTTGCGGGAGTCCTACGGTACTACCCACCGCAACACCCATCTATGTGGTGATTACCAATACACCCATCCCAGCCACCATGACCGCAACGACCGTGCCATCACCGACCACCATCCCATCGGCTACCGCATTGCCAACAGAGACGCTGGTTCCCACCGAAACGCTGATTCCCAGCGAAACAGCCGTCCCCACGCAGACCCCACGACCATCCAAAACACCTCAGCCCACCGCCGTCCCCGTCGTCTCGTGTGCGACCCAGGCTGCGCCATTCAAAACGCGTGTGCTCGCTGTGCGCAAGGCGTACCGACCGCTGGTCGACAAAGTCTACAGTTATACCCTCGAGCTCGTCGATGCCAACTTCGACGAAGCACGCGTCACGGCGGCATTTGCAGGCATCGATACCATTGAGGTGCCCGCGTGTGCAGACGTCGGCGAGATCCTTTACTACTTCCGGTTGCTGCGTGATACGCTCTGGCCTGCGTTCATCGAAATGAAGATCGAAAGCAACGGACAGTACCCTTCAGAAGAGTCGTTCGCGCGGGTGCGCAGCTGGCACGAAGAAATCAAGGGGTTTGAACGGAATATTGATGAACTCATTACGACGATACCGTAGTAGATAAGTCACAAACACTACCCCCAGGCACGCTTGGTCACGGAACCAAGGCGGCCTGGGGGATGTTTTTATGTGCCGGAGTCGCCTAAAACACAACTTCCAAAGTTCACGCGTGCGCTCCTGTCGTTGAGCAATAAAGCCTTCCTTTGGCAGGACCTGCTTCGACAACTTCTCCCAAGTACATGAACACGACATAGTCCGCGAGTCGTTTTGCTTGACGTAACGTGTGAGTGACGATGACGGTGGTGTACTGATGCTTACGTTCACGCAGTTTTTTCTCGAGGTGTTAGGACGAATGCTGAGTGTAGGGGACAGATGCAAAGCTGGTTGTATCTGTAAGGTGGTCTTTTCACTCTACTGGGCGTATCCTTTCTGCCGAAAAAGCGGTAATCGATGATGTTGCACGCCTCATCAGTATTTGCGAGCAGGATATGTTCGCTGTCATCCACGATGAGCTCCTGTAGGCGCTCCGAAACCAGAAATGTGCGTCAATACTTGCGTTTCCAAAGTATTTCCCCTGTCAGCAGATGTGTCAAAATACCGTAAGATAGATTAATTGAGATTGTGTCTTTTGCATATGACGGAGCAGTCGAGAGGAGTCACATGAAACGCACCGCAGCAGCGCCGATTACACAGCCCGAAAAGCCACGCATGAACCGCACCATCGTGCGCACCATGGAGTCGATTCAGAAGCGCATTTTGTGGCTCGCCACAAATATGATTCATCATGCCAATCACGTCCGACCTAACCTCGATGGTACGAAGGTCGGCGGTCATCAGGCATCTTCGGCTTCGACTGTGACTCTAATGACGGCGCTCTATTTTCACTTCTTGCGTGCAGGTGACCGGGTTGCCGTTAAGCCGCATTCCTCGCCTATTTATCATTCCATTCAATATTTGTTGGGCAATCTGCCCAAGCGCTATTTACCGATGTTGCGCGAATACGGCGGTTTGCAGTCGTACCCGAGCCGCACCAAAGATCCAGAGACTGTTGATTTTTCGACCGGCTCGGTCGGTTTGGGTGTTGTTGCACCGTTGTTTACGTCACTGACGCAGCGTTTTCTCCGTGATCACGGCGTCGCAGTACCAGAACGCCGCTTTGTGGCGGTGGTCGGTGACGCAGAATTGGACGAAGGCAACGTCTGGGAAGCATTGCTCGACGAAGCACTCGATGGCATCGGTCAGGTCGTTTGGGTCGTCGACCTCAATCGCCAGAGCCTCGACCGTGTGGTGCCGGGTATCCGTGCACTGCGTCTCAAGAAGCTCTTTGCCCAAAACGGCTGGCGCGTCCTCGAGGCCAAATACGGCCGCAAGTTGCAGGAATTGTATGCCTTGCCTGGTGGCGAAACGCTCCGTAAACGCATCGACGAGATGAGCAACGAAGAATACCAGGCATGTATCCGGCAGCCCGGTAAACAGCTGCGTGAGCATTTATTGGCGGGGAACGAAGCTGATCGTTCGACGTTGGCAAATGTGCTCAAACATGTGCCGGATGATACTCTGCCCGATGTGATTTCGAATTTGGGTGGGCATGACCTCGAAGAAATGTGTTCGATTTTTGACGAAGTCGACCGCGACATGTCACGTCCCACCGTCGTTTTTGCCTACACCATCAAAGGCTGGGGCCTGCCCATAGCCGGCCACCCACTCAATCACTCCATGTTGCTCAGCAGTGAACAGATGGAGACGCTCCGGACCGGGTACGGTATCCCTGCAGATGACATATGGCCGGACTTCGACGACGACAGCCCCGAAGCCAAGATGTGTCGTCTCGTCGCTAATCGATTGACCGACCTCCCCGTCGCTGCGGAAGCAGACGTCATCATCCCCACGCGCGTCGACCTGAGTATGCCTGCAAACGTCAGCACCCAAGATGCATTTGGGCGTTTGTTGGTGCGTATGGCGGATGTTCCGGGTTTGGCAAAGCACATGATGACGACGTCCCCCGACGTTTCGGTGTCGACGAATCTCGGTGCCTGGATCAACCGTATGGGTGTGTATACGCCGCATGCGACAGTGGCCGAATACGAAGGCGAAGCAGCCCGCATCCTCAAGTGGCAACGCTCACAGCAAGGGAAGCACATCGAACTCGGCATCTCCGAGATGAACTTGTTTATGTTGCTGGGCATGGCGGGGCTTTCGCACGAATTGCTCGGATCAACCATTGTTCCTATCGGCACGGTGTACGACCCGTTTGTTCTGCGTGGCCTTGACTCGTTCATCTACGCAGTCTACTCCGGCGCAAAATTCATCGTGGCTGGTACTCCATCAGGCATCACGTTGGCTCCCGAAGGTGGAGCACATCAATCGACCATTACTGCCTCGGTCGGTATCGAACTGCCCAAGTTGATGATGGCCGAGCCAGCCTATGCCGGGGAGCTCGAGTGGTACTTCCTCGAAGGGGTCCGCCAGTGCTTCGACCGTGACCATGGCCGACCGTTGTACCTGCGCTTGAGCACACGGCCGATGGATCAAACACCGTTCGAAGCCGCAGTCACGCGCATCGGGGTCGAAGAACTGCGAGAACAGGTTCTCAAAGGCGCATATCGGTTAGCGACATGGCAGACCGATCATCCGGAGCTCGTCGACGCCCCGCGGGTATTGCTCTGCGCGAGTGGGACACTCATGCCCGAAACACTGGCAGCGGCGCAGCGACTCTGGCACGAAGGTGTCGCGGCAGATGTCATCAACATCGTCAGTGCACGCACCCTCTACGAATGCTTTGTCGCAAGCCGGAAAAGCGGACAACGTGACCCGTTCTCTTGGTTATACCCGGATGCACAGCGGAGCGCACCTATCGTCACGGTTCACGATGCCGCATCACACGCACTTGCTTGGATGGGAAGCGTCTACGGCGCAAAAGTGACATCACTCGGTGTCGATGATTTTGGCCAATCGGGTTCGCGTGATGATCTGTATCATCACTTCGGCGTCGATACCGCACACATCGTCGAAGCAGCTCTGACCGCACTCGACGACTAACGGAATCTATTCGGTCAGCACCCACAGCGCACGCTGTGGGTGCTTTTTTGCGCGAACGACCGTGGTATAATCGCCCATAGAACCACGTGGTTCCCATGAGCGAGAAGGAACTACCATGCCACAAACAAAACCGTCGATTCACTTCCTCTTGTGCGAACTCGCTCGTACCACAACAGAATCGATGACGCTCGAGTCACTCATCGCCGCGGTGCATGCACAGCGTGGCGATCCCGATACAGCTCCTTCCCATCGCATCAAGCAAATCATTCTCGAAAATCCCCTCAAGACCGATTGGGTACTCCTCGCTTCGGGGTTGTACTGCCCACGCCACCGCGCAGCACGAGGGGCGACTTTTCGGTTGGTCCCCGATTTGGGTGCCATCGCGGCCGACGAAATTGAACTCGATTGGTTGTATCCGTTTGTCGCGATCCAATATCCAATATATATGGGCGTCGACCGAACTCCTATGGAATGGCAACCCAGCGGGAGAATAAGTATGCAAGGGTGGATGCGCAAAAACGCTTGTAAACCCGGCGATCACATCATAGTGACGGTGGATGAAGTACTCCCGAACACCCTCCATTTTCAGCTTGAACGCGCCGAATTTTTGCATCTCGAAGACTGCCTCGGTGCGGAATCAACCATAATCGATGCACTGAAAAGCATCCCCAAACTCGAATTGACACCACTCCGCGCCCAAATCTGCGTCCTCGCGATCTACGCAAACGCTGCCTGGCGCAGTGACTACCCGGGACGGCCATGGCAGGTCCTCTACGATATGGCGCTGCGGGGAATCTCACCGAACGAGGGTGTGGTTGTGCACCTCAAGCGTGACATCGCCACACTCCAAACCAAAATGCGTCTTCGGCGCGCTACAGATGCCGATCGAGGGCTTTGGGATGGCATGGCGCCGCGGTATTCTGCGGTTCGCTTGGCTATTGACACAGATAACGATGAGGGCATGAGTAGTCGGATCATTGTTCCGACAATCGATACGCGCTTGGATTTTTCGAGTCGGATCGAAGAGTCGCTCTCGAAGGGGCTCTATGACGTCCATATGGGTCACGATGACGACATCGACGAAGACGATGATCCAGCGGATCACCCGTACACTGCTGCGGATAGACGCGATGATACCTATGCGGAAGCACTGCATTCTGATTATGACGACGACAATGACGACGACGACGATGATTCGTTTTTCGATGGCGAGGGTATCAGCGGCGAAGAACTCGATGATGACACGTTTGCCATGTTGTTTGCCAATCGGCATCCCGCGCTCGAGGCATGGTCCGCCACACTCCTCAAGAGCATGAAACCACTCGAACGACGGCTCATGGTTCGGGCAGAATCTGATGATGACTACAATGCTATTCTGAGTGTTGCCCTGCAACGGATTCTCCCCAAGGTACCAGCGCTGATGGAGACCCTGCGACCGACGAAGGAACTGTCCGCGCTTGATCCTACAGACGGTGGCCAGACCTATGCTGCCTTCCAAATTGCAGAGTATGCAGCAGCGCACGCCATAGAATTGCCAGAGGATGCATCGTCGATGAACGACGACGACGTTTTTTCGACGGGCGGTGAGGCACTCTTTGCGGTCGAGACTGCCTTGCGCGAAAGCGATGTGCTCATCAGAGCGTATACAGAGAAACTCGAAATTGCGGCATTGGCACAGTCGACCATCCGGCGCAAAATTCAGTACGTACGCGGCTATAGCCAATTTTTGGCACGGTACTATACCAAATCACTCGATGCAGCGACATACGCAACCTTCGATGAGTATGTGTTTTTTTACTACCCTCGCCACGCGACGGCAATTGCGCCACGCAACGCACGTGATCTTTTGAGCGCCTTGCGTGACTTTTACCGGAGCGAAGTACCGGTGGTAATTCCCGTCGTCCAAGCACTCTATGCTTGTCGGGACGAAGCCGAAGCAGTTTTGCGTCTTTTGGTTGCCACCCATCAATACCCGCACGAGATGACATCCCTCGTTGTTCATCTGTTTGCGCCATACACCGCATGACCATGACACCTGATATCGTCATCTCAATTCGTGATACCAATGCACATCTCATCGATGTGACGTTGACATACATCTGTACTTCATCCGATGCGGTGTTCCGCATGCCTGTGTGGACTCCCGGTTCGTACATGGTCCGAGAATATGCACGGCATGTTCGCGATGTGCAGGCGACAGTCGACGGGGTGACACATACATGTATCAAACAAGACAAACGCAGTTGGTGCGTGAGCGCGCGTCGTGGTGCGCAGGTGGTGTTGCGCTATCGCGTCTATGCCTATGATTTGACCGTGCGTACAAATCATGTTGACGATACTCATGCATTTTTTAATCCCGCAGCAGTCGTGATGCAAGTGGATGAGCACCGTGGCCCATTGCATTTAGCTGTCGATTCCCCACCGGATTGGAATGTAGCGACCCAACTTGATGGGTGCAGTCAACCCGTTGCTCTGGGCGACACAGTGCGTTGGTCGTATCTTGTGCCAGAATATGATGCGCTGTATGATGCGCCATTCGAAATAGGCACGCATCGTAGTGCCCGGTTTTCTATCGATGGAATTCCGCACGACGTAGTCATCTGGGGCACCGGAAACGAAGATTGGCCTGCGCTTGTCCGTGATATCGAGCGCTGTACCCGCGCGGTCCAGGCGCATTTTTCACAGGTCCCATATGGACGATACACCTACATTCTGCATCTCGCTGATGGTGTATACGGTGGCCTCGAGCACTGTAGTAGTACGGTATGCCTCGTCGATCGCTGGGGTTTCACTCAGGCACGCGATTATGAAAAAATTCTCTCGCTGATAACACACGAGTTCTATCACACCTGGAACGTCAAGCGCATTCGGCCAGCGCCACTCGGGCCATTTGACTACGGTCAAGAAAACTACACACGTATGCTGTGGCTTGCCGAAGGTGTCACCTCGTACTACGACAACCTGATTATGTGTCGCGCTGGCTTGATTACGCCACAACGCTACCTCGAACTGCTCTGTGAAGATTTGCGTACCGTACGCCGTATGCCCGGCAGTGCGGTACAGAGCCTCAGCGATGCGTCTTTTGATGCGTGGATTCGCTACTACCGCCCCGATGAAAACAGTCCAAATGTCAGTGTGTCGTACTACATAAAAGGTGCCGTGGCTGCATTTTTGCTCGACATGGCGATTCGTGAATGGTCAAACGGGTTGCGTAGCCTCGATGACCTGATGCGCCTGCTCGAATCGCGCTACACAATTGCGCAGCCGGGCATCCCAGAAGACCAGACCATGCAACTCCTGATTGCTGAATTAGTCGATGGTCATCATGCAGCAATTGCAGCGTTTTTTGCAATCGTCATCGATGGCACCGACCCGCTCGATTATCGAGCTGCCTGTGCAACGGTCGGACTCTGTGAGGAATGGTTCCAAGCTGAAGAACCGCAATCCACGATTGGGGTGACGCTCCGTCAGGATGGAGCGCGCTGTGTCATCACCAACATCCGGAGTGGAAGTGTAGCAGAATCTGCGGGCATTGCGCCGTTTGAGGAACTGCTTGCCCTTGAAGGGAGTCGTATAGATTGTACGCGCTGGAAGGCTCGCATGAGTGAGTACGTCCCAGGCACGCACGTCACCATTCACACCTTTCGCCGGGATGAGCTCCGTATGACCACATTGACGCTCGAAGCTACCCCACTGACGGCACTGCGTTTGCATTCTTTGCCCAATCCCAGTGCGTCACAAGCCACTGCATACCAGCATTGGTTGACTCTCCCCGTACGGACAAAGGACTAAGAGCTATGCCGACTATCCTCATCGTCGAAGACGAAAAGCCGCTCCGTGACCTTGTCCGAGCATATCTCGAAAAAGAACAATACATCGTGCTCGAGGCTGCCGATGGCAAGTCTGCATTGGAAGTTCACTCGACCCAGAAAATAGATGTGGTTGTGCTCGATTTGATGATTCCGTATCTAGATGGAATCGAAGTCTGTCGGCGGATACGCACCACCTCAGATGTGTACATCATCATGCTCACCGCCAAAGCGGACGAAGTTGATCGCGTGGTCGGCCTTGAAGTTGGTGCAGACGACTATCTGACCAAACCTTTTTCTCCCCGCGAACTCGTCGCTCGCGTACGCGCATGTCTGCGACGGCCGAGAGGGACTGCTTCAGCTCAGCCAAAAGTGCTGCGATTCGATAATTTGGTTATTGACCTCGATGGGCAGAGCATTCGAATCGGTGATGAAATTCTTTCGGTCACCGCCACAGAGTACAAACTCATAGCCATGCTGGCCAGTGCACCGGGACGGTTGTTTAGCAGGATGCAACTCCTCGAACACGTATGGGGCACGAACTACTATGGTGACGACCACGTCGTAGATGTCCACATCGCTAATGCCCGTAAAAAGCTCCACGAAGACAGCGGCAGTCTCCGTTACATCGAAACCGTCCGTGGTGCCGGATACCGTTGGAGATCTGCATGAATTCCCTCAGATTTCGTATCTTGCGCTCTCACCTCCTCGTTATTGCCCTCACGATGGTGATATTCATGCTGTCCGTCATGCTGATCATACCCCGTGTGCATGATCGGTTACTCCGTGACGAAGAGGCAGTTTTTCGTGCAAATGCAGCCCTCGATGGCGATGATTACCAGCAAAAGAACGATCCAAACGATGGTATTGCCCCATTTGCCGAGTCGCGATTCCCGATGCTTCCCGGTGAATCGACGAATCTGCGTCGCTTCGAAAACATCTACCGCAACGCAGTGGTAATGGCTATCGTTATCTCGGGTGCGCTGTCTACTGTCATTGCAGTAGTTGTCAGCATCACCGTGGCTCGTGTGATTTCACAGCCCATTAGCCGGCTGATTACCGCGAGCCGACGCATTGCCGGTGGCAACTTCCAGGCTATCGAAGTCCCCTCTGCAAACGACGAAATCCAGGCATTGGCGATACAGTTTAATCACATGGCTGCGGCGCTCAAAGATGCCGAGCAGCGGAGAGCGGCACTGATTGGTGATGTCGCACATGAATTGCGCACGCCGCTTGCGTCTATTGGGGGGTATGCAGAGGGACTCATCGATGGGGTAGTCCTCCCCAATGAAAAAACCTACATCATTATTCGCGATGAGGCTGGCCGTATGCAGCGCCTCGTAGATGACTTGCAAGCCCTCTCACGTGCGGAGGCAGGGACGCTGACCCTCTACCCCGCTGCGGTCGATATGCACGATTTAGTTGCACGTGCGGTGACCCTGCTCGATGGCAAAACGACAGAAGCACAGATTACTGTCGCAGTGACACATCAGCACGCATCAGAACCACTCAACGCAGACGCAGACCGGATGGTCCAAGTCGTGTTGAATCTGCTGACGAATGCACTGCGCGCGTCGCCGCCGCAATCTGTGATCCACGTCGCAACAGGACGCAACACACAGTCCGTGTGGATTACCGTTACTGATGCGGGAATCGGTATCGCTGCAGAGCATCTCGCGCACATATTTGAACGATTCTATCGTGTCGATCCGTCGCGTGCGCGAACCACTGGTGGTAGCGGCGTCGGATTGACCATCTCACGAGCAATATGTGAAGCCCACGGCGGAACGCTCACCGTCCAGAGTGACGGTTTGGGTCGTGGTTCAACCTTCACTATATCGTTGCCGCGAGATAATTAAGCCTAAATAGCACGTACATGCAAGCTCACTCGTCCCTGTCATGAAATCCTGATTTGACTGGCCCACGCTCGTTCTCCACGGGCATAGAAGGCACGATTGCCCGTCACGTAACCACTGTAGTCCGTCGTGTATACGCGTGGGTCATGCTCCACATACGACACAAGTCCCGCATACAGGACGGGGCTGTGTGCGGCAAATGCATGCGGATTGCGCCAGAACATTTCCCAATATCCCGCCAAAAATTCTCCATCTGTTTGAAAAACGTAGGGATGTCCCAGTGGGGCGCTATCTACCACAATTCCTACCTCCTGGTAGCGCCGGTAGTGTTGCACTTCGACACGTTTGCCCGATTGCCACGCCAGACGTTGTACATCATCCATCGCTGGGAGTTCGCCGACACATGCATGACCGTGTGTCAGGCGACGCTGTGCGCCGTCGAGCATATGACCCAATTCATGAAGGAACGGGCTGACTCCCGGAGTTGGCTGCCAATACCCCTCAAACAGCCGCGATACTTCCAATATCATCTGATGCGCAGTTTCGTCATAACACCCACCCCCAACTCCGCCCACCCGCGTATAGGTACGATTGTCTGCGCATATCGAAAATGTCGGCTGCGTGGTGCGAAATGCTGCCAATACATCGGGGCGGTAGACAAAACACGAGACGAGCTGTCCCACCACCATGGTGCGCACTGCGAGCGGAGCCGGTCTGCGCTCTCTGTCGATGAATTCAATGCGGAGCGGGAAATCGACAAGGTATGTTGCATAGAGATGTGCCCAACGCTCCCGGCCGGGACCGTCGAGCCAACCAATAATCGGGAAGAAGTGCCGCAACGCCGATAGTTCTTTGCTCTGCAGATACAACACCATTGCGGCCTGCATTGCACATCCTTCCCCCAGGTCTGATTGGATCGCCGTCACTCCGAGGCGAAAGGTATCGCGATCGATGGAGCAGTGTGGATGTACTTCCCAACGGTCTTCTTGTGCAGCTGCACGGAGTGATTTTGTGGCATCCAGATGGGCAACGTCGCGATATGCATGTATGGTCAAAGGATACTCCTCCTATAAGCTGATGATGAGAGCCCGGCACGACTCTTGACCAAATCTTGACCGCATTCCGCATAGACCATTGAACTAAGAAGACTATAGTGAGGACGTAGGAAAGTTTCAGAAGGAGATGTATATGACCGCTTCTACTAGTGTGTTCGCTGTCCACATGCTTGCCGCCGGAGCCATTCGTATCGGTTTGCTCCTGTTGGCAATCTGGGCACTCATCCGTCTTGTCGATCGCTTGCGTACGCCGCTCGTGGTCCATGCCCCTGCCACACCGGTTGCGCCGGTCGAGCAGTCTGTCGCACCAACAACATCCGAAGTCTAGCAAGAATTGTGAGGAATGATATGACAACCAAGAAACGTGATTGGGTACGTATTATAGGAATCACCGGGGTAGCACTGGTGATTGCCGGCGGCTTGACAATGGGTGGCCTCATGATCGCCCGCAGTGCGGGATTGGTGTCCCTCCCGACACACAGTGCACGCATGATGGGCGGACACATGGATCGCGGCTTCGGGATGCATCAGAATGGTGGAATGCACGGCACGCGCCACCGCGGTCAAGGCAATAGCATGATGGATGGCTATGGGAATGGTGGCCGCGGCAATGGCATGATGGATGGCTATGGGAATGGTGGACGCGGCATGATGGACGAGCAAGGCAACACACAAGCTGCTGGCGATGAGCAAATCATGCAACACCTCCAAATGATGCTCCTGGATGAGCAACGCAGTGCAACGGCACTTGGGACAACCGAAAGTGCTGCCCAAGCAATTGCAGCGACGCGCTCCGCGGAGTTGAGTGCCATTCAAGCACTCCAAACACAATGGTATCCTGCTGCCCAAGCAGCAACTGCCCCGAGCCAAAGCAGCGCAACGACCATCGAGGAACTCCGGCAAGAAATGTTGCATCACTCCCAGGTACTCGATAAAATCAACGCTGCGAAGACCTTCGAACACCCAGAACTCGCCGCATGGATTACCCGCACGCTGGCAAATCGTGCGACCGAGATAACCACGCTCTATGCGAAGTAGTGCCCCCAACAATCCCCCAGCCGCGCACGCGGCTGGGGGATTTTTTAGTGCAACCGAAAAAAGTGAGCCGGTTGTTGCTGCGGACGTTGCCCTTCAATGGCACCGGCAATCTCGAGCAACAATGCTTCTTGCCACGGTCCGGCCATCAGTTGGAAACCAATCGGCAGCCCTGCTTCGGTAGTGCCTGCGGGCATACTCAGCGCGGGCAGCCCCGACAGATTCGCCAAAAATGCGTAGCGCATGATTTCGAATGTACTCCCCAAATCACTCATGCCTTGCGGTAAGGTCGTATCGACGATCGGCGGCGCGACGAGTCCCGACGTAGGTGACGCAATACAGTGGACACTCTGGAAGAGAGTACGGAGTGAAGCGATACAACTCGCCCGTGTTTGTTGTGCGTGGGCAATGTCCGCACTGGTAAATTCACGGGCGAGTGCCAGTGATAAGCGGGTTTCGTCTGTCAGTCCTGCCTGATTTCGGATGAGTGTGTCACCCAGCCCGTGGAGCATTTCGGTCGTGATGATAATGGTGTGGGCAACTCGGGCAGCTTCGAGGTTGGGAATTTCGATCTCGACGATGGTTGCACCTGCCTCACGCAGAAGCGTTAATTGCTCGGTACAGCGGGCAACGATCTCTTCGTCCGCATGCGAAAACCAGGCTGGCATGTACCCGATACGTACACCGGTCAAGGAACGTTTGCCGATTTTTGGCACCACCACTTCTGGTTGTCGCAGACTCGCGGCATCTGCTTCGTCGGCGCCAGCCATGGCGACATATGCGAGCGCTGTGTCACGCACGGTTGCTGCAATGGGACCGGGATGCGACATACTCCAGACCACCCCCGCACTGCCAAAAGACGATATTCTGCCATACGTGGGTTTGAGACCATAGACTCCACAGAACGCTGCAGGCACGCGAATCGAACCACCACCGTCTGCACCGAGCGCGATATGCACCATACCGCTGGCCACCGCTGCTGCAGCGCCACCAGAACTGCCACCGGCAGTGTGTGCACTCTGATGTGGGTTGCGCGCCGGCCCATAGGTCAGATTCGTCCCAACAACGCCAAGCCCAATTTCGTGCATTTGGCCTTTGCCAACGATGAGTGCACCTGCAGCTCGTAGTCTCGCAACAGCAGTTGCGTCTTGGAATGTCTTCCCTACACCGATGAACGAGGTGCCACCACCGGTACGATATCCTTCGACCGAAAATTCATCTTTGATTGACGCAGGTATACCATCGAGTTCTCCCAACGCCGTGCCTTGCGCATACCGATTTGTCGACGCAGCCGCGTCACGGAGCAACTGTGCGTCGTCATACGCAATGAATGCATTCAAGCGTCGATATTGTGGGTCCAGGCGAAGCGCAATCCATGCCTGTGCGACCGCCGTGGGGGTAATCGACCCTGCCACGTACTGAGCATGCAGGCTCGCAATGTCACGAGAGGGAGTTCCTTCCGAAAAACCGAGTGTTTCACCGCGTGGTACTCCTGGCAACACGTCTTGCATTGCCATTGGGAGGAGCTCCCAGCCTGACATGTCTGGCTCTACCATTGCGCCGATTGAATCATGAGATGCGCGGTACGTCGCCACTCCGGCACTCTTCAATAACCCAGGAGCAATCAAACGCCGTAAAATCGTTTGTTCCATACACCAGCGCAACACCCGGAGAGGGGTGTTTGCCAACACCGGCAGAGACGCCGAAGTCAAATCATACATACACCCTCCTCGGTGAATAACGGGACCTACACACTCAATGCGACACCTGAGCACCCGGGATCTGCACCGCCCTGCAAAACTCCGTCACGCATAGACACTGCGTGCACCAGGGCCATTGAACCGTGACTCTGCGGCAGTCTGCTGATGGGATGCTTGGTGCGTACTTCTGCACAGATATACTCCGGTATGCGCCCATGACACACTATGTTATTGCCTTGGCAATCGAAGCGCGGCGCTGCGATTGCATCACTTATGCTCATCCCAAAGTCCAAGAAGTTCACAATTGTCTGTAACACCGCGGTGATGATACGCGATGCTCCCGGTGCACCAACAATCAAAATCGGCTTCCCGTTTTTGGATACAATCACCGGTGCGATTCCCGTCGTGCGCCCGACGCGCGGGGCAATCGAATTGCGGTGGCCCGGGAATGGATGGAAGTTCACCATCGAATTGTTATACATAAAGCCCAAACCTGGCGTGATGACTCCCGATGACATCCCCAATGAATGCGTCAAACCAACCACCATGCCGCTGCGATCTACCACGCTGATGTGTGTTGTATCGGGCGCAGTCGTTGGCGTATCCCCAGTGGTAATGGGTTTTTCGGCACGAATATGCGCTTGCCATTCTGCCGCACGCGCTTTGGAAGTCATCCACTGCACGGGTACATTCCCGGCGCGGGGATCACCTAAGTGCGCATTCCGATCGGTGAAGGCAGCCTTCATTGCCATCGCCACCAAAAAGATGTATTCGGCGCTATTGTGACCCAGACTGGCTATGTCGAACCCTTCCAGAATATTCAAAATCTCGACGACCGTTGGACCGCCATGGGGTGCTTGGGATGTCGATATTTCGTAGCCACGGTAGGTACCTGTCACCACATGCTCGTCACTCACCCGGTAGTCTCGTAAATCGGCTGCGGTCACAAAAGCACCGTTAGCAGACAAGTCGCGGCTCATGCGGTCAGCCAATTCGCCCGTATAAAAGTCTTGCGCTCCGTGTTTTGCGAGGTGTGTGAGTGTACGTGCATAATCGGGGTTTTTGAGGATCTCGCCCTCGTCGTAGACGTGCCCATCACGCAAATATATGCGCGATGATTCTGTGTTGGAGGTGATATATTCGGTCATCGAGACCTGTTCGGGATATTTATTGCGGCCCTTCCAGCGTGAGGCCAGATGACTATCTACCATAAACCCGCGCTCTGCTGTCTCGATGGCAGGGGCTATCGCATCTGCCCAGCTCAACGTGCCATAGCGGCGCAACAGCGTATCAAGGGCTGCGACCGTGCCCGGTGTGCAGATGGATGTGTATCCTTTGTCGTTGACCTTGCCCTGCAAAAAATAACCCCATCCATCGGGACTAAGACGAATGAATGAATCCACCCACATATCAGGTGTGACCAAAGACCCTGCCAACGCGGGAGCATCAAGCAATACTGGTGCTTCGCCGGGTTTTTGGAGCAGCGCCAATGCATATCCGCCAATTCCGCACATTTGTGGATTGACGATGCCCTGCACAAATGCACAAGTGACAGCCGCATCAATTGCATTGCCGCCGCGCCGCAAGACCTGTGCGCCTGCTTCTACGGCAATCGGTTCCGGTCCCGAAATGACTGCTTGCATCGTGGACTCCTTTTGTGTTTTGGTAGCCATATTGTACTGCATTCCCGATGCTTTTCTCATATATGGAATATAATAAAACCATCGAAAGGACGTGCAGATGGATTTGCGCAACCAAATACGCCTCACACAACTCGCCAGCAGTGCAGGCTGAGCTGCAAAAATGGGACCGGGCGTCCTCATAAATTTATTGCATGGGCTCCGATTCGGCTCACATCCGCAGGTACTCGTCGGGTTGAACAAAGCCGATGATGCAGCAGTGTTCCGAATTTCCGACACACAAGCGCTGGTGCAGACGGTGGACTTCTTTCCACCCATCGTCGACGATCCATATGACTACGGCTATATTGCAGCAGTCAATGCACTTTCGGATATCTACGCGATGGGGGCCGAACCAGCCATGGCAATGGCAATCGCAGCCATGCCCGCTGATTTGCCGGTCGAAATTATCCAGCAGATTATGCAGGGCGGCATCGATGCCATCCAACACGCCGGTGCAGTGGTCGTCGGTGGACACACCATTACGGATAGCGAACCGAAATATGGTCTATGCGTGACCGGTTTTGTCCATCCCGACAAAATGGCAATCAAAAGCAACATCACCGAAGGTCAGTGCATCCTACTGAGTAAACCGCTCGGTACTGGTATCATCACTACCGCGGCAAAGCAGGACCTCATTGACGGAGCAACGCTCAGTGCGGCAGTCAGTTCCATGAAGCAACTCAATCTCATGGCTTCCAAGACCGCGATGGCACACAATGTCCGCTGCATGACCGATGTCACTGGGTTTGGGTTGATTGGTCACCTGCTCGAAATGACGGCGGATACAAATTTCACCGCCGAAATTGCCATACAATTTATTCATATGCTCCCCGGAGCGCTTGACTACGCGGCCGCAGGAGTGGTTCCCGGGGGTCTGCGACGCAATCGCGAGCACTATGAAGCATCTGGTCTGGTGACGGTTGATTCCACTATTCCCTCACATTTCATTGACGTCCTCTATGATCCACAGACTTCTGGCGGTCTCCTAGTCACAGTCACGGCCGATGAATGCCACAATCTGATCGTCGCTGGGGAAGCGTTGGGGATTACGTATGTCCATATCGGGAAGATTACCACCGGCCGTGGTGTCACGGTCATCCAATAACGTGTTGAAAGGTCATTCATGAGCTCCATTCGACTTTCCGAACGACTCAGCCGTCTCACGCCATCGGCCACGACCGCACTCGGTGGCAAAGTAGCCGCACTTAAAGCTCAAGGTATCAATGTCATTTCGTTCGGTGCGGGTGAGCCCGACTTCGCCACGCCAGATGCCATCAAAGCTGCCGGAATCAACGCAATCGAAACAAATCAGACCAAATATACACCCATTGGCGGTCCCGCCGACCTCCGCAAAGCCGTTGCCGATCACATTGGTGCGGACTGCGGTGTGACATACACCGCAAACCAGGTTTCGGTCACCAATGGCGCTAAAGAAGCACTCTTCTTGGCATTTTTGGCACTGTGTGATGCCGGCGACGAGGTCATCATACCGGCTCCGTATTGGGTCAGCTATGTCGATCAAGCCAAAATCGCTGGCGCGACGCCGGTCATAGTGCCGGCTACGGCCGAAAACGGCTTCCGCATCACCGCTGCGCAGTTGGCGGCAGCAATCACCCCCCGAACGCGCGTTTTCATGCTCAATTCGCCATCCAATCCAACGGGTGCGGTGTATACCGCTGCGGAACTCCGTGCCATTGCCGATGTCATCAAACAGCACCCGCAGATCGTCGTCATGAGTGACGAAATCTATGACGCGATTGTCTATACCGAGTACGCGCGCTGGCTTCGGGTTGCCCCAGACATGCTCAATCAAACGTTGGTCATCAACGGGGCTTCAAAAGCATTCGCGATGACGGGCTGGCGCATGGGCTTCGTCGTCGGGCCGCAGTTTATCATCGATGCAATCAAGGGTATCCAGAGCCATTCGACATCACATACCTCTTCGATTACCCAGGCTGCCGCTCTGCCTGCCTACGACGGCAGCATCGACATGACGAGTGAAGTCACAAAAATGGTCGCTGCATTCCGCCAACGCCGTGACGTCATCGGGGAACTGCTCAGTTCCATCCCTGGCGTATCGCTGAATGTCCCAGATGGTGCATTTTATGTGTTCCCTGATATCCGTGGTCTGCTTGGCAAAAAACTCGCCTGTGGCGTTGTTTGTCACACAGACGACGAGTTTGCCGCAGCCATGCTCGAACATGCCCACATCGGGATAGTCAGTGGTTCTGCCTTTGGTGCTCCGGGATTTGTACGAATGTCATATGCAACCAGCATGGAATTGATTCGTGAGGGGATTGCTCGGTTCACGAAAGCAGTCGTGGGATAAGGCATCCCCCCGATTTTTTTGGATGAGTCCACGCTGTGGCACACACTGTGCCACGCGGAGGCTTGGATTATTCTGCAATGCGTTTTCTCATCAACCTGCGCACCTTTATTGTCGTAGTGGTGGCTTCATTTTCATACATTACGATCCTTACGTTCTGTTCCCGGTTTTGGGGGTGGAGCTTATTGGCCATGCCCTCCGCTCGTTAACGAGAGTACTTCTCTGTTTGACAGCTTGTTTACCCTCCGACAGCGCTGGGATTTCGTCGAATTACCGATTTTTTACAAAATACATTCCAGATTCCCCGATTACATATATGGTATGTCGCCGGGATTGCATTGGTGTTTGGCTTGACCACCCTGCTGGTCATGAGACCAAATCCAGACGATTACTACTACTTTGCAAATGCGTTCTATGTACTACAGAATCCCCATGGACCCATGTCTGCGGTTCATGGAATTCTCCCGCTCACCACGCCGTTCCAGTCGGTTCGCTGGGATATTTCAGGACCATGTGAGTATTTCGTTGCAGCTATTGCAAATACCGTGCCAGTACGGTTTTTGACGCTGGATTATTGTTTTTCCGTTCTTCAACGGCGTGCTGTATGCGATGACACTCTACTATGCCATTGTGGTGCTGTTTGGTAACTTTCGCTATGCCATCCATGGATTTGGGGTTGCAGTGTTGATGCTGTGTATCCTCGGTGATTCGCATTACGGACCACTTCATTATTCGCTATTACGCTTCACCCAAGCCAAGGGGTATTTCTTTCTTGTGGCATTCCGCTTTTTCTCGTCGAGTCGTACGTCCTCTTGCGTTCACCGCGGTTGCGCAACATGCTCATCGTCTCGATGATTATGATTGCAAGTATCGCCCTGACGACCTCTGGCTATCTCCTAGTCTGCTGATGAACTGTATCGTACTCGTCGCTGTATTCACCTATGTCATTCGTGCATGACTCCAGCATCCGCACTGGATATTGCTGTGGATCTGGCATATTCAATCTGGCTGAGCCACCTGGCTGCGCAACCCCCCCCGCGACAACCTCCCGAATTCGTATTTCCAACGCACTTTTTGGGCCATGCGATATTCTATATAACCACGTTTTTCCATCACACCAATTGTCTTGTCTGTCGTATTCGTTGCAGCCCTTTTTGTGCTCAAACAGTGTTTGCGCGCATTGACGGTTGGTTTTTTCTCGTGGTCGTGCTTGGGTTTATTAATCCACTCGTCGCACCGAGTGTCATCGAATACACCACGCAACCCAACACATACTGGCAGATGTTTTTCTTTACCGTTCCCATTCCCTTGGTAGGGTTATTAGCCCCTGGGATGTCGCGACTCCTCCGTTACAAACTGCACCGCTGGCGGAGCTTCATCACCATTCCTGCACTGCTCTGCTATATGGCGTTACTGGCAGACGCGCCGTCGTCGGTTTTCTGCAACATCAAGCACTCACCTACAAACGTTTGCGCACCTACGGTACCGAACAATCACTCTGGAAGTTGCCTATGATCCAACATCAGGTCGCCCAGCGCGTCCTCACAATTGCTCCACCTGGCCCTATGTTGGCCCCGAAAACATCGCTGGTGCGATGGTACTCATGTCAACGGCCTACCCGCAACTCACGTTTTGTGCCGAAGCCGAATTGCATTGGGGCTACCTTGAAAAAATCTCAAGCATATGACCGCTCGGATCGAAACCGCCGGATTCTTCGATGGCAAGTTCGAGAATAAACTCTACATCCCCGAAACAGAGCTTCGCACCGAACATACGCGAATTCGCACCATTGTCTTGCGGTCTACCGTCTACGATCGCGCCGACGTTCGGGCTCTCGTCGATTCGTACGGATTTGCAATGGTCGGGTCAAGCGGACCGTACGTGATTTTGGTAAAGTAATGCATCCATTCACATACCAAGGAGCACCAGTATGGTCTATGAACTCCGTTCCTATTGGGCGAATCCCCACAAAATTGATGCCCTGCATGCCCGCTTTTCCCAACACACTATCCCGCTTTTTCGCAAACATGGAATGACCGTGGTTGCATTCTGGACGCCACAAGGTGGCCGTGAACTGCACGGCGATCTCGTCTATCTGCTCTCGTTCCCTTCCGTCGAAGAACGGAACCGGATGTTCGATGCCTTCCGCGACGACCCCGCCTGGCAGGCTGCTAAAGCCGCCAGCGAAGTCGATGGTATTCTGGTCGAGAAGCTCGACAGCGTTCTGCTCGATTCCACTGCCTATTCCCCCCTGCAATAGAAAAGAGTCGACGATGAACGTCCTCATTATCGGTGGTACTGGCACCATCAGTCGGGCCATTGTGCGTGAACTGCTCGCCCAAAATCACTCCGTCACGGTCTACAACCGGGGCCAACGCAGCGATGCCCCGCCTGCGGGAGTCGAGGTCATCATTGGTGACCGGACCAATCGCGCAGCCTACGAAACCACTTTGTCCAAACGTACATTTGATGTCGCCATCGACATGATTTCGTTCACCGCTGCCGACGCAGCATCCACCATCAAAGCCCTCCCCAACGTCGGCCACCTCATTCAGACCTCGACCGTGATGACCTACGGACCACCGTTCACGTCGCTCTTTCAAGGAATCGACGCACCACTCAACGGTCGTCACGACGGCGGCTACGGTGCCGGCAAAGTCGCTGCCGATGAGCTCCTCCTCGACCACGCACAACGTGGCGGCGTCCCCGTGACCATTGTCAAACCGTCGTTCACCTTCGGTCCGGGACAACCGTTGTTCCGTCAGGTCGATTGGGGTACAAACTGGATCGATCGTCTGCGCAAAGGGAAGCCCATCATCGAGGCCAACGAGGGCGACAATTTCTTCCAATTTCTTCCTGCCGCAGATGCTGCCACTGCCTATGTCGCACTCTGTGGGCTCCGCGCAGCCCATCAAAAAATTATCCATATTGTCAACCCGATGCCACTGACCTGGCACGAGTGGCACGGCCTCGCTGCCAAAGCCGTCGGTGTCCCCTTACAGACGGTCTCGGTCCCCTGGGACATTCTGGCCGCTGCTGACGCCAAGCGCTACAGCGCACTGACCACCTGCCTCGGCCACACGCAGGTCTTTTCACCGCAATCACTCATCGATCTCGTCCCCTCGTGGCGACCCCGTGTGCCACTTGATGCCGCAGTCGCCGAGACTATCGATTGGCTCACCCAGAACGACCGCATCGAAAACTCTGACACAGACATGCTCGAAGACCGCATCATCGCTGCCATGCAACAGATTCGGGGCTCCATTCACCACGCATAGTCAGGGAAAAGCGCACCGGTGCCATCGGCACCGGTGCGTTGTGTTGCGCTGCGGCGCAGTGCATTGCGTATATGACGGTCTGTGCGTACCACTGGAGTGTCGCAGAGTCACAGAAAATCTCACCGCTAGGTTTTTTGCACTGCCAGCAACCTCTGCGTCCGGTCGCAATCCTCGCCTCAGGCGAGTACTTCTCGCAGAAAACGATACCCCTCGACTCCGCGGATCTCGTGCCGTCCCTCGAAAAAGTCAGTTTTGACCGATTGACTCGCGCCAAAAACCGCGTAGTGCTGCTGCGTCTTGAGGCTCGCAGCACGCACCGACGCAATCGGAAAAATCGGATCTTGTATCCCTGCTTCGATGAACAACGGCCGAGGTGCCAACAACGCGAGCACATCCGTCATTTCGCCGTGCGTCGCCAACCCCGGTACAAAGTTGCAAGCACAGTGGTGCATCGCAAAAATACTCTCGCGCCAGTTCGATACATAGCCACTAATTACCATCGCCTTGATGCGTTCGTCAATGGCACCCGAAAAAAGGGTGTGCATCCCACCGCCGGATATTCCCATGGCACCGAGTCGCATGGTATCGATATCACTGCGTGTCTCGAGGTAATCGACTAAGCGCAATGCATCGTGTACACGCATTGCCGGCACTGAACTGCCCAGGTGGAACGCAAGCATGGCGGTGTGCGCACAAGAATTCGGTTCGTCTTGACCCATCACACGGTTGAGGGTACTGAAGTCCGTCCTCCGCTCGCCGAAGCAGGCTATTTCAGGTGCAACAACCGTGAATCCAGCAAGACATAATGCAACAGCAAAATCACGATGGTACCCTGATGGGGTCGACCGTTCCGAACCGTCTTCCCAGAGTCCGACGATATCCGCCACGCCATATCCGTGGCCTGCAAATGCCAACACTGTCGCTGGATTATGCACGAACTTTGGATGCAGAATATACACCGGCATGAGGGTGTGCGGTCCCGTTCGCAAGATGATTTTTTCTCGTCGGTATTGCCCCCTATCCACGATACCTGCATCTTGGGCTTCGAGCGGAACACGGACAAAGCGATCCAGCCCGAGTGTCGCGTGTAACGCCGGTCGCACGCGAGCTTGCCAAGCGTCTGCTTCTGCACGGGTCTTGCAGCGGAATGCGTAGGGTGCTTCTTCTGGGCGGTACCACGGCCATAATGTCTGTGCTGGCTGAAGATCGCGATTCGTCATTTGCCTACTCCCTGCTCGATACGTAGATTTGCGCGACCGCCGATGCGTAGGTATAAGATAGACCCGTTTGGTCCACGGATAAAGTCACCCACTTCGTCCTTGCGTGGTTCGTCGAGGCACACAAAGGTGTCCGGCCCGATAAACCGAGCTCTGACGTCCGGCAGGGGCGGACCAGCAGGTGTTGTCGGAGTCGGGAAGCCCCCTTTGGGAGTCTCGTGTATGACGAAGCCACCATCCGCAGCCTCCACTGCAAAGTGCGAAAACGCATAGTCGTATGCGCCGATGTACGGTGCAAGCGCTGCACTATCGCGGTCTTCTGGTACCGGTGGTGTTGCGGTGTACCCCATATATATATCGAGGGCGCGTATCCAGGCTGCATCATGGACAATGCCGCCTCGATCACTATTGGCCAGGAGGGCAAACCCAAACTGCTCATCCGGTACAAACCGAAATAATCCTTTTTGACCCTTTGTGGCACCGCCATGACCATAACTGACAAACGGTCCATGATCGTGGAAGAACCACGATAATCCCATGTCGCCACGCCCACCCGCATGAATCTGGAAGGATCGCATCGCTTTGAGTGTCGCCTCCTGCATAATGCCATTGCCGTCGCTACTATGAAACTGCGCAAACGCCATCAACGTTTCGGCGCTGCACGTCACGCCCCCAATCGCATTTGTTGAACGGCCGATAGCCCATGGGTTCGCAACGGTAGCGACGCCATCCCAGGTCAGATGACCCACTGCATAGCGCCGCGTCATAATCGCATCATCCGGATAAAAGAACGCCTCGGTCATACCGATGGGGTGAAAAAGCCGTCGTGTTGCCGCTACTTCATAGCTCTCTTTGGTCAGTACTTCGACGAGGCGAGCTGCAATCGTAAATCCAGCATTGTTGTACGACGAAACAGCCCCCAAAGGCGAAATCTGTGGCAACCGTACCAAACTCTTGACCATCTTATCGAGCGCGTCGTTGCCATACCCGTACTGGTTAAAGTACTCGCCCATCCAACCACCCGAATGCGTCAGGAGATGGCGCGTGGTGACTTGCTCCGCCACCGCCGCGTCGGATAGGCGCAGCGAAGGAATATATTTTTTGACCGGGGTGTCGAGGTCCAATTTGCCCTTTTCGACGAGCTGCATCAACAGTGTGGCTAACATGGTTTTGGAGATAGAACCAATTTGGAAGAGCGTCGAGGCTGTCACCGGTAGCGGATTGTCTACCGACGTCACCCCCAACCCCGCACTCCATTGTTGGTCACCATGCCACACAGCCACCGACACCCCGGGAACAGCCAGACGCTTCATATCAGCAACGATTCCTTCACAAAGTGCCCGAAAATTCTTGTCTTTTATCTTTTTGAGTGCGCTGTCGCGGTTCATATGTACTCCTCTGACTGGTTCATGTTGGATGCATATATAGTACGACGATTTTCTGATGAACGGTACAACACGACAGAGTGAGGCGTAGCATCGCATCGCCAATCGAGAAAACATTGGTATACTACCCCTAGTGTTCGTGTCTAACGAGGAGCAATGCAATGGCGCGTATTCCTGTCGCGGTACAACTCTATTCAGTGCGTGAAGACGCCAAAAATGACCTCGCTGGAGTCCTCAAGGCGATTGCCAAAATGGGCTACGACGGTGTCGAATTCGCCGGTTTTTATGGCCATGACGCCAAATCTGTCAAAGCAATGCTCGACGAAAACGGCTTAAAGGTAGCCGGTGCCCACGTCGGGATCACTACCCTGATGGGGGATGAGTTACAACGCTCCATCGAATTTCATGCGACCATCGGCAATCGATTTCTGATTGTGCCTGGACTCGATGAATCCTATACCAACACCCGTGCGGGCTGGCTCAGAGCTGCAAACATCCTCAACGATGTCAGCAAAAAACTCGCACCGCATGGAATGAAAACCGGTTACCACAATCATTGGGTCGAATTTAAACCCCTCGAAGGCGAATTGCCGTGGGATACCTTCTTCGGCAATACCGATAAAGAAGTCATCATGCAATTCGATACCGGCAACGCGTTGGTCGCACAGGCGCCTGCTGCACCGTTCATCGAACGATACCCTGGTCGTGCGCTGAGTGTCCACCTCAAAGAACACTCCGAAAGCAACAAAACAGCACTCATTGGAGATGGTGATGTTCCATGGTCGACGGTTCTGCCACTCTGTGAGTCCATCGGTGGCACACAGTGGTATGTCGTCGAACAAGAGAGCTACGCATACCCTCCCATGGAATGTATTGATCGCTGTCTCCAGAATGTCCGCAAACTGGGTCGCTAACTCTCCCATGCTGATACGCGCCGTGACTGTCGGTCACGGCGCGTACGTGTAGAAAGTCTCTTCCATGCAGAGGGTTGCGAACTACCAAGAAGCGCTGAACTACCTGTACCGCTTCATCCCCAATCCGCAGCAGCGACCAGACCCTGCCGACAACCTCCGGCGTACCAGTGAATTACTGCAGATTCTCGGTAATCCGCAACACTCGTATGCGACGGTGGTCGTGGCCGGCACCAAGGGGAAGGGTTCAACGACTGCCATGATTGCCGCGATGTGTCGGGCTGCGGGATTGCGCACGGGCATGTGGACTTCGCCGCATCTCCATTCGTATCGCGAACGCATTCAAGTCGATGGCGTTGCTATTTCGCAAACGGCGTTGGTCGATGCAGTCAATGTGCTCGCTCCGCACATCCAAGAGAACGATATTGCCGCCGGCTTACCTTCGACGTTCGCCATCGGATTTGCTATCGCAATGCGATACTTTGCCGATCAGCGCTGCGATATCGCCATCGTCGAGGTCGGCCTCGGAGGTCGTTATGACAGTGCCAATGTGCTCAATCCGTTGCTTTCGGTAATCACATCGGTCAGTTATGACCATATGGATCTGTTGGGCGACACCATTGTCGAGATCGCGATGCAAAAAGGTGGTATTGCCCACGCAGGCGTCCCCATTTTGATGGCACCACAGCCCTTGGCAGCGCTGGTAACCCTGGCTGCCTGCGCAGCCGAGGCGGGCGCGCCGAGCTACGTGATAGACGATCCTGGAATGGGTGGTATCAGAGGCGAGGATGAGGCCGATGAGCATACCCGCGGGCCGATACCGGAGTTATTCGACCCCTACGATGTCTATCATGGCCCGCCTGCGTCTTCTTTGCATGGCGAATTTCAAGTCGAAAATGCCCGCATCGCAATTGCTGCTGCTATTTTCTTGCAGCGTCGCTTCCCCCGCCTAGACGATGCTGCTATTGCATCAGGACTCGACCGGGTACAGTGGCCGGGGCGCTACGAGCTCTGCCAGATAAACGGCGTCTCCGTGCTGCTCGATGGGGCACACAATGCGGATTCTGCGGAACGATTGACACGGTCGTTGATCCACGATTTCCCGGGGCGCTCCAAAACGTTCGTCATCGGCTGTTCGCGCGACAAAGATGTCAATACGATGATGCCACTTCTGGTCCGCGCTGCGGATCAAGTCATCGTCACTGCGTCGCGACACCCCCGCGCCTGGAGCGATCTCGGTGCGCTGCGTGCGATGGTGCTCAGTGCTCGCCCCGAAATACAGGTCATTGGAATTGCTGACCCTGCCGAAGCGCTCACGTTTGCAATGCATCATGCCGGCGCTGATGAACTCATCGTCGTCACAGGGTCATTGTTTGTTGTTGCTGCCGGCCGTGAACAGCTCGGGATCGCATCCGACGTCGATTAGGAGCGACTCGTTCCCTCATCGGCAGTCAATTGGTTGAATCTGGTATACTGAACGTATTGTTTTGCATTTTTGGGGAGTAGTATGGCCACCACATCCGATTTGCGCACGAATTTGATTATCCGTTGGAACGGTACACTGCACCGCGTGACCGAATTTCATCACCATGCCCCAGGTAACTGGCGTGCCATGGTCATTCTGAAGCTCAAAAACATCGCCACCGGTAAGACAATCGAAGAACGCGTCCGTGCCGGCGAAGATATTGAAATCGTACGCGTCGACAAACACTCCATGCAATTCCTCTATCGCGAAGGCGAAAACTTCGTCTTCATGGATAACGAATCTTTCGAACAAATCGAACTCACTGCCGTAGTCATTGGCGATGGTGCGGAGTTTTTGCTCGACGGTATGGAATGCGACATTCTGTTCTACGACGAGACCCGCATCCTCGGGGTCGAAATCCCGATTTTTGTGGAGTTAACGGTCACAGAAGCCAGCACTGCACTCCGTGGAGACACCGCAACCAACGTCAACAAAATTGTCACGCTCGAGACTGGTGCCAAAATCACGGTGCCGGCATTCATCAATGAAGGCGACAAACTCCGCATTGATACGCGCAGTGGCAACTACATGGAGCGCGTCAAGTAACAATCAGGCCGGTGCGACGGTGAGGTTTCGACCTTGCCGTCGTTTTTTCAAAAGGTTCTGTATGACACTGCTCATCGCACCGATAACCATGCAGGAACTCGAACGAGAACAGATTTCGACCGGTAAAACTGCACATGCACTCATCCGGACCGCGGGCGAGGCATGCGCCAATGCGATATCTGCTCATTTTCCTGCGCTACGACGCGTCCTTATATGCGCCGGACCTGGGAATAATGGGGCCGATGCGTTGGTCGCTGCGGAGTTCCTTCTGCAAAAAATGGTGAGCGTCACTATCGTCACCTGGCATCGGCCATTGGCAGATTCCTGGTTGACCAATGCACGTGCTGCAGGTGCCGATTATATCGAAAACTGGGATGCGCAGGCGATCAAAACACTACTCCCACACGTCGATGTCGTCATAGATGGCCTATTTGGCATAGGGCTCAATCGTGCGCCAGAAGGTGCACTGGCGGATCTCATTACGACACTCAATAGTCGTCACTGTCGTCTCCCACTCATTGCAATTGACATTCCATCCGGTTGCAATGCAGCTGATGGATCAATTCCCGGTGTGTGTCTGCGTGCCGATCTCACCTTGAGTACTGGTCCACGCAAACACGGGTTGTATCTCTTGCCGACGCTCGCGATGACGGGTACTATCGTAGAACTGGATATCGGTATTTCGATTCCTCCCTATGATCGCCGTGCAACGCTTCTTTTGGATGAACATACGGTATCGTCCCTCTTACCCGTGCGCCCCGCTGATTCGTACAAAGGCACCTATGGTATCGTATGCGTCTGGGCAGGCTCTGTGGCATACCCGGGAGCCGCACAGTTGGCGTGCCTTGCCACTGCTCGTACCGGTGCCGGTATCGTTTCACTTGCCGGGGCGCAATCGTCGTTTGAACACTGCTGGTCCACACCCGAAGTGACCCTCACCCCATTTCATGATGACCCGTTGGAAGCTCTCGTCCAGTCGCACTTCTCGACGTACCTCATCGGTCCCGGAATCGGCCGTAGCGCAGACGCAGCAACACTCTTGGTTGACTTCCTCTCCTCCCCTGATGTCGCAGGGCGCCCTGTCGTGCTCGATGCTGACGCACTCACCCTTCTTGCCCGCATCCCTGATTGGCAGCAGGTCATTGCGGCGCTTCCCTGCGTGCTAACCCCGCACTACGGTGAATTGCGCCGACTCGCCGGCGGGCAGTGTGCTGATTTGCCGCCAATTGCGCTGGCCCAGCACTACGCCAAAACCTGGGGTCAGGTGATTGTCATGAAGGGGAGCGTGACTGTGGTTGCAAGCCCCGACGGCCGCACCGCTCTGTGGGCGCATCCAAACCCCGTCCTGGCAGTTGCAGGCAGCGGTGACGTCTTGGCAGGAATCATTGCTGGCCTCATCGCACAGCACGCCGATCTCTATGCAGCGGCATGTGCCGGCGTCGCCGTCCATGGCTTGGCTGGTTCGCATGTGGGGCACACGATTGGCAACGTCGGGGTACTCGCGAGTGACCTCACGACGGCGCTGCCGCACGTCCTCCAGTCGCTGTATGCCCTGCGCTGAGGAGCATCCATGCCCATCTATGAGTACCGCTGCGATGCTTGTCGGGTGATTTTTCAACGCCTGGTACAGGGTTTTTCTGATCCGACAAATCTCGCTTGTCCACGCTGTCAGAAGGCAGAAGTACAGCGGATTGTTTCCCGCGTGTTCCAGCTCCGTGGCGAAGCCGCTCACGTGGCACGTATCGGGGGCGATTCCGCATTTGATGGGGTAGACGTGAACGATCCCCGGGCCGTTGCCCGTTGGGCCAAAGAACTCGGTCGTACCATTGGTGAAGACGCCGGTACCGACTGGAACGAAATGGTCGACGAAATGATAGACGAAGAACGCGCCGATACCCGCGCTGGTGGGTCAAACCCTGGCGATACAGACCTGGGGTGGGCATAACATGCCAGATTTTCGCTTCACTGCGGTGATTAACCACGAAGAATTTCACGAGCGACTCAAAGCCGTCCCGCAGACCTATGGCGTCTATATCTGGCGCGACAGCAATGCCCAAGTCCTCTATGTGGGCAAATCAAAATCGCTGCGTGACCGTATGCAATCGTACTTCAATATTGCCCAGCTGAGCAACAAAAATCGCCGAATGGTCGCCAAAATCGCTGATTTTTCGATTATCACGACGAGTAGTGAACTCGAAGCACTCCTCCTCGAAATGAATCTCATCAAACAGCACCGGCCGCGCTACAACGTTCTCCTCAAGGATGATCGCAGCTATCCGTACATCAAAGTCACCATCAACGAAGCATGGCCACGGATTTTGACCACACGTACGGTCTACGAGGATGGCGCACGCTACTTCGGGCCGTATGCCAAAGCAGGTTCAGTACGCCGAACCCTCAGTGAACTCAATCGACTCTTTGCCTTTCGGCCCCCATTTGATTGCGGCGATGATCGCTTCAAACGCCACCAACGCACCGGCAAACCATGCCTCTACTACGAAATGCGCCGTTGCCTCGGTCCCTGCGTCCCCGCACTCGTATCTCAAGAGGAATACAAACAAACCATCCAGTCGGTCTGCCGCTTCCTCGAAGGAAAAACCGAGGATGTCGTCAAAAATCTGCGCACCCGCATGACCCAGCACGCCAAAGACATGCAGTTTGAACGGGCTGCATTCATTCGCGATCAAATCCGCGACATCGAAGAAATAAGTCAGCGTCAGCAGGTTATGCGAACCGTCACTTCCGACCAAGATGTCATCGCTTTTGCCCGTGAAGACGGCTCCGCAGTCGTCCAGATTTTCTATATTCGTAACGGCAAACTCATCGGGGCAGAACCGTTTGCGCTGCAAAATACCGAAGACGAAGACGATGCACAATTGCTGGGCTCATTCCTCACACAGTTCTACGATTCGGCCGCCGAGGTTCCACCAAATATTATTTTGGCCGAACACGTCGAAGAACCCCTCATTATCGAAAGTTGGCTCTCCCATAAGCGCGGTCATAAAGTCGAAATCACCGTCCCGCGCCGTGGAGAAAAAAGAGAACTCGTCGAAATGGCCACTGCCAATGCCAAACGTAAACTCGCCGAACTGCGTGCTGCTTGGATGGATGGCGAAAAACGCTCCGTCGTTGGCCTGCGTGAACTTGCGGTCATTCTCAATCTTTCGGACCCACCGCGACGCATCGAATGCTTCGACGTCTCCAACACCCAAGGGACCAATACCGTTGGTGCGATGACGGTGTTTGAGAATGGTGAACCCAAAAAAGCTCATTACCGAAAATTCCGTATCAAGACCATCGACGCGCCAAATGATGTCGGCTCAATCAAAGAGATGGTCGAACGCCGCTTCAAACGCGCTGCTGCCGCTGCCGGTGAAGATGTCCTCCTCTCGATCAACGACGTACCTGACGAGCAACAATCCGAAGACGCAAAAAACAAAGAACAAGAAGCATGGTCGCTTCTGCCGGATCTCATTCTCATCGACGGCGGTGTCGGCCAACTCAATGCGGCGGTCGAATCACTGAAAAGACTCGGCTTTGGCCATTTGCCCGTTGTGGGTGTCGTCAAAGGCCCAAACCGTGACCGATTCGATCTGCTTCTTCCGAATGCCAAGGAACTCATCGTGCTCGAGCGCTCGAGTCCGGTCCTCGGTCTCGTGCAGACCATCGACGAAGAGACAGACCGTTTTGCCAAAAACTACCATCGTACACTCCGGGCCAAATCGATGAAGAGTTCGACGCTCGAAGAAATAGCAGGTATTGGCCCGAAAAGACGGCAGCTCTTGCTCAAAACCTTCGGATCACTCGATGCCATCCGCGCAGCGAGTGTCGATGACATTGCAGCCCTTCCGGGCATGACCCGTAAATCTGCTGAGGAACTCAAGTCATTGCTGTAGTCCGTATGTGTTTGTTTGTTATGATGTATTCATCCAGACACAGGAGGTTCATATGTTTGATGCGACCCAGCTCGCCACGTTGCGCGCTCTGATTGAACGCTATATCCCACACGATGATACTCCCGGAGGTATTGCCGCAGGCGTCGATACGTATCTCATGCGTTTCTTGCAGGCAGATGGTGTCGGGTATGTGGCTCGCTACACACAGACACTCACGTCGCTCGAGCACGAAGCGCTCAACCTCCATTCGACCTCATTTGCTGCCCTCAGTCCCACCGCTGCCGACGCGCTCATCGAAGCCCTATGGAAGAACCAGACCAGTGCAGTCTGGCTGTGTGATGCCGCAGACACACTGGAACTCATCGCTGAGCACTGTGCAGAGGGGTTCTATAGTGATCCCCGTCACGGCGCCAACGCAAACGGCGTCTCTTGGCAGATGCTTGGATTCGAGGAACGCCGATGATCTACGACATCATCATTGTGGGTGCTGGCGCTGGCGGCGGTGTCGCCGCTGCCATTTTGTCTGAATCAGGTGCGCGTGTCCTGTTGCTCGAACGCGGCAAGCATTTTACCTACGAAAACGAACAAAACGATCATCTGCGTAACCACCGTTTGTCGCAGTACGGCCAAAACACTGGCCCGGATATTGGGCATCCACGGGTGCTGGTCACTCCCGACGGTACCGAGCACGTACAACTCCCGCATAACGGCGGGTACCATAACAATGCGATGGCAGTGGGTAGCTCGACGATGCTCTACGGTGGCCAAGGCTGGCGCTTCATGCCCGATGATTTTCGCATGCAATCACGCTACGGACGTCCTGCAGGGAGCTCCCTGGCAGATTGGCCGATTTCGTATGCTGATCTCGCCCCCTACTACGAGCGTATCGAGCACGAGGTAGGCATCGCTGGTGATTCGAGTCGCAGTGCCGAACGCTGGCCACGCCAAAATGCCTACCCGATGCCGCCCGTCCCGCTCACGACGCGTGGGAATATTTTGCAAGCTGCCGCACATACGCTCGGTTGGCATGCTCTGACGCCACCGTTGCTGCTCAACACCACCCCGTTCCAGGGCAGACCCGTCTGCGCGCAATGTGGATTGTGTGTCGGCTTTGCCTGTCATGTCAATGCAAAAAACGGAACACACAACACAATGATTCCCCGTGCGCTGGCCAGCGGCAATTGTACCCTCGTCAGCGAAGCATTTGTGCTCCGTGTCCTCATGGCTGATGCGCAGACTGCTTCTGGGGTTGAATACATCACCGCAGATGGCCAACGGCACACTGCACAGGCAACGACGGTTATCATCTCGGGCAGTGCCATCGAGACGCCGCGATTACTGATGAATTCCGCCGCGAGCGATGCACCGGAGGGCCTAGGAAACCACTCAGACCAACTCGGTCGGCATTTGCAAGGACACGTCTATCCTCGTTCGATTGGATTGATGAAGGACCCAATCTACGACGCCGAAGGGCCAGGAGTCAGCATCAGCACAGTGGACTTCAATCATGCGAACCCTGATGTCATCGGCGGTGGGATGTTGGCAGACGAATTCATCACACTACCCATCGTTTTTTGGAAGCGCTTTATGCCTCCCGAGGTGCCACGTTGGGGCAAGGCGGCCAAAGATTTCATGCGCTATGCATATCCGCGCTTCATGGATGTGACGGGGCCGGTCCAAGAGATTCCCAACCCCGACGCGCGAGTCACTCTCGATAGGAGTGTCCGTGATCGCTATGGTGTACCGGTGGCACGATTGTCCGGCGGTGTTCACCCCGAGACTGTCCGTACTGCTGCATACATGCACGGTAAAGCGCGTGAATGGCTCGAAGCAGCCGGGGTCGAACGCCAGTGGGGCAACCCACCGCGCCCCGGTCTGAGTGCAGGTCAACACCAAGCGGGGACCTGCCGTATGGGCGATGATCCTGCGTCATCGGTGACTGATCGTAATGGAAAAATCCACGGTATCAAAAACCTCTACATCGCTGATGGTTCGCTCCACGTCACCAATGGCGGGTTCAATCCGGTGCTGACCATCATGGCCAATGCGTACCGAATTGCAGTGGGGATTGCTGCTATGGGCCGCTAAAACAAAAGCGGCCCCACGTCACACAGTGACGTGGGGCTGCTTTGCGTCATTCCCTAGGCCGTTGCTTCCTGCAACGGCTGTTTTTTTGTCTTGGCAAATGACATCAAGAGCACCCCGCCAATAATCAATGGTAATGCATAGAGCATATAGGAACTGATTGATTCACGATTGAGCAGCGTGCCGAGCAGCACCGCAACCATGGGGTTCACGTACGCCGAGCTGATAGCCAACGCAGGCCGTACCCGCGGAACGAGGTACGAATACGCCGTAAACCCAATCAACGATCCAAATATCAACAGATACCCGAATGCCCACAGTGATGTCGTGCTCAGCGTCGTAGTCATTTGTTCACCCGTGACCAATGCAGCCGCAAAGAGCGTCACACTTGCGCCAAGCATTTGGGCACCGCTTGCCATATAGGCATTGGGCGACTGTTTGACCCGTGGTATCAGCACCGTTCCCATGGACCATCCCATGGCTGCCAGCATGAGGAATAGGAACCCAATCGGCGCTGCCTGAATCTGCCCATCAAAACGCAAGACAATTACGCCGCAAAAGCCGACCAATAGTCCGATCACTTCACGGCGATTTGGCCACAGCCCCCAAAATCCGGCAAACACAGCTGCCCATATTGGTGAACTTGCCAAAATCAAAGCCGTCAATCCGGTTGGAATGTTGTAATGGAGCCCCAAAACGACACCGCCGTTCCCCAACCCGAGCAGAATCATCCCGACACCCATTCCACCCATGAATTCACGTGCCGTGGGGAATGACGCGCCGCGCCAACGCATAAACAGCATCATGATGACCGAGGCTGCCAAAAAACGGAGTGCTGCCAGGTGCAGTGGTGGGAACGACTCCAACGCATAGTTCATGCCAAGATACGTCGATCCCCAGATGGTGTACGTCAATAACAACGCTAACCCGACTTTGAAGCGTTCAGACACGCGTGTTCCTTAATGCTCAGGATATGTACGGCAGGTACACTGGTGTTTGCTAGAATGTTTTACCCTTGTGGAACATCTCGCGCAGGAAGTATCCCGTGTGTGATGCATCAATTGCTGCGACTTCCTCGGGCGTTCCCATGGCAATGACCTCACCTCCGCCGGTACCGCCTTCTGGTCCCATGTCGATGAGCCAGTCTGCAGTCTTGATGACATCCAGATTATGCTCGATGACTAGTACCGTGTTCCCCGCTTCGACCAGCCGATGCAACACAATCAACAAACGCTGCACGTCAGCGAAGTGGAGTCCGGTCGTGGGTTCGTCGAGGATGTAAATGGTTCGCCCCGTGTCCATTCGGGCGAGTTCTCGTGATAACTTCATCCGCTGTGCTTCACCACCAGACAACGTCGTCGCAGGTTGGCCAAGGGCAATATAATCCAGGCCGACATCGTGGAGTGTGGTCAAAATACGGGTGATTTTGGGGATGTGTGCAAAAAACTCCAAGGCTGTCTGCACGTCCATGTCGAGGACATCGGCAATCGTCTTGCCCCGATACTTCACTGCCAATGTTTCTCGATTATAGCGCTTTCCTTTGCAGACATCGCACCGCACCGAAACATCAGCCAAGAATTGCATATCGATGAGCCGAACACCTGCGCCTTCACAGGCTTCACAGCGGCCACCCTTCGTGTTGAACGAAAAGCGCCCGACGTCGTAGCCGCGCACCTTTGCTTCAGGGCTCTGTGAAAAGATGTCTCGAATATGGTCAAACAATTTGACGTACGTCGCAGGATTTGAACGAGGCGTGCGTCCGATGGGTTGCTGGTCGATGTCGATGACTTTGTCGAGGTGTTCGAGCCCATCGATACCATCTATTGGTCCAGGCAATAAGCTCATGCGACTCAATCGATTTGCCAGGGTCGGGTAGAGCGTACCGTTGATGAGCGATGATTTACCAGACCCCGATACACCCGTCACTGCGACAAATGCACCCAGGGGGAATTTGATGCTCACATCGCGCAAATTATTCATCTTTGCGCCGCGCATACCCACCCATGCCCCATTCCCTGGCCGTCGGGTTTTGGGAGTGGGGATTTCCATCTTGCCCGACAAATACTGTCCGGTCAGTGACCCTTTGACTTTGGCGACTTTGGCAGGGGTGTCAGCCGCGACGACTTGGCCACCTTTGACTCCTGCGCCAGGGCCAAAGTCAATCAGAAAATCTGCTGCTTGCATGGTCTCGAGGTCGTGTTCAACCACGATGACACTATTCCCCAAATCACGGAGCTTGATGAGCGTGTTGAGCAACTTCCGATTATCGCGTTGATGCAATCCAATACTCGGTTCGTCCAAAATGTACATCACCCCAACCAGGCCTGAACCAATCTGTGAGGCGAGCCTGATGCGCTGTGCTTCACCACCCGACAAGCTCGGCGCTGCCCGGGCCATGGTGAGGTAGTGCAATCCGACGTTCAACAAAAATCCCAAGCGATCTTGGATTTCCTTCAAAATATCGCTGGCAATCATCACCGCATTGCCCTGTAACGGGGTTGTCTGGAGGCCTGTGACAAGACCAACTTCTGTGCCTGCAATCGTCATTGCCCAAGCGTGGGCATCGGTGATATTGAGGGCACACACGTCGCTAATCGACCAGCCACCGACCCGAACTGCCCGCGATTCCGCACGCAATCGTGCCCGTTTACAGGTCGGACAGACTTGCTCAGACATATACGAGGCATAGAATTCACGCGTCATGTCGCTACCCGTTGTGTTGTAGCGCCGACTGATTTCGTTTGCGACACCTTCCCACGTGCGCATGAACTCACCTTTCGAGCCACTTTCGTCATTGGCCCACGTGAATTTTATTTTTTCTTTGCCGCTCCCACTCACGATGATTTCACGATTACGGTCGCTCAATTTGGCCCAAGGGGTATCGAGGTCGATGCCAAAGTGGGCTGCGATGACGGCGAGGGACTTGTAGCCCCAGCCATCTTTCTTTTTGCGCAATTCACCCCAGTATGGAACCGCGCCATCGTGGATCGACAAACTTCCGTTCGGTACCAACAATCCCACATCCACATCAAGGCGTGTACCGAGCCCGGCACAGTCACTACAAGCACCTTGTGGTGAGTTAAACGAAAACATCTGGGGCGTCAGTTCATTGAACGATATCCCACAGGTCGTACAGGTGTTGGCTTCGCTCATCACCCATTCTTTGACCGCAGAAATTTCGCTCGGGGTATCGGCGGGGAAGTCGACAACGGCGATGACACAGCTCCCTTCACCCGTCCGTACCGCCAATTCGATGGCGTCGGTCAAGCGCGTTTCGTATGCATCCCAGGTACTCTGGGCCCCCGCACCGGCTTTGCCCTTACCGGCTTTTTCGCTGCCGGAATCGTCTCTGATGGGTACTGCAAGGCGGTCAACCACGACTTCGATGGTATGCGTGACTTTTTTATTGAGTTTGATATCCGTGCTGAGTTCCATCAACTCGCCGTCGACTCGCACGCGCGTAAACCCTTCGGTGCGTGCTTCCGCAAAGATTTCTTTGTACTCCCCTTTACGGCGCGACACCATTGGAGCAAGTACCATGTAGCGCGTGCCCGTGGGTAACCCCAAAATACGATCGACCATCTGTTCAGGGGTTTGTGACGCGACTGGTTGTCCACAAACATGGCAGTGTTGGGTACCCACACGCCCGTATAGTAGGCGGAGGTAATCGTATACTTCGGTGACCGTACCAACGGTCGAGCGTGGATTTTTCGAAGCGCTCTTCTGCTCTATGGCAATCGCGGGTGACAAGCCGCTGATGTAGTCCACTTTGGGTTTTTCGAGTTGGCCCAAGAATTGCCGTGCATACGCAGAGAGTGACTCGACGTAGCGTCGTTGTCCTTCTGCATACAAGGTATCAAATGCCAGAGAGGATTTGCCAGAGCCTGAGACTCCGGTCAAAACCACGAGCTGATCACGCGGGATGGTCAGGTCGATTCCTTTGAGATTATGTTCTCGCGCGCCGCGGATTTCGATCGTGTTGCGTGCCATCGGTCGCAGCTCTCCTCATTGTCGGTCGTACATATGTGCGATATAGTGTACCTGATTTCACCCGGCATGGGGATTTCAGGAAGTGGTCAATGCCCGGAAGCGTCGGAGCGCAAAGACTAACCCAGTGCAAGCAAAAACAACAAGAGCTGTCCCCGAAACCCAAACGGGCAACATCGGTGTACTTCCCTGCAAAAACACACGGGTCGCGTCGATGTACCAGGTGGCTGGGTTTACATATGCGAGCCATTGCATCCAGATGGGAGCATCGGTCAATGGATAGAGCGCATTCGACGCAAATAACAGCGGTAAGTTAAAAAGAAAGAGCATGCCGTGGTATCCCATAATGCTCTTGGAACGTATTGCAATCCCAAGTGACAGCCCACAAAAGCCCAGCGTGAATGCCAAAAGAAAAATCAATGCACTCACGAATGCGCCAAAGCCAAAGGTCCATTGCACACCCACTGCCAGCCCGACAAGGATTACAATCACAATTTGAAAAAATGCCTTGCTGACGGTTGCTGCAATGTGGCCCAGCAGAATGCTGAGTCGTGGAATGGGAGCGACTTGGTACTCACGTAGGATGCCGCGCAGACGTTCATCGAGGAACATCATCCCGCCGCCTGCAGCACCACCCAGTGCGGTCAACGCCAATATACCGGGCAACATAAAGGTGACATAATCAGTTTGTGCAGTGACCATGCGGGCC
The DNA here is from genome assembly GCA_945881915.1 of Thermoflexus hugenholtzii JAD2. Classification (GTDB taxonomy): domain Bacteria; phylum Chloroflexota; class Chloroflexia; order Chloroflexales; family Roseiflexaceae; genus UBA965. The sequence goes on along the minus strand of CAMCVW010000002.1, from coordinate 63,500 downwards.
ATCCCAATGCCAAAAAGTCCCACCCATAGAATGGGTTGGATCAAAAGTCCGCCGAGTTCTTCGCGGTTGCGGAAGAACTTACGCATATGGCGCAGCCAAATTGCATGTGTCGCATGTATCATCGTGATGCTCCTTCGTCGCGCAATGCGCGGCCGGTGACTTGGAGAAAGACGTCGCCCAGCGAAGGGCGCGTCATACTGATGTCCAAAATGACAATGCCGTCCTGATGAAGTGTTTCGATAATGGTCGTCATCTGACGTGCCCCATGGAGTACGCCAATGGTCAAAACTCCTGGTTGTGCGTCGACCATGGTGACCCAAGCGGCAGCGCCAAATGATGGGCTGTATCCGGGTGGGAATGCAGCGTTGATGCGAATGTATGCGCTGCCCAGACTACCAATCAATGCATCAGGGGTACCTTCGCTCACCATCGCGCCGTCATCGATGATTCCGACCGTATCTGCGAGGTTCTCGGCTTCGTCCATGGCATGTGTCGTCAATAACACCGTCATCCCATTTTGGGAGCGCAAATCTTTGATGTATTGCCATATCTGTGCCCGATGCTGAGGGTCTAACCCTTGTGTCGGTTCATCCAAAAAGAGCACCAGCGGATGCATCATCAGGCAACGTGCTAACTCGAGTCGCCGTTTCATCCCGCCAGAATACGTCCCCGTCAAACGGTCAGCGGCTGTGCCCAATTCGACCAATGCAAGGACTTCGTTGATGCGCTGTTTGCGTAGGTTTGGCGCAAGATTGTATAACCGACCGGCGAAGTCGAGACATTCGCGCCCCGTCAAATCACGGTCGAGGACGAGGTCTTGGAATGTCACGCCGATGATGCGGCGTACAGCATCAGGATGACTTGCGGCATTGTGTCCGTTGATGTGTACACTCCCGCTGTCAGGCTTGAGCAAGGTGGTCAACATGTTGATGGTGGTGCTTTTGCCAGCGCCGTTCGGACCGAGGAGCGCATAGATCTGTGCTTCGCCAACGGTGAGGCTGACATCGCGGACCGCAACGACTGGCCCGTAGGATTTTGTGAGGTGGACTGCATTGATCATTGACATTCCTCGTCAATACAGAACGCCCAGCATGGCTGGGCGCTCGAGTGTGGTGACTCTGACTAGGTTCGAACCAGCAACCTTCACCTTCGGAGGGTGATGCTCTATCCAGTTGAGCTACAGAGCCAATGACTCAATGATAGCACTCGTATGCGGGTACGGTCAAGCTGACTTACGCTGCGACACGAGGTACCATGTCACGCTCATCGCAGTCAATCCCGCTCCGATGAATTCCGTTGGTGTCTGCAACCACTCTGCCAATATGAACCCAGCAGCAATTGCAGACACGGGGAGACGCCATGCCTGTACTGCAGTCACCAACGAAGCGCCGAGCTTCCGCAGCGTGTAGACCTGCAGAATGTTAGCGCCGATGACGATAAAGAGTGAGAAACAGGCCAGCCCTATCCAATGTGCGGGTTGGAGCGATGCGAGCCCGTCAAATCGCTCACCGATTGCGTAGGATAGCGGTATTGATGTCGCCACCACGGCAATCAGCTGGAGCAGGAATGTCGCTTCACTCGAGATACCGTAGCTGCTGGTGCGCCGTACCGACAGCATATACAAGGCCAACATCACGCTGCTTGTCAATGCTAGGGCAATACCGACCCAACTACTGCTCCCGCCACTCTGCCAAAAATCCGGATTTTGGATGTCGCCGCTCAACATCACCATCGCTCCCAGGAGTGACAATGCCAATACGACACCGGTGTTGGGGGGCGCAGGATCATTGAACCACCACCGTCCCATCACGACGACGAGAAGCGGCGTCAACAGCCCAATCAGCGTCACCTGAGCTGCCGGTGCATATCTCGCGGCCAGTACATTGGTAACAGCGCGCAGCATGGCAAATAACGCTACTAACCAGCCTGCACGAACACGTAATTGCCCAAACTCACCCCGTATTGCCACTACTGCCAACATCACCAACAGAGCAAACCCGTTTGCGATGGTCAAAAGAGTCAAGCCCGGAATATGTGCTTGGATTTGGAGATACCGTGCCAACACCGGGTATATTCCCCATGCAGTATGTCCCAGCAGGGCGGCTCCAAGCCAGATTGGCGAAAAACGCGGTTTGTTCATGGTTGCTCTGTATACAAAAAACCGACTCCGCATTGGAGCCGGTATCTGTCGGTGGTCGGGGCGAGAGGATTCGAACCTCCGACCTCAGCGTCCCGAACGCTGCGCTCTACCAGGCTGAGCCACGCCCCGTGAAAATTGGTGCCGGAGGTGGGAGTCGAACCCACATGAAGTTGCCCTCAATGGTTTTTGAGACCATCGCGTCTGCCATTCCGCCACTCCGGCTTGTAATGCCTGGTTGCACATCAATTACATTTTGAAATATACCCGATGCGTGCGGGATTGTCAAATCGAAGTTTGTGTCTCGCGCAGGCAATACTCCGCTGTGGAATGGTGCATGGACCGTACCATTGCGCGCGCTATGAACACGGGTATTCGTGTGCAATGGCAAGAAGTTCACGCAAATCCCGCACGAATGTATCAGCTCTGCAGCATCGCACTGATGTTTGGCGCAGCCATGTGGTTTTCTGAAGTACTGCACAGAATGCATGGATGGACGGTTGGTATTTCGTACCGAACCACACACCAACGTTCTATACCACCATCATCCGGCCACGTGCCGTATGACGCGCAATCAGTTGCGTCGAAATCACAAACAACACTGCGCTTGTAATCGTGCTCAACAAGATTCCGTTAAGGAGCGCTACGTTCGTTGGTGCTTTGAGTTCGATGGCTGTTGTCACGACGACAGACGCGATGTGCAGCAGCAGAAAGGGGATTGCAATAGTGAGTCGTTGCCGTACTGCAAAGCCGAGAAAAAGCAAATCGATCAAAATAACAGATCCGATCACCACCACAAAGGGAATCATCCACCAATTCGTCATCCCGAGGCGAGCACTGATAAATGTTGCAGCTTCGATAAGGACAATTACTAACATCGGCATAGTCCAGCCCGGCCGTGATAGCAACATCCGGTCCCACCCCACGAAGCCGAACATAAGCAGAATGTAGCCTGCTGCCAGAATTGGGTACGTTGCATACGGCGATGTAGCAGTCAATCCCAGCGCACTGCTGAATTCGATCTGTAGGTATGTTTTGGCCATCAACCCAATCGTGATTCCAATTATTCCTGCATTGGCAAGGCTCTCGCGACGTGGACTACGCCTCCCTGCCAGATTACTAATCTGCCAGAAGGCCAACAGAGTAAACAAAACGGGCAACACATGCAATGCCAACATTCCGATGGGTGATGTCATAGATCCAATCCTTGATTTACGACAAAATATAGTACGTATGTTTATAGTACTAGAGAATATAGTAAACGGAATTCACAAAATTATCAATGTTCTGTCATGCCTGAAAAAGGGGATTCTCAGCGCAAAGCGAAATGATTATTTAGATATTCTTCCTAAATGAACGACGGTATATATTCTGAACTTTTTTATTTACTGCATTCCAATCGGGTATATTTGCAATCTCTAGCCAGCCTAAAAAAAGCAGCGGTATATACGAAGCCACAAAACGTGCTTGTTCACCTTTTTCACATAGAGCAGTCAAGCAGAATATTGTAATCCAAATGACACGTTCAAAAGTCCGATACTGCCATTGCGAAGGTCGTCGCGTCACATCGTGCAAGAGTACCACGAGCTGCGCAATCATTACCCCGCCCACCAACACCCGAAAGGGTGCGATAAACCATGGAATGGCACGTGTCACCTCGTAGGTGCCTCCGGCACTATTAAATCGCTCGATGCTCACCGGAATCTGTACCATCTGCCAGAGTAATGCCAGCGCATTCCCAACGGCTTGCCATGGATGGCTCGTAATCCACGCGATGCTCGCGCGGGTGAGTGCGCTGCTGCGAACCCCCCATTCCGGATCGTTCATATCTGGTGGGAGGCCGATAACTGCTTGTGCATAGGATTCGGGGAGCCACGCCCGTGCAATATTGAAGCCCGCATAGTTGCTCCAGGACCACTGCTCGAGGCCGATGATGTGATGCAAATGCCACGTAATACTATAGATAAAGGGGATAAGGTACCAACGTAAGCCACGCCAGCCATGCCTCGTGCCAATCTGGAGTAATCCCGCTATCAGAAGAATCGGCAAAAAAAACTGCATATATGGGCGCAAGCTGTCTGCGGCAACAATCGCCGCTCCGAGCATGAGCCACTGTGATGGCCGGTCGAGTTTGCCTCGAAGAAGCAGAAAAACGGAAATGAGCGCTAATCCGATACAAGCGTCGTATGTCATCCAATAATTGCGGTCATCGTAGCGATAGATAAATGCGACGCCTAGACTCAACAGTATAAGCGCGCCGTATTTTGCAGTACGCCAGATATTAGAGTGCGCTGGGATGTACGAAAGCGCTGCCATGATCCCCGCGATTGCACAAATACGCACGAATACCATGGTGTACATAACGTCAAACAAAAACGGAATCTGTGTGTGCGTCAGTTGATATTCGATTGCCAAAAGTGGGATTGGGAATGCAGCCCGCATCTGGACAATATACGCAAAAAATGAATTCCATGAAGTCAGTGCAGTGATATCTACACCAAGCATCCAGTGAGACACTGCCAGTGCACGTGTTCCGCTGAAGCAACTCACTGCCAGTGCCACAATCCAGAATGGACTGGGAGTGGTCGAACCAATCATGCCAACGCGCACTGCGCCAACGCGTAATATCCGCAGCGCACCACAGACGATAACGGTTACCACTGGCTCTATGGTCGGGGTGCTCTGTGTACCCCACGCATATAGCCAAGGTGCAATGATGATAATCCCCGTCAATGCAGCGTTGTATGATCCAGGACTGCGGTACCACACCAGTAGCATGGTGAGCAGCGGCATGCTCAACAGCACCCATAATGCGATGGTCGACAACGGTGTAGCCCAGCGCGTCTGCGTTGCACTGCGGAAGTCTGCGATTAACTTGCGTGCGTCCTGTTTAGATTGCGTATAGGTATCTGTGCTGAATCCGAATTGCTCATATGCACTTGTACTAATCGGTAAAAGTCGGGTTTGTGCGGGCACAAAAGACTGTTCGACGAGAACTGTATATGTTCGTACACCAGGCTGCAGGTCAAACGAGACGGTGCGTGTCGCACCTGTCAGTGTCAGTGTTTTCTGCTCTGGAGTAGCCAGGCGCAGCGCATATGATCCGAAGTTCACCGGGACGATCGTGCTGCTGTAGTGGAGGAGCGAATCGTCGATCGCGCTATTCACCAGCCTATATGAGGATTTGGGTTGACTGAGCAACCATCGCGCAGGTGCACCATCGTGATTTTCAAGTTCCGCGTAGCCACTCTGGAAGAGCCAATTTTGTGCCAATGCAGCTTCATCGGCTGCGCCCATGTGTTCTGTCGTTGGTATTGACAAGGCAACATGCGTCGCAGTCGCCGCCCAAAGGAAAAATAGGCACACAAAGAAGAACACACGGATGCGTGTGTTGTGCACCATGAATGCGTGTTGTGCTGCATCGCGACGGGTCATCAAAATCCCGACTGACGAGGAGGAGTGAACTTTAAAAGTATAACACGGACAACGAAATCCCCTCTCGACGTCGTCGAGAGGGGATTTTGAAATTGACTACGGACGAGCCTTTTTCGTCGGAACGGGTGGGAACTTCTTGGTCGGGGTAGGCGGAATCTTCCGTGTCGGTGTGCGTGTGGGAGTCATCGACGGAATCTTCCGTGTCGGTGTGCGTGTGGGAGTCATCGTCGGAATCATCCGTGTGGGTGTACGTGTGGGAGTCATCGTCGGGATAGACGTAGGAACCGACGTGGGAATAACGGTCACCGTCGGTTCCGGCGTCGCTGGAAGTTCGGGGTCCGTAACACCATTAATCAAGAACCAGACGGTGGCACTTGCATGAGCACCCCGAGCATCAGTCACTTGGATGACGATGCGGTCGTGTTCGCTGTTCGTGCCATTTTGACGGTAGACCACCCGCTTACGGGCCAGGTCGGCGAGGGTAAATCGTGTTCCTGCAGACATGCGACTGCCGCCGTACAACATCCAGCCATTAACAGGCTCGGTGAGGAGAGTGAAGCTCAATTGGCTCTGTGGCGTCTCGGAGTCAGATGCATCGATGAGACGTTCCGACAGTATGATCACAGCGCCGCTTGCAATGCGGTACGGTGTGGAAATCCGGATGACCGGTATCGCGTTACTCACGTACGCAGGGTTGACGCTACACACGGTACCCGTTGGTGATATACACCGGGTTGCACTGACATTCCCTGCGCGATCGCGGAAGCGGGCATATATACCCCCTGCGCTCTTGTTGGCTTTGTCATAACTCACTGTTGCCGTTGTTGCGTACCGAAGCCAAGAAGCACTGCCAAATGCCCCTGCAGAGGCAATCTGCATCTGAGTGACACCCGACCCTGCTGCGCGGCTCGAAGTGGCACGATCACTACTGCTCAACGCAATCGTCACCGATGCTGCGGTCGTACTACGTATGCTCAATGTCGAAACCGGCGCTGTACTGTCGACCAGAATATCGTCTTGGACAACCTGCAAAATCGTACCATCGACATTGCGGAATCGGATATACAAACGATACATACCAGACGTGGTAGGCTCGAATGTCCATGTACCACCGAGGGCGAATGGCTGCCACGGTTGGCTCCCATCAAACACCCCAGTCGTACTAAATTGCATCTCGGCGATGGGTGTAATCACACTCCGTGGGGCGGTGACACTCACATTGACTGTGTTACTCGATGTGAAGCTATCCCCATTATTCATCGTCACGCTATACGCGTCAGTCACGGTCGTATTGAGAATAATCCCTGTATAGGTCGTGGTGACATTGCCAACGCGGTCGCGCGCTTCAATGTGGAGCTCCTTGTACCCATCCCCTACACTGAGGGTCACTTCGTTGATGCTGCGGTAGGGAATCCAACTGGAATAGGTGAGACCGTCTTCGCTCCAACGCACCAGAGTGGCTGGATCGGCATCGCTATTTTGCATTGTCAAACGGACGCGACTACTCGTTGTTGCCTCTGCCCCTGTGAGTGTCGACGGACCACGGTTTATCCACGCTGAGACATTCGGAGCTGTTTCGTCGATGACCGTATTGACGATATTTGACCAAGGTCCCGTAGTCCCGTCGGGGAGTGTCGCCCGTAAGCGGAATGCATAGACGAGCTCACCCATACTGCGCACGGTAGCAGAGCGCTCACTGACGTTCTGGGCAACCAACATCCACTCGCCGCTCGGTAATGCGCGACGTTGAATATCAAAGCGATAGGCCTGGCCTGTTTCGACCCCCAGAGCCCAGCGCAACGACACATTTTGGCCAGAAACAGCACCGATGGGGCTCAATGTCACCGATGACGCGATTTTTTGGACAATCACGATGAATGACGCACTCGCCTGATTCCCGCTACGATCGCTTGCGCTACAGGTAATGGTGTGTGTCCCCACAGGCAGATAGACGCCACTGACGTACGAGCAGGTCACCGGCACAATCCCATCACGCAGGTCGCTCGCACTGACGGTGAAGTCGACGCGAGTACCGGTGTCGGTATATGCATCCAAAATCATGTCGTACGGCACGAGGATGTCCGGAGCCGTTTTGTCCGAGATGCTAATCATTGCGGTGGCACGAGTCGCGGTTGTGGCGGTGAGTGCTGCAGCTGTGGCTGCCTGTACCTCGACCATCCCGTTGCCTATTGATGCAATGGGTGCAGCAAACTTCAAACCTGCAGCCCCTTGAGCGACCGTGATGAACTGCCCGACGGACAAACTCGACATCCCATCGGCAAGGAACAACGTTCCTCCCACGACGCTCGCGATGCGGAAGTGTGTCACCTCGGCGCCATCCGCACTATTGGGCAACACGACCAACCCCGTTTCGCTCAAGCCACCTTCGGCGACCGTCGTGCCGGTGATGCGCGGCGCATCGGCGACGGGTGTGATGATGATCGCCGCCGTGGCGACGTCGCCACCGATACCTTCCACCGTCGGGGATGTTGCTGCCTGGGTCTGGATCGTATATGAACCAAATACATTGGGATTCGGTCGGAACCGTATGCCATTGGCAGCTGATGCTGCAGAGACGAATCCTCCATTGAGTACCATCGTCACGCCATCGCTCAAATAGAAGCGACCCGGTGCGTTACTGACGACGCGGAATGCGCGGATTTCGTCCCCGTCGATGACATTCTTGGTGATGACGATGTCTGGCCGGCCCATTTCGTCTTCACGCACCGTCGTCCCCGTAATCGAAGGAGCTCCGTCAACGACAGCAAAAATAGTGATACTCGCAGTTGCCGGAACACTCAGACCTTCGCCCGTCCCTGACGTGGCCGCCCGGACTTCGACACTGCCCGGCAATGTGCGGTTTGGCTCGGGGGTAAAACGCAGACCTTGTGCTGCGGTGACCAGGTCAATGATGCTGCCGTTGGGGAGTGGTGTTGTGCCGTCCGGACGATACAATTGCCCACCGACGATGTTGGTAATCACTGCATGCGTCACTTCGGGGCCATCGGCTGCATTGCGTTGAATCACCAGACCGTCGTACGATTGGGTGTCTTCGTACGTATCAGCATTCGTGATGAGTGGCGCATCTGCGATGGTACTGACGGTAATTGTGCCCGTCACCACGCTTGCACTGACGCCTGTGATATTGGGTTTGGTCGATGCCTGGATGGCCACTGCGCCGATGTTGGGGCCGTTGATGTTGGTGTCGGGCAAAAAGCGCACGCCGGATTCGGCTTCTGCCATGGTCAGATAGCTTCCCGCAGCAATCGCTGTGACACCATCCGGTTTGAACAAGCGACCATTGAGCACGCGCGTAATCCGCACATGCGATGTTTCGGCGCCATCCTCGGGATGCCGACGGATACGCATCAACCCGCTCAGGGTGTCTTCGCTGGTCGTCGTGCTGCCGATTATTGGCTCGCCGGGGAGTGCAATATTGACCGGGACCCACGCACCTGTTTGTGTCCCATTGCCGAGTTGCCCATTAGAATTCTGTCCCCAGCACTTGATGCGCCCGCTTGGGAGAACCGCACAGCCATGCATGTGATCTGCGCCCGCCACTCGTGTCGCCCCAAAAATTTCAGGCACTTCGGTGATGATATTCCACGGTGTTACATTGCTGTTCACCCCGAGGGCCGATCCCCAATTATCGCCGACGGCATAGATTTTGCCCGATACGCCCTTCAGCCAATACCGATAGTTCGTCGAACCGTAGACGTCTGCGATTGGTTCAGGCATGGGGATGTTGCGCGCGGTAGATTCATACCCACCGGCAAACGAGCCCCAGCAGCTGACCGTCTTGTCAGTCAAAATTGCACACCCACCATTAGCGCCCATGGCGAATTTGTTGACATAATTACCCAGGCCGACGACGGAGTAGCCGTTGTGATTATAAGTCGATGTAAATCCCAAACCGAGTGCGCCATCTGCATTGACCCCGATGCACGCAACACGTCCATCTGTGCGTTGCACACACGTGCGACGATATCGATCTATATTTCGGATTGCAATATTGGTAAATGAATCTGTAGTTATTAATCGTGGCCAATTAAAATAGCTGGTACCATCTGCTACCAACCAATATTCATTGCTGTAACCGCTGTAGTTATCTCCCCAACAAATCAGTTGCGAATATTTGTTGTAAAGGCATGAGCCGCGATTCGACATGGCAATCTGCGTCACATCGCGCATGCCTGCGATGACACCAGCTGACCAACGGACATAGAGACCATTGCCGTCACCGAAGTTCCCATACCCCCAGCACGACAAACTCGCATCGCGCAAGATGACACAAGTGTTGTTTGACCCAGCAGCAATCGCTACTGCCGTCGTGATACCGGGAACTTCTATCGGGACGAGGCTATACCGGGTATACCCATCCCCGATCCCCAACTGCCCTTCACCGTTGTACCCCCAGCACATCACGGTGCCGTTGGCCTTGAGTGCGCAGGTATGATTGTCACCGACGACCACATCGACGAAGCGGGTGCTCGTGCCTGTGGTGTCGAAAATCTGTGTGCCAACACCCGTCGATGCTTGCGCGGTCGACATACTCGGCATCAGGACGCTCATAAACGTCACTATAGCCATAATAAATTGCATCAGTCTGAATCGTTGCATAACGCCCCCTTGGTGCGAAACCATGGTACCTGTATCAACAATACCATCCCAACTATTCACATATGTGGTCACGAAACGGGAATTTACTTCGGATTGTTGCTTGAAACTCGTTCGCTGCCTGCGTACAATATGATTATGAACATTACAACCATTGCATTCGATGCCGACGACACGCTGTGGGCCAACGAAGATCTCTTCGTCGCCACTCAGGAGCAGTACATGCAACTGCTCGCCCCGTACCGCCAAAATTGGGACGCCGAGGAACTCCACGCCGCCGAACGCCGGAATTTGGCCTACTTCGGGTACGGCATCAAAGGATTCACCCTCTCGATGATCGAGACCGCCATCGAGGTCAGCGACGGCGCTATTCCTGGCCGAGACATCGCCACCATCATCGACATGGCTCGTGGCATGGTCCATGCGCCACTGACGCTCCTGCCCGGCGTAGCAGACCTCATCCCCGACTTGGCGCAGCACTACCAGTTAATGCTCATCACCAAAGGTGATTTGTTTGACCAAGAAGCCAAAATAGCCAGGTCAGGATTGGCCGATTACTTCCGTCAGATCGACATCGTCAGCGAGAAAACACCGCATGCCTATCAGCGCATCCTGCAGCGCTCCGACATCAATCCGCAGGAGTTTGTCATGGTCGGTAATTCGCTCCGTTCCGACATTCTGCCCGTCGTTGCCATCGGTGGACACGCCGTCCATATCCCCTACCACCTCACCTGGCAGCACGAGCACGTCGATATTCCGAGTGACCAACGCACGTGGCAGGAGTGTGCCGATCTGTCTGCGTTCCGTGATTGGCTTGCACGTCGCTGAGACTGCGGTATAATCACGCCGTCAGAAGCACGACTTCGCCTCCTTGGCAGTGTCGCCAACGTCGGCCGGTACCAGACACTCGCACAGAAAGGAAGCGCTATGCCCACCCCAAAAAAACGAATTGCCATGCTCACCAGCGGCGGCGATGCACCTGGGCTCAATGCCGTCATCCGGGCAGCCGTCAAATCTGGCGAAGCCCTCGGCTACGAAATGCTGGGCATCGAGGACGGCTTTGAAGGCCTGATTGGCACTCCCCGCTATCGAGTTTTGACTGACAGCGATGTGAAAGAACTATTGAACCGAGGCGGTACCATTCTGCGTACCACCAACCGTGGCCACTTCAACGGTCCGCGTGTCGTTGGAGCAGTAGACGATCCGTATCTCGCAGCCTACAACAACATCTTGGCACTGGGATTGACGGGGCTCATCACCATCGGTGGCGAAGGGACGCAGATTATTGCGCTCGAACTATCGAACATGGGAGCCCCCGTCATCGGTGTCCCAAAAACCATTGACAACGACCTCGCTGGCACTGACCGCACCTTTGGGTTCGACACTGCACTTCAGGTCGCTACCGATGCGCTCGATCGCCTGCACACCACTGCTGCGAGCCACAATCGTGTGATGGTGCTCGAAGTCATGGGTCGGCACGTCGGCTGGATCGCACTCCATTGTGGCATCGGTGGGGGTGCTGACGTCATCCTCATTCCCGAAATTCCCTTCGACATCAACAAAATCGCTGAACGCGTCATTGCCCGTGAAAAAGCCGGTAATCAATTCACTATGATTGTCACTGCCGAGGGTGCATTCCCTCGTGGAGGGAAGCCAATTTATGGCGATAATGGACGTCTCGGAGGCGTCGGTCAAATGGTCGCCGAGCAGCTCCAAGCACTCACCGGCAAAGAGTCACGCTGTGTCGTGCTCGGACACTTACAGCGCGGTGGTACCCCGACGCCCTACGACCGCATTCTGTCGACGCGCTTCGGAGCAGCAGCAGTTCGTGCCTTGCACGATGGAATCACCGGCGAAATGGTTGCACTCAGTGCCCAAGACATCACCACCGTTCCCATGATCGAGGCCGTCAGCCACCTCAAAACCATTCGTCCCCACAGCGACCTCGTGCGGACGGCACGGGGTGTAGGAACGATTTTTGGCGATTAGGTCACTTCTTCATGAGAAAACGCCCGTCGGTCACAGACCGACGGGCGTTGCATTGTTGTTTTCTATGGGCTGACAAGAATATGATTTATCACGAAACGCACCGGCTCCTGCGCACTGCGTGCAGTGACCACGATGGACCATTCACCGTCCATCGTGAATAACACATTTGCGGTGTGGCTGCCATCACTCTGGGCTTCGGCCATGGGCCGACTGCTGCCCATAGTCATTCCTGGCATTTGTAAGTCGAGTGCAACATCTGCTATCGATACATACTGCCCATCTCGTGTGAACTGTACGATGACGGGAATGGATTGATTCGCGACCAACGGTGCCGAAAAACTGAGCGTACAGGTTATTCCGTCACTACTTGCAGTGGCGAATGTCTGCTGACTACAGCTAGTCAGGTACGCGCATGCGCTGAGTATCAGTATGAACAAAAATCTACGCATCACCATTGACATTCTCGCTGGGTATGGGGAATCGTAACGAGAACAAAAACCCCACAATGATATGTTGGACATTAATCAACAAAAACAACCCACTCAAGGCCAGCGCATAGGCATCTGGGTACTCATATGTGCGTAGCAACGCCACCAGTACGACATCCCGAATGCCAATTCCCGACACACTAATCGGTAACGCTTGCAACAACGATATTTGCCCAGTCGCGCCGAGGATTGCACTCAATGATACCCGTGCAACATTCATTGCAGCAAATAACAGCCAGATTCGCACCGCTGTCGATAAGGCAGAACCCATCGTCGCAATGACCAGCCGCAACGCTGATTTCATACCAATGTCGAGTGCATTGAACTGGCCGGTTATGGCGTTATACTTTGGTCGGAATCGCTGCGGTATGAGACGTCGCAGCACACCAAACAATAGTTCACGACTTTTGCGAATCAGCAATGTGGGCAAAAGCGCAAAAATCAACACCGCAACCAACGTTGTCGTCGTTTGCAGTGTCATCCGCGTTTGTACGTCAAAATTCGCAGCTAATGCGCTCAGCCCGATGAACGCCATCACCGCCATTGCGGCGACATCACAGAGGCGTTCTACAAAAATACTGAACAACAAGCTAGGCATTTTGCGATTACTGTTGCGTAGATACAACGCCTTCACAAAGTCCCCGCTCTGACCAGGCGTCGTGCCGCCGAGGAACAGGCCGACCGTGTAAATTCGGCTCAAAGTCCATACAGACGGCGGATTGAGCCCAAGCTCAGCTAGGATGATGTGCCAGCGCCATGCTTTGACGACAATGAAAATAGGCATCAATCCGAGTGAAACTGCCACCGGCACCCATTGCACATCACGGAGTGACAGCCCAATTGCGTCTATGTCCGTGCGCCACAAAAAAACGACGAACAGCACTGGACCTATGAGCCGCAATGTCCAACGCAGCAACGATTTTCGCATCAGCGCGACTCCGCCGATTCACGCCGCGCAAACCGTAAACCAGCAATCTGCTCTGCCAACAATCCAAACATAAACACGATAATCGACCCTACAAAAAGCATCACAGCGGAATTGGGAATGTAAAATCGGCCGGCATCGGTATACAGGTAACTAATACCGAATGACGCCACTGCGAGAAGAAACATCAACACGGCCACAGGAAAAAAAATGCGCATCGGTGCAAACAACGTGGTAATGCGCAAAATAATCCCCGTAAAGCGGAATCCGTTGCGAATGAGTTTTTGCGCGCTTTTCCCCGTTACACGCGGTGCCACATCAATTGGTTCGAAGCGCACATGATAACCGGATTTCCCGAATGCCAGCGCACTCGTGGTAGGCCACGACATTTTGTTCGGTAAGAGGTGGACGAACTCGAGCATAACCGATCGACGCATGACGCGGAACCCTGAAGTCAAATCGCGCATATCCATTTCGATGAGGTAGCTGCCGAGTTTATTGAGAATCGTGTTTCCCAGCCAGCGAATCGTATTCTGTTGACCTGCGCGCGTCCGTTCCCCGATGACCATGTCGTACTGGCCGATATATTGCAAGAGTTTAGGCATATCAGCAGGATTGTGTTGACCGTCTGCATCGAGGATTACGACGATGTCCCCGTGGGCCGCGCGGACTCCGGTTTTCACACCTGCACCATTCCCTACGTTGTGTGGTCTGCGAATGACTGTGGCACCCGCTCCTTCGGCTTTGTCGGCCGTGTCGTCGCGCGATGCATCATCTACCACAATTATTTCGGCGGCAGGGACGACCGCTTTCACCCCTGCAATGACCGAAGCAATGGTGTGCGTTTCGTTGTGTGCAGGAATGACCACACTGATACTGAATGGCCACGTCGTCGGGTTGGTCATAGAAGCTCCTCTTCAGAACACATGGTTGATTATACGTGGCTTTAGATCACTGACGTGTGCAGTACAGTGGTGAATCTGCCATACGAAACACCCGATATCTACCGAATTGGGCGAGTGGTACTAGCGTGGAGTCTGGTGGGACGAGCTCATTTGACCAGAGGACATAGTCTGGCGAACCGGCGCACACACGCTTGGGGTCCACCGGATACTGTGTAATACGAGCCACTACTCGGTCAGACAATGCAGAATATTTCCCCGCGGGTGACTCTGCAGGGACCAAAACAACCAAGCGCTGCGGTTCGAGTGTGTGTACGTAGGACAACGCAGCATATTCGTCATCCGGTTGACCGGCCTCCAGCTGGGTTGCCCCTGTGACTCCTGCATTGAATAACCCTGCAATCAAGATGCTCGCAATAACAATCCATTCGACCCGCGGGATGCGTTTTGTCACGACGCGGAGCCCATCTGTAGCGGTCATTGCAGCAACCAACGTCAGCGGTAACAGCATGCGCGGCAAGATAAACGCTATCGATGAAACTGCCACAAACCCGATCGCCCATACGAGTAATACGCCTCGTGCGCGATCAAGACGTTTCTCTAGCACCATCCATCCCATCCACAAGACACCGACCGTGCTCAACCAATTAAACGGTACGCTCAGTAGTCTTTGCCAGAGTGCGGTATCGTATTCTTTGGTGCTTGCACCAGTGCCGAACACACCGACAAGGGAATGCCACCACGACCAAAAAAAGCGATTCGGGTCAGATAGGATAACATCCCCCAACGAAATCGAATCAGGAACGTCAGCCCAACGCCCCCAATCCACATTCCCATACACAGCTAACCAACTATTTTTGGCTTGAAAATTGAAGAATATCTGCCCCGTATCGCGGAGATTGACGAACAATTGCGGTGCCGCGCACACTGCCCAGCCTGCAACAACCACCATGAGTGTTGAGAGCCGAAACCGCCAGGTGCTCTGAGGTGCAAAACACGCGAGGACGATAGGTGCAAGCAATATCACTCCCGTATGACGCACCATGTACGCTAGCCCTGCAGTCACCCCGACCAGAAACCAACGTCTGCGTTGATTCGGACCCTCCATCGCCCATTGTGTCGCTGCGAGCGAAACTGCAGCACAAGCGGTGAATGTCATGTCGCTGCCAATCAGTAGACTGTATTCGACAAAAAAACTGCTCGCTGACATGATTGCCACACAGACAAGGTCCCATCCGCGTCCGAAAACGCGTCTGGCGATGTACCAGGACGCGCAGAGTGTGATTACAGCGGCAATGACCGCCCAACCCGTTGCTACCGTAAAAACGGCTTCGCCACTGAGCCGCTGACCTGCCCAGAGAATGAACGGGTAGCCAATTTGATAAAACGGATCAGCGTTCAGGACACTGCTGAGCGACTCAGTGCGGCTCGCAAATGACCGAAAATCCTTTTCGACCCCCGGGACAACCAGCGTCACATGACGCTGCTGCACCCACCACAGCCAAACCCCCCAGCTGAGAATCCCAATTGTACCGTAGCGACCTTGCTTCTGTTGCCAATGCTCCCGCACGATTGCACGGTACTGCCAACTCAGGAGCAAAAGGCCAACTATACAAAGCCAGGGAAGGGCATCCCTCCATACCAAAAATGAAGCCATGGGCCAGCGCCAGGCCAAAGCTACCAACAGGCTTGGAAAAGCTGCCGCTATACCAATTGTGCGGGTATTGCCAACCCCCCACCACAGATGCAATAAGTAGGCAATCATCCCCGCCAACACCACAGAGAGACTGACCGTACTCGGGTACGGAAGTGCAAACCAGCCAGTTTCATACGTGAGTGTATCAACGAGCACGCCTACTTCTCGCAGGTCACCTTTTTGCCAAGGGGAGGTAGTACTAGAGAGCGAAACGGCCGTATCCGTCCATTTCGTGAGGCTTCCAGATTCGGTGAATCGCAGGTCCTGCCAGCCATATGCAACAGCGAACGGAGTGGTCAGTTGCGCAGTCGGCGATTGCAAAATGAGTGTTTTGGATATAGGTGTTGCGACGCGCAATGTGACGGTCGCCGGCATCCCGATGAGTGGGAGGCGAAACGCAGCAGAAGCACCGCTCCATCGGGTTTTCAGATCGACACCAAATTCTGCTGGCGCAGGCTGCTGATCAAAAAAGCCCTGCAGGTATGCACTGTCATATCCACCGATATCGACGTTATGCCGTGTCGGAACGGCATGTATCGCAAAACTCAGCATGATTGCGGCAATGCATGCGAGGAACACGGTGGCTGTAATTTTGAAACGTGGGGAACCCACGAAAGTAACGTTGTTCACTATGCTATAATACGACACGTTATTAGAATTTGCATGTTGCAGCATGGAGCATACAGATGGCACGACTCTCACGCGCAGACCGGAAACGCATCAACACTCGCATTGCATCGACAAACGGAGATGTTGAAGTCCCATTTGAAATCCCCCAACACATCGCCGAGCCTGTAATGACCAGCCCTTCCAAAACACTTCGCACGACGCGACGCCAGGGCAAATTGACATCAGACACCATTAACTACACTGCTGAATATGCCATCATTGCCCATGACCTCCGCCGCATCACTTTCTGGGGAGTGTTGCTGATGGCTGCGGTCATTGGTTTGAGTTTTTCAGGTCTCGTGTAACGTTCGGCATCACGCACATAATCCGCCTTGCAGATGCAAGGCGGGTTTTTTGTTGGAATTCGGTAATCACACAAAAAACCGCACCGTACGCATTGCGTACGGTGCGGTGATGGATGAGTTACTTCTTTTTTGTGTCGACGCGCGTGGCTGCTGCTGCTTGCACATCCTGGCTTACCTTGAGACGCTTCATGAAGCGATCAACTTGGCCAGCGGTGTCCAAAATGCGCTGTTCGCCGGTGTAGAATGGGTGGCACTTGGAACAGACATCGAGACGAAGGTTCTCTTTTGTGGCAATCGTCGGCCACTGAGTACTGCAGCTGGTGCATGTGTACACCGTTGCAAATGTTTTTGGATGGATTCCCTGCTTCACCACGTGCTCCTTACTGTGCAACCTCGTCTGCATAGACGCTGATTTGCTTCTGTGTGCGGCTGTACTGTTCGAAAACCACGCGACCGGGAATCATTGAGTAGATGGTGAAGTCACGACCCAAACCAACATTCTTGCCTGGTTTGAATTTGGTGCCGTTCTGACGTATCAACACTTCACCTGCACCAACGACTTGTCCGCCGAAGCGCTTCACGCCCAACATCTTTGGGTTGCTATCACGACCGTTACGTGAGCTACCTACACCTTTTTTATGTGCCATGACGACATCTCCTTTGATTGTGTAGAACTACGCTGCTGCTCCGGCCTTGCGGCGAGGTGCTTTTGCGGCTTTGCTATCGTTCGATGCGTTGAATTCAATCTTGGTGACCTGCACTCGGGTCAAATCTTGGCGATGACCGGTGCGGCGGCGATAACGCTTTTTGCTCTTGTATCGGAACACAACGATTTTGTCGTCTTGCACAGCACCAATGACCTTCAGTACCACTCTGGCACCGTCGACTGTTGGGTTGCCGACTACCGTCTGCTCGCCGCCCACCAACAACACGTCCTCAATGGTGAGTTCGCTGCCGGCAGCTGCTTCGCTCTGTAGTGCGATGTCGAGCAATTGCCCCTCTTGCACGCGGTATTGCATACCACGATCACGAATAATGGCGTACAACGTATTCTCCCTTGCGTTTGCTTTCCAACGACTCGTTGGATCTGCATAACTGCTTGATATTCACACGTATGTGGAATAATTTATCAACGTGAAGTATAAACGGTCTTTTGTGGGATGTCAAACGCAATCGTTCTGTAATCTAGTGTATTTCTTATGTTGTCCGGTTGACGCACGTAGTCATCCGTATATATACTAGATATATACCCCATAGGGTATTTGACAGACAGAAAGTAAGGCCAGACATGACAAAGCCACTCAACGTTTCAGACAGCTCATTCGAAGCAGACGTCCTCAAATCCGACACCCCGGTTTTGGTTGACTTTTGGGCTCCATGGTGTGGCCCATGCCGCGCTGTAGCTCCCATTTTGGAAGAACTCGCTGGGGAATACGCCGGCAAAGTCATCGTTGCCAAAGTAAACACAGACGAATCTTCGAAGTATGCTGCGCAATTCGGGGTGCAGGCTATCCCCACGATGATTTTCTTCAAAGGCGGGAAGGAAGTCAGTCGGATTGTCGGAGTCAAGCCAAAATCTGAATTGAAACGAGACTTCGATACGATTGCAAACTCCTAACGGAGGGATGCATGACTGATCGATTGCTCCCACTCAGCACGCAGGCCCGCACCGATTTAGCGATGCGGTTGGTGCGTATTGAAGGACAGGTCCGTGGAGTTCAGCGAATGCTCGCCGATGGTCGCGACTGCACTGATATTTTGACGCAGCTCAATGCCATCAAAGCCGCAGTATCAAGCGTCGGTACAGCCCTCGCCGAACGCTGTGCGCATGAGGCACTGTGCGACGGCGGAAGTCCGCAGCCACCCGACGTCGAGCGCGTTCTGGCACTCTTGCGAGCTTCGCGCTCCTAATCAGAATCAACCGGTGAGGACATCTCGTCCACACCGGTTTTTTGTTGCCATGTGATACTGCGTGCCAAAACCACGTCGGTCAGGCTTGGAAAGATATCTGCACAGATGCTCATAAGCCTATCGCGTAGCCGAGGGTAGATAACACGTGGACGTCGCTCGAGTGCGTAGAGGACACTCTGTGCAACCACGTTTGGTGACATCCCATTACTTTTGGCAATGCGCCGTTCTCCGTCCGGCCCGATGCGATGTTCAAAAAATTCCGTCGCAACGGTACCAGGACGTATCACCGTTAATCCGATGCCGCTGCCGCGCAGCTCAATCCGTAGTGCCTGGCAGAGCCGTTCGAGGGCTGCTTTTGATGCAGAATAACCGCCGTTGTACGGTAGTGCATGCTGACCTACCACAGATGATATGACAATGTAATGTCCGCTCCCTGTTATCTTGAATACCGGGTTTGTTGCGCGTACGATGTGCAAAAACCCACCCACATTGACCGCAAGAACCTGCTGAAATTGATGGTAGTCCATTTCGGCTATCGGTGCAGTTATGCCAATGCCTGCATTGCATATGACTGCATCAAGGCGCTGGTAGTGAGCTACCGTTGTCGTAATTGCATCCGAAATTGCAGCAGCATCGGTCACGTCAACAGCCAGACAACGATGCGTTGCGGCATTCGGTAACGTCATACGTAGTTCCTCGAGCAACTCGAGTCGGCGTGCACACATCACGACAGTGATGCCTGCATGCGCCAGGCAACGCGCTGTGGCTGCGCCGATTCCAGAACTTGCTCCGGTAACCATCACCACGCGACCAGCGTCCTGTTGCGTCATAGGTGCTCCTTGGGATGCGGCTGGATTCTCTTGATCCACCGCTGCCGTTCCCAACCGTAGGTGAATCCGCGTTCTTGCGCAGCATATGCGACTGCGGTGCGCGCCTGCGTCTGGATAAGAACCGTGTGGCAACCCTGCTGTCGGGCATACCAAAGTCGGGCATCAAGGAGCGTTGCATAGTGGCCGCGGCGACGCCGATGTGGCGCAACCCATGCCCCAAAACAAAACGCGTAGCCTTCGACAATCCGGATGCCGGCGCTGGCAATCATACCGTCACTATGCAGCAGCGAAACAATCGTAGCCTCAGATTGACTGCCATATGCACGCCGCAATATACGTTCTGCATCTGTGGGCAGATAATCCGTACTCAGCTCTGGTGCTTCAGCAGTTGACCAGACGAGGTTACTCTGGGGAATGCGTGGGACATGCGTTGATGCATCATAGACGAGAACCACACTGCTCGAGAATGGTCTCAGCCCGAAATCTCGAAACGCAATAAAATCTTGTGTCGTTTGACAAGCTGGTGCGCACTCAATCACAAAGGGCACTGTTAGCGTCGGATAATCCGCGTAGATTTGCGCAAGGTTCGCGCTGCGAATTACCCCTCCCACATGATTAAAAGGATAACGCTCCCCTGCAACAGTGGTCACGGCATCTTCCCACGGTTGCACATGAATCGCGGTAGTTGGGTCCCATTTGCCAATGGACGTGACGACCGAACCGATAAACGTCGCTGTATTCGACTCAATGAATGAAATGTCAATGTGCATGTGCGAGTTGTCTGTAGAGTGTAATCAATTCTTGCATTGATTGTTCTTGACTGCGTTGTGCAGCGTAGTGAGCGCCGTTTGTTGCGATCCGGCAACGTTCGTCCGCATCCTCCGCAAGCGCATCAACGACGCGCGACAGGGCGGATGGATCAGCGTGGTCGTAGATTTTGCAGTTTTCGTCGGGAATAAGGGTGTCGCGGAGTCCCCCGACATACGGGGCAACGACTGCAAGGCCACATGCCATTGCTTCAAGGGGGGCAAGCCCGAATGATTCACTCACCGACGGGAATACGAAAATGTCAGCTGCCGCGTACGCTTCCACCACTGCTGAACCGATTAACACCCCAGTAAAGAGGGCATCTGTGTGGGCAAAGCGTGCGCGTGTCTGCGCTTCGTGATGACCACCTCCAACGAGCACCACCCGGTACCGTGGGTCATTGCAAAATGGGAGAAGTGAGTCTATGCCCTTCTCGGAAGTCAATCGACCAACATAGAGGATGACAAGGGCATTTGGTTTGTCGCCCAGAAAAAAGGTGCGGATCTGTGCGTTCATCGGAGTGCGGCAAAAACGCGACGTATCGATTCCGCGCGACCAGTGCCGCACGCGTTCAATCCCATGTTCTGTGAGTTGATTGACCATAGCTGTCGATGGTGCCAGGTTGATACGTGCTCGATTGTGCCACACTTTGAAAAACGTCCAGGCAATTGGTAATCCCCATGATCCCGCGTATTGACGGACATAATAGTCAATATCCATATGGACCGAAGCAATCAACGGGACGCGACCGATTGCTGCCATGATGACCCCAACCGCACCGATAAATGTCGGATTCATCACATGGATAACGTCTGGTTTGAATGACACCATTCCACGCACACCGGCAAAGGTTGGCATGCTGCAGTAGAGTTCTTGGTACAACGGGAATCGTGGCCCCCACGACGGATACACACGCATCTGACGATACGCATGAGGTGCAGATGGTGGAGCATAGACGCATACCTCTATGCCTGCATCCTCGAGTGCATCGAGCATCTGGCAAAGGATAGTGACGACACCATCGCGTTTGGGGAGGAATGTTTCGGTGAAGATTGCGACGCGCATCTCTGCTCTTTCCGCTTTTTTCCTCTGTTCTGTACCCTGCACATTCTAGCCTATCACCCAATGGTGTGATGGCTCGTTTGACCGATACAAATCATGCAACATGGTACAATACGGCATCATACAGACATGGGAGGTTCCGGTGACGATTGCACCCAAACGGATAGCGACTCTTTTTGCTGATTTCAGTCCTGTGGTATTCAGAATTTTGATCCATAGTCTCTTGTTCGGGCTAGCTGCCAGTATTTCGGATGTGATATTCAATTTCTATTTAGATAGCCTCGGCTACGGCAATGAAGTAGCTGGTCAGATGAATTCAATTTTCCGCGCTGCTGGTGTGATTTTTGGTATACCGGTGGGTATGCTGATTGATAAACGCGGAGCGCGGCGTGTGTTGATGTTTAGCATCATTGCGTATGGTGCAAGCTGGTTAGCGCTGCTCTCATCGACTGACATTCGTGTCATTGCACCGGTCTATTTCTTGGTAGGTGCTGCAAATATCGCCACGTATACCGCAATCATCCCTCTGCTGAGCAGCGTGATTGAAGCAAAGCAACGGGCGAGTTTCTTCGGCATAAACGCAGGAGCGACGATTGCTGTAGGGTTCATCGGTTCGTTGTTTGGCGGTGCATTACCATCATTGATTGCTCCGCTGGTGGGTGTGACAGCAATCGATCCGCTGGCCTACCGACTGGCACTCATCAGTGTGTCAGTGATCGGCTTTCTGGCGATTATTCCGCTGTTGGGGTTTTCGGCTGCTGCTACCAAACACCACGCTGCAGGGCATGTCACTCCAGCCAGTTCTGGCCACAAGTTGCCATTCATGCGTTTAGTCCTGTTTTCGTCACAAGCATTTTTACTCGGCTTGGGCGGTGGTATGGTGGTTCCATTCCAAAATCTGTTCTTTCGTGAGCAATTCATCTTGCCTGATGCGCAGGTGGGTCTGATATTGGCCATTTCGGCATTTGCTATGGGGCTTGGAAGCTTTATCGGTGGCCCGCTTGCAAAACGTTTTGGATTGCGCAGGGCTGCAGCGTGGACGCGCTTTTTGGCGGCACCAACATTATTGTTGATGTTGGTACCCAACCTGTGGGTTTCTGCGGCAGCCTACTACGCCAGCAGACTCGTCATTGGCATAACTTTTCCGTTGGCTGATGCTCTGGTCATGCAGTCCGTGCCGGCCGAACAACGAGGCACGAGCACGAGCCTTTCGTCGATGCTCTGGTCGTTTGGCTGGTCAGCGGCTGCGCTCATGAGTGGCTACATGCAGCGCGATAGCGGATTCTATTGGGTATTCATAATATCAGGTATCGCGTACGTGGTATCAGGGATATCGTTTTATCTCATCCCGTTCAAAGACGACGGGTACTAGAGCTCAGCGAGCCGGCGCAAGGTCTGGGCTTGACGGTATTTGACTATGGCAAAGGTGCCGTGATATGCACATGCGTACATCGTTTTCGCAGCTGTTTGCGAACCCATTAGTCGTGCGTATCTATGTTTTCACGATGATTGCGGGCTTTCTGAACGGCATCCCGGATGTAATTTTCAATTTTTATCTGCTCGGACTCGGCTACGGGAGCGAAGTGACGGGCGAAATGGCGAGTCTGGTTCGCGTGTCTGGCTTTGTCTTTGGCATTCCAATTGGCATTGCAGTTGATCGGATTGGCAGTGTTCGAACGCTGCAAATTGGTGCTGCCGCAAACATCATGGTGTGGGCGGTCCTCTTGCTTGCTCCAAACATCCTCGTATTGCAGATCGCATACTTTTGTTCAGGGACGTTTTTTACGATTGCGACGGTTGCTGGGATTACAGCGCTGAGTGGGATTGGGAGCATCGCTGACCGTGCGCAGCTGGTTGGTTTCAATTTCACGATTATTACGGTGATGGGTTTTGTGGGTTCACTGGTCGCTGGTTTCCTCCCTTCTCAGATTGCCCCGCTGCTGGGCGTTGGACCAACGGATGTCCCTGCATACCGAGCGACTCTGGCAATTTTGGTCATTGCATCTGCGGTCGCGTTGCTTCCGCTCGTCGGTTTGTCCAAAAAAATCTCCATATTCCATAGCGATCGTGGTGTTCAGGGGGATGACGAACACTCCGTCCCACTCAGCAAAGTCGTCGTGATGACCATCGGCTACTTTGTCGTGGGTTGTGCAGGTGGCATTTTACATCCTTTTTTGAATGTCTATTTTCGTGATGCGTACGCATTGCCGGATGCAACTATTGGTGTTGTCGTGGCAACGTTTACATTGTTGATGGGGGTCGGCGGCGTTCTCGGGGGGCGTTTGGTGACACGCTTTGGCGTGCGGACGGTGGTCGTGGTGGCGGGAATCCTCTGCTTGCCTTTTTGTCTGGGTCTGCTGAGTAATCAAATGATAATTGCAATGGCTGGGTATTTCGTCGTCTGCTTGCTCATCGGTATGGTTTTTCCATACATGGATATGATGTTGTTCCAAGCGGTGGCAACACGCCAGCGCGGTGTGGTCAAAAGTATCTCAACGATGGCGTGGTCAATAGGATGGGCGATAGCAGCCTATGGGAGTGGCCAGATACAAGCACATGGGGATTGGCAGTTGCTCATTATTTTGAGTGCCTGTGGGTATGCAGGCTGTGGTTTAGCGTTCGGGTTGATTCCATTCAAGGCAGTGACGATGCGTGCAACGGGAAAATCATGATGCAATACGTATGATGCTGTCGGAGCATGGTATGTAGTACGCCGTTTCTGGTTGTCAGCATCTGGGAGATGGTTTCTGTCAATGGACGAAATGACGCGCGAGTGATGCTGCAACGAGAACTCGTTTTTATGCGGTGAACTGTCGTTCTGTTGATTCTGTATTCATTTGCTAACCCTCGTCGTCGCTTCGACGTAGACATAAGTTTTTTCTCTATCGAGGTATCGGATGAATACGATTCGTTCCCAATGGCGGGAGTTGACTGCGTCGGGATCGCCAGCTGTCTTTCGGATTATGGCCCACGGCATCCTATTTGGATTGTCGTTCAGCATTGCAGATATTCTCTTCAATTTCTATTTGACGAGTTTGGGATATGACAATGCAGTAGCAGGCCAATTGCAGTCTGTTTTTCGGATTGCAGGTGTGATTTTTGGATTCCCTGTGGGGATGTTTATCGACAAGATATCCGCAAAACGGATGCTCTATATCGGCATTTTGACATATGCAATCGGCTGGGCCGTGTTGTTGATGATCGATAGAGTGACTCTCGTGACTCCATTCGGGACATTGAGCCCACTCATGTTGATGAATACCGTCTTTTTCATCATTGGCGCGGCAAACATGGCGACGTACACTGCGGTCGTTCCGCTGCTGTCGCTCGTCATCGAACCACGGCAGCGAGTTGCCATGTTCGGTATCAATGCAGCAGCATCCACGTTGATCGGCTTTGTGGGTTCGATTCTTGGCGGTATGCTCCCTGCGATTGTGGCGCCGCTAGCGGGCGTCGACGCAACATCCGAGGTAGCCTATCGGATTGCCCTCTATAGTGTGACCGCTATTGGGTTTTTGGCAGTCGTGCCATTGCTGGGAATCAAAACGCATCACACACATGGTGCAGATTCGCAAACCGCGCGTGCAGACGCAGACGGGGATAAACTACTTGTTCCCATGTCCCGTCTCATCTTGTTAGTGACGCCGTCGTTCTTCTTTGGTACTGCGGGCGGATTATTTGTGCCGTTTCAAAATCTGTTCTACCGGCAGCAATTCGGGATGACAGATGGGAATGTCGGCTTAAATCTGGCAGTAGCGGCACTGGCGATGGGAGTCGGGAGTATCCTTGGCGGCCCGTTATCAAAACGTTTTGGCGTGCGCCAAGCGTCCGCATGGTCACGGATGTTGGGCGCGCCGTTGATGCTCGCGATGCTCATTCCCGTATTGACCGTGGTTTCCATTTCGTACGACATCAATCGTTTGTTGGTGGGTATGACCTTCCCGCTTTTTGCTGCGTTGATGATGCAGACCGTCCCACTGCGTCAGCGTGGCACGAGTACAAGCCTCAGCAGCATGTCGTGGTCGCTCGGCTGGGCAGGCGCGTCGGTGCTGAGCGGAACGATTACGGCCAATGGATCGTTCACATGGGTATTGGTACTGTCTGCTGCAAGCTATGTTATTTCGGGCGCACTCATTTCGATTTTGCCGTATACCGACAAACATGATTAACGAGCAGTGACATCCATACCGCGGGTCTGTTGCAAAGCAACAGACCCGCGATTAGTTATTCCGTGCTGCCGCTGATCTGCATTGTCCCTGCTGGTCGCGGCAATGGCAAGGCACAGACAATTGCAGGGATGCAGAATAGTGCTGCCCCGAGTACGCAACCGATGATTCCCCACTCGACATAACAGTACCCAGACAAAAGCACCCCACACAGGCGTCCGACTGCGTTTGCACTGTAATAGAGCCCGATGTTCTTGGATACGTTGGCTGCTTGTGCGTACGCCGCAATGAGGTATGAATGTATCGCTGAGGCGACCGCAAAGCAGGAACTATAGATTCCGATCATAATTACCATTCCCCAGGGCGGAAGGCCTCCACGCCACTCGAGCACGGCAACTCCGATACAGACGATCGCGGGGATGGTGGTCACGAGTGCAGTTATGATTCCCCCCGGAGCCGGTCTGCCATGCAAAAGACGTGGCGTTGCGGCTTGGATCACGCCGTACATGATGGTATACCCCGCCATCACAGCGCCGCTCTGCCAAAATCCCCAGCCTGGGGCTGCTGCGAAAAACAGCGGCATTCCTATTGCCAGCCAGATGTCTCGTGAGCCAAACAAAAACAACCTGGCGACGGCGAGCAGATTGATCTGAGGAATCTGCGAAAGCAGCGAGCGAAATTTCGTCTCCGGCGCTTCTCCGCGGTCCTGCGGTTGCGTCACCGATACGATCATTCCTACAGAGACGATTACTACAAGTGAGATGAGGGTTGGTTGCAATCCCACCGACCAGAAGAGCACCGCACCCAGAAAAAAACCAATCCCCTTCAATGTGTTTTTTGCACCCGTAACCAGTGCGATAATCGCAAAAAGCTGGCCACCGGAAGTGTGCGTCGCCACAGAGCTTTTCGCTCCGACTTTTGTCAAATCTTTGGCGACCCCTGATAGCCCTTGGAGGATGCACAAGAACCAGACTCCGGGGAGTGTTGGGGTGAGTGCGAGAACACTCAGTACCGCCACCTGCAACGATAGTCCAAGGGACATCGTGTTGCGTAAGCCGATTCGACTGGCGAGTCTACCTCCGTACAGATTCGTAAAGACGCCGGCCAGCTCGTAGCCAGCAAAAACAAATGCCAAATCGAGTGCACTGTACCCCACAGTGGCGAGATGAAACATGACGAGCATGCGTAGCGCACCATCAGAAAGCGTGAGTAGACTATATGCTACTGCACTGCGCGTGGTGGCATTTGTGTTCATTGTTTTGCCGTTTGACGTATCACATGCTGTGTCAATTCCAGCATGCGTTGGCTGTACCCCATCTCGTTGTCGTACCACGCAAGAATTTTCACCTGCGTTCCACCCGTCACCATGGTGCTGGCTGCGTCGATGATTGCCGAGCGAGGATCGCTCCGATAATCACTCGATACGAGTGGTGCTTCTTCGTACCCTAAAATTCCATCCAAGCGTGGCGTGCGACTTGCATTCCGTAGGAGCTCATTGACTTCTGCAACGGACGTTTGTCGTTCGACCTCGAACACACAATCGGTCAATGATGCACCCAGCATCGGAATTCTGACTGCCACTCCATCGAGTTTGCCGTTGAGTGCCGGTATGATGAGGCCGATTGTCGATGCTGATCCTGTCGTCGTGGGTATCATGTTCTGCGAAGCACTGCGGGCACGACGTACGTCTTTGCTTGGCTTGTCGACCACACTCTGTGTGTTGGTCATGCAGTGCATCGTGGTAATCATCCCATGACGGATTCCTAATCCGTCATGGATGACCTGGGCAATGGGAGCGAGACAATTGGTGGTGCACGACGCATTGGTGACAACACGATCACGTGCGGGTTGATAGAGGTATTCATTCACCCCCATCACGACATTCAACGCATTGCTTTTTATGGGTGCCGCCACAATCACGGTTCGAACCCCTGCTGCAAAAAAAGGATCTAGACTAGCAGCAGTACGGTATTTGCCGCTACACTCAAGCACAATGTCACAATTGACCCAATCTGCTGCTACTATTTCTTTGTTGTGCGATAACGGAATGCTTTTGTTTGCAGCAACTACTGCACCATCAGCCGCCGTGACCGGGATGCTACTTCGACCGTGTACGGTGTCATAGTTGGTTAAGTATGCACACATTTCTGCATCGCCCTGCGGTTCATTGATGCGGAGCCATTCTAATGACGGGTCAGTTAAACCAAGCCGAAACGCTAATCTGCCGATTCTTCCGAAGCCATTGATTCCAATGCGCATGTCAACCTGTTCTTTCATTCAATTACATTTTAAATAATAAATTGAATTTGAAATGTTGTCAATGTGTGGTAGTATGACGACGAGGTGGGAATATGAATGAGCAGAGAATCGCTGAAATAGTCGCAGATCAGAAGCGCGTAGAGCTCCTTGTACGGATGCGCGACCGTGATCTGTCAGCACACGACATCGCCAGCGAGCTCGCACTCCCAGCAAGTGCGGCATCATATCAGATAAAACAAATGGTGCGTGCAGGATTGTTATATGGAAACAGAAGTGATCATGATGCACGGGTCGTCTATTATCGACTTGATGGAGATGTGCTTGCGCGATATATCACAGCGCTACAACGTAAATTTGGTTTTTTGCCTGAGGACAAGAATGTATCACCTGCGGTGATTTTATATGTGTGTCGCGCGAACAGTGTACGTTCGCAAATGGCGGCAGCATGGTCGCGAAGAATCCTGCCAACACAGATAGCGGTGGCGAGTTGTGGTATCGAGGTTCGGCCAATTCATCCCATGACGATTATTGCGATGGCCGAGGTGGGCATTGATCTCACATTGGCAGCGACGACACAATTGGCAGCGGTCACAGTAGAGCCCACGATCGTCGTCAGCGTCTGTGACAGTGCACGGCAAACAGCGGGTGCATCATTCACACATGTAGAGCATTTGCATTGGAGCATACCCGATCCTGCATTACACGCAGACCTTGATGTTTTTCGAAACACACGCGAGATAATCAGACAGCGCGTGAGTGTATTAGGCATGCGATTTTGACGCATTTTCTGTTCTAGAGAATGGGGAGTAGATTTGTACTTTTTACACATTGTGCTGGAATGGGAAGGGGAAACCCTTCCCATTAAATCTGGTATTTAAAGGAAGCCGTAGATCCCCCAGCCACCATCAATCACTAGCTGCTCGCCGATGATAAAGCTGGATTCGTCACTTGCAAGAAAAACCGCTGGACCAGCAATATCAGCCACTTCCCCCACTCGTCGAGCCGGGGTGCGGGCGATGATGGGTGCGCGATCCAGTTTTCCTTGCGCCACAAGGGAGTCTTGCAGTGGGGTCCGAATCCAACCTGGTGAAATACAGTTCACTCGGATGCCGTGTGGCGCCCATTCGGTAGCCAAAGAGCGGGTCAATTGGAGTACTGCCCCTTTGGAAGCGGCATACGCAGCACGCATTGGAATTCCTTGGAACGAATGCAATGAGCCGATGTTGATAATGGTGCCAAACTGATGCTCGAGCATGACCGCTCCCACTGCGCGGCAGAAGTAAAAGGTACCGTTCAAATTGATGTCGATGGCCTGTTGCCAACGTTCGTCCGACAATTCTACCGTCGGAGCAACCATGGGTATACCGGCCGAATTGACCAAGGCGTCGATGGTGCCCCATGCAGCGACAACTGTTGCGACGACAGCGTTGACGGCTGCTGAATCTCGGACGTCACAAGGGCAGACGAGTGCGATACCCCCGTTTGCGGAAATCTCGGCAGCTACAGTCGTGAGTTCTTCTGCGCTGCGGCTCACCAGCGCCACACGCGCACCTTCACGAGCGTACGCGAGGGCGATGGCACGACCAATGCCGCGTCCGGCGCCGGTCACAATGGCTGATCGACCGATGAGTCGTTGGGATTGCATACACCCTCCTCTGGTCAGGTACAATGATTGGCGAAAGTAGAGGTCATCGGTATGGTACAAGAGATTTATGTGCTGCGCCATGCAGCACCGGACCGCGCCAGTGGTGTCCCTTATAATGTCGTCCCTGGACCGCCATTGACTGCGACCGGGCGGCATGAAGCACTGCAGGCAGGGCGATGGTTGTCGGGGAAGGCTATTTCAATCGTCTATGTGTCACCGTTTGCCCGTACGAGGCAGACTGCATCGATTGTCAGTGAACACCTTGTGGCCCCGTTTGCGTATGTGGATGGCATCCGCGAGAGTGCTCCATCTGAAGACCACCAGAGTGTGCGTCGTCGTGTGCATGGTTTTCTCGAGTCAGTACACCCGCACGGTCATAGTTCGGTTATGTTGGTAACTCACGGCTGTTGTGTCTTGGCAACGCTCCAAGTCACGACGAACGACACCATAGATTTAACTGGGCACACATACGACTACGGGAATAAATCGCCCACCGCGGGCATTTGGCACGGTGTTGCGCAACAGGATGGTATGTACCGCTGGGAATTTGTCTTTCGCCCGTCTACCCAAGCACAATAGTGTTTTGATGGTAGAGACACAGTGAGGCTGCAGGACAGCCACTGCACGGGGGACAATGGGCATCACATTTGCGCGGATCGACGAATCGTCGAACCGCGCCTGTTTTTGTACACCGAGGATTATTTGCTGTGCAGTGATGGATTGAAGATTCGACCATCATTGCATGCAACTCGCGTGCAGTTGCGACATCAACAGGTCCAATATCTGCTTCTATGACCTGCTGTATGGCATCGTACGAGGCACGCATACAGTCAATTTGGTCGGCATAGATTCCTGTTCGTGCGAGTACCCGGCGTGCATATGCATCAACAATAAATAACGGATGATCACCACCGTACAGCAGGAGTGTATCTGCACTTTCTCTGCCAATCTGCGGCAGGGTTAATAGGCCTGCTCGAAGAGCACTTCGTTCACCAGTCACGAGTGACACGAATCCGTCGGGCAGCGTTACAATGTGCTGCGCGATGCGAATGAGCGCTACAGCTTTGCGGGTATAAAAGGCACACGGTTTACAGAGCGTTGCGAGCGTGTGTGCGTCGGCCAGTGCAAGAGCCTCAAAAGAGGTATATCCCGCTGCGAGAATGCGTAAAACAGCTGCTTCGACAATTCCCCATTGCGTCTGTTGTACCAGTACCATCCCAAGTGTCACCTCGTATCCGCGGTCAGGAGTATGCAATGGCCACCAGTGCGGCTCATGTGGATAATGCGCACGTGCACTCTCGTACAGTGGGAAGAGCCTACTTGTTTGATTCAAATGCATGTTTGTCGACAAACGTCACATCGACAGGGTATTGCCCCGTGAAGCAGCCATTGCAGAATCCCTGCGATTGTGTGGCTCGTTGCAATCCGGGTAACGAGAGGTAGGCGAGGCTATCGAGGCCGAGGTGTGCCCGAATCTGTTCTACGTCCATGCGGTGGGCGATGAGTTCGGGGTATGTCGCCATGTCAACACCGAGGAAACACGGGTGTTTGATAGGTGGCGAAGAGACGCGCATATGAACTTCCCGTGCACCCGCTGCACGGAGCATTTTGACCATGGGGCCAGACGTGTTCCCTCGCACAATACTGTCGTCGATAATCACTACGCGCTTACCAGCCAAGTTATCACTCAGCGTGTTAAATTTGAGCTGAATGCCAACTTTGCGCAGACGATCGTCGGGTTGAATAAATGTGCGCCCAATGTAGCGATTTTTAATCAGTCCCTCACTGTATGGAATACCAGATTTCTGTGCAAAACCAATTGCTGCAGGAATCCCGCTGTCGGGGACTGGGATAATGACATCTGCATCGACGGGTGATTCTTCTGCAAGGATTTGCCCGGCAGTCACACGTGCAGCATGTAATGTGCGACCATCGAGCAACGAATCAGGTCGTGCAAAATAAATATACTCAAAGAGACATAATGCACGTTTGCTGGCTTGGTGACGACCGATGGTACGAGGCCCATGAGCATCGATCGCGATGACTTCGCCGGGATCGAGTTCTCGGATGTATTCGGCGCCGATAGTCGCCAGGGCACAACTTTCAGAAGCGACGACCCAGCCACTCCCGATTTTACCGAGGCATAGTGGGTGGATGCCCCAAGGATCACGCAGCGCATAGAGGGTATTGCGGGTCAATACGGTCAGACAATACGCGCCTTCGGCACGGGTCATCAGTGCATTGATACGTTCGTCCCAATTCGAACCCGGGCCACCTGCGAGCATTTGAACGATGACTTCGCTGTCACTCGTGGAACTCAGTCCAAAACCGCGTTCGAAGAGTTCATTCCGCAATTCGGTGCCGTTGGTAAGGTTGCCATTGTGTCCAATAGCCAGTGGGCCGAGGGCACTCTGAACGACAAATGGTTGCGCATTGAGCAGTTTAGAAGAACCAGTGGTGGAATACCGGGTGTGGCCTATGGCTACATGCCCGGTCAATGGTTTGAGTTTTTCTTCGGTGAATACTTGGGCGACTAAACCCATTTCTTTGTGGAGGTTGATGGACGTCCCGTCTGCAACTGCGATGCCAGCGCTTTCTTGACCACGATGTTGCAGTGCATACAAACCGAAAAACGTCATTCGAGCGACGTCTTCGTCCGGCGCGAAAATCCCAAAGATACCGCACTCATGCTGTGGTTTGTCGTCGAACATGTGAACCTCTCTGTATTCACAATCATTATACTCAATTCACACCCGCATCTTTTGCAAGCTTCGATTAACCGCCGGCTTCCTCCTGTATAATTCGTACAGAGTCGAAAGGAAAGCCATGTTTGTCAACCAAAACTCACTCATTCTGATGCTGATACTCTTCCTCGGTGGAACGGTATGGTGGGCGAATCAATCCGGTTGGAATACGATCCAAATTGTGACCATTGCAGCGGTCCTCCTCGGCTTTGCAGCAATGGGAATCTACGCAAGACGAACTGCGACAGCGGACATTCCGACTATTCTCAAAGGCGGTAAACCAGTCCTCGTCGAATACTATTCCGAATACTGAATGGGCTGCGTGCTCTCGAAGCCCATCGTGAATGGGATTGAACAAGACTATCAAAACAAACTGCGTGTTGTCCATCTCGATGCCCGGGATGCGGAAAATCGGGCCATTGCAGCGCAAATCGGTGTGAAAATGACTCCGACATACGTCCTCTTCGACGCAAATGGCACCGAAGTATGGCGTTCAATGGGTACGGTCAATCGGCCGCAATTCGATACCCTCGTGGCGGGATTGGGAGTAGAGGTACCAAACAAATGAAGAGCATGAGCGCCTATCCATCTCGTCGGTCAATGATCGTCAGCACGGGCGGATCTGTGGCGACGAGCCACCCCCTCGCTGCCCAAGCAGGATTACAGATGCTTGCACAAGGTGGCACCGCAGCTGACGCAGTAATCGCCGCCGCTGCCGTGCTCAATGTCGTTGAACCAATGAGTACTGGTATAGGCGGTGATGCATTTGCATTGGTGTATGACGCCAAAACGAAAAAAGTCCGTGCGCTCAACGGCAGTGGTCGTGCTCCGCAGACGTTGCATCGTGGTGTTTTTGCTGAACGGGGATTATCAACAATCCCGCTCAATGGTGTGCTCCCAATTACGGTGCCCGGAGCAGTCGCTGCTTGGGAGTCGTTGATTCATGCACACGGCAACCTGAGTTTCGACAAAATTCTCGCGCCTGCAATCCGTTATGCGCGCGACGGGTTTGCCGTCAGCGAGATCATTGCCCGTGGCTGGGCCACTGCAGAAGCGAAGTTACGACTACACGCCGATGCGACCAGCACCTACTTACCGAATGGCAGAGCGCCACAACTCGGCCAAATTTTTCGTCAACCTGCGCTTGCAAAGACGTTTGAAGAAATCGTTGCTGGGGGTGCCGAAACGTTCTACCGGGGTGCACTCGCAGGCCGGATTATCAAAGCACTTGCGCGCGACGGAGCCTTCCTCAGCAGTGCGGATATGGCAGCACACGAATCAGAATGGATAGCCCCTGCAACTGCATCATACCGAGGGTTCGACGTCTATGAATGCCCCCCGAATGGACAGGGACTCACTGCATTAATCGCATTGCGGCTGTTGGAAGGCTTCGACCTGCGGCAGTATGCCCCGCAGTCTGCTGAATCATTGCATCTGCAAATCGAAACGATGCGACTTGCATTTGCCGACGCGGCGCGTTACATTGCCGATCCGGTATTCAAAAAAGTGCCCGTAGAAGGCCTGTTGTCTGAGGCATACATCGCTCCGCGACGGCGATTAGTCGATATGCAGTCGGTTGGAGCGGTCACTGCAGGGGAACTTCCTATTTCGAATGACACCGTGTATATCACTGCTGTGGATCAGTGGGGAAACGCAGTTTCATTCATCAATAGTCTCTATTACGGCTTTGGCTCCGGCGTTGTCGCTGGGGATACCGGGATTTGTATGCAAAATCGAGGTGCGTGTTTTGTCCTTGAGGAAGGACATCCCAATGCGCTCGAGCCAGGGAAGCGTCCCTATCACACAATCATTCCATGCATGGTCACCAAAAACGAAGAACTATGGGCAAGCTTTGGTGTGATGGGTGGATTTATGCAGCCTCAGGGGCACACCCAGATGCTCGTCAATATGATTGATTACGACATGAATCCCCAAGAAGCACTCGATGCGCCGCGCTATGAATTGCTCGAACCATATGAAGGCAAAAAGACCATTTCTCTCGAACACAATGAAAGCGTACAGCAACAGTTACGTGCATTGGGTCATGATGTTGTACCAGCAGCAGTCGGGGGGTTTGGCGGTGGCCAGATTATTGTGGTCCAAGATGGCGTCTCCTACGCAGGATCAGATCCGCGCAAAGATGGCGCAGCCGTAGGGTTGTAAGGCATCACCTTTGGTCGTCATAGAAGGAATTCGATGTGGGTGAGCGGGCACGATGGCTGCTTGTGTGCGTATTTGTTGTTGTTTTGTCCGCATGTCAATTCTCTGCGCCGTTTGATGCGATCTTCTCTGCACAACCGGTCATCCCTCGTGGCGGAACAGTAACGCTCGCGTTTTCTGATGGGTTGGACGTTGTACAGCCATGGCATGTGCAGAGTCGTGCGGCAGAGGCATTCGTCACTGTCACGCAGGCGGGATTGATGCGCCTCGACAATGTCGGTGTCCCTCAGCTCGAGTTACTGGCTGGCTGGACTGCAGCCCCTGATGGAACAGTGATTACTGCGACACTCAAGCCCGACTTAGTGTGGTCTGACGAACAACCGCTGACGAGTGCCGATGTTGCGTACACCTATGCCGCGTTGTTGACTTTTGCGCCAACGACACCGGTTTTGCGCGAACTATCTGTGCTGACCGCGGTACGAGCCGTAGATTCTTTGACGGTTGTCTTCACGTTGCAGCGTCCGTACGCCCCGCTATTGAGTCTTTGGGCACTCCCCATTTTGCCTATGCATGTTTTGGGTACACAGCCCATAGAATCACTCAATCTCATCACACTTTCTACCGGCGCAGGTCCGTTCATATTCAGCGAAAAGGACAGTGCAGGGTCGCTACATCTCAATGCAAATCCACAGTATCATCGTGGAGAACCCTTTCTCGATGGGCTCGTCATTGTTCCAGAATTAAACCAAAAAGGTGCAATTGATGGACTGCGTACGGGTCAAATTGGGATTGCAGAATTGATGGAATATTCAGGTGATGTTTCCTTGAATTCGGTCTCCACGGCATCGATAGAACAAAACTCGCTCGTCGCTCTCGTGTTCAATCTCCGCAATGAATACGTCACTGCAGACCCGGAGTTGCGCTCTATCGTACAAAGCGCTATCCCAGTTTCGGAAACGATGCAGTTGGCAGGACTCACGCAATTCGCCGCGCAAGAAAGCCTCGCATTGTCTGCACACCCGTTTGCAGCTACCGTCACGGTCACCAAAACAATCGACATACAGCCGCTTTTCGCTCGTGCGGGATGGCAGTGGGATGAAGACACGCGTCAATTCTTCAAAGATGAAAAGCCACTCACATTGCGCCTAGGCATCGATAGCACGAATCAGTCACATGTTCGAATTGCCGAGGCACTCGTTGCGCTGTGGCGTCTACGAGGATTGTCTGTGGAACTCATCCCCATGCGGCGATCGCAGTACCTGGAGCAATTCATCCCTCCGTTTGCCTTTGATATGGCAATCGTGGAATGGGGTAATGGCCGTAGTGACAGTCAGTACGCAGATACCTACATCTATGATGGATCGACATATCCGTTGTTTGCGCGGGACAATGTGAATACAGGTTTGCCGGATGTGCGGCCAACACTGAACCTCAGTGGATACACCGATTCGAGCTATGAATCTCTCCAAATCAGTGCTCAGTCGCTGTATGAATACCAAAAACGTACTTCTATCGAGCGAGATGCACTAATTCGTGTGCTTCAAAGCAACGCGGTCATCCCACTGGCGCGACGCATGCACACAAT
This sequence comes from Thermoflexus hugenholtzii JAD2, assembly GCA_945881915.1. GTDB lineage: Bacteria > Chloroflexota > Chloroflexia > Chloroflexales > Roseiflexaceae > UBA965. The sequence goes on along the minus strand of CAMCVW010000002.1, from coordinate 27,168 downwards.
GGTGTGGCAATCATCAATTGCCACACCAAAGGGAGAAATAAACCTCGATACGCCGTGGTATCTCTGGGGTGTTGAACAATGGTACTTAGCGGTTGAATAGTCATTCTCGCAACCAGCAGCGGATATTGCAGTCACTACTGCACAAAAGCAATAACTCACATCGATTTCAACTATAGCTTGTCGCAGTAGGTTGCGAAGTTTTTTACTGCTGCGAATAGACATAAATCACAGAATACGACATGGGCTTCCAAACTCGCCCTCTGTAAGATCGCCTATGCGGTCATTGTGAAATTCATCGGTCCCGGACTTTTAGCCAGCATACAAGAACGTAAAGCCGGAATCGAAAATGAGAAACATGATGCAATGTAGTTACAGGTAGAGTACCCCTGCACTTCGAATTTTGTAGATAATTCGTTTATGCGATATAGGTGCTTTGACTTTTATTGTGCTGGCCGAACACACCCAGTTATGAGTCATTCTATACGGCAATGTGCTTACAATGCTCTAGGTGCTTCTCCACGAATCTGCCGATACAATGCCTGAGCGGTATATGTGACTGGTATTTTTTCGCGTGTTGCTGTAACTACGACTTTGTCTGGATCAGTATGTACGATGTGTTGCGTTCCGATATACACTCGTTTTGTGCAACAAGACGGTGCGTATTGCAACAACTGACAGTAGTTGTACTCACGAAAGATAATGCACCTGTGCACGAGTAGTCACCCAAGCCCGCACCGCGACATTTGGTGATTGCGAGGTTGAAATGTGCTTATTGCTACTAATCAGTATTATTCTTGGCCATGCAGATATCCGTTATATGCACCCACATGTGAGCTTTTTGATTTTGTCGCTGCAAGAGTGTGAGTCGCAGCCGTACGCAGTTGTTTTGCAACTTCGGCAGTCAATGATCCGTTCCAAGAGATGTTCGCTACTGATTTGTTATAGATTGTACCAAATAGTACAAGTCCGGCGAGGTAGCTTCCTGCAAATAGTGGGTGCGAATTATCTTTTGTATGCAGTCGCATCGGGTTCTGTTTTTTGTAGTGGTATTCCCAAGCGTCGCCGACTGAGGCGACTGTGGCCTGGTTGTTTCGCGCTACAATGCCATACCATTTACGTAAGCGTGCTTGCATTTCTTTTGGGTTAGCACCTTCTGCCATCGGCATACTGTTGACCCAGTAGTTGGTATGGCGCGCCCATGTCTCATAAAAAACGATCCGTACTTTTGGGCTTTTCTGACGAATTCGCTGACAGAGTGCAGCAGCGCTCTGTACCATTTCTGCTCGCCGCTGGAGATCAATTTCCGCAAAAGCGGGTTCTTGGCTCTGGTTTTGCAGTACCACTATGTTCCAGTTACCTGCATCAATAGCAGTCAGCGTCGCAGGATGAAACAAATGACCTCTGAAGTTGATACCACCAGGTGTTACCGCTGTGATAGTGGGTACTTGATTTCCACTATTCTTAACTATTGATCCAAATATTGACGGTAAATTATTAACACTAGTATAACTATTGCCGATAAACAAAACGCGTTTAATACTGGCTGGCTGACTGAGATACTTTTGGGGAGTCCTGATGAGACTGATTGATCCTACCATAATGGAAGTAGAGTTTTGTGAGTCTATAACAGCCAAATTCTTGCCATTCGAAAAAGTTTCATTGGCGTTTAAACCAACCACGTGGCTCCGATGCAAGTCAGCACCCAGGGGCACGCATCCTTGCGAATGTACCTGAATCTCACGTTTCGTGCAATCCTTGCTGTATGCGAAGGCTTGGTGAGCAGACAAAAAAATGATGCAAAACACAACTAAGAGCTGTAAGCAGCGGCGCATGAAGATTCCTAACGATTGTCAGTACCCTGAGGCTCTGCGCTTCTGGCAAGAGTTCATAAATTTTTCACGGTACTATTGAATAAGAAAAACATTGAGAACTATGCTTGTTTACCATCCGCAAGGATTATACACACAGCTCAGGAGTAATGTGTCATCAATGCCACTGACTTTCGCTAGGTTTAGGATACATGAATCATTGTGACGGATTTTGGATGAGTCGAAGTTTAAACTCTGTTGATGATGACCCACCCGTGAACGTGTTCAATGTATCATTTTCAAGAATCCCCGTAAAGAAGCGAGACTGGAGAAGTAAATTAGCTTAGAAAGAGCTGTTTTATTAGCATCTCAAATCCTTTCAGCGCCACGATAGAGTTGTTGCACCGACGATCCAAAACATCGGTATTTGTAAAAGCAAGATCCTGTGAATGGTATGGTCAAAGACTCTTATAGTGAAGAAAGCGTTCTTCATAATAATGGCGTGCAATTATCAATTGCCACGCCAAATTGACAAATAAACCTCGATACGCCGTGGTATATCTGGTGTGTTGAACAATGGTACCTGGCGGCTGATTAGTCGTCGTAACCGATGAATCGCATAGCAGTGAGGGCAAGACTCCGAGCAACGGTCTGAATGTCCTGAATGGGTACGTATTCATCAGGTTTGTGGGCAAGCCGAACATCGCCTGGTCCATACATCACGGTCGGCATGCCACCTTGATGCACCAAAAGACGCATATCAGCACCGTATGTCATCCCTTCGATGGCAGGTGGAGTTGATGTATTCGCCGTTAGTTGATGCGCTTCACTCAGGATGCCGACAATCAGATGGTTGACGTCACATTCGGCTGGCTCAAACGTACCACCCCACCATTCAATGATGGGCGGATGCTCGCGTAGCCATGGATCTTCGTCGGCAGCGCGTGCAACGGCTGCTTCCAATTCGCGGCGGGCATCACCGGAGTTTTCGCCAATACCTATCCCATACCGCCCTTCGGCAATGAGTTCTTCTGCGACACTCGAAGGCCAATTCCCTGCGTGTACCGTACCGATGCTCAATGGATATGGTAACCGGTACTGTGCAAAGAGCGGATGTCGCATGCGTTGGTTGCGTTCTGCTTCGAGCCTGACGAGAGCCGCGTGGATTACCATGTACTTCTCGATCGCGCTGACTCCCTCTTCGCGGTAACAGCCGTGTGCAGACAGCCCCGGCACACGAATGCGTACGTTGTGCGCACCTGCCTGTGCAGGTGCAATTGCGAGGCGTGTCGGTTCGGGGATAATCGCTGCATCTGCAATATAGCCACGCACTATGGTCGCGAGTGTGCCACAACCGCCATCCTCTTCGCCAATGACACTGGCGATGTGCAAACGACCGCGTAACTGCACCTGTGCAGCCTTGATGGCATGAACTGCCCACAATGCAGCAACGAGACCCGACTTCATGTCCAATGCACCGCGACCATACATTTTTCCATCGCGAATACTCGCTGTGTATGCATCGCTGTGCCAATTGGCTGGGTCGCCTGCGGGGACGACATCAATGTGTCCGTTTAGAAGCAGTGATTTGCCGCCGCGGTCTGCACCAATCGTCCCCACAACGCCAAGGCCGGTACTCCGTTCAACCTCCCAACTGAATGCGGGATGCTGGCGCAGCGTGGCGAAGTCGATATCCCAGACATCTGTCTGAAATCCGAACGAAAGCATTTTGGCTGCGATATGGCGCTGTGCCGGTGACTCGTTATCTGCAAGACTTTGGAACGAGACAAGCTCACCCAAAAATTGCAGCACGTCTTCCATGTGAATCGCATCGAGCACGCGTTGCTCGGTAGCATTGATCCGTTCCATTCGGGTCACTCCTCCGGACAAAAGAACTAGTCGCGCAACACGGGACGAGTCAGACAGGTCGGACCACCCTCTGCCTTCAGCGAAATCTGATTGCCCCGATACGTCTGCACTTCACAGCCAGCATCTGCAAGCATGCGTGCAGTGATGGGATTGCAGTCAAGCATCAGACATACCTTTGGTGCAATTGCAAGCACATTCGTGGCCATGGTGTCGAATTCGTGCGCTGGGACTTCAATCATCCGAATATTGCGACGGACCAGTTCTTGGTAGAAGGCAGTCGGCATCAGCGGCAAATGGACAACGGCTAAGTCATGATCGACTAACGAAATCAACGAAAGCAGGTGTAAACACGCTTCTGGACCGGTAAAATATGGCAGATCATATGCCAAAACGGTGACGCCGATTGGTTCGAGTAGCGCTTTGAGTTGGCGGACCGCTTCGTGGTTGGTCCGAAAGCCCAGTCCGATGGCAAGTGTCTGATGGTCGAGCCACAGCATATCACCACCCTCGGCTTTCGCACTGCCGGTGAGTCGCCCCAAGATAGGCACACCCGCTTTTTCGAGGCTTGTACCAATAGCAGCTTCTTCGCCCTCGCGCAGTTTTTTGCCCATCGCAAGCAGGATGGCCCCTTTATCGGTCACGATGACCGGGTCGAAACAAAAAATTGCATCTGCATGATCTGACAGTGGCGTGTCATGCATAATCACCTCGACCCCAGCTTTGCGCAATGTATCGCAGAGCGCAGCATGTTCGGCGAGTGCGCCTTCCTTCTCTGGCTGACTGGTGTAGTGCCAGCGTGTCGCATCAGCGCCATAAAATGACGCGTCTGGGGTGCGGAGCATGACTCTGCGAAGCTGTGTCACCATATGCTGGGCGCCGTATGTTCGTGCGGTCATCGTACCCTCTTTCGTGTGTGCTTCCATCCGTACATTCTATCGTATCAACACATATGCACGCGGCATACCATGGTTTAGTACTACAAAAAATCATGCAATAGGAAAAATCCAACGCACAATATTGAGCAATAACACAACGATTAATGCTGCATAATCAAACGAGTTTGCCGGAAGCAGTCCTCTGATCGGTGCAAGAATAGGCTCAACAAACGGCTTGAGTGTCACCGTTACCCGATGATTTCCGCTTGGATCGACGAATTGCATCACAAAAAACACGAGGAATACTATCTCAACTACTTGAATCACAATGCTGAGGATCAACAACACAGTATTCCTTCTTTCATCAACGGTATTCGAACGAATAACCTTCACACACAATTCCCATCCTAGCATGGTTCTCGTGTTCGGCAGACAGCCAGCCAGTCATGTATGATTATCACATCAAAACTGTAAGGAGAACCGAAGATGATTGCTCCCAGTCAATTGCGTGCCACACTTCGTTCCCGGCCGTGTTATTCGACCTTTGTGATGTTCCAGGATCCTGCGGTCATCGGCATGTTGGCAGCGGTAGGGTGTGATTTTGTGATCATTGATCATGAGCACATTCCCATTGATGCAAGTATGGTAGGTCAATTGGTGATGACGGCTCACGCATATGGAATAGCAGCGATTGTGCGCGTCCGGGATTTGAGTCGCGGAGCCATTCAGCAAGCGCTCGAAACAGGTGCTGACGGTGTGATGATCCCAATGATCGAATCTGCAGAACAAGCCCGCCAGGCTGTGGAGTGGAGCAAATATCCTCCGGTAGGTACCCGTGGATTGCATACATTGACACAATCGTTCCTGTTGTCGCAACACCAGGGTCAGGCAAGTTATCCACCGCCCCCATCGGCACAATTGGACTACCCCGTGCGGATGAACGAACACGTCACCGTGGTTCTGCAAATCGAAACAGCCAAAGGCCATGCCGCCAGGGACGAAATCTGTGCGACCGTCGGAGCTGACGTAATCTTCATAGGCACATCCGATTTGAGCCAGTCTCTCGGGGTGGCGATGAACGCAGCACAGATGCAATCTGCTATTGACTCCATCATCTCTTCTGCTACCAAAGCAGGAGTCGGCATCGGAATTATCGGACCTTCGGCTGACGCGTTGAAGCCGTATGCAGACCGCGGCGTGCACTTTTTGACTGTGGGTGCAGATGGTGCGCTCTTCATGCATGGCGCACGCATGCTTTTTGCGCAGACAAAATCGTAGGTCCATGCAGTTGTCACTTTTGACATGATTCGGTACACTACCTACGAGGACATCTCCTCGTAGGTCCTCGTCCTATCGCTCTTGCTCATCTTTTCTGCCCCTTCTCGGATTCAAACGTTTTCCCCCAAAAAAAGGAAACACCGATGACACGTGAGCAACTCGCGGTGATTATCCGCACCCCAAACTCCCTCAAAACGTTCTGGGATACGATTGAACCACGAATACGCAGCACCATGGTGCAGTTTTTGTTTGAACGCAAAGAATTTATAGACAAACGCACAAAAATTCACCGATTTGATGAACTTTTAGCACGACGCATGAATTTTCGCGTTGTCAGTGTCAAAAACCGTCCTGTTGTATGGCGCGTCGAACGATTACTCGAATATGCAAGTCAAAACTCCCTTGTCATCCACGATATTTGTCACGGCTATTTAAAAAGCTGTCATGGTCAACTCATCGAAGACCTGCGCCTCATCGGGAATGACGGAGAACCAGATTTACCATCTAACCAGTACCCAACAGATTGGTATTTGCGAGTTGTGGATCACCTCACAGATGCAGCAGCACCACCAATAGCTGCGATGTGTATGTTTACGTTGTTTTCGGAATGTCCAGGTCGCAGCGACGCTTTTCTCGACGAGCGCTATGAAAAAATATGGCAAACTCACCTCTCCTGGGCTGACGCACAACGCCATGTGGCAGAGGTAGAACTTCCCGCGGTAGACGCACCTTCGGTACCGGTGACCGAGACACACGACGTTGTGATTCCTTTACCCAATGGGGGGGAACGGCGTTCAACTTTAGCAAACAAGCGCCTCACCGTGCCACTGCCGCAGAAACTTCCCGATCCCCCTCCGCCACTTGCGAGCACGCCGAATCATTTTTCTCCGCTCGATCGGCTCATTATGCGTGCGATTCACGATTGTGTGGCCGGTGTTGTTGGCGCTCTGAGTCCTGACGATATGGCCAAAGCAGTCCGTGAACTGATGACATTAAACGGCGATGTTGCAACGTATCATTTTCACACGGGATATTTTGCAGGAGCAACGAGTGCGCGATTTGTGCCGACGAAAAATCAATCCCAAGAAGCGCAATCCTGGGCATTCTTGGGATATTTGTTGGCGACGTACCGCGAGAGCGGGGATACCGTTGCTGAAGCAGTGCAGAACTACCAACGCTATTACGAAAAAGTCCTTTCGACCATTCCGCAAGAGGATGTCGGTCTTCTCTACGTTATCGTCAGTGCTCTCGATGATCGAGCCGACTACGATGCGCTCGCGAAGCTTCTCGTGCACTGCCCCGTCCCACACATGCAGCATGCTGAACACCCTGATAGCATTCCTCACGCCATCTATACCATCGCTGCCCGACTCGTTCGCAACGGTGAGCACCAAATATACGCAGATCAAATACTGCAATCACTCATTCAAAACTGCCTCACGGGCGGTATTTTCGGTGATTTCTATGCGCGATGTTTGCGAAAACGTGGACAACTCCTCCGTCGAAAAAAACAATTCAATGGGGCAATTGAACTGTTCGAACTCGCCATCACCATACCTGGCTTCAGTGAAGTTGCCCAGTGCCAAGCAGACATCGGTATTTCAGCTGCTGGTTTCCCGGCTCTCGATTCTATTGTGCCGAATGACACAAATGATTTTCGAGTGGTGCAAGTCGCACTGAAAGAGCAACGGAATTACTTCGAAGAGGCGTTGCGTATTCCTCTCGGTGAACATACAAACGCACAATTCGTATTGGGTATCATCGCACTGGGTGAAGGCCAATTTCGCACGGCGTACGATTTTTTTCATGATGCGAAAAGTGGGATGGAACGCCAACTCGCCTCGTACCAGACGAGAGGACTGTTTGACTGGGTTATGTTCCTCAAAGTGCGCACCTGGTCACAATATCTCGAACTCAGTGAAATTCCCACCTTGATGCAAGATCTGCATCTCTTGTTTACTTCGACAATCTTCTTCCCATTACGACACTGGTTGACTATCTATCACAACATCGCACGTGTTGACCGTGATGCTGGGCGTGCCGTGATGATCCATTTGTTTCGCTATCGAGATGTCGACATCTTCGATTTGTGCAATGTCGCTGAAGTGATGCAACAGCCACGCGACATCTGGCAACGCTATTTCTATGGACAAAAGTTTATTGTGTTACCCCGAGCAGAAAAATTCGCACTGTTGCTCGAAGCTTGGCATATTGCTACCGAACGTCATTCCGAAGAATCAATCGAGTATGTCCTCAATCTCCTCGAAAACCACGCTGATCACTACAGTGAGTATGCTGCACAGATAGACCAGGTCATCCTCTCTGGTCACGAGACCATTGTACGCATCTGGGGTGAAGCCGAAACGCTGAACCTCCGCATTCAACTGGCATTCATGGCAGGCAAACCCGAAGACGCAATCCACCTCATCGAGCAATTGCTCAACATCCACCTTGGTCAGCACGCTTTTCATCAGGCGCGTGCCACACTCAGTTTGTTAGCCCAATTCCCACACAGCAATGCAAGTCACTATACTGGTCTCTTAGAGCGACCGCAAACGGTTTTGAAGACACGTCCTTGCCGTGTGCTGTACATCGGCGGGAACGAAACTCAACAAGGCTTCAAAGATCAGATAACCGAAAAACTGCAAACCACACATCCGCATATTCTGGTTACTTGGGATCTCATCGGCTGGCGCTCAAACTGGGATAGAGACGCAGAACGCATCGAACGCATAATCCCTAACTTCGATTTAGTCATTCTCAGTCCCTATGTGCGAACGCTGTTTGGCCGCTATATTCGCAGAGTCGCAGATAATTGGCGCCCATCAACCGGCAAAGGTCAGGGAAAAATATACACGGACATCGTCAGTGCGGTAGAATCCTTCCAACTCCATGACTCCTAACGCGGCTGACAAACAGACTGCTCGCGTGTACAATACCCTCTGAACATGTGCACCGCAGTGGTGCGTACCAAAGGAGTGACGATGGCCACGCGTACCCAAAACTTACTGACGAAACTGCATATTTCCAATCGCAATTTGGGCACCTGTACGGGACCTGAGTGGATCCAATCAACAGGTGAATGGATCACTTCCTACGATCCAGCCACTGGCGAAGCAATTGCACAAGTCCAACTTGCAGATCTCGCAAGCTACGACCGTACCGTCGTAGCTGCACAGTCGACGTTCACAAGCTGGCGTTCCGTACCCGCACCCAAGCGTGGAGACGTGGTCCGTGACCTTGGGAATATTTTGCGAGAATACAAAGAACCGTTGGGGGAACTCGTCTCACTCGAGATGGGTAAAATCCGCCCCGAAGGATTGGGCGAAGTCCAAGAAATGATCGATATCTGTGATTTTGCAGTCGGTTTGAGCCGCCAACTCTACGGTTTGACGATGCACAGCGAACGACCACAACACCGCATGTATGAACAGTGGCATCCGCTAGGTCCAATCGGTATCATCAGCGCATTTAACTTCCCAGTCGCTGTCTGGAGTTGGAACGCCGCAATCGCAGCGGTCTGTGGCGACACCAATATCTGGAAGCCATCTGAACTCGTCCCGCTGTCTGCCATTGCGGTGCAGCACCTCGCGAACAAAGTGATGGCTGATCATGGTATTACCGGGTTATTCACACTTGCAGTGGGCAGTGGATCTGTGGTCGGGCAAGCAATGAGCGAAGATCACCGATTGCCGTTGGTTTCGTTCACTGGCAGCACCAAAACTGGCCGAAAGGTAGCCACGACCGTTGCCGGCCGATTTGGTCGCTCGATTCTCGAACTCGGTGGTAATAATGCCATTATCGTGACGCCGAATGCGGATCTCGATATGGTTGTTCGTGCCGTGCTATTCGGTGCAGTCGGTACTGCGGGGCAACGGTGTACGACAACCCGCCGCTTGATTGTGCACGAGAGTGTGGTGGATGCCCTCTGCCAACGTCTCATCAAAGCATATGCGAGTGTCCCAATTGGGAATCCGCTCGACGCTGGTACGTTGGTCGGACCACTTGCAACTGCAGGTGCGGTTGCAAGCATGATGCAAGCAATCACCCGTGCAACGACTGGCGGAGGGACAGTGTTGGTCGGCGGCAAACAACGCACTGATATCGGCGCCAACTACGTTGAACCGACCATCATTCGGATGCAGAAACAAATCGAAGTCGTTTGCGAAGAGACTTTCGCCCCGATTCTGTATATCATGAGCTATGCCACCCTCGACGAAGCAATCACAATGCACAACGATGTGGCCCAAGGACTCAGCAGTGCAATCTTCACTGACAGCATGCGTGAAGCGGAACGATTCTTATCGCACGGCGGAAGTGACTGTGGTATTGCAAATGTCAATATTGGAACGAGCGGCGCCGAAATCGGTGGTGCGTTCGGTGGAGAAAAAGAAACCGGCGGCGGCCGCGAGAGCGGTAGCGATGCATGGCGCGCCTACATGCGCCGCCAAACCAACACCATCAACTGGGGCAATCAATTGCCGCTTGCTCAAGGTATCCAATTTGGTGATTAGGTTCCGAAAAAGGAAAACACCCCGTCACAGAATGACGGGGTGTTTTCCTTAAGCAAACAGAAGGGCGCACCAGAGCAATGCGGGTGCGAGCAATAATCCCGGCAGGAGCGCTGCGATGCGTAGTTTGGTTACGTCCAAAAGATTGAGTCCTAACCCAATCAGGATGATTCCCCCGGTACTCGTTGCCACCAATACATACGGATTCTGTGCTGCATCAGGAATGTACTGGGCAAACGCACCCGCTGCTACTGAAATGGCGCCTTGCCCTAGCAACAATGGAATTGCCGAAAACAAAACCCCTATCCCATAACTACTTGCCAGAGCTGCTGAAGTGATTGTGTCGAGGACCGTTTTGACAATCAGTAACTGATTATCGCCGCGCAGCCCATTGTCAATACTCCCGAGAATGGTAACTGGGCCGACACAAAAGATAAGAAATGCCGCGAGAAGTCCCTCGCTGAATCGTGGATCGTTAGTCTGACCACTTTGTGTCTGGAAACGCTGCGCAATCCCTCCGAGGCGTTCATCGAGTCGAAGTGCTTCGCCGATCCCCCCACCTATTGCAAGGGCTATTAACGCAATGACGATTCCAGGGATGGACCCCGCATTGATATCACCGAGCTGCCAGGCAATACGCACCGCGAGAAAAATAGTCGTCAATCCAATAGCAGATTGCACTGTCTGCGACACACGTGGAGGCAGTGCATGGCGAAATAACAATCCCAAGCTTCCACCAATTAGGACACCGATTGCATTGTAGACACTGCCGTCTATTTGACTCCAAAATGACATGATGACTCCTCAGCACTCGACACGTTTGTTATGGAATAGTCTACCCTATTTACGGTGTAATTGATGGGATGGCGCGCTGTGCAAGGATGCGTTCCGCATGCAGCATTCCGCCGAGGAGGATTTTGCCATCTGCGCTGAATACTGATCCTGTCAGATAGCGCGAGTGAGGGTGAAGCAGGTACTGTGCGACGGGGAGTGTGGTGATACAGTTATTTGCCGGGCCATAGATAATGTTGACGCGGATGCCAGACCGTGCATTGTGTACTGCACAGTGACGTACCGATGCCTCGACTGCGGCCGCCGCGCTGTCAAGCGGGTTCAGTCCCAGGACCACACTCAACGAAGTCTTCATTGTTGTCTGCCCTATCGATTGACACATCGAAACTGTGGCGTACCAGTAATCATCAACGATTGAATTCGTGCAGTCGTAGGCTACCGCATCTATGTGCCCAATGTATGTTAAACTTTCACACAATAGGTTCTGCAACGCGGTGCAATCGATGTCGTTCAATGCCACCTCCCAGAGGGGCGTTATGGTTGTTTGGATGGGTGGATTTTGGGACGTTTGGAGTGTTACTGCAATCTTGTCCAGATACTGTTGTATGCGTAGGACAGTATGGCTAGCAAGCGCACCATCCTGAGGTTCGAGCCAGAATTCCATCTGATTGCCACTCGCATGCCCTGTCATACTGTATGACAGGTCTGACGAGTATACGGTATATGGGAAGTATTGTCATGCAAACGTCTCCCCCACTAGCAAAACTCGTGAAAAGAACACTCGTCGAGCAGGTTGTCGAACATGTGCAATCATTTGTGTTGACGCAGAATCTCAAACCAGGGGACATTCTCCCTTCCGAAATGCGCTTCACCGAAATTCTTGGCGTCAGTCGACCTGTCGTGCGTGAGGCGTTACGGACGTTGGCGGGTCGAGGTGTGCTCACCATTACCAATGGGCGTAATGCAATGGTGAGTCCGGTGAACGCAACCGCTCTCATCCATTTTTTTGAGCGTGCAACACAACTAAATGCGGTGTCGGTCATTGAACTGCTCGAAGTTCGGCTGGGCATCGAAGTGCAATCATGCGCCCTCGCAGCACTTCGGCGAGATGATGCAGATATATTGTTACTCGAGCAAAATATCCAAGAATTGGAGCAGCAACGCTACAAGATTGACGCGTATAGTATTTTAGATGCGCAACTGCATCGTCGGATAGCTGCAGCGAGCAAGAACGAGATGCTTGCATATTTTGTGGAATCCCTGAGCGGAGGGTTGCAAATGACGAGCCTGGTTGGATTACAGCAGAGGCGCTCACGTGATGAGTTGGATGCTGTGCACCAAGATCACGTGAGTTTGGTGCGCAAGATAATCGACGGTGACAGTGAAGGCGCGAGTCGTACCATGCACCAGCACGTGAATGCTGCAATCTTGGCAATGCAGCGTGATCCTGAGCAGCATGCATAGGTTTGATTGTGCGTACATCGCAGATTCATCAGGAAAACAAGCTCTGTATTGACAAAAAAACCAGATGAATATACTATTCGATAGTTGTCAGTATTACTGTTAGGATTCAAAATGTCTAAAGACGGCGTGACGATAAATGAACTCTCAAAAATGGCAAATGTCACTGTCAGGACTATTCGGTTCTATACCGATGAAGGCGTTCTTGATGAGCCTGCCGGTCGCGATCGGTACGCACGCTACACGCGTCGTCACTATCTGCAACTATGCGCCGCGAAGCATCTCAAGGAACGATTTTTGCCACTTCGAGTAATTCGGGACCAAATGGCTTCGATGGACGCGGATGATCTCGAACGTTTGGCTGGCCCTGTGCCAGCTGCCATAGAGCAACGCTTCGCTGACATGTCGGTAGAGCAGGAAGTGAGTGGTCATCTGTATGCCGCGAATGAGTTGCGTGCGGTGACACACTCTGGTGTGTCCAGAATAATGCCCGAAATGCGCAGAAAATTACCATATTTGGCATCTGAATCAGCAAATTTGCTAGACCCCTCATTTGCCTCAGCCCCTGGGGCATACGACAACGATCAATCTGATGTCGTCTTGCGAAAGCCTATTCCAACGAATCTGGGCGAGACATGGAACCGCATAACCATATCTCCTTCGTTGGAACTCCATGTCCGTGATGATGGCATGACGGAATTAGGTGAGATACGTCGCATATTGGCGGCATTACGACGCAGCAAATCCTAGACGGCCAATGGTCATCCAAAAAAGACCTCAGAGCGAAGCTCTGAGGTCTTTTTGGTGTATTGGGAAGGTGAATCTTATACTATATACAAATATCTGCGCGTGTTGCATCGAGATTCCTACAGACACCGCAGACGTTATGCATGCAAGAAGCCTTTTGTACGGAGCCATGACACAATGTGAAGTGCTGAATCTTCGGGGGATTGAGCCATCGTCGAGACATGCAGTTCAGGGTTTTCTGGTGCTTCGTATGGAGCATCTAGGCCTGTCATTCCCTTGATTTCGCCAGCGCGGGCTCGTTTGTATAGCCCCTTGGGATCACGACGTTCGCATTCTTCGAGCGGGGTATCAATGAATACTTCAATGAATTCACCTTGCTTAATCGTGCGCCGTGCACGATCGCGCTCGCTTTGGAATGGTGATATCAACGACACAATGATGATTAATCCGGCATCGGTCATCAAGCGTGATACTTCCGCGACCCGGCGTATGTTCTCGATCCTGTCTTCAGCCTTAAATCCAAGGTCGCTACTCAATCCGTGACGGACATTATCGCCATCCAAGATGTATGTATGCTTCCCTTCCGCCCAGAGTGCGCGTTCCACTAGGTTGGCAATGGTAGATTTGCCGGAACCGGACAAGCCTGTCAGCCACAGGACACATGGTTTTTGTCCCTTTGTTGTGGCACGTGCGTTGGTGTCGACGTCCATTTTGTGCCAGGTAATATTCTGCGTCGTAGAAGCATCACGGATAATCATTCCCGCAGCAATCGTTTCGTTGCTGAGCCTATCGATGAAGATGAAGCCGCCCATATCTCGATTTTCGAGGTATGTATCATGACCAATTTTTGATTCAAATTGGACGACGCAGATCCCGATTTCGTTCATTGTAAGTATGTCTGCGGGCAATTTTTCCATCGAGTTGACATCGATTTTTCCTGAGATCTTCGTGATGACGGCTGGGACGAGCGCCGTTCCCAACTTACAGAGCATTTGTTTCCCGGCCTGAACCGGAGTCTCGTGCATCCACATCACGTGTGCTTCCACGCGTTCACTCGTCGACGCAGGATTCTGAACACTGCTCAATACATTGCCGCGGCTCACGTCCACTTCGCGGTCGAGCACAATAGTTATGGCTTCTCCCCGCTCCGCAATTTCGCGTTCGGTTTGATATTGCACAATGCGTTGAACCACAGCTGGAGTTCCTACCGGCAAAATAGTGATATTGTCACCGACCTTGACGGAGCCACTCGCAATCGTCCCGCTGAATCCACGAAAATCCTGGTGTGGTCGATTGACCCATTGCACGGGCATACGAAATGGCTCATTCTCGTGGATTGCATCAGCATCCACTTCTTCGAGAAAGGCCATAAACGTCGAGCCTTGGTACCATGGCATATTGGTGCTGTGCTTAAATACGTTGTCGCCCAGCAGTGCTGACATGGGGATTGCGGTGATACTGGTAAAGTTCAGTTGTTTTGCAAACTCGCGATATTGCTTTTCGATACTACGGAACACGTCTTCGTTGTATTCCATCAGGTCCATCTTATTGATGGCGAGGACGACATGCCGAATTCCGAGGAGTGACGCGATGCAGCTATGACGATGGGTCTGAACCAACAGGCCTTTTCGTGCATCGACGAGTAACACTGCTACATCAGCTGACGACGCGCCTGTGGCCATGTTCCGCGTATATTGCTCGTGTCCTGGGGTGTCAGCAACGATAAAGCGTCGTTTTGCAGTAGAGAAAAATCGGTACGCGACGTCGATGGTAATCCCTTGTTCTCGTTCTGCTTGGAGTCCATCAACGAGCAATGATAAGTCAAGCGCATCGACATCGCCGAGCTTACGTTGACTTTCGATGTGAATGCCACGCAATTGATCTTCAAAAATCAATTGTGCATCGTACAATAAGCGGCCGATCAGGGTCGATTTGCCGTCATCCACACTGCCACATGTCAAAAATCGGAGCAAGCTTCGCTGGCTGTCGAGTGTAATCTGTTGCATTAGAAGTAGCCTTCGATTTTCTTCTGCTCCATCGAGCCAGGCTTGTCGTGATCAATCATTCTGCCTGCACGCTCAGACGTACGGGCGCTCAGGGTCTCTTGGACAACTTCTTCAATAGTTGCCGCAGTTGATTCTACTGCAGCAGTCAGTGGGTAACAGCCAAGTGTGCGGAATCGAATCATCCGCATTTCGGGCTTTTCACCCGGCAACAACGGCATACGATCGTCGTCCAACATGAAAATTTGACCTTCGCGAATCACTGTTGGGCGCTCTTTTGCAAAATAGAGTGGCACAACCGGAATGTTTTCGCGCTTGATGTACTGCCAAATATCGAGTTCAGTCCAATTGCTAATCGGGAATGCACGGACGCTCTCGCCAGGGGCGATGCGGGTATTGTACAAGTGCCAGAGTTCGGGGCGTTGTCGTTTGGGATCCCAGCGATGATGTTGATTACGGAACGACATAATGCGTTCTTTGGCGCGGGACCGCTCTTCATCACGTCGAGCACCGCCGATTGCACAATCAAACTTATGTTTGTCGAGAGCCTGCCGTAGAGCAACCGTTTTGAGTTCATCTGTGTGCACGCCAGAACCGTGAGTGAAGACGCTGATGCCATTTGCGATAGCTTCTTCGTTCCGATGTACGAGGTGTTTGACACCAACCTCTGCCATGCGTTGATTACGGAATGCAATCATCTCGCGGAACTTCCAGGATGTATCGACATGCAATATCGGGAACGGTGGTAACGATGGGTAGAATGCTTTGAGTGCGAGGTGAAGTAATACCGAAGAATCCTTGCCAACCGAATACATCATCACCGGACGTTCAAACGTCGCAGCAACTTCACGGAAAATATGGATGCTTTCTGCCTCGAGGTTCGACAAATGGTCCATAAAGCTCCTCCAAAAACATGTGTGTAGTATATCATACATAGACTTTACTTCAGTAGTATCACATTTGGTACTGCGTAGGAGATTATCAGATGCATATCACCCCAACAACAAAAAGAGCACTTGCATGACGTTACAGCAGTTACTCGATTCACAATCTATCATCGTCATCGATGGAGCCCTCGCCACTGAACTCGAACGTCACGGCGCCGACCTGCAGCATAACCTCTGGTCCGCAAAATACTTGCTGAGTGAACCAGAACGTATCGAAGCGGTACACGTCGATTATGTACGGGCAGGGGCACAAATTCTCATCACCGCAAGTTATCAAGCGACGGTGCCGGGTTACATCGCGGCTGGCTTTACCGAAGCGCAAGCACACCAAGCAATTACCGCTTCTGTGCGTGTGGCACAGTCCGCTCGGGCACGCTGGGCGCTTGATAATCCAGCATCCAAAACGCTCCCACTCATCGCCGGATCAGTTGGCCCGTACGGTGCATACACGGCTGATGGTGGGGAATACCGTGGCAACTATGGCCTCAGCCACTCCCAGCTTTTGGCTTTTCATATGCCTCGGATTGCTACGCTCGTCGCTGCTGGTGTCGACTTCATCGCATGCGAGACCATTCCCGACCTCATAGAAGCACACGCACTGGCAGCCTGTGTGGCACAGTTCCCTGATATAGGTTGTTGGATTGCTATGAGTTGTCGTGATGGCACCACGACGAATGCGGGCCAGTCGATTACACGCGTTGCGCAAGAGTTGCACGTGTACGAATCTGTGGTTGCCATCGGGGTGAACTGTACTCCACCACAGTATGTTGCTTCGCTCGTCGCTCAGATTGCAGCACACACCACCAAGCCAATAGTGGTGTACCCAAACTCTGGGGAGTCTTACGATGCCACGACCAAAACCTGGTCTGGCACCGTTCGCTGCGCGGATTATGTTGCGGCAGCGCAAACATGGGTCGCAGCGGGGGCACGCATCATAGGAGGCTGCTGCCGAACTACCCCTGAGCATATCCGTGCACTGGTAGACAACTTTGCAGATCAAAACCCGATGTTTGAGAGATGAGCCCATAGGGGGTTCGTCCGAAGAGTGCATGCAGTGTGTCGACCTAGCATGAGTCTCTGTGACTACAGGTGAGATTCCGTCAGCATTCGCACCGTACAACTGGGGAATGAAAAACGCACCTCGCTCGCTGCGAGGTGCGTTTTGATTCAACGTTTAACGGAACGGAGGCGAAGCGAGCACGCCCCCACCCCCCAGATTCCATGCTTTGTTCGGACCACGATCGATATTGAATGTCGTATCGGGGCCGAGATTATCGTTGTAGATATCTCCGTAGTTCCCCACCTTCGAGATGATTTGATAGGCAAAGTCCGGTGATAGCCCGAACTGGCTGCCGATTTTGCCGTCGACTCCCAACAAGCGCAACACGCGCGGATCGGTGCTCGAAGCAATCGCTTCGTCGACATTCGACCGGTCGACACGCAGTTCTTCGGCATACATTGTGGCGTACACACTCCAACTGACGATGTCGAACCACTGGTCGTCTCCTTCGGCAACGACCGGACCGAGCGGCTCGCGTGAGATGCGATCGCCCAGAACGATGTGTGCGTCTGGATTTTTGAGGTTGATGCGTTGGACTGATAATTGACTGCTATCGCTGGTGACCGCGTCGCACTCGCCGGCACCATACATTGGATAGAGTTTTTCGCCATCAATTTCTAATAAATCGATAGGAATATCACGGGCTGCAAAATCATCACGAAGGTTCAGCACCGTGGTGGTGCCACTGGCAGCGCAGATCCGTTTGTTCTGCAAATCTTCGAGCGTTTTGATTCCGCTGTCGACACGCACCATGAATGTCTGTCCATCATGGAACGTCGTCGGCGCAAACATCAACTGCGATCCATCTCGTGAAGCGGTCCAGGTCGTATTTCGGATGAGGACATCAATCATTTTGGTGCGGACCGCGTTCATACGTTCGTTGGGACCGTCTGCTGTGGTTACGGGTATGTATTCAACTTTGCTCGGGTCACCAAGTACTGCAGCGGCAATAACCTTACAAAAATCAACGTCAAATCCGCTCCAGCGCTTACGTACTGCATCGTACAGCCCAAATCCTGGCAGGTCTGCATTGACGCCACAGCGCAACATGCCGCGCGACTGCACCGCAACCAAAGTCGATTCGCCGAGATCTGCTGCAGGAGTGGGCTCTTCAATCACGGTAGTATCTGTGGGTGCTGCGATCGGATTCGCCTCAGGGGTGGCAGTAATGACGATAACCTGCGCCGTTGGTAAGGCAGTATCGGTCAGCTGTGAAATAGTTCCACAAGACATAATGAATATACTAAACAACACTGCCATTCCCACATATGTACGTCGCATTGATACCTCTTTAATTCTGAATGACCCATGTAGTCCCGCTTGGAATGAGCATCATTGTGTACGCTGTCAAATCTACTCCCAAAAGTATGTCCAATACCTCGGGGGCATATTCAGGATCAATGATTGCAACATCATACGTACCCATACGTATTTGACGGGCTAATTGTTGCACGTTGGCTGGCATATCGATTGAGAATGATTTTCTCGAGTCAGTGATGTGCTCGAGACGAAATGAATTCCCCGCACCACTGAACAGCCATTCACCCATGCTATTGGTGAGAAGCTCGTTTCTGTGCAGTGCAACTGGTGCAATTGCATCGGCAAGCTCTTTTGGTAACCCTGGAGCATAGCGAATTTCTATAGAGGTGGAATCAGCCATGATGACCGATTCAATGAGACCTCTGGTCATGTTGATGTTTTTCTCGAATCCGTTGATGTAGTCACTCGGCTTGACTGTTACACCGTCTGTCCAACGCTGTAGTGGTACCTTGACGATGCGATAGTATTGATTCTGTCGGGATGGCTCACGTGCAGGTGAAAGCCCCTCTTCGCCCGTGTAGAATAAATCACCTACATTGACATCTACCATTCTCTGTTCGCTGTCGCCAATTTTGGTTGTCCAAATAGGATTGTTAACCTTCATCTCGAGTAGTGGAATCTGCACAAATGGGGTGAGCAGTGATTCAAATGTCCCTGGGACTCTTGCGTCCTGTAATTGGAGTCCTACTGATGCGATAGCAGGTGGGTTGTTTTGGTCAAAAAAATGTTCCAAAAGACTATCTGAGCTATAGAAATTCGATTTGCTCGCGACATCGTTTTTTACAAATACGAGACGGTACTCTGGTGCTACCAAGGTGCACGTAGGTTTCGTGCAGAGTTGGCTCCCTTGGAGCGGGCTCGACGCGTCATAACGCAGAGGATTGCTTTGGAGCAAGCGCACATCGGTGCATAACGCTTGTAAATCTGGAAATTGTGTTCCACTTCCCCCGCCGATGAGATCTGCTCCGGAGAGTTGTAATACGTCTGCTTTATACGGTTTTGTACGCAATTGTTCGAGATTTTTCAGCATTTGAGACTGCTTCGCGGGAGACAGCATCTTCCAGTGTGCGGCCACTATGTTGACAGGTGTGCAAGCTCCTATACCGTCTGTCGGGATTATTGCATTTGCACCTTCTATCGGCGCTGCAGGCACCGTTGTAGCGCGTGCAACGCGTGTCCTCGTAGCAGCAATGATGCCTATTGTAGGTTCTGCATTGCTTGGAACGGAGACAGCGGCAGTAGAAGAGTCACCTGCAGAATTGAAATTCGACACCACGACAATGACCAACGCCATGAAAATCACTGCAATAGGGATCACCATCATGCGATGCTGTTGGACGTACGTGCTGATTGTTGCAATGATGTCGAACGGTACTGATCTACCCGTTTGTGGTGCAGGAACTGAGGGGGTAGTACGAGGTGTCGGTCGTACAGGATTCGGTGACACAAGCGGAGGAAGCGTCTGCGTAGGTATTGACGGCGACTGTACTGTTGGAGTTGTTTGTGTAGGGCGTGATGGTGCTGGATTTGCCGGTGCAACGGGGGTTGCCGGTGCAGTGCGCGGGACAGTAGGTTTGTTCAGCGCTGGAGTTTGGGGCGTGGGTGGAGCGACGTGAGGTTTGGATATTGCAGAAGGACGCAACGGACCCGTTGTAATGCTGGGTTGTGGTGGCAGCGGCACCTGCATCTGTACGGTGGTACTCGGTTTCGGACTCGTTCGTATGCGCCGACCGACGTTGTAGTCAATCTCGCAGATTACGCAATGGCCGTCGCTCGGGTACCAATGTGACTGGTCATTTGGACATGGTACGAGGCGCGTTTCGACCATCGCAAGAAGATTGGCCCAGTCTTTGGGCGTGGGTCGTGCGTTTGGTTGGGTGAATGCGCGTTCGAATTGCTGTTGTAGCAATACAGGCAAGCAAAGCATCGATGGCGCGGCAGGTGGCGGTTCGTAGGGTTGCCCCACGAGATACGGAAAAATCCCTTTTGAGATGCAGTAAATATGCGCCTGCTCGACATCTGGTACCCCGGGTTTTGGCCTGCCTGCAAAGGGATGGAATCCCTGCATCAGCATCTGAAAAATCAAAATTGCCAGCCCAAAAGCATCGTGATTCGGTGTGCGCGTGACCCGTCCGAAATCCTTACCTTGCAGGTCAGCCGGCGTGTATTCGGGCACACCGACGAGACAATGATGCACCACACCAGCGCTATCCGTGACCTGCAAAGAGTCGCAGTCCACCATGGTGATCAGCGCATCGTCATTGAACAGTGCGTTTTTGAAGTTGACATCACCGACGACGTAGCCTTTGCGATGAATTGCATCCATTGCAATGGCGAGATTGCGGGCAGTGCGGTAGAGATGCCGGTGATTCAATCCGCTATGCTCTTTGGCACGTTGTTGCGGCTGAAGCAGATCATACAGGTCGTCAGACTTCTTGATTTTGGGCATGGTATAGCCCACAAACTTTTTGCCGGAGTACAGGACGTCTGTTGGCCATGCGATGGATACATGATTGAGTGACGCCCGGGTGGCGTCTTCGGGAGGGTTGCGCGTCATCGCAATGACTTTTGCCGCAAGAGAAGCGTTTAATCGCGCCGGGTGGTAGATTTTTGCGACGAGAGCACTCTGCCCAGCCACATCAAATACCGCACCCTCCCCGCCCTCACCGAGTTTTTTGGTGGTTGTGATTATGGTATTTGAAGGAGTGGTGTAGCGTGTCATCGATTCACGTTCAATTCTTTACTCTGCCTGCATGACCGCGTACCCATCCACAATGGTGTCTAAACGACCCGTTGAGGGGTCTATGATCAAGCCATGCACTGGCACATCGCGGGGCAGGAGTGGGTGCTGGCGAACAATCATACAGGTGTTCCGGACGCTGTCTTCGACGTTTGCAAAACCTTTGAGAAAACCATCGAGATCAATACCTGAGACACGAAGCGTGCGAATCACGTCGTCAGATATGCCACGAGTTTGCGCTTCTGCCAAAATTGCTGACGGGTCAATCGTGCTCATCCCGCAGTCATAGTGAGCAATAACACAGATTTCTTCTGCACGTAATGCATACACTGCAACCAATAGACTCCGCATCACGGAACCCCATGGGGCTGTGACCAACGCACCTGCATTTTTGATGAGGTTTCCATCGCCATTGCGAATTCCGAGTGCTTGCGGCAACAACTCGACCAAGCGTGCATCCATACATGCGAGAATCGCAAGCCCTTTGTCGGGGAATTTATCGGTCTGCAAAGATTCGTATTGACGCGTCTGTACGTAGTCTGCGTTGTGTGCCAGTATTTCATTGAGCATACCCATGATGAATTCCCCTGTTGTACTGTATTACTGTAGTATAGCAATCAGTTTGTGTATCTGTATTTGGCCTTATTACGTGCCTCCACAGGAACCACATCTCCACGCGAGACTGCCATGCCGGAGTCATGAAACGTTCGGTAGCAGAATCGTTCCTTGCTATAGAACATTGCTAGCACTGCGGAGGGAACGATGATATCTCGTTGCATAGTGGCAAATGTTCATTGGATCACGCGCGATCGGCTGATTCATATGCACGTGCGAGCTCGGCTGTGAGGTAGGTGCGCAAAAGGATATGGATTGGTTCACCGATAAACCGTTCCATCGTGGCGCGGTTGTGTGTCACACCTAGCGCATAATGCGATGCGCTTCACTGATGCCTATTCCAGGGCGGTGATACGGCACATACTGTACGTCATCCCCCGTTTGTACGGTGCCTGTGCCAAGCACGCGACAATAAAAACCGGGACGGTCTGCGGCAAAAAATCGTTTGACAAACTGTTTGTCTCGCATGCGGGCGTTGAGCGATTCGCATGGTGTGCGTGGCGCGGTTACTTCGAGGACAACATCTGCTATCTGCAATCGGTCGCCGATGGTAAACGTTGCGCTGCTGAGGTTCGAGATGGTGAGGTTCTCACCGAAGATCCCGTTCGGCAATGTATACCCAAGCTCTGCCTCGAATGCGTCATAGTCAGGACGCCCGTAAACATACACCGCCTGGTCGACACCACCATGGTTTTTGGTGTTCACAATGCCGTCACCGAAAAGCCCGTTTGTCGATACTTCAATCGGCGACAAGGTAGGAATTTTGAAAATCCCGGATGTTTTCTCTGGCTTTGTGTGGTCGAACGGCCGTTCTTGCCCTATGTTCACACTGAGAATCTGCATATTCCACCAGTTAGAGAGAATGTACCGTTTCACTGTTATGTTCCCGCAAGGCCAAAACAAGCGTCATGTCGTCATCTGATTTTTGGCGCATTTTGGGTGTATCGAGGAACTGTTTGAGTGATTCGTCGATGCCCGATAACTGGGTTGCATCTGCGAGCCAGCTTTGTAAAGGTCTGAAAAACCCATCATACGCTGAGCCACTTTTGTAGTTGATGCACATGGGAGTGACACCATCAGACAGCAATGCCACACCAGCCAACAATTCGTGCCCGTGGGCATAGCGCATATGCGATTGGTAGTCGTCGCTGGTGATGGGGGTGGTGGAATTGATGAACTCTCCGTTTTCGGGGATGCTGAGGGTTTTTGCAGGCTGTTGTGTGTAAAGCCCAACGATGGTGCCGTCACCGATATGCATGCTGTACCACGATTCGGCCTCGATGACGGCTACAAGTAAGGTACATGCGTAGTCGCGAAGTGGCAGTTGGGTGCGGTTGGATTCCCGTTCGAGGGCGTTCCGTGCACTGAAAAATGCGGTCTGGAGTGCACTTTCGTAGTTGAACGGAGCAGGTGTGTGTTGGTCCGCGGCTAGTGTGAGTGCGGTTGTATTGAATGCAGCCTCGACGGTGTTCGCATAGGCTTCAACTGCTGATGCACAGGCAATCCGTGAGCCCTCGTGTGACAGTTTGGCTGATCCGAGCCCGTCGGAAACGGCAATGATGAGGGTGTCGCGCAACTGCATGACATAATGACTGTCTTGGCAGGGCATCCCTGTCTTGTCGTGGCCGGTACCGATGATTGATGCTTTTGCGATACGCCAGTTCATTGGATTCTCTCGGCGCTGCCGACGCTCTGGGAGCGTCGGCAGCAATACAACTAGACCTGATTCCACGTGGGAGGAGCGAGCGGAACTTGGGTGCCCGGTTGTGACTGCGAAACTTTCTGGAGGCTTGAGGACAGCCAAACAAACATTTCACGGAAGTGTACCCCAGAGAGTGTCAATGGTTCGCGTGTAGACAATTGTTTGAGCACTTGCATGTCTGCGCCTTCGACCCCGACGGCAAAAAAGGCTACGCCTTTTTTGTTTTCTTCATCGATAATCCGCGTCGCTGCAGCCTTCCAAGCGTCGCCGTCGGTGGGAGCTCCATCGGTAATGAGGAAAACCCATGGTCGGTAGTATGGCGTTCCGTTGTCTTTGTAGACTTGCTTGCGCAGTGCCAACATATCGAGCCCTTGCTGCAAGGCTGCTCCGAGTGGGGTATCGCCACTCGACGTGAGGGTGGGTGGGTTGAAGTTCCCAGCAGTGGTGAAGTCTTGCACGAGTTGGGCGGGACCGAAGGTGACGATGGCTATCTCGACGCGTGATTGCGCGACCGAATCGGATTGCAATGCATCGCGAAAAGCCACCAGACCTTGGTTGAGTTGATTGATTTTCTCACCGTGCATCGAACCCGATGTGTCGAGAATCAATATACAAGCACAACGAGGATCCGGATTTGTGGGATCAAAAGTGACATCAGGAATAGTTGTCATACGTGCTCCTTTTTATTGCTCGCGTCACAGACGATATGAACGCTACTTTTGTTGCATGAGTGAATGGTATCATAGCTACAGTATTGCGTCGTGAGGGTATTATGTTTCAAAAGCTCGTAGATTCAATCAAAGAATCTCTTCAGCGTTCACAAGGGAAAGATGCATTGCGGGAGCTATTCAAAACTGCAATTGCGGATATGGTGCTCACTCCACAAGAAATTCATGCATTACGTTTTGAGGTCACGACACATGGATTGACCGCAGACGATGTACGCGAGGTCGGTACGCGGATTCTGCAAGATGCTGCAGCTGCTGCGAAAACGGATGGACAGCTCAGTGACAGCGAGTTGAAGACCATCAACGATATCGTCGCCCTGACGCAGATTCCCCCACAAACAGTCGGTGAACTCCTGAGTACCCTGCACACGCAACGGAAAATTTACGAATTGTCGCGTGGCGTGATCACACCGATTACCCTCGCCGGTGTACAACTCAAGGGCGGCGAACTGGCATATTGGTCGGAGCCGGTTGGACTGTTTGAAGAAAAGGTGATTCGGAGAGAGACTGTTGGCGGAAACCGCGGTATTTCTTTTCGGATTGCACGGGGTGTGTCGTACCGATTTGGGAGTAGCCGTGGTCATTCGGTCCCGGTGACCGCGACCGTAGAAGTCGCTCGTGGTGATTTGGTTATCACGTCGCAGCGGGTAATTTTTAAAGGCGATCGCAAAACCATGACGATTGCACTTGATGATGTGATTGGCGTTGACCCATACACGAATGCAGTGATAATTCATGCGGAACGACTCAAGCAGCCTGCCCAATTCCGGTACCATAACACTGAATCTGCCGAACTCGTCGCACAGATGTTGGCATATGTGATGCGTTAGAGCGTAACGTTGGCGTGGCGCCAACGACGTCGTTAGATTGTAATGCTGGCGTGGCCGCCAACGACGTCTGCGAGTGATGTCTTGTCGAGAATATTGGTCATTGCGGTGCGCACGTCGAACATGACTGCACGGAGTTTGCAGGTCGCTTCGTCGGGACAATTACACGCTTCGTAGGCGATTTGTGAGACGCAGCTTATCGGAGCGAGTGGTCCATCGAGAGTCCGGATGATTTTACCAAGCATGATTTCTGTGGCGGGTTTGGCAAGTGAATACCCGCCACCGATACCCATTTTGCTGTGGAGCACACCGGCATTTTTGAGAGCCAACAGAATTTGCTCGAGGAACTTGACGGGAATGTGTTCTGCAGCTGCAATTGCTTTGATTTGCATGACACCTTTGTTTTCTGTATGGCTCGCCAATAGAATCATGGCTCGTAATCCATATTCACCGCGTTTTGAAATCCGCATTGTGATTCCCTTGTGAAACAACCAGCACCCGAAGATGCTGGTTGGATAAACAAATTAGAGCCGAATTGCGTGCCCCACGGTTGCGGAACGGTAGATGGCATCGACGATATCGGTTACTTGCAGTGCTTGTTCTGCTGTGCAATTAGTGGGTTGGCCCGTCTTGATTGCATTGATGAAGTCTGCAGCTTGGCCAATGCCGGGCTCGTCGGTCTCGTTGGGCATCCAATCAGGTGACCAACTCACCAACATGTCGTGGTGGGCTTTGTTGATTTTGAGTGGGAACACATCTAATCC
Source organism: Thermoflexus hugenholtzii JAD2 (assembly GCA_945881915.1). GTDB lineage: Bacteria > Chloroflexota > Chloroflexia > Chloroflexales > Roseiflexaceae > UBA965. The sequence goes on along the minus strand of CAMCVW010000002.1, from coordinate 1,121 downwards.
GGCTTCGGTACCCGAGAGTGAAATAGTCTCTTTTGTTTCGGGAACGTTCAATGCCCACGAACATTCGAGCAGCATGGTTGCACCATTCTCGAAGCGTACAAACGCAGCGACTTGGTCTTCTACGGTGAATTGCTGGTAATTCCACTGACCCCAAGGATTGACATTTGGTTTCGTGCCGAGGTGTTGAGACAGCGTTGCCGAAACCTCAACGGGTTTGGGATTCCCGAGTAAATAGAGTGCGCTATCGAGGGTGTGTACACCAAAGTCAATCATTGCGCCACCGCCCTGAATGTCCTTGTGTACAAACGATCCCCACGACGGGATACCGCGGCGACGGAGTGCATTGACGCGGACCATGTAGACATGGCCCAGTTCACCGCTGTCGATGACCTTTTTGGCGGCCTTTACTTGCGAACGGTGCCGATAATGGAATCCGATGGTCAGGATTTTCTGGTTTTTGTTGGCCGCTGCAATCATGTCACGACCTTCGGCGGGATCAAGCGCCATTGGTTTTTCACACAGTACATTGATGCCAGCGTTGAGGGCGTCAATGGTCGCTGGTGCATGGAATTTGTTGGGTGTGCAGACGATAACACCATCGAGACGTTCGCGGGCGAACATTTCTTTGTAGTCTTGGTAGAGTCCCGTGATACCAAATTGCGCGCCGACCTCTTCGAGTGATGTCTGGACCACATCCGCAACGGCCACAACCTCACAGTCGGTATTTTTGGTGAAACAAGGCAAATGCCGATTGCGAGCGATACCGCCCGTTCCAATGACCCCGATTCGTACTTTTGTCATACTGCACCTCTCTGTGCTTAGCCTGGTCCAAAACTATTGTAGACCATGCCGTCGGGTTGGTATGGGGCATTCCCGAATGCCAAGATTGGGTAGAACACGTACGGGATGAAAATCAAGCCCACCGTGAACCAACCGGTTTTGCCGAATACACGTGCGTAGCCATGCGTCATGCGGACGCCATAGATTGCCAATACGATTGACAAAATCATGGTTGAAAGCAGCAGCCACCACGGTTGGTTATCGGGCTGGGCGAGAACGAATTGCTCGTAGATTGACAGACAAAACTGAGCAAAGCTCGTTCCCACAATAATCCAGCCCCA
>CAMCVW010000001.1 GCA_945881915.1 Thermoflexus hugenholtzii JAD2 | reverse complement strand
CCACATGCTGCAGTGCTCAGGAGTGTTATATCAACAAAATCTCTTGGGATTTAGTGGCAGTCGCTTCATTCATGCTGCCCGAACGACACCCCGCGAGATCCAATGTGACATATTTGTAGCCCAACTCTTTGAGTCTGTTGGTCAATGTGTCCCGATGGGTGATGGCCAATGCAAACTGATCAGCGGTCACCTCGATGCGTGCCAAGGTATCGTGATGGCGCACGCGGAACTGCACAAACCCCAGACTGCGAACAAACCGTTCGGCATCATCGAGTGTGCGCAGTTTTTCTGCAGTGACACGTTCGCCGTATTGGATGCGTGATGATAAGCAGGCATAGGATGGTTTGTTCCAATTCGAAAGACCAAAGTTTTTGGCAAGCACGCGAATTTCTGCTTTGCCGAGCCCTGCCTCGATGAGTGGGCTGCGCACATCGAACTCTTTGGCTGCTTGATGGCCGGGACGATGCGTTCCTACGTCGTCTGCCATTGCACCATAGACGATGTGTTTGATGCCGTGTGCTTGGGCAATCGGCTCGAGCTCGGTGAACAGCGTTTTTTTGCAGAAGTAGCAGCGATTTGTATCGTTGACCGCGTATCCTTCCAACGCGAGTTCATTTGTTTTCACGACGATATGCCGTGCGCCGATGAATGTTGCCAATTCAGTGGCAAGTCCGAGTTCTTCACGGGGGTACGTCTCGGAGTCGGCAGTACCGGCAATACATCGGTCGCCGAGTACGTCGTAGGCAACTTTGAGGAGGACCGTGCTGTCGACTCCACCCGAAAAAGCTACCACGACCGAGTCCATCGCCCGCAACAGTTCCTGCAAATGCGTGTATTTCTGATCGAGTGTCGTTGTCACTGGTGTGTTCCTTTAATACGTGCCTGGGCAGCTTTGCGCGCAATGCGTGCGGCCATTGCACCGGCTCCGACCCCATTATCGATGTTGACTACCGCAATGCCCGGGGCGCAACTCTGCAACATGGTGCCGAGTGCAGCATGTCCAGCGGCACCGTACCCATACCCTACAGAGGTAGGTAATCCAATCACGGGAATATCCACTAATCCAGTCACGACGGCAGGCAGCGCGCCGTCCATTCCTGCAGCCACGATAATCACATCGACGGGTAATTCTACCAGACGTGTCAATGGTGCAAACAACCGATGTAAGCCTGCGACCCCGACATCGGTGACGCGCTCCACCTGACACCCCAATTCATGACAGACAGCAGCTGCTTCGTCTGCAACGGGCAGGTCACTTGTGCCCGCCGCAACAATGCCGACAATTCCGCGGGGAAGCGCTGGGTCTACGGGCACGCGCGCAATGCTGAGCATGCGATCGTCGGTAGAGCGGACAATAGTCTGCGCGGCAAAGACCTCGAGACACCGCGCGAGCGTGTCGGGATTCGCTCGGCTAATCAAGACGCGTCCATGTGCCGCCAAAATATGCGTCGCAATTGCAATGACCTGGTCAGTCGTCTTGCTGGCGGCATAGATAATTTCGGGCATCCCGGTGCGTTCAGATCGCAACAAATCGATGTGTGCGAATGAGCGCAGGTGGTCTGCTGGTGTCGTCATGTTGTTTTCTCCCCGACTGCAGTAACGGCAATACCAACGAGCAAACATACCAATCCCACAATTTGGAGTGGTGCCACAGCTTCCGAAAAGAGCATCAATGCCAAAATCGCCGAACCGACCGGCTCCCCCAGTAACGCAATGGTCACCAGCAGTGCCGACAAGTGCCGCATCGCGTAATTAATCGATGTATGTCCCAGCAGCTGTGGCCCGAGCGCGAGTGCAGCCAAAACCAACCAAGTCGATCCGCCTTGTGGGAGCGTCGTATAACCGAACGAGAGCGCACCACCCACCAATACCAGTGCCGCAGCGCCATACGTCATCCAGATGTAGTGTAAGAGCGGCACATCACTGCGCAGCCCACGCCCGAGCAAAAAATACGCAGATCCAGCAATAGCCCCGACGATGGCCAATACATTGCCCAGCAGAGGGTTTGTACCGACTGATGCCGATTGGTCGCTCACCGCGATGCCGATCGACCCTGCAATCGTCAATAGCATCCCGATAATGCGATACCGGTTGAGTACCTCCTTGAACCAGACTCTTGCCACAATCCCTACCCACAGCGGCGTCGTTGCGACGAGTGCCGCAGAAGATGCGACGCTGGTGTACTGTAACGAGGTTATCCAGGTCGCGAAGTGGATTGCCAAACAGGTTCCAGATATCAGCGCCAGCCACGCATGACGGGTCGTAACCCCGCTCGGCCATTGGCTGCGACGTATGAGTACGATAACGCTCAATACCGACGCTGCGATGCCAAGACGGATTGCGGCGATGGATAATGATGACACATCAGCTTGTTGCGCGTAGCGGATCAAAATCGACGCTGTTGCAATCACCAAAATGCCTGCGCTCAGGACCAACCCTGCGCGTATTTGTGACGCCCGTGAAAAAGTATCTATCATTTGCCTATTTTACCATCGATGTACCGACACCCGCAGCCGCATCAGAAACACAAAATTGTTATAATGCGTCGATTGTACAAGGAATGGGCATGCGTGTATTAATGATTTCGTGGGAGTTTCCACCGCATATCGTGGGAGGGCTCGGTCGCCACGTCGCCGATATCATCCCCGAACTTGCTTCCGAGTCTTTTCAAGTGCAGTTGCTCACGCTCCGTGGCACGTCCCCGTTAAACGTCGAACAGGCCGCGCCGCGTGCTATGGTGCACCGCATCTACACGCCCGAATCAGCTCTTGACATCGTCGGCCAAGTAGCAGACGCGTCACAGCCGGTGCTTGCTGCTGCGCACGCACTGTGGCGTGAAGTCGGCGGGTTTGACATCATTCACGTGCATGATTGGTTACTCGCAGACGTCGCAATCACCCTCAAACATCACTACCAACGACCGCTCATTGCAACCATACACGCACATGAACGGGGCAGGCGTCGTGGTGATATTTCGGCACCTGAGTCACGCTACATCGATAGTGTCGAATGGCGGCTAACCTACGAAGCCTGGCGAATCATCGTCTGTTCTGACTATATGCAGCAAAGCCTCCACACCGATTTTTCTGTGCCACTCGATAAACTCGATGTCATTCCAAATGGCATCGTCGTCCCCCACTTTGCGTTTGACACACTGTCTACCCGAAGCACGTTCCGGGCGCGGTATCAACCTGATGCGGGGCCGCTGGTCTATGCAGTGGGTCGTCTCGTTCACGAAAAAGGCTGGCATATCCTCATCGCCGCGATGGGACTTCTCGTCGCAACATTCCCACAGATTCGCCTTGTTGTCGCAGGAGTTGGTGGATACCGCGATGAACTCGTGCGAGTTGCCCGTGCTGCTGGTGTCGAAGGGCGCGTTGCACTCATCGGGTTCATTTCGGATGCGGAACGAAACGGACTGTACAGCGTTGCGGATTGCGCTGTTTTCCCGTCGCTCTATGAGCCGTTCGGAATTGTTGCACTCGAGGCAATGGCGCTCCGTTGTCCAGTTGTTGTGAGCGATACGGGTGGACTCCGTGAAGTCGTGCGCCCGGAAGTAACCGGGTTACTGGTCCCACCAGACGATGTCGCTGCACTCGCTGCCGCAATTCGCCGCACCATCGAAGTCCCCGTTGCTGCGCAGCGCCGCGTCACAGCCGCATATGTCGATGCAACCGAAACATTCAATTGGCAACGTGTCGCACAAGCCACCACGATGACATACACACGTGTCGCTGCAGAATGGGATGCCGGTAACTGGGGCAAATCGTAGATCCACACAGACGAACCACCCCGTTGACCGACAGTCAACGGGGTGGTTATGCAATCGTGCAGGATCCTCCCACTTCGCAAGGCACGCGGGCGTCACCAATTATTCTACGGAGTCGGCGTCTCTTCAACTCACGCGGTGCTCGAAGGTGAAGCCATCAATCGCCGCGTTTCGGACGATTGATGAGGATTTTATGGTTTGTTCGTTCCAAATGGCGCTGTACTTCGGTAGATCTTGGCGTGCGTGTCCACGTGCGATTCCAAGTGGTTGTTTCGGTGAACTCTATGGTGAGGAAGGCAATCGCAGTCCCTGTCAAATCGACATTTACAGTCGGCGTTATCGATGGTTTTTTCTCAGGCGGTTCCTTCGACAACCTCGGCCGACGCCTTTCGGTAAGCGTCTGAACTCAACACCGACCTCAGATGCGGTGTACCGGAGTGCAAGTAAGATTCCGCAGACAATTCCAACGACGATGAAGTTTGGCTAACACGTGAAAAACTATTCCTTTTGTTATTCTTCGGTATCGGCAGTTCTTCACCTGGATACCAATGTAACCAATGAAGTGTTTTTCTCGGACCAAAAATAATCAGCCTCACCAGCACTGCTGGTGAGGCTGACGGACAATAACGAGCGTTACTTCTTGGCTTCGAGTACTGCCTGTGCTGCAGCCAGTCGGGCAATGACGACGCGGTACGGGCTACAAGAGACGTAGTTCAGGCCTGCATTGTGGCAGAACTTCACGCTGGCTGGTTCGCCACCGTGTTCACCACAAATACCGGTCTTCATCCCGGGGCGGGTCGCACGACCACGGTCGACGCCCATACGCACCAGCTGACCAACGCCTTCCTGGTCAAGGACCTGGAATGGGTCTTCGGGCAAGAGCCGCTGTTCGACGTACTTCGGCAAGAACTTACCAGCGTCGTCGCGGCTCATGCCGAACGTCGTCTGGGTCAAGTCATTGGTACCAAAGGAGAAGAACTCTGCTTCGGCGGCAATCTTGTCGGCAGTCAATGCGGCACGTGGCAATTCGATCATAGTACCGACCATGTATTCGAATTCGACGCCACTTTCCTTCTTGACTTCTTCGGCAACCCGGACGACCAACGCCTTTTGGATGCGCAGTTCGCTGACATCACCGACCAACGGAATCATCACTTCTGGCAGAACGGTGATGCCACGTTTCTTGACGGCAACCACCGCTCGGAAGATAGCCCGTGCCTGCATTTCGGTGATTTCAGGGTATTCGATACCTAAACGGCATCCGCGGAAGCCGAGCATGGGGTTCGATTCGTGCATGCCTTCGATTTTGCCCTTGAGGACGGCATACGTGATTCCCATCTTTTTGGCCAATGCTTCGATTTCGGCATCGCCATGAGGCAAGAACTCATGCAGCGGTGGATCAAGGGTACGAATGGTAACGGGGAATCCGTCCATTTCGGTGAACAGACCTTCGAAGTCTGCTTGCTGCAGAGGCTCAACCTTGGCCAAAGCGGCTTTGCGTTCTGCGACGGTCGAAGCCACAATCATCTGCCGGATGGCATCGATGCGGTCGCCCTCGAAGAACATATGCTCGGTGCGGCACAATCCGATTCCCTGTGCGCCAAACATACGGGCAATCCGGGCGTCGGTTGGGGTGTCTGCGTTGGCGCGGACGCCCATCGTGCGCACTTCGTCGGACCAGCTGAGGAACTTGAAGAAGTAGCCGTACAAAACGGACTGCTCTGGCTTCAATGTGCCACGAATCACCTGAATGACTTCGGATTCGCTGGTCATGATTTCACCGTTGTATACGGTGCCACTGTGACCGTCGACGGTGATGAAATCACCTTCTTTGACCACAACATCACCGGCAGTGAAGATGCCCTTTTTGTAGTCGATATCGATGTCGCCACACCCGCAGACGCAGCATTTGCCCATCTGACGAGCGACGACTGCGGCATGGCTGGTCAAACCACCACGTGCCGTCAAAATCGCCGCAGAAGCGACCATGCCATGGAAGTCTTCTGGTGCGGTTTCGGTACGCACCAAAATAACTGTAATGCCCTTTTCGGCCCATTCTGCGGCACGATCTGGGTCGAAGCAGACTTTGCCGCTGGCTGCGCCAGGACCAGCTGCCAGCCCAGTTGCCAACTTGGGGGTGACTGCGGCGGTCTTGCCGTCGACAATGGGGAACAAGAATTGGTTGAGCATTTCGGGCTTGACACGACCGAGTGCGGTCTTCTTATCGATGACGCCTTCTTCGACCAAATCAACCGCGATACGCACAGCTGCCATGCCGGTACGTTTGCCGTTCCGTGTCTGCAACATCCACAATTTGCCACGCTCAATGGTGAACTCAACGTCCTGGACGTCTTTGTAGTGTGCTTCGAGCTTATGAGCAATCTCGAGGAATTCCTTGTGAGACTTTGGCAACTCCTGTGCCATCTGATCGATGGGCTTTGGCGTACGGATACCAGCAACGACGTCTTCGCCCTGCGCATTGATCAGGTATTCGCCGAACATATCGTTTTCGCCGGTGGCTGGGTTACGGGTGAATGCGACACCGGTGGCGCTGTCATCACCCATGTTACCAAACACCATGGCTTGGACGTTGACGCCCGTGCCGATGTTGTCGGGAATCTTTTCGATGCGGCGATAATCGATAGCGCGCCGGCCCATCCACGAGTTGAACACGGCCATGATGGCCATTTCCAGCTGCTTATTGGGATCTTCGGGGAAGTCGTTGCCCGTGTCTGCCTTGATGAGTTTCTTGAATTCATTCGCAATATCAGTCAGCTCTTGTGCGCTGAGGTCGGTATCGGCACGGTTCTTGCCCTTGGCGTGATTCATCACGTGCTCGAGCTTTTCACCGTCGACGCCCAACACGATTTTGCCGAACAACTGGACGAAGCGGCGATATGCGTCAGCAGCAAAGCGTGGGTTACCGGTCTGCTCTGCCAAACCTTTGAGGGTTTCGGCATTCAAACCAAGATTCAATACAGTGTCCATCATGCCAGGCATGGATTCGCGTGCGCCGGATCGGACCGACACGAGCAATGGGTTGCGAGCATCGCCGAATTTTTTGCCGGATTTTGCTTCGACGTCCTTCAATGCTTCGCGCGCCTGGTCCCACAGACCTTCCGGCATTTTCTTGCCGAACTCGTAGTAGGCGTTACAGGCTTCGGTGGTAATGGTGAATCCTGGCGGGACGGGGACGCCGGTGCGGGTCATTTCGCCCATTCCAGCACCCTTGCCACCAAGCAGTTCACGCATGGTGGAATTAGCCTCGGTGAAGAGGTATACCCACTTCTTTGACATGGAAAATGCTCCTCTACTGTGCAGACTACTTATTTGGATGTGCGTTCACGCAACGGAGCGGCGTATGCGACATTGCAGGCCAACGTCTCCACGGGAATTTTGCACAGAAATACCGCGCCTAGTGTACGCCAACTTAGCAATTCGTGCAAGCTGAGGTATACCGGAGCGGTAGCCGTGTTCTCATTGTTTTTTACGGAGCAACCCGCTACTGCCTAACTCCACCACGACTTCTGCTGCTGCGCGTTCGCCAGATTCGACCGCACCTTCGAGGGTATTTGTCCAGTGTGTTGCTGTTTCACTCCCTGCCCAGTGGACGCGACCGACGGGGGTTGCCACATTGTGGATATACGTTGCAGCACCAGGCACGAGGAACCCGTTGGACCCACGATTCCATCGTTCTGCATTCCAGTCACGTTCGATCATCCCGCGGTACGCCAAGGCTTCGTTGCCAAACCATCGTTGCAACTGCTGTGTCACCGCAGTGAGGCGCTCACTGCGCGGCTGCATTCCCCAGTGATGTGCCGATTCGGCAGTGATAGCACATGCCAATGCCCCTTCAGACGAATTGACGGGCGATACATCGTGACACAGCGAAAACGGACCAGCATCGTCCAACACAAATCCAGATTTGCCGTTTTCACGCCAGAACGGATAGTCATAAAAAAGAATCACGGTCAATGCACGTCCCATGATGACGCGTTGTTGTAACGCATCACGCGCGGGGGGCAGATGTGGTTCGAAGTAAATTTGTTGCGTCACCACGGGTGGTGTGGTGATGATGGCATAATGCGCGCGAAACGATGTGCCTCGTGAATACGCAGTGACACTCTGTTCGTCTTGCCGCAGCGCGAGGATGGGAGTGTCACAAATCAGCTGTTGGCGCAATTGCTGACCCAACCGTTCGGCAATGCGGGCACTCCCACCGATGACGCGTTCTTGGCACATGGCCGGTGTAAGCCTGAACAGCTGTTGCGCACCACGGTGAGCCGATACCTGATCAATTACATAATAGAGTGAGATCTCGGTTGGTTCTGCGTGGAAGTGAATACGTGTCAACACGTTCAAAAGTGAAATAGTCGTGCGTGAGCGACAGGTGTCGAGCAACCATGCTGCGAATGACCGTGTATCAATGCGTTTTGCACGCTCGAGTGACGTATCTGTGGTGGCGTCGAGTTTGCGTGCAATTGTATTGAGGAGCCGAATGGCCCGATGGTAATCGAGTGACACATGGGGGGCAAACAGCGGGGCACGTCGCGAAAATCGCGTCGTGCGGCTACGCAATCCTATTGCGCTCTCGCCCTCGTGATATTGGTTCGTCAGCGGCAAGCCGAGCTCATGGACGAGCGTGCGTACGGCTGTTGCTTGTGGGGCCACCCATTGCGCACCGAGATCGTACGATTCCCCGTTGAACGTACCGCCGTTCATGCGGCCGCCACTGCGGTCACGTGCCTCGAGGATCAATACATTGACCCCTTCGGCTGTGAGTCTGCGTGTTGCTACCAGCCCCGCGAGCCCTGCACCGATGACAACGACATCCGCGTTATATCCCAATTGGCTCTGATCAAATTGGAGTGTACTCATGGCAGTTGTCCGAAATCTGTGAGGTGAGCATTGTCATTCAAGCGTACCAACTGAAGTTGGGGGCCAACTTGCCGCAGTGTCGTCATCGAGCAATTGTCAATCCAGAGTTTTGTGTGATGCACAATGTCGAGTCCAAGCACCGCACAAACGAGTGCATTGATGGTTCCGCCGTGGCAAACGACGCAGATGGTTGTTCCTGTGGTGTGATCGCGCTGTATGCGACCTAATTCTTCATAGGCACGTGCTTGCAGCATCTCGAATGACTCACCATTGGCATATGCAGTGTATGCAGGATCAGCACTGTGTGTGGCATATTCCTCAGGGAACTGCTGTTTCACCTCGGGAATGGTCAAATGCTCCCAATCACCGACGTGTTGTTCTCGTAAGGCAGGCCGCGAAACGACGCTCACAGACTGATGTGCCGCAATTGCGTGCGCAGTCTGGGTGGCGCGAATCAGATCGCTGGCATAGATTGCATCAAATGGCGTAGCGCGCAGGCGTTGCGCAACTGCCTGTGCTTGTGCGACGCCACGTTGATTCAAGGGGACTTGGGCATGTCCATACATCCGACCCTCGGCATTGTAAGCAGTTTCGCCATGGCGTACGAGGATGATATTCACACTGCCGATCCTTTGTTGGGCTGCTGTATGGGTATGTTGTCGGTGGCTTCTGCGTGCGCATTATCGTTCATCGACACGAGTCTGACCTGACCATCATGCACACGGATGCTCGTCAATGCACAATTATCTATCCACATTTTGTTGTAGTGGTTCACATCCAGACCAAGCAACCAACATATAACAGACCGAATAGTGCCACCGTGCGTACAGACGATAATTGTCTGGCCATCACTATGCCTTCCGATGATGTCTTGAACAGCGCTGACCGCACGTGCTTGCAGCATCGCGTATGACTCCCCCCCCATATGGATGGTGGAGCCAGGGTTTTGGCGGTAGGCAGCATAATTCCCGGGGAATGTGGTGCTTATTTCGGGTACGGTGAGATGTTCCCACAGACCGACATCTATTTCACGCAAGCGTGGCTCGAGTTGGATGGGGAGGTGTGTTGCATCGACGAGCGGTTGGATTGTCTGCAGGCAGCGTACCAAGTCACTACTGTAAATCGCGTCGATCCGTTGCATCGCCAAGCGCAGACCGACACGTGCTGCTTGCTGCAACCCGTGTTCGTTCAGTTCGATTTGCACATGGCCTTGATACCGACCGATCGCATTGTATGCGGTCTCGCCGTGACGCACGAGGATGAGTTGCATAGGTGACTCACTTGACTGTATTGAGTATTGTACTGCATTCTATCCACAAAAAAACAGGGACATCGCGCGAGCGATGTCCCTGCCGGCAACGAGACGATTACTTGCGGTATTCGCCGACGTTGTTCTTGATGTACATGGAACCTGGTACGGTGCTGTATGCCGACATACCTGGCCACTGGATACCGGAGAATCCAGCCTTGTTTGGCTCGAGCTGGCTGCCGCCGACGTATGGCTTCAGCAAACCGGAGTTGACACGGTGGAACAGGAAGATGCCGCCGACGTCTTCGACCAAGAGCTTCTCAGCTTCCTGGAATTGAGCGATACGACCGGTCTGATCGTTCGAAGCGGAAGCTTCGGCAACCAGCGCGTCGTATGCGGCGTTGTTCCAGTTGTGACGGCCGCCCGTGTTGAACACGCCCAGCATGTTCGAGGCATCGAAGAAGTCGATACCGTACGAAACCATACCGAACTGAACCTTGGTTGGCTTGGAGTTCAAAGCTTCCATGAAGACTTTTTGTTCTTTGTTGGAAACTTCGACTTCGATTCCGAGGTTCGTCTTGATGGAGTCAGCGATAGCCTGGGCAGCTGCCTGCCGTGACTGGTTCTCGTTGCGCAACCACAAGGTGATCTTCGGGAAGCCCTTACCTTCTGGGAAGCCAGCTTCGGCGATCAAGGCCTTAGCCTTCTCGACGTCGAAGTTCTGGATGCCCGAAAGTGCCTTCGAGTTTTCCGAGTGGAAGCCCGGCATCAAGAAGGAGTAGGCTGGGATAGCCTGAGTCGTACCAATGGCGCCTGCGATCAAACCATCACGGTCGATCAGGTGTGAGAACGCCTGTCGGACCTTGACGTCGTTGAACGGTGCGGTCTGGTTGTCGAAGAACAGGTAGTCGGTGCGGAAGTCGTTAGCATTCACGCGAACCTGTGACTTCAATTCTGGGTCAGCCTGGATGATGTCCACTGCGGCCTGGTCCAAGTTCTCGCCGCCGACGGAGTCGACTTCACCGGCGCGATAGCCTGCGAAGAACGTCTCTGCTTTGGCAGCGATGCTCTGGATTTCGCGGATGAATGGCTTGTTGGTGCCGGTGTACGAGTCATTGGCAACCCAAATGACCCGCTCGCCTTTGGTGAATTCCTTCAACATGAACGGTCCACAAGAGACGGATGTCTTTGGATCGTTGTTGTAGTAAGGACCATACTTCTCGAACGCAGCCTTCTGCAGCGGGGTGCTGTAGAGCGCCTTGGCTGCGAAGAACGGTGCTGGTGTTTCGGTGGTGAAGACCAGGGTCTTTGCATCTTTTGCAACAACACCCAACTGATCGTCAGGTACTTCGCCTGCGTTGACCTTGGACCAGTTCTTGATTTCGCCTGGTGCTTGGAAGAACCATGCGAAGTCCCATGCATGGTCTTTGTTAGCAGCATACTGGAATGTGGTGACGTAGTCGGCAGCGGTCACCGGCGTACCATCGCTCCAATTCAAGTTCGGATCCAGATTGAAGGTCCATTCGGTGCCGTCAGCATTTGACGACCACGACAGAGCTGCAGCTGGCTGCGGAATGAAGTTGTTGTCCAAGCGAATCAATGGCTCGCTGTGGATGTTCGTCACGCCTGCTTCGTTGTACACGCTGACCAAAAAGTCAACTGTTTCGAAGTTCAAGGTGCTGTCATAGTACACCTTGTACACCTGGTCTGCGACTGGGGCTGCGTCGTCTGGCAATACGTTGCCGTTTGGCAATGTTTCGCCAGCGCCACTTGGTACTGCGGTTGGTTCTGGTGGAACTGCAGTTGCATCAATGACTGATGCTGCAGTTGGGATCGCAGTGGCTTCTTCGGCCGGTGCTGCAGTTGGTTCTGCTGCTGGAGCTGCGCCACCACATGCCGTTACCAGCAATGCAATGACGAGTGCCAGTGCCCAACGTGCGCCTTTGTGCGTACGGGTCATCTGTGAACTCCTTAACGTAAATAATCCATAGGCATTGTGTTCCCACAATTGCCATATATCAATCCGAATGTGGACCGCCCACATTCAGAGACTGACCACTCTACAGGCTTGATAACATTTTAACATAAGACTCATGGTTTCTTCAATTCTACCATGTCAACTTCATAACGAAAAAACGGTTTTGTTTCGGAATGAAAAGGTATTTCTCTGTACCGAATGCAGTAGAATCATCTGTCTTAGATTATTCGTCACTACACGTCCATGTACCACCGTTTTACCTACCTCTAATTATCCATGAAAAGCACCTCGTGATGATTCACGAGGTGCTTCTTGGGAATGGATTTACTTGCGTAATCGCGGGTCAAGTGCGTCACGCAGTCCATCGCCGACAAACGAGAAGCTCAGCATCGTCAAGGCAATCATCATGGTGGGGAACAAACCGAGATGCCAATACACCTCGATGTTGCTAAATGACTGTCCAGCCATTTTGCCCCAGCTTGGCATGGGGTCATTAATTCCTATCCCTAAGAAACTCAACCCTGCTTCAGCGAACATCGTTGCCGGGATCCCTAGTGTGAATGAGATAATCAACGGTGACAATGCATTCGGCAGCAAGTGTTTGAGTGCAATGTTCACATTGGTCACCCCGATTGCACGGGCGGATTCGATGTATTCTTTTTCGCGTAGCGAAAGAATCTGAGCGCGCGTCAGACGACAAATCTCGATCCAACTAATGATGCCCAGCGCAATAATGATGTTTAAGACACCTCCACCCCAGAGGGCGAGCAGGAACAGTGCAAAAAGGAGCTGCGGGATTGCAGTGAAGACTTCGATCGTACCCATAACTAAGGTGTCGACCCAACCACCCAAGAACCCGGCTGCTGCACCGAGAGTGACACCAATTACAACTGCGATGAGTTGGACACTCAGACCAATAGACAGGGATACACGTGCGCCGTATATGATCCGACTCAGCTGGTCACGGCCTATCGTGTCTGTTCCCATGGGGTACTGCCAGCTCGGGAACTTGCGGGACTGTGTCAAATTGGTCTTGTCGTATGGAGCGGGCGAAATCACATCAGCGAAAATCGCCATGAAGAAAAACAATCCTACCACAAAAAGTGCGCCCACAGCCAATTTGTTGCGGCTAAATCGTATCGCGGCGTCTCGCCAAAGGTTGGCAGGTTTGCGCTCGTGTAACGGTATAACGATCATGTGTGTTCCTTTGTTGATTGCGATTAGTCGAGCTTAATGCGTGGGTCAATCACGGTGGACAAAAGGTCGGTCAAAAGGTATAAAAATCCCCACAGAGAGGCAATCATGAGCATGAGCGCCAAAATCATAGGGTAATCTCGTGAGGTGATACTGGTAACAAAGAACTTTCCGATACCGTTCACGCGGAACATTGTTTCGACGAAAATGGTACCCGTTATCATGTTTGGAATCATCGGACCGAGCGCAGTGATAATCGGAATCAGCGCGTTCTTCATCGTGTGACGCCAGATGACCATTGTTTCGGACAGACCTTTTGCTCGTGCGGTACGAATATAATCAGCAGTCAATACTTCGGTCAAACTGCCTCGTGTAAAGCGTGCTGCGATACCCATAGGTCCTAGCCCAAGTGCAATAACGGGCATGATCCACGCCTTTGGATCACTCCACCGGTCTGCATCTAGCGAAATCGGTAGCCAGTCGAGCTTCACTACCAAAATCAAAATCATCCAAATAGAAATAATGAAATTGGGTACGGTCATGCCGAGTGTGGAGATAAACGTGACGACTGTATCTACCCAGGTATTTTGACGAATTCCCGCCAAAATACCCATAAATACACCCATTGCAATTGAGATTATGACAGTGAATCCGCCGAGTTGGATGCTTTTGGGCCATACCGATGCTATGACGTCGATGACGGAAGTGTCTTTGAACTGGTACGAAATTCCGAAGTCGCCTTGCAGTGCTTTTCCAATCCAGGTGAGATATTGTTCGTGCAAGGGTTTGTCAAGCCCGAACTTTGCCAACATGTTGGCACGCTGTTGTTCGGTCAGATTGCGATTCGTTTCGTCCCATGGACCGCCCGGGACATTGTGCATGAGCAAAAAAACAACTACCGTCACTACGAAGAAGACGATGACGAGTCTGATTAGTCGCGAGAGGATGTACATTACCATGCAGGTGCAATCCCTTTCATAACAGTACCGGATTCTGTTGTGCGTGGTTCCTCCGAGCAGTCCCCACGCCTCGTCTGTACCCCGTTGTACAAGCGTTATATCTACTTTGTGTACATGATGGGGAGGCGGTTGCCAATTCACCCTCTGCAGGAGTGCGCGGCTCACTGCGACACATAGATATAACCGTTACAAAAAGTATCTGACATACATTACCACATTCATCACCATCTTGCATACGTGCTTTTGCCCAACTGTTATGGGTATGTTAGCAGCGTCTACACATTCTGTAGCATTTTGATGAATGAAATGGACCGTTTGCATTGCCGTCTGCTTATCGATGTAATGGCATCGTAGCAGGTGCAATTTTTATCGTGATTAATTGTTATGGTTTTTTCTCTGCTGACGACACCTGATGTGTGACAACAAACACCTTATGAATTCGGAACAACCCACCGTATGAATATGATGATGTCAACGATGACGAGGTACAGCGTACTTCTGCTGTGTACCTGCTGGCTCATCATTACGCATCTGACTGTAGGAAGGTGTCTCGTCTCGACAACAGCGAAGTGCGTGTGCGAGCTGGTACAATAGAGACAGGTCTATAAAAGCAGAGAACTCTATGCAACGCGTTATATTGCGCATGTGGTACGGAATCATCGCCGTATTTATTGTTATTATCATCGTCGCTCCGAGTTCGGCGTTGGTCGGTGTCATTGTCAAAAAAGTAGTGGACAGACAGACCCTCATCCCCGATGTCATTGAAACAAATCGAGATGAATTTATCGCAATTGATCCGATGCCGGCTGAAGATGTTCTCGCGCCGTCGAATCAGACCAAATTGACTCTTGCAAGTGGTGAAAACCATACCTGTGTGGTGGTCTATTCCGGTCATGTCATGTGTTGGGGTGCGAATGACTCCGGTCAATTGGGCTTTGGCAGCGATGGCAGTGCGCTCCCTTTTGCAACAACTGCGAATGTCGTGAGTGCACTCGAACAAGTGCAAATGGTCGCAGTGGGTGAGAAGCATTCGTGCGCGCTGGTAGCTCCCGAAGGCACTGTCTGGTGCTGGGGCAATAATGACAACCAACAGATCGGTCAGCTGAGTGCCGGACCACAAACATCTACGGCGTACCCTCAGCGCATTGCGGCGTTAGATCGCATTCGTCAGATTGCTGCAGGTGCGAATCATACGTGTGCGCTCCGCGCAGACGGCACTGTCTGGTGTTGGGGCGACAATCGTTTCGGGCAACTCGGGCGCGGTGATGTACGTCCAGCTGGCGGTGTTTTGCAAGTCATCCAGGATGAAGCAGTCCTGAGCGTCGCTGTGGGAGCAGATACGTCTTGTATGCGTGGCGTCTCGGGCACTCTGGCGTGTTGGGGTGGATTCGCACCGGGTGGCGCTGCAACAAACCCTCTCCCACGGGTAATAGACGAAGCTGCACTTACCACAGATGCTGTTGTCGTCATCAATGCGGCGCAGTTTTGTGCGTTCACCGTGCAACAAGGAGCACTGTGTTGGTCTACAACCGGTGGAAGTGCGCAATCTATTGCAGATACAGCCGGTGCGTTACTCATTCGTGCACTCCGTAGTGGTGTTGTCTGTGCGACGTTTACTGATGGTTTACGCTGTTGGGAACCCAATGCGCAGGTTCAACAATCGTCCGAAAAAGGAATTGTCGACATCACCGGCGGAGCATCCTTTGACTGTATTGCACTGCGCGCTGGTCGCGTGCGCTGCCGCGGCCAAAACACGCTCGGACAATTGGCGTCCGCTGGATCAACCAATAGTGAATCGTACGTCAGCGTTCAGTTGGGCAATAGCGCATCGTTGTTGAGTGCCGGAGCCAATCACGTCTGCGGTATGTGGCAACTCGGAATGCTCCGCTGCTGGGGCCGTGCCTACGAAGGGCAATTGGGGGTAAGCGACACGATTGGTATACGAAGCCAGCCAGAACCGGTCACATCTGACATGAATGGCATCCAAGCAGTTGCTACCGGGAGTAATCATACCTGTGCACTGCGCCTAGACGGCACAGTTGCTTGTTGGGGGGCAAACGAATCTGGTCAGCTTGGTACCGGCGATACACTCGACAGGGCAGTTCCCGCACTCGTCCCCGCTTTGACCGATGGCATTGCACTGAGTGCAGGTGCTTCACATAGTTGTCTATTGCAACGTAACGGTACCGTGTGGTGCTGGGGCGACAATCGCAGTATGCAAATAGGCAGTGAACAATCCTATTCGGCAACCCCGCAACGCGTCGAAAATCTGCAATCCTTGGTTGCAATTGCCTCCGGCGGTGATGCGAATTGTGGCTTGCAAGCAGATGGATTGGTCACGTGCTGGGGTGCCCAGATAGGTCAATCGACACCTTTTGCCCCCATAGCTGCTTTGACGGATACGACGTCAGTCGTCGTAGGGAAGCGATTTGTCTGCGCACTACGCATCGATGGGTCAGTGTGGTGTTGGGGTGATGCGGAAGGCGTCGGTGCATCACCGACCCCCCAACAGGTTGCGAGTCTCCCACTGATTCGCACCATACGGGCCGGCGGGCAACACATGTGTGCAATCGATGAGCGCCGACATTTGTGGTGTTGGGGTGCAAACCAACTCGGACAAGTCGACCCGAGTACGACAGCTTCACCAATTCTTGTTCCACTTGACCGTGCACAGAATGTGGCAGCCGTTGCAACCGGTTTTGCCACGACCTGCATGCGGAACGTCAGCGGGACTACAAATTGTTGGGGAGACAACCGCTACGGGCAGCTCGCTGATGCGGATGCATCTATGCAAGTTGCAACCGTGAATGGGTATGACGATGGGTTTTCTATTGCCGCAGGCGGGAATTTTAGCTGTGCCATGCTCAAATATGTGTCCGTACGGTGTTGGGGTAGCAACGAAAATGGACAATTGGGTGATGGGACGACGACTGCCTCAGCCGAACCGCAGACAGTCCGGAGTAATGAGGAAGTGCTCAGCATTGCAACTGGATCAGCGCATGCCTGCCAAATCATCATCGACGGGACGGTCCGCTGTTGGGGGCACAATAACTTCGGTCAATTAGGCAACGAAGCAACCGAGGACAGCGCGACACCCGTCGTCGCAGCATTGCAGTCTGTCGTTGCATTGTCACTTGGTCAATCGCACAGTTGTGCCTTGCTCCAAGACGGCGGCGGCGCGTGTTGGGGGCGCAATGATGATGGACAACTGGGTAGTGGCAACACCGCGAGTTCAGGAATGCCACTTCGTGTTGCTGATTTACAAGATGCTATTGCAATTGCCAGTGGAGGCAACCATACCTGCGCGATAACGCAAAACACATCGGTGGTGTGTTGGGGCCGCAATGAACAGGGGCAACTGGGAATCGGTTCTGTCGGCCCCGGTATATCCGTACCAGCAGCGGTGCCAAATCTCGTTGGGGTGACTGCCCTCGCGGCAGGGAACGACCATACGTGTGCGCTCCGTGAAGATGGATCGGTCTGGTGTTGGGGGTGGAATCGATTTGGTCAGATCGGTGTATCGGTAATCGGCGAAAAGGCATTCTCTCTCACAGCAGTGCCAATTCGTGAGCTTCGTGATGTCATATCTGTCCAGGCTGGTGGGAATCACAGCTGCGCGTTGATGCGCAGTGGCATCGTTCGATGTTGGGGGGACAACTACAACGGACAACTCGGTGTCTTTGCCGAGAATGGTGCGACTTTTGATTCTCTTGGTCGAGACATCGTTGGGCTCGACAGTGCCATTCAAATTGCTACCGGTGGTGCACATACATGCGCCCTCCAGCAACGCGGGAATGTCCGGTGCTGGGGGTGGAATCGTGACGGACAACTCGGAACCGGCACTCGTATGCTGCGCATCAACACTGACCAGCCAACACCAATTGTGGGACAGACAAACATCACTGCTATCGCCGTAGGCGATAGCCATCTCTGTGATGTCGATACTGCTGGCACCGTCTGGTGTTGGGGCGACAATGATGTCGGCCAACTTGGGATCGGCGTCATGGGGAATGTGGGTGACCTCGGCCTTCCTAATGAAGTCGATGCAGCAGTCAACACCGTGTCGGTCGACCTCGGAGCTCGCCATAGTTGCGCTCTCCTCGTGACGAATGAACTCAATTGTTGGGGGCGCAATAGTCTCGGTCAACTCGGGAATTCGTATGCTGGTGATATCGCTGATAGCGTAGTTCCAAACTTTGTCGTCGGGATGACGAATGTCACCGCGTATAGCGCTGGTGGTGATACCAGCTGTGCAGTATCACAAGGACTTGTGTCGTGTTGGGGTGATAACGAATACGGTCAGCTCGCTGCGCCAACGGTCGGTATCGGCGACTATCGAACCACTGCAACGGAAGTTGCAGGCATCGACAGTGTCATTGATGTGAGTGTCGGAAGACACCACGTCTGTGCATTACGAGAAGACCGCAGTGTCTGGTGCTGGGGACGCAATAATGCCCATCAGATAAATGACACCGAAGCAGCACTGGTGATTCAGCCAGCACTTATCCCGCTATCGAAGCCAATTGCAAATATTGATACCAGTGCCGATCATACTTGTGCATTAGATACCGAAGGAACAATCTGGTGTTGGGGCAATAATCAATCCGGCCAACTGAGTGTGGTGGGTGAGTCCATTCGTACCGTGCAAAAAGTCGATGGAATACCTCCTGCAGCTAGCCTTGTCACTGGCGACCAGCACTCATGTGCTCTCGACAAGAGTGGTACTGTATGGTGCTGGGGAAACAACGAGCAGGGACAAATGGGTGTCCCCATTGGCGCAGAGGCGGTCAACCTGCCACCCATGCAAGTGGCGAACCTGTCCGGTGTGCGTACCATTGCAGCAGGAGGTGAACGAACCTGTGCCCTGCGCAATAGTGGTGAAGTCTGGTGCTGGGGAGAAAACGAAACCGGCCAACTGGGTGTCTCTCCCAACCCTAATAGACATGTACCTGCTATCGTGATGAAACTCTGGTCGATGCGTTTGAGTACGTATCAACCACTCGTCCTTACCCCTCTTCCCACCCTCCCAACGATTGTCCCGTCTGTCACCGCCGTACCGACAATGACCCGCATCCCCACGCGTACCCTCATTCGAGTGGTGCCATGAGCATCTGCTTACCTAATCTGAGTATGAACGCGTTATCGTACGCGTCCGCTGCTCCAACTTCTGACCAGGTGTGTACCTCATTCGAAAATCGTGCATGAGTGGTGCTGATATGCAGTTTCTCTGTACGCTTTTGGGTGCATAACAGAATACATAGAGATGTTCACTTATCAGTTGCATTGCTCCAACGATAAACGTAGTGTAATGCCTTTACGATAAAATAGACTGAGGCGATGATGCGACTCCTTTTTGTATCGACAGCTCATTCGTACCGCAATAATGATTTCATCGCAGCAGCTGACGTGCTCGGTATTCAATACATGCTTTTTTGTGATGGTGCCGGAGTTTCAACACAACGTCACGTCTATCTGGAGTTTCTTCAAGATGCTGAGCTGCTCAGAAGAGTCAAAGATTTGCATGCAGAACAATCGTTTCGCGCTGTTATGGCGCTCGATGACAGTGGTGCCAACATCGCAGCACGCATCGCAACTGCACTGCACCTCCCCCATAATAGGTTGGAGGCTATTGCAGCAGCTCGCGACAAAGCGCTGATGCGCACTGCTCTTTCAAATGCGGGTGTTGCAGTTCCTCAGTTCCGGAGGTACAACGCGTCATCACAACTCCCGCAGCTGCTCGCAGAGCTTATTTTTCCCTGTGTCATCAAACCACTCTTGTTGAATGGTTCGCGTGGGGTGATACGGGTAGACTCACCCGATGAATTTATCCAAGCTCGGTTGATTGTATTGGCAATGCTCGAAGAACTTGAAGGCAAGGATGGGGAACACGCATTTTTAGTCGAATCATTCATCCCGGGAATAGAAGTCGCACTCGAAGCAATTCTCGATAACGGTACCCTCTATCCGCTAGCCATCTTCGACAAACCCGACCCGCTCGATGGACCACTTTTCGAAGAAACAATCTACGTGACGCCGTCACGACTCCCTGCCTCGGTGCAGACAGATATCATTGATACTGCGCGTGCCGCTGCCCATGCGATTGGGTTAGTCTCTGGCCCGGTTCATGCAGAACTGCGTATCAACGAATCAGGCGTGTGGGTTGTTGAAGTAGCCGGGCGATCTATTGGTGGACTGTGTTCACGGACGCTGCGATTCGGGGTGAGTGATTCGCTCGAAGTACTCATTCTCCGTCAGGCCATGGGTACATTTAGACCCATCGAACCGACTGATGCGCATGCAAGTGGGGTAATGATGATTCCCATTCCCAATCCAGGAATCCTCCAGCAGGTGAATGGAATTTCAGCGGCTGCAGCAGTCGCATCGATTGAATCGATCGAAATCACCAGCCCGCTGCATCAGCCGATTCGGACCCTCCCCGCCGGAGAAAGCTATCTGGGATTTATTTTTGCTCGTGCTGCTACACCCGAAGCCGTCGAAGTAGCGCTCAGGGAAGCACATGCATGTCTTGAAATTACCATCACCCCGTATTTTTTATTGACATAATTATTTTCGTGGCCCGCCTTTCGAAGGCGCTGCGCTCTGCGGTGTCCAGCCTTCGGGAAGTGCAGCTCCGTCACCAAAAAAGAATTCATCCATGGCGTTGAGGAGCACACCCTGTGTTTGTGGGTCAACCAGGCTCATGCTGTAGTGATTTATCAGGATGCGTTCTTGCTCTGGCCAGAGGGCCCAGCCCCGCTGCGACACGTGCTCATAAACCTTTTGACCGAGTATGCCGGGGAATGGTGGTTTTGTGAGGCCAGGGAGTTGGCGTTTGTATTTGACACAATCGACCATCCGAGGGCCATCGGCTGGACCAAAAAAGAACTGCACAATGGCCGCCGCACGTCGTCGATCGTATTGCGGACTCATGGCGTCTAAATCGAATTGGGCAATGAAAATCCGTTCCGTACGTACCCACGCCTGCCATCCAAGAGCAGAGACACACGTCAAAATTCGTTCCCCCAGTTCACCCGGAAGTGGTGCTTGTGCGAGTGCGGGAAGCATTCGGTCATAATATGTACATTGAATCAGTGGGGTGCTCATTGTGTTCTCCTTCTCTCCCGATAATACCACGGAGTCTGATCATGCTTCTCGCAGTCGTCATGGAATGTCTCTTTAGCGCAACCTTCCTCCAGAACATCTGTCAGTTGGGTGTACGACCAGATGCTGTCTTCATCGCGCATCCACAATCGATTCCTTTTGAGAAAACTGCACCCCGGATAAATCTCATAGCAGATGGAACGCGCGTTGATGAATACACACATCGTCTCGGGCTACCACTGTATCGGGTGTATTCGTGGAGTGCGGTGCCTGAGCAGTATTTGGAGCAGTTTGACACGATTGTCGTCGCCTGCTTCCCACGGAAGCTCCCTGCACATCGCCTCAAACGACGTGGTATTCGTGCATGGAATGTTCATCCGTCTGCGTTACCGGAGCTACGTGGACCAGATCCGTTGTTTTATACGGCTCGTGGCGATGCTCCTGCAGCAGTGACGATACATGAAATTGATGCGCAGTACGATACGGGTCCACTATTGAACAGTGTGTCGGTACATACCCAAGGCGTGTGCGACGAACACGGATACATAGCGGCACATGCGATTCACGCTGCAGCGCTGTATTGTCAACTCGTTGGCCAACCTGCGCAACCAACACCGCAACCGGAACGAATCGTCAGCTCATGGGCGAGTTACCCTAATGCGGCTGACTACACGTTGTCAGAAACCTGGAGCATGACCCGCACACTGCGATTTGTGGCCCTGACGAACCTCCGGGCACATCCGTACTGGGTGCCCACTGCACATGCTTGGGTACATCGAATAGGGGAATCTGGAGAGATTCAGATTCCGTGTGCTGATGGGGTTCTTTATGGAACTCGATGGCACAATGTGAGCACTGCACAGGTATAATCACCAAACATACTACGAGAGGGAAGCAATGCAGCTTAGTGACGTCCCGACACCGGCACTCATAGTCGACAAAACAATCGTTGCCACAAATATCAATCGTTGGCAACGGCACGCCGCGACACATGGTGTGTCTATGCGACCGCACATCAAAACGCACAAATCGATTGAGTTGGCCACGCTGCAGCGCGACGCTGGTGCAGTGGGCATTACCGCAGCCAAACTCAGCGAAGCTTCGGTCTTTGTTGATGCCGGGTTTACGGATGTCTTTATTGCGTACCCGATAATTGGTCGGGCAAAATGCGTCGCTGCGGCGCAACTGGCTCGTCGGTGCAGACTCATCGTGGGCATCGAAAACGCAGTCGCTGTTGCTGAGTTGTCTGCTGCTGCAGTGGCAGAAGGAGTCATCATCGATGTACGGATCGAAGTCGAATCTGGACTGCAACGCTGCGGTGCAGCACCTGAATCGGTGCTCGAAATTGCGCACCTTGTGCGTTCAGCCCCTGGATTACACCTCGACGGCATATTTACCTACCGTGGCGCTTGGTTTGCAGGTGCAAATGGTCAAGACCCTGCAACACTCGGTCGTTTGGAAGGTGAACTGATGGTTGGGTTAGCTAACCAGCTCAGAACTGCGGGAATCGCCATCGACACAGTCAGTGTCGGATCGAGTCCGACAGGTTGGAGTGCTGCACAGGTTCCAGGTGTCACCGAGATTCGTCCAGGCACCTATGTGTATGGCGATTTGATGCAAATCAAAGCAGGATCTGCCACCGAAGCCGATGTCGCTCTATCGATTCTCTGCACGGTCATCAGTCGTCCATCAGCGTTGACTGCGACCATTGATGGAGGTTCCAAGACGTTCGCAGGTGATATCGTCTATGAACGAACGGGATTACCGGGCTACGCAACAGTCGTCGGCGGCGATGGTACACTTGTCCGTATGTCAGAAGAACACGGCGTCGTCCAATTCACCAAGCCGAATGCAATCGCCATCGGCGCACGGATAGCGCTCCGGCCGATTCATGTCTGTACGACAGTAAATCTGTCGGATATTGCCTATTTTTTTGATCCGCAGACAAATGCATGTGCCCCATTTTCAATTGTCGCACGTGGAAAGAGGACGTAATGTTGATTCCTACACTCACTGTTGCACAACAGACTGCATCATGGTTGTCCATTGAACACGACATGTGTGCAGCTGATTGGGGGTCTGTGACGCAGTATCTCACATTGCGTCAGACCGTCACAGGCGTACCACTTCGTCAGGCAACGACGGTTCGCATTATCGCGACTCACACACATCTCTGGCTGTGTTTTGACTGTGCTGACGCGGATGCGTGGTCGACACTCACGCAGCACGATGATCCAATATACACGGAAGAAGTCGTTGAATTATTTATTGCTGCAGGAGAATCAACCCCTACTCAATACTTCGAACTCGAAGTCAACCCTGGTAATGTCCGCTTTGATGGTATTATTGTGAACCCTGATGAAGTACGTTCCACCATGACACTTGATACCTCGTGGGACCCCACCTGGTCGAGTTGGACACGCTGTGATGCCGCTGGCTGGCGCTGCGTCATGGCGCTGCCGTGGACAAGTTTAGGAATGTCTACTGGAATAGGCACGTGGCGAATGAATCTGTACCGCATTGATCGGCCACGTGATGGCAGCCCGAGTGAAGAGTCAGCATGGTCGCCGACGCTCCGTATCCCGGGGGATTTTCACATTCCCTCACGTTTTGGGTTCCTCGTCGTCACCGATGAGAATATGTGATGGGTGGGCAGGTCGTCGAAGGCGACATTGTGGCCTTGCAATCAGCCCTCTCGGCATTCGATATCTCGCTTTCATACGAAGATATTGCCCGAGAAATCGACCGCCCATTCTTGCTCACAGGGAGTGCAGAGTGGCTTGATCGTTCGATTATCCAGCTCTATCCGCGTATGCAGACGGATTTACCAGACGAGCTCTTCGCTTTTCGACTACGAACGTACTCCCAGCTCTGTTTTTATGGTGTCCGGTTTGCTGGGGTATGGTGCCGTGATAGAGCAATGCTTCCACCGCTTGTTGAGTCACCATTCGATCAAGACACGGTATACATATTGCTGTGTCATACGGATCGACGTATTCCCGTGCTCTTCAAAACCGAAGAACACGTGGTTTCGCTGAACGATTCTACGGTGGATTGGAACGAAGAAGTTGCTACCTGCAGTGCACCCAATGGATTTTTTGTGGTCACCGTGACACGCGGCGAGCAGTTACCGGCACCAATGCCGAGAGAATACATCGGGCGCGCACGCCAGGAATTAGAGGCGCAAACCATTTTTCGATTTGCAACACCAACACATCCCATTCGGGTCTACCAAGCATGGCATCTTGGCCATGCGAGTCTCGAGATAATTGCAATTGCTTCCCAGGAAGCCGCACCTCTTGCGATCGTGTCTGACACCGTTGCACAGGTTTTTGCAACATTCCATGCACGTGCGCAGCTCGCCTACACGCATATTGAAGTGTTGGAGCGACGTGATGGAACCACGACGCAACGCAGAGCACTCTACGATGCGTTGAAATCAAAATATCTCGACGTGTTCTTCCTGCTAGAACTCGCCTGTACGCAGTTCCCAATAGGAGTGCCTGTGCGCGCCCTAATACGTGCGGAAGGCACACTACTCGCCGAGGTGTGCCGTGATGCACGCCTCGTCTATGCTGATGTCTGTCGCGATATGGAATTGCTCGAAGGGGAATGAGGGGTGGTGGGCCGGCCTGGATTCGAACCAGGAACCAAGTCGTTATGAGCGACGTGCTCTGCCATTGAGCTACCGGCCCGCCTCTACATCGTAGCATGCTGCACGTGTTGATGCAAATCTAGCAGCCGTTTTTGAGCACTCGGCACCGATCAAAAAACTTCCCGCCGAGCTCCCAAAGTCGCTGTGGCAACGTGAATTGCCACTCCCACAGTTCAGGCCATTGCAAGCCGCGCCGGACATTGGTCAGACTGTTAAACACTGTTCCGTTGATAATCAAGCCGATGTTCCATACGACCAGCATGCCGACGATAACGAGTGCTAGTGTGGTCACGTGACGCTGCTTGAACGATTGCAACAGATACGCGCCGCCCACGACAAAGAACGGCGTACACTCGATATAGCGCCGAAATCCGAACGCGCCGCTGAGATGCCATGTTGTACCGAATGCGCCATTCAGCCATATCTGTAGGATGAATGCTGCCACCATGGGAATGCCGTACGACGGATGTGCACGAGCAAACATCAGCAACCCTACAATCCCAAACACCAGAATTGGGCTCCACACCAATCCCCCGCGGCTCCACGCGGGGATACGCACAGGCTCATCGACAACGCCACAGATCGGTTCTGGCCGAGGGTCAAAATCAATCAGCGTGTCCATTGCATGCGGACTACACCAGTTCAACTTGTTTGATACTTCTGATGCAGGGGTTGGTTGTCCATTCACGACCATGTACGCCAAAAACTGTGGACTGACGACTATTATCATAGCCACGGTGCAAATCACATAGTGTAGGATGGACCGTGCCAAACGCGAAACATACGCGGACGGCATGTTCCACACCCGTATGCCCTCGCTTACCACAGGGATAATCGCAAACAAGATAAGTTGTTCACGCACCAGGCAGAGCCCGCCAAGAGTAGCACCAATCGCTGCCCATGGCTCCCAACGGTCAGGATTGTCTCGTTGCCACAGCCACGACCGTACAAACAGTGCGCTCACAAAGAACGCATTCGCATGTGCGAACGGCATCTGGACGGTCATATAAAAAACCAAGGGCGTCGCGAGCCAAAACGCCAGCGTTGAGACGGTGCTGTGCCATGGTGGTACCCAGCGTTGCGTGAAGCGACGCACCATCAATAGTCCAACACATGCGTAGAGTGCAGAACTATAACTGACCGCACGTTGATACGGCCAACTGTACCCATCGGCAGGGATGTGCTGGCCAATGCCGATCACGTGTACACCGCGTAGCAGGATATCGGTCCCGATGAACCATGGTGCCCATAGTATTGCTGAGCCTATAGGTGCAATGTTGCCGTAGAGGTTCGTTTTGGTGCGAATGCGATTCGGTTGCAACAGGCTTTCAGCAATCCCGGAATTGGGATTCAATTCAGCAAAGGTGCGGTATTCGTTTTCGAAGTTCACATCGTGATCAAACCAGATTGACCGCAACCAGGCGTAGTATTGTACTTCGTCGGTGGCGTAGACGCGTGGGAACGATATACCCAGTGCGAGCACGAAGAAAACGCCGAGCAAAAATTGCCCGGCGTCTCTTTTAAGCATGGTGCGAATCGATGCGTACATGACATGAATTAGCGTTGTGCGCGAATAAGTGAAGCTTTAAAATCACTTGTACGTTGTCCAATAAATATCGGCACCTTTTGTTTTTAATGAAACTAAAAAAACACTCAGCCGGTCACCCGATCCAAATGGTGCAAACAGTACTGCGGGCTTACCGAACTCTTTTATTCCGACATTGTTGGATGCTCTGTTGTTCCATTTGCCGTTGGCATATTGCGCCAGCACCATGGATCCATTCCACCCGTCGGTACCTGCAAAATACGCATTGCCGCTCAGGTCTGCCGCAATCCCAGTGCCAGTTATTTCTTTGTTGTAAGTGACACTAATCTTATCAGGGTTGGTAGAGCCACTTATCCCCGTCCATGTTTTCGTCGAAGTGTTGTACTTCATGGCATAAATCATTCGTTTGTTCGTGCTTTTATCGCCTGCTCCATAAGATAAATACAAGTTTCCATCAGCACCGAGGCGCGCAGAAGGATAGAAACACCCATATGGGGTAATCAATAAACTAGTGAGATTGCATGGGATGAGGTCAACTTTGCCCGGTATTTTGGTTACAGCACCTTTAAAAATCATTGTGGTGGGGTTGAGAATTATGTGGCCGCCGGTAAATTTTGGATTTGAGTGCTCAAATGACCCCGCCATATAAAATGTCCCGTCGGGGAGACCTTCGACCGAGTCATTGGCTGAAGCTCTTGGTCCGTATGCAGCCATTTTCGAAAATTTCCGCCACGTCGCAACCGAATCTCCCCCACTCCGTATCTTGGTGACCGGCAATACAGCGTAGTAGCTGTAAAGTTTCTGACCAGAAACCCACTTAGATGCCATCATTAGCACATGATTGTCTGTTACTGCCATTCCTCCATGGGTAATGTTGCCGGATAATCCAGAGATACTCGTTACCTTCAGCCCGCTCAGAGGGGCAGTAATCGGTGCAGTGGCAGGGATGAAAATCGTCCGGAAACCGTATAGATTGCTTTTACCGATGTACACATTACCAGCACTGTCGGTCCGCGCAATCGGCTGCGTTAATAACTCTGACAACGAGTTGTACGACACAGTGTCTATGTATGTCGCGATGATTTTGCAGGTTGGGGTATTGGGATTGACCACATGGATGATGATTCGTGCTTTGCTTTGTAGGTTAGTGATACTACCAGCATCTGCAAGTGCCACGTAAATCAATCCATTCCCGCTTAGTGTCGCTGCAACTGTGTAACTGAATCCACTCGTCAACTTACATGTTGTGGCAATCTTCAGCGCTGCTGATGCACTATCCTGGGGGATGAGGACCATGCTGGCACATAGAGATATTGTTGTGATGACTCGAAGAATGGTTTTGTACATGATGCACCTTTGATTAATTGTCATGACTTATTATAGTCCGACATACTGTCGTTTTCAATAGCAGGGGATGAGGAATGTATGATATCCGACGTAAGGACGAAAACGCACCGGAATTCGTTCAAATCGTAGATTTCTTGAGGGCGATAAGGATCATGGAGCGCGTTTTCCAGAGCAGTACAGTGACGCATACAATAGCAAATTTGACCAACCAGCGATGCGGAGCGCGAACGAACCGGGCCCATTCGATGCCGACCGGTTCATAGGCTGCATGATATTCTTCTGATACAACGTCGTATTTTGAGGCTGTTGCCATCCATGCGAGTTGCTTCATCCCGAAGAGTCGGCTGTGCGTGTAATAGCGTGCATCACTGCGCAACGTCGCCCAACGTTCGAATTCGTCGGTATGATCAAATGGGAGCCAGAGTAACACATCAAACAGCGTGCGCATCCGACTTTTGAAGTAAAACTGATTTGGGGTGCTGATGACCAGATGCCCGCCCGGCACCAGGAGTGTGGCGAATTGTTCGAGTGCCGCCAGCGGTGGATTCGCCAAATGTTCAATCACCTCAGAAAAGATGATGATATCGAACATGCCCGGTTGATAAGGTGGTACTTCGGTGTCGATGTTCCACCGACGGACCTCTACGCCGAGTCGTTCCCATACCTCCGCTCGATGTTCAGGAAAGATATCGGTTCCATACACTTCATACCCTGCGTTGACCAGCATTTCGGTGAATTGTCCAGGGTTGACTCCGATTTCGAGCACCCGCTTGCCCGGCAACGACAGCACCATAGCCAAAATCGCCGCAAAACGGATTTTGTGATACCGGTAATACTCGGGTTTGTTTGATTGGCTGGTTGTGGCGTATTGGGCAACAATTGTCTGTGCCTTGTGCTTTCGATCATGCATCGCGGTGCTCACTCACTGCTGTGCGACAAACCGCAATCAGGCGGGTGGCGCGATTCTGATACGTATGTGGTGCAACAGCCTCGAGGCCGCGTGCTGCGATGTCTGCTCGTGTGCTGGGATTGGTAATTAAAGCGGTCAATTGTGCAGTCAACGCCGTTACACTCCCGCGTTCGAACACCGCTGCGCCATCGGCCCCGATGATTTCGCGCAGAGACTGCATTTCCGGGCAAACGACGACACGCCCAGTAGCCATGTATTCGAACAGCTTCAGCGGTGAGGCCGTCTCGTCGGTGACGGTATCAGGGATAACCAAAATATCACTCGCCGCAAGGAATTGTGCGACCACTGGCTGCGATTGCACTCCCGCAAAGACAACCCGCTGTTGTATGCCCAGAGCGACGCATTGCTGTGTCAACGCAGCGACTTCTTGCGGACGACCACCAACAAAATAGAGTCGTGTGTCTGCTTGGAGCGCCTGCGGCAGCTGTGCATACGCCTCGACCAATAGTTCGAGACGACGATACGCAAAGGTCAAACCTGCATAGCAAACCATCGTTACCTGACGTGGGATGTTCAGGCTGCTCCGTGCACTCTCCTGATTGGATGGGTGATAAATACTCGCATTGTATGCATCGGGGAGGATGTCGACGGCATGCTCAGCGCGTAAACCCTGGTCGTGTAGCAGGGTACGAAATGTGCTAGTCAACGACACGAGCCGCGTCGGCTTGCGCAATGTAACGTTATCAATGCGTTCGACGAGCCGAGAAGCCCACTGTTCTTTTGGCCGTGAATGATTCGTCGCTTCGATATGATGGACCTCGTAGACGACCTTGGCTCTCAGTAGTCGCGGTGCCCACTGTGAAAGCCAAAATGCACAGATTACTTCGCGCACATAGATAACATCTGTCCTCGTGCCACGCTGTGTCTTGACCCAGAGGAGTAGCAACACAATCCAGGCGAATACGGTACGTTCGGCATAGTACCAGAGCGTCGATTTGTATAATCGCGACAATCGTCCGATTCCAACACGGGGGACATAGGTGACGTCCAGCGCATCAAACGGATTGGCTTCGGCGGTCATGCGTGGGATGATGATTTGCAGATTTAGATGTTGTGTGCGTAATTCACGCAACGTCGAATACGTTTGTACCGCGTTGGCGGACCCGAGGGTCAAACTTGTCGGATAGGCAACATAACAAATCCGCATTGGTGCTTGCTGTTCTGTCATAACGATGTGTACATGTCCAATAAAGTGGCTGCGATTACACGGCTGCGAAAGTCTTGGGCGAACGGGATGCACCGTTCCGCGAGTTGTGCGTGCTGTGCGATAACCGTCAAGATTCCTTCAGCAATTGCGCGGCCGCTTTGTGGTTCTACGACAATACCGCAGCCAGCATCACGCACATAATCACTGGCTCCCGTAGACGATGTGACGATCGGAGGGGTACCGGCTGCAGCAGATTCGATGACTACACGACTGAACGACTCTGCGATCGACGGTACTATCGTCGTATCACTCCCTGCCAGGTAGGTACGTGCATCGTGATGGGCGATGCCTCCGACGATATGCACACGCTCTGCAACACCCAACATGTGGGCTTGTGCTCCGAGGTAGGCACCATAATCTCCATATTTTGGGGTTGATCGATTATGGCCAACGATGAGGACATGTACGTTGCATCCTGCAGCCACAACTGCAGGGATGGCATCAATGATAAATTCAATCCCTTTGAATGGATGTAGCCGATTGAGGCTGATCACGATAGTTGCATCCGCTGGAATGGAATACATGCCCAGGAGATACTCCCGAGCTCGCAGTTTTTCCGTACGCACGTTAGCATCGTCGGCAAAAAAGGAATGGACCGTTATATTGTATGGTACTGCGGAGAGTCTGGATGGTATTGCGTTATATGTGAGTGCAAGTTGCTCGATTTGTCGCGAATCTGCACGTACCGCATCTGCGTGTTTCAATACGTGACGAATCAAAGAGCGCACAACCCGATAGCGTGCATACCCATAATCGAATGCCGGGACGCGCATGATATCGGCACCGGGCAATGTGATTGCGATTTTGCTGAGGCGTGGTTTCGTGAGGGTGACGGCAATGCCGAGGGGGAATGCAGTTTCGACGTGGATGACGTCAAAGGGTGGCATCAGGCGGAAGAATTGACCGAAACTCTGTATTGCACCCCACAGATACGGGTATCCTGTGAGCCAATGCCACACGCGATTCCCGAACGCTACGGAACGTGATTTTCGTGTGGGGAGGGAATGTACGTCAATGCCGTCAATTGTTTTGGTGGTAATGTGCCGGGTGGTTGACGTCATGGTGGCAATATGGACAGTGTGACCAGATGCTTGCCACTCGGCTATCACCTCCGTATGGATTTGATTGCCGAGTGCGTTATCGTCATATCGTGGGATACAGTAGAGAATCCGCATCGACTACTCCTGATGTCCTGATTTGCCCTTCTTGTAGGCCAACATGACATACATCGGATCTGTCGAATCGAACATCTCTTCGAGGGGATGGATAATCCAAGCCATTAAGATGTCTTTGACGACAAATATACGCCAGTATTTGGTCAACGATGTTTCGTGGTAGCGGCCGTTGAGAATGCTACGACCAAAGGCACTACGGGCAGTGACTATGGCGTTTGCAGGGTCAAGGTAGACTTCCTTTAGGTCTTCGTCTGTATAAAACCGAAAGAACGAACCGCTTTTGCCTACTTGATCGAAGGTGTTTTTGGCAACCTGCGCGAAGTTACGGATGCCTTTCATAAAGCTTGTTCGTTCGGTGCTTGTGTAGGGCAACGTCATCACTGCAATACCATCGTCCGAGAGAACGCGGGCAATTTCGCGGCCGACTGCATGGTCATCTGGAATGTGTTCGAGCGAAGATACTGCGCTTATCCGTTTCACCACACCATCGCGAAAAGGCATTTTCGTTGCGTCCGCAACGATCGGAATCAATCGACCGTCACCGGGCTGGGCTGTGTCACGGCGTTTTTGTGCTTGCCAGCGAACACGATCAGCATCAAGCTCGATGATGATGACATCTAAACCAGTTTTCGTGAGCATATGTGGGTAGGTTGACGTACCAGAACCAATGTCGACGATGATATCGCCGGGTTTGGCATGCAAATGACGTGTGACCCATGGGTACTCGATGATACGCCACAAACTGAAGTCGTTGACGGTGCGCCACAAAATCCGTGGGCCGTTCAACGATATTTCAAACAGCAACGCCCGTATACTCGACAAAGTCACCATAGCTGCAATTCCTCTCTTACCGATGGCGTCGTATTATAGCACAGCGGGTGAATTGAACCTGCTGATGTGTGACTGATACGCTTCGATGGTGGTCTGCGCAACCACATCCGGATCGTATGTCGCATGCACGTAAGTTTTGCCGCGGTCAATCAGTTGTGATCGTAATTCTTCGTCGCTGAGGAGTTGGAGGATTTTTTCAGCGAGGTCTGCGGGGTCGTTGTATCGGGTGAGGAGCCCGGTCTGTTGGTCCGTCACGATTTCGTTACCAGCGGCGCAGTCGGTGGTGATTACGGCACAACCCGCTGCCATCGCTTCGATTGGGGGAATTCCGAACCCTTCGTAGCGGCTCGGTGCAACGAGAATATGTGCTGCTTCGAGCAGTATCACTTTTTGCGCTTCGTCGACGTTGGTGCGAATATCAATGAACGATCGTACCCCCAACCGGAGCGTACGTTCTTCGAGTGCCGCCAGTTGACTCGTATTGTGCGTGACCATCACCACGCGTATGTTGGGTACCCGGCTGGCAATTGTAGGCAATGCATCGACCAGTATGTCCCACCCTTTACGTGGCACGAGTTGCCCGATAAACAACAGTGTCGGTTGTTCTGCACGAATACGCGTCTCTGGAGTGCGGTATTGCGTCAACACAATGGAATTTGGAATAACTGCTATCTGTTGGCCCGCAATCCCGAGGCTGGTAATAATGGATTTTTCGTGATGTGATAAGGCGAATATCCCATCGTAACGGCGTAATGGTGCGTGTATCAGGAAGTTTCGGAACGCTCGCCGTGGATGCTTCCCGCTGCCAATCGAAGACCACAGTGCCGCAGCGTCCATGTAGAGGTTCTCGGGCGTAAGCGGGTGATCGAATGGCTGTTCACGGTCTACGACCAGATCTCCATCATGCAAAATACCATGAGGCGTGAGGACCATCGGTACAACGCTACCCCAGTGCCATTGGGCTTGGTAGGCGAGGAGGTGACGGAGATGGTGCACGTGTATCACATCTGGCGTTGGGAGGATGCGTGAGAATCGCCATAAATCATATGATAAGAAGCCAAATGTGCGACATCGGTAGACGGTCAATCCTGAGGCGAGTTGTTCGATTTGTGGTTGTGTGCGTTCGTGCCAATACTCAATCGCGCTGACTGTATGCCCCTGCGCTGCCAATGTGCGCGCGAGCACAAATTCAGGTCGACTGGGGAAGCGTGTATCGAAGCCAAAAGTGGATATCTGAATGATGTTCACGAAATACCTCGCACTGCACGGTAGACTGCTTCGACTCGGTCGGTGACTGCCGACCAAGCAAATTGTGATGCCCAAGCGGGTGCATCTGTTGCCATCTTGTTTCGCATGGTGGGGTTTTGGATGAGTGTCGTGACACATTGCGCAAGGGCAGCTGCGTCCTGTGGGGCATAAAAGAGTCCCGTATTACCCTCGTTGACGACTTCGACAAATCCGCCGAAGCGTGAAGCAATTACCGGCAACCCGCAGGATTGTGCTTCAACAAGACCGATGCCGAATGTTTCGCTGGCGTAGCTCGATGCGACGAGTGCATGATGTGTTGCCATGATTCCAGGCAGTTCGGTGCGGGGAATTCCGCCCAAAAAGGCGACACGCGATGTCACTCCGAGGGAATGTGCCAACGCTTCAAGCCGTGGGCGGTCATTCCCATCGCCGGCGATGGTGAGTGTCACTTCGCCAAGCAGCGGGAGTGCCCGCAGAATCGTTTCGACTCCTTTCCACTCTTGCAAACGACCCACAAAGAGCAGCCGAAAAGGCTTTTCTTCAGGGAGAATGGGAAACATATGAGGGTGAAAAATCGCTGTGTCGATGCCATTATAGATAACACTGATAGGGATGATATAGCGAGTTCCGACGGTCCGTGCATTGAATTGGCTGCAGCTGACGGCAGCATCCATCTGTTTCGCAAGCCACCGGTCACCCCGATAAAAGTCTTCTCCATGACAACCAAGGACGACTCGCGCACCGGTGAGACGGGCTGCAATCAGGGCAGGCAACATGTCATACGGCTTTTGGATGTGAATGATATCGAATCGTCCTGCGATGAGTGCTGGGAGTGCACATACTGCGTAGCTCAAACGTTCAAAGAGCTTCCGTTCAGCATAGGCACGTGCAAATCCAGGAATCCAACGAAACGCTGATCGGTCGATGTACGGATATGTGCGCACGGTGACCAGTGGGGAGCTTTCTCGGCGTGGACCAGTCCCCCCAAACAAACTGACTGCATGGCCACGCTCTGCCAACTGCGACGCTAAATCCCAGACGAAACTCTCGACACCGCCGTAGGCAGTGGTGGTGGTCAGGTTGTAGAGGGCGATACGCATCACAACACCCGCAAGATAGTCGATTTGAACGGGAGTTTCATTTTGGCGAGTTGGTCGCGATCCGTTTGTTCCAAACCGCCGAGCGCACGGAACACAGCGAGGAATACGACACCGTTCCCGATTGTCACGAGCCCATACGCAGGCAAGAGCGCAAAGCGTTCGATAATTGACAAAGAATTGCCGACGTCAGGCATGATGATATGACACAGAAATAATGTTGCTGCCATGACACCGCTCGCAGCACTGACACGGAACATAAACTGCCATGGCCAAATCAAACCAATCTTGCGCCATCCCCAAAACGTCGCCCATATACCTGCGACAATGCGCGCACTGCCATAGGCGATCGCTAACCCAGCGACTCCGTAGACGGGGGCTAGAACGAATCCAAGCGGAATAACAACGAGCGTCAGCAGGCGACCAATCGTCACGATACGGAGTTCTTCGTAGACAATGAGAACGTTGTGCGCCATCGTCAGAATGCTTTCGATGAACAAACACGGCACGAGGACATACACG
Source organism: Thermoflexus hugenholtzii JAD2 (assembly GCA_945881915.1). Classification (GTDB taxonomy): domain Bacteria; phylum Chloroflexota; class Chloroflexia; order Chloroflexales; family Roseiflexaceae; genus UBA965. The sequence continues at coordinate 142,339 of CAMCVW010000001.1, read as the reverse complement.
ATGCTGACAGCGTCAACGTATTGTGGCGTCAAAATAAGGAGCGCAGCGTGTGCAAGTAAGACGAGAGCAACACCGCCAGGGAGTAAAAGCAGCAGTTGAATACGTACGATAGAACCGAACGCACCTTGAATGGTACCACCCTCGCCGCTCCGAACACGCGTAAACAACGGTACCGTGATGCCGACGAGTGGGGTATACAGATACGACAGCACCATACCGACGAGCGATGCGCCTGCCCACAAGAGTGCTGCATCGGTGATACTACTGGTCAGATAGACGGCGAATGATTTACTGGCGACAAAGTCAGTCATCGTCATGAGATACGAAACGCCGGTATATCGCAGAAAACCACTGGGTAACCACCGAAAGGTTTTGCCAGTGAGTTGCGGCACAACCTCAGGTGCTGCCCGCCACACGGCAAACACCTGCCAGCATGCGAAAGCAACTGCGATTGCAGGGGCGAGAGCTGCGGTTACCAAGATTCCAATCACACTCCAACGCAGCGGATCGCCGCTCAATTGTGCAATCACGATTGCTACCACCGCGAGGAGTTGTGGCAACAGCCCGGCTAACAGACTGATACCGTTCCATGCGCGTTGTTTGAAGAAACTGTTTAAATATGCCATCAACATGTCGTACGCAACACCGGTAATCAACATGATGATGATAATGGTGATGAACAGCCAGCCATGACTGCCCAAAAGCTCTTGCAGCATGGTTTGCGCTATGGAATCTATCCGCGTGTCTGCTTGTATTTTGTCTGCCAACGACAAGAGATACGCTGCTTGTTGCCAGATTAACCCTGCAGCGATCGATACGAACAGAATGGATTGGGCCAAGAATACGGTTAGAAGCATGCGTAGTACGCCGGCTGGACCGTGGGTCTTTATTGTTTCGGGAATGAATTTCGGGAGTGCACGTGTTGTCCCGAGGTCAATCCATGTACCAAACGCCGACGCAGCCCCACTGATGAGTGCGAGGAGTCCGTAGGCAGCGATTGGTAAAACAGTGAGTTTGAGAGCGGTTGCTGCGATTTCGGCTACCATTCGCAGTGGCACAAAAAGCGTGTTCCAGAGCACCGCGCGAGAAACTTGATGCTGGAGCGATGGTTGCTTTTGCTCGCTCATGCGTCCTCTTTGCGGAGCGCCAGCTCGAACATGCCGGTGTACCACGCACGTTGTATTTTGTACGCTAATAATTCGAGGCCTAGTGCACGGAGAAAAGCTCGAATGGTGGCTCTTGACGGTTTTTTGCTGATAAATGCACCAGCTACCAACGCATCTTGATTCATATCTGTGGTGGAATAGCCATGTTCCTGCGCAAGTTGGCAAAACTCCGGGTAGTCGTAATAATGCATCGCGCTGAGGCGTTGCATATCGGTGAAACGGCTCGAATCCTTGCTGCGGCCACGTTGGGTAATCAACCACTCTGCCAGTCGGCGCGGCAACCAATTCAACCCGCGTATGTGGTAGTGCGGATCGACCCACGCACGACGGTTGATGGCAGTCAAAAACAGCATGCCACCAGGTTTCAGCACACGATATATTTCTGCCAACATCGTACGCGGGGACTGTACGTGTTCGATGACGTCCCAGCAGACCACCATATCAAACGTTGCATCGGCGTAGGGGAGATACTCCCCAACGCCATTGATGACAGGTACATCAAGCCCATAGCGTTCTGCGCGAAGTTGGACAATCTGACAATAGGGAAGGTTATATTCAGATACCGTTACATGCGCACCTCCAAGGGCAGCTGCAACGGCGAAGCCGCCCATCCCTGCTCCCAGATCGAGCAGCTGTTTGCCCACAAAAGTAGCTGCATAGCGGGATATCTGTGCGATCCGTTCGTCTTGGTAGTGTTCCTGGTGGAGGCGTCGCTCACGCCACGTGACATAGTCACGACGCCATGTCATATGCTGGAGCCAAGGATCGATTGCCGACGCAAGTGCATCTACAGGAATCACCGCAGTGGGAAGTTCGTTCATGGCAACACCAACGGGGCGCGATCGATTCGTGTAATCCATAATTGCAGGGCACTCCATAAAGTAAAGAGCACCGTTGTACTCACAATGACTCGTCCGCTCGGACCTCGTACCCACAAACGGTCCGCTATCACTGCCCAACTAATCATCAGTATCGGAACGATGTAATACAACTGCTTGTCGACCATCGAGATTTTGTAACCAGCAAGCATGAATAGCAGCGCGACGACATACCAGGCCGCCATGAAAATCCATAAGGTGCGGTGTTTCAAAAGCAGAATGAATGCAGGAATGACGAGCAATATGGGAAGGTACAACCCATAATACAGATACGGATTTTGGACAAAGTCATACCGCAGTGAAGGCATGAATGCTGCAATGTACGCACTAAATGGGGGACGAATAACCCCAATTGATTGCGTCGATTCTACGCCGATTTGCAGAAAATAGGGAATGGTGCGTTCGATCATCGCTGGTATATAGAGCCCATAATAGATCAACACCGCCAAAAGCAGTCCGCCATAGGTAGCCGCCAATACGAGCGTGCTTTTGGGTGCGTGTTGCCGATTGGGGACAATCCACAGTAACCATGCCAGAATGGTCACAAATACCACATGAAAAACTGCAGCTACCGTGTAGGATAACATTGCGGCCGTGGTTATCAATAGAATTGCGATGAATACGCGTCTGTTCGAGAGCATCCGCCCCGCAACAAGCAGTCCTACAGTAGAAATCAACATCCACCATAATCCTGAAGTCGTCGGTACATTGCCCCATGCATGCAACAAGAATGTCACCGGAGTGACCGCGTACAGCAGAGCAGCAAAGAACGCAACCCGACGGCTCAGACCGCCGTGAAGCGCAATGACCGCAATCAGAATGATTCGTGAAGCATCCAAAAAGGTATTGAAGATTGTTGCCGAGACCTCCAGTGTCCAGGGGAAAACCAAAAACAGCAAACTCGCAAAATGGAAAAACGGCGAGTATGGAATCATCGGCCGCTCTTCACCCCATTCTGTGATGGGCATTACAGATTCCGAAAAAGCTCCTGGCTGGTAGAACTTTGCAAAATCCCAGGTTGTGGCGATTTCGCGCACTTTATCCATATGCCAACTGATATCGATAGGACGCATAATGGGATAAAGTATGCCACCACCTTTTATCCATACCGTGAGTAATATCAATCCCACCAGGAGCGACTGCGTCTGCCTCGATAAACGGAATTCCCCGCCAAGCCAATCTAGGATTTTGTACCAGAGTGGGATGGTCGCACAACTCAGCACCACCAAAATAAGCAGGTGCGGATACCACATTCCCAAATAGACACGTTCTATCAACAGTGGGAGTGTTAGCCCCAATGCAAACACTCCCCCTATAGCCATATATGGCAATTGGAGAATGATTGCAGCCCACATGATACACAAAACTATTAAGGTAATACTGAAAAGACGAATGGGCAATCCCCGCAGTTCAAATGTACCGCCGGCTGGGGTGAGTGTGACGTGCGACACTGCAACGCCAAGTGACCGTGCGTCGGACTCGTTGTTGCCCCATGTATCGCTGACTAGCTGTACATTGATATCGCCCCATTGCTGAGCTTCTGGTGGAATAAGATACTGATAGCGCCGGAACGTTCCTCCTCCCGTCGGGAGTGCTCCAAGGTCATATGAACCGACCATGACATGCGCCTTATATGGTCTTTGGTCTGGATGACTCGGCAACATCGTTGCCGAAAGTTGCCACCAACCGCCTGAAACCCCAGGAAAAAACAGACTTGATAATGCAGTACTCCACCGGTAGGCCGTAATCGCAGTCACAGCAACGTCGCTCACTGACAATGGTGGAGGGGTGGTTTTGTCGTCGGGAATACTCAGTATGCGAATGATACTTCCTGCGTTCAGAGGAGCACTATTCGGGACAATGACACCAAAGGTTTGGTTTTTGCCGGTGTCGCGCGCGTCCAGTATGCGTGCATTATCTACATAGACTGCAAGGAGTCGTCGTTTTAAACCAGCAGGTAACGCATCGATAGAGAATTCAACGGCCAATGGACCAGTAAATGCGGATGGTAGTACCGCTCTCACCTCGTCGGCCGAATACTGGCTGAACGTCAGCGTTGTCCGTGGCTCTTGCGACGAATACTCGCGCGCGTGGAAGTCTTCGATTTTGAGCACTGAGCGTGATTGTACAAAATCGATAGTTGCCGGCGAGCGAAAAGAAGCCACCGCCATGATAAGTCCAAGACTCAGACAACAGAGTATTACCATGTTTTTTAGGTGAGGAACGAAACTGCGCATTGTACTCCTTAGCTAAGCCTGACCGGTGAGTATTCGGCATACATACTGTAATACATGTATGCACTGCTGTGCAAACGTATTATCTGTTCCAGCCGAATATCATCCATACACCAGCTAATGCAGATACGAATATATTCGTTCCCACAGCTGCACGACCAGCAAGGACAGGATTGCTCCAATGAGCGCAAACCGGAATATTCGACCAATCCGCCCAAACCTACCCAACGATGCGAGAAAGATACTCCCTGCGAGCGCCCCAAATGGGTAGAATGCCATCCCCCAGCGAACCGTTTGATCACGCATAAGCAAAACAGAAATAGAGAGTAGCGTGACGATGCCCCCTGCCCAAAAGAGATTTTTGATCCGTTGAGATGGAAGCACGCATGCGCCGCACCCTGCAATAGCAACAAAGAGCACGGGGAGCGTCGTCGGGACAAGTGCCATGCGTACAAGCACTGGTATATGAGGTGGACATCCTGGGTATTTGAGTGGTTGTCCGATCAGTGAACCGTAGACGCTGTAATAGAAAATGACTGCTCCAAGGACACTCCCTATACCAAGCGCAGCCATACGCCACGGAATACGCTGATTTTGCCATAGTTCAATAGCCAGCAGCAAGCAGATGGTCAAGCCAAAGCTCAACGCGACGCCGGTGTGAACCGTGAGTGCTGCAAAAAAGAAGAATGCCTTCATGAGACCCGGTACATCCTCGTCGAGCCAGACGGCGATAGCTACAATAAAGAGCACATGTCCCCAGGCATTGGATAACTCACCAATATGAACCGACTGCAAGAACGGCATACTCCATGCAGCGAGAAACAAGAAGAAAATCTGGACCGGTAGGATGCGACGTGACGAACAGGTAATCCGGCCGAGGTATACGAGCGCCGTCACATGCGCAATTTGCGCACCAGCAATCAAGATATTGCTTGCAAAAACGCGATCCCATGTCAGCAGACTAAAAGGCGCAGCCAGGAGGTAGGTGAGCGGTGGGTACGGGACCGTCAGTGCGGAAGCCTCACACGGCAGCTCTGCAAGTTGATACACGTTCCCGCGCATCACATCGAAGAGCATTCGGACATGCATTGCACTATCGGAAGTATGCATGTACGGGCTCTGCGTTGCTAACAACGGGACAAAGATTGCTACAGAGACAACCCACCACCAGCGCACAAAATCTAGCGTGTCTGGGAGCATCAAAAAGATTATGGCGAGTCCTGCAATAGAAGCAATACCCAGTGTGTAGAGTATGGGGATTGTATGGACCATCCACCATAGTGGATCATGCAGCCACGACATACTGATGAGGAATGCAGACGCTGCTACCCAGATTGCGGGATTGGTTAGCCTCCAGCTGCGGCTCCACACGTACGTGAGCCCGCAAAAAACAAACAGCATTCCGAGTTGCAATGGCCGCCAACTTGTGGATGTAGAGAAGAGGGCAATCTCACGCACAATGATGCCGAGTGCTCTCCGATCACCACTAGTCTGCAAGGGTTTCATCGTGAGGTCAATGTGAGCATTTGTTCCATCACCACGCAGCAACACAGCTAATCTCCGTTTGCCGGGTTGAGTCAGTTGGGTACCAAGTGCTGGGGTCACCCATTGCATTGCAGCCCCTGATGGATTATCCCAAGGAGACGCGTCGACGCTCGTTGAACTGACAAAAAAACCATTGCCGGCAGCGGGCCAATGGATTGCCCACGCCGGTGATGTCCATCGATATGGGGTTTGGGTTGAGGCATCCCACTCTGCAGGTTCGGCAGCCCAAAAACCAGACAGAAATGGTTCGTCAAGGCCGCGATATCGCGTGGGAATATCGCCACCGATGGTGATTTTCTGAGGTATGGCTGCGGCAAACCCACACAACCAAACCGCCCATGCGCATACCGCAAGGCACAGAATTCCTTGAGTAAAGCGCATCGGTGAACTACGCCACTGCGGTACGAAAAGAGGCAATATCTGCATGGTGGCTACATCTCTGCATCATTAATGTGCATGCAATTCACGGATGTACAGTTCTGCGTATACCCCATTTTGGGACATCAACGCGTCATGAGTTCCATATTCAACAATGCGGCCTTGCGAAAGCACCAGAATAGTATCCAGATTTTTCACTGCCGAGATTTTTTGGCTGACGATGACTGTCGTCTTTCCCGCACGTGCATCACTCACGCGTTGCACAATGTCATTTGCGGTATGCGCGTCGATATTGGAGAGTGCATCGTCAAAAAACATAATCGGTGCATCAGTAATGATTGCCCGTGCGATGCCGAGCCGCTGCTTTTGGCCACCGGATAACATGGTCCCCCGTTCGCCAACAATGGTATCGAGCCCGTCCGCAAGTTGGTCGATATCGCGGTCGAGACAAGAAACCTGGAGCGCTCTTTCAATTTGTGCTGCAGTCGCGTCCGTAACACCGAGGGTGATGTTCTCACGCAGTGTCATGCTGAACAAAATGTGTTCCTGCGGAACATACGCAAGCCCTCGCCGAAGTGGTTCGAGCTGTATTGATGGTGCGTGCATTGAATCAAACAATACAGTTCCCTCTTCAGGATCACGCATCCGCATTAAGAGTGCTAGCAGACTACTTTTGCCGGCCCCTGTAGCTCCCACGATGCCGATATGCTGTCCGAGCGGAATATGCAACGAAATGTCTCGCAGGACACGTGCACCATCTTGGAGCCAAGATGCATGATCGACGCGAATGTCCCCGCGCGGTACATGGGCTATCGCGTTTGGCTGGTCGACGACTGACGGGATGCGTCGCAGCACTGCCCCGATGCGTCCAGCAGCAGCACTACCCTGTTGCAACCGTTCAAATGCGTTACTCAGCGCATTAGCTGCGTTGCTCAATAAACCAAGATACACAATGAACTGGACATATTGTCCGAGCGTGAGTTGATTGTTGATGATGAGGAGTGCGCCGTATGCAACGACAGCGGTGGCTGCCAAACGAACGACCATCTGCGGCAGCGGTGAAATAGCACTCGAGTACAACATAAATCGAATGGACTCATTGGCATAGTCGTCGCTCAGTTTCTTGAATGCGACACCACTTTGTGCTTCTTGTGTGTAGGCGGCTATGGTTCGTTGTGCGGATATATGTTCTTGGGCAAATGCCGATATCTTCGCCAAGCGCTGTTGAACCAAATCAAATGCATGCTCAACCAGACTGCCGAGACGCGCTTGGGCGATGAGACTCAACAGCAGCATCGCCATGGTCACTGCAGCCAGTGGGAAACTCGTCAGCGCCATCAGAGCGCACCCAATCAGCAATAAAAAAATGGCATGAATTGCCATCTGAAAACCAGCACTATAAAAGCGCCAGATGTAGATGAAATCACTCGACGCTCGCGACAACAGGTCACCCGTGCCAAATGATGCCTGCGTTGTACGATCAAACGTCAAGATATGTCGGTATAAATCTTGGGCCATGGTGTAACTCACCCCAGCTGCCATTGTGCCCGTGAGCATCCGAAGCATATAGCGAAAAATTGCTAATACGACGGTCAGCCCGATAATCGCGAGTGCATAGAACAGTAAGCCCTGACTCGTCATGTTGTCGGTGAGGGCATCGATTGCATACCCGAGTACAACGGGATTGTAGGCACTCGCAGCTGCCCCGAGGAACGCATACAGCGTGCCACGTGCTAACAACCAACGATACGGTCGACCATACGGCAAAAGAATACGCAGTCCTGATTGTGCTTCCATGTTGACCTAGATGTGTGCGACCGTCTTTGGTCGGATGATACGGTATGTGAGGTACAGACTCAACCCAAAGTAATACACAATGTACGACAACGATATCGTCAGTAACCAGGGTTGTGGGTTGGGCATCTGCCACAGGACGATGCCGTACATGATGGAACAAAGCGTCGTGTAGAGAAGGGTGAAACGCCGAAGCAACTGTGTTCGTGAAGGGTACACGTACCGAATGGGAACAAATACTAGTATCGAACAGATGACAACAATCATCGAAACCGTGGCAACGTCGAGTTTCATGACCACTGCATAAAACGCCACGATGTTCCAGTAACTCGGAAAACCGAGAAAAAAATGGTCTTCAGCAACGACTTCGTACCCGTCAGTTTTGGCGTCCACACGACAAAACTGATATGCCGAGGCAAAAAGCGGAATCATTGCGATGAGTTGCCCGCTGGTTCCTTCCCCGAGATAACCGTTTTGCCAGAGAAGCAAAATTGGTGCAAATACGTATGTTAGGTAATCGACAATATCATCTAATCGGCGTCCGTCAAACCATGGAACTGTTTCCGACACTCTAAATCGGCGCGCAAGCGTACCATCAGTGCTGTCGATAAACACCGCTGCAAAGCAGTACCACAACGCAAGAACCACGTTACCCCGGATTGCTTCCATGATGGTGAGCATCGCCAAAATTGCACCTGATGCGGTATAGATATGCACTGCAATACCTGCGAGCGTCATCAGACGCGACCCTCGACGTTCCATTATTGTGTCACCTTAACAAATATTTGATGTAGATACTATACCACCTCTTGTTGGCATTGAGGCGTTCGCTCCCTGTTGAGGTGGAATAACCAGATTACCCATGCTGCATGCAATGTCCATTCTATCCAAGGGACATCGATGCGGAGTCTCTGCGGAGCAGGTAACTGTGCGAGCGCAATAGAACCGTCGATAATCCATGCATACGCTGGTATTGCAATCCAAGCGCACCACGAAGCAAACTCTACCGATACCCATGCGAGTAACGCGACGATCGTTCCGCTCGCCATTGCATACGGGACCACTGGTGTGATTATCATGTTTGCCAGGAGTGACCATGGTGATGGTGTCCCAAGTCGGCAGAGCATAATTGGCAGTGTCGGAATCTGTGCCGCCAGCGTTGTCGCGAGTCCTTCACGAGCCCACGCCAAATCTTTCGATCCAAATGGAGTCAGTGCGAGCTTCTCCTCAATCAGCGTACCAAATCCAATCAATCCGATGGTCGCACATGTGCTGAGCTGAAACCCCAAATCCCATAGGGTGGTTGGGTCAATCAGACTCATTGCAAAAATCGCTATCCCGATGATATTCCACATATCGCGAGGCCGGTTGAGCCACTTCCCAATGACAATCACCGCACCCATAAAGCCTGCGCGGACCACAGCTGCAGATGCTCCGGTGAATACAACATACATGCAGATAATTGCCAGTGGGATGATCAGCGGCCATACCCCGCGTAGACGGCACGATCGCACCACTCCTTGGCATAACGCTGCCACAATGGTTATGTTCCACCCCGAAATCACCAAAATGTGCGAGGTCCCACTGATGCGGAATGCTTCTGCTACCGATGGGCTGACATCACCACCAATCCCCAGCAGCATTCCTACAACGACGCTCGCAATAGGCTCACGGAATGTCTGTGTCAACCTGCGCTGAGTCGCTAATCTGATGCGGTCAAATGGGAGTTGCCAGTCAGATTCTGTCCCAACGACCAAACCGTCAGCAAGTTGTACTTCGCCGATGATGTGCCGTTGTAACATGCTGTCTTCATACGGTGAATTGCCATACGTATACGGGGTTACCCGGCCATCGACAAATACATGCATTCCACGGAAAAAAGTCTCCTGAGGCGGTACGTTTGCGACGTAGCCATACCCGTTGGAATCACGCATGACCACACGCTGTTCTTGCCAATTCGATTTGACGTCGCTGATGGTCACTTCGACTCGGTCAAGATGAACCGGTGGTGGAATCGGCATCCATTGATACCACCCCATTCGGCAAATGCCAAAGGCACACGCCACAATCAGCCACAACACACGCGTATGCCGCTTGAATACGAGCTGATGTACCAGGAGTGCGATGCCAATCACTCCGTACCCTGCATTTGTCCAATGATGTATCAGAATTCCCCCGACCCACGCCAGCACCAACATCAACACATTCGGCATGTTGCACCTCCACTTTTCTACCGTTTGAAAAGCAGAAAAAGGTACGCGTGTTGCGGATGTGCTCATGGTTGCCCCATATATTCCCTGCGAAGGATAATCCAGGCGACCAAATGTATGTGTTGACAATATCTATGAGTTTCGATTCGGGGTCGCGCTATATACCGTCAAATGGTGGAGTAGTACGTGAAATAGTCTCTTGCACGACGTTTTACACGATACAAAATCGGCATGCACATGAGGTGGAGACCACACCGAGAAAAACTAGAGTTAATAAGCGTGAGCGAGCTTTATCGATGCGTTTTTTGAAAGATACATACATGAATCAACAGTACGCTCGTGGAATACCTCACTGCATGAGTTCGCGAGGTCCACGTCTATAAAGTTAATCCGGTTTTCCACGCAGCGTGCGGAGCAGAATGGGTTTGTTTTGTGCTGGCAAGAACGTTGTTCACCCAACGTAGGTAAAGCTTTCGTTATGAGATTGGCAGTTCTGGCAATCAGCTTTCGCTAGGATCTCTATATCGGTTGACGAATGCAACTACCCGTTCGACGGCCGTGTGCATGGGAGCAAGTTCATGTTCGGCAGTCATACGTGAAACTAAATTGACGGTTTGACTGTCGAGCAGCGTTATCTGCACGACGCAGACAGGTACTGGCATCGGCGCATCCGTCAACCCCAATGCACCGAGCGTAATTGCGCTCGTCAAAATGGGTCGACGAAATACCTCCACCGCATCACTGCTCATCGTCACACGCCAACGCAGAGCGTCTGGACGATTGCGAAGGATTCGGTCAACTTTTTGAAAAATGTGATGCAGTGTCATCTATTTTGGCTCCGGTGCCATTGCAATCAGCATGATTAACGGTTCGCTACCAATGTTTGTCACGCTGTGCAGAGTGTCTGCCGGTGCTACAACCACCATGCCTGGTTCGCAGAGTGATTCCTGTGAGTTGATCACAAATTTGCCGTGGCCAGACTGGACATAATACATTTTGTCATGACCGCGGTGCATGTGGGCTGGTTGTGCTTGTCCCGGTGCGAGACAGTCAATTCCAACGAGCAGGTGCTCGCTCTGGTACAGCGTGCCTTTGTACCAACGTCCGTCATTCAGCGTGATGTGATCTCGGAGATGTGTAACCATTTTGAATCCTCTCGCTGCGTAGTCAGACAAAACCACCGTTGCTATGCAACGGTGGTTTTGTTGTTCATGGTGGAGCAATAGGGATTCGAACCCTAGACCTCCTGCGTGCAAAGCAGGCGCTCTACCAACTGAGCTATTGCCCCAAATGTTGCGTGGTGGGCGTAGGTGGACTCGAACCACCGACCTCGATCTTATCAGGATCGCGCTCTAACCAGCTGAGCTATACGCCCGTGACATCACAACGATTGAGAGTATAGCACGCCAAAATAGCCGCTGTCAAATCGAGTTTTTATACGCGCGCGACAGACAATCAATCACATCCTGATTGTGAGTACTTGTTTTTTTGCACAGATGAGCATGCTATCAGATGTTCTTCATCACATATAGCTACGGCACGTCCCTGCACGAGGTAGTCGGTTGGTATAATAGGGATATGGACACAATATATTTCAGATTCACACGCAGACGAATTTTCAGTCTTTTATTGAGCACGCTCTTTGCGCTGACGGTTTCATCCCGGCTTCAAGCTGCTCCAGAATTGACCGATGGAAGCATCGTGATTGGTCGAAGCGTTCAGGGGAGACCAATCGAGGCGTACCGATTTGGCACTGGCACCCGTAAGTTTGTGGTTGTCGGCGCAACCCACGGTGCTCCTGAACGTAATACTCAGGTACTGAGTCGAATGCTCATCGATTGGTATCGTGAGCATCCAAACGAAATCCCATCATCGGTCCGTTTGTACATCATTCCCGTTCTCAATCCAGATGGAGATGTACTCGACTCTCGGCAAAATGCAAATGGGGTCGATCTCAATCGCAATATGAACACGACAATCGACGACTGTAGCGACAACGATTGGGACACGACAGTCTTCGGAGCCGGCGGCGTTGTTTCGGACACCGGTGGTCCTTATCCAGATTCTGAAGCCGAAAGCCGCGTGATACGTAGTTTTCTCCTCGATGCATCGGCAGTCGTATTCCTTCATTCTGATGCAGGGTTGGTATTCCCTCCTTCTTGCGACGATCCTGTATCTATCGCGTTTGCACAGGCATACGCTGCAGGCGCAGGGTACGAATATGCGCGCTACTGGGATAAATACCCAATCACCGGCGGCATGCATGATTGGGCAAGAGGTATCGACTTGCCAGCTATTATTCCTGAACTATTGACCGGTGAAGACCCGGAATTCCAACAAAACTTGGCGGGTTTACGAGCCGTTTTTCATAACACCGCGGTGCTCATCCCTCCCCTCTCGATTCGCACCGTCGACGACGTGCCGATGCCTCTGCCCATATGGCGATTCTGGCAGGCCTATGGCAGCGACATGTTGGGACCACCCCTCAGTACCGCGCAAGTCGCAGATGGTGTCTACATCCAGGATTTCACCACTGCTCGTATTCGGTATGACAGCGCTGCGGAGTTCCACGCGGTGAGTATGCTCCCCACTCCCGCATTTGATGCAAGCGGACCGATTGTCGAGGCCATCAACCCTGACCAGATTCTCACGAATCCCGCAAATCCGTTCACTATTCATGACGCATTCGCGCGCTACTATCTGCGAACCGATGGTCTAGAAATGCTCGGCACGCCGCTCTCAGATGAGGTATTAATGCCAACAAATACAGATCCCACAGCGACCCAGGTGTTTGAAAAAGGCGTCATCCGCTACGATCCTCAAACGAACAGCATCATTCGTCTGCCAGTCGTCTGGGAATCAGTAGCGACTGCAAGTCTCATTGCATCAGACCTCCCTTTTCAGTTACGGTAGCCGCATATGAAACGCAGCTTCTTAATCAGCCTTTGTATTGCAACATCCATCGTGGCACTCTGCTTTGCGGCAATTACCCGCGAACACGAGTGTCGCGCACCATGGCAAGCCATCCTGCTTGACGATGCATCACTCGACTCAGTGACGGAAGGCCTGCCTTCTGGATGGACATCGGGTGCGCCCGGTGTCCGTGTGGGTACGTTTTCGGTGGATGGCGGCACGTCTGTGCATCTGATGGGTATTGGGACGTGGCTCGGCATCCCATCCATCCCGACACAGCACGGTGCTCGAATCTGTGTATCAGTACGTGCGCTTGCAGATAGTCCATCTGCAACACAGATTCGTTCGCGTTGGTTGTGGCGTACACAGACTGGCGAGACAATAACGCAGATCGGTCCATGGCGACCCGTACGTAATTGGCGGGGGGATTCCGATAGGGCTCCGTGGAGTGTCCTGGTGACAACGTCTGTTGCCCCTGTTGGGGCCACGTCCGTGACCGTACGCTTTGAGCCAGCTTCTGATGATCGCATCTATCTTGACCAGATTGTGGCTCGTACCAGTCACGTCGGGTCGGTACTTCCGCTTGCAGACCCCGATGCCGATTCTCCGCTCACCATTCGGCCATGGCCGGCAGGCTTCAATGCTGCGGTTTCTTTTTCGTATGACTTTGAATCTGCCATGGGAGGATTGGTGCATTCCCGTTCAGTGGATGATCCCAATGCCGATCTCGATCCTGCTCTCCGTGCCAAACGGATGCGAGAGGGACTCTGGAACTCGCTCAAACTCTATGCACCGCACGGCTATGCAGCGACCTACTATGTCAATGGATATAACTTCTTGCATGGAAATCCATCGCAGCGACGATTCATGGGCGATCCGACGTTTCGTTGGGCGACAAAAGAAAATGGCTGGCAATCAGACGTCTGGTCGCAACAGCCATGGTTCTCACGCGATCCATACGCTGCAGATGGTGCTGCGCCTGACTGGTATTTTGGCGATCTGCTCGTGCCACTGCGCGCAGGTGGGCATGCCGTGCAGAGTCATACCTTTAGTCACTTTTATGGGGGACTCGCGAGTCCGCGGGAGTGGCAAGCTGATCTGCAGGCATGGAATGAACTCGCCGCAGAACAAAATCTCCCACCAGCAACGTCACTCGCTTTTCCATGGAGTAGTAGCGCCGGGATGCATAATGAAAGCTGGGATGTGCTTGAGGACGCTGGAATTACCTCTCTGACACGCACTGCATGGAATCCTCGACTCCCCCAATATCACATCGTCGAAGCAGAAGCAACACGATGTCGACCGCTTCCCGGGCACGAGCGCTTGATGGTTTGCCCGGACTACTATTTGACGGTGGCACGCACCCCCGGCGCGCTACAATTGTTGGCCGACATACGCGACCGTGATGGGTTCATTGACTTTTGGGCACACACCGAAGAAGTCACTACTCCAGAGCAGATTGCAGCATGGGAATCTGTTGTCAATGCCACCGCAAGCACAAAAGACGTCTGGGTAGCGCCACTGGCCGAAATCGCCGTTCGGCAACAACGTATCGATGCCCTCCGGCAGACCCTTTGGCACGACAGCCGTGGTACACACATTCGTATCGAAAACACGAGTGCCGATATGCTCAATGACGTGGTGTTGGCACTGGACGGTGGTTGGCAATATGTTCGCGATAACCAGCAGAGTCGGGTCGTGGATATTTTGCCGCGGCAATCACTCGTCATCGATATTCGCCCGGTCGAATAGCCTGCAGTGTATACTTGAGGAATTCTGTCCTGCCGCTCATCCGTCCTGCCGTATTCGCACAGAGGATTTGCCATTTGTTGAGACGTTCTCGCTTGCATCGTATGGGTTTGTTGCTGAGTCTGGGCATACTCATTGCCTGCACCACGGCACAACCGTCTGTGCCGGCGGTGCCTACACTCAATCCAGGCGGGTTAATCGCGACGTCGGTTGCTTCCAGTCAAGTCGACTCACAACTCGCATCTTTGGGTAACTTCCCGCGGATCGATGAGGTAGAATTTGGCGTTGTAGAGCATCTTTTCTACACTGATCGTGAGCGCGTGTTGACCTTGACCGAGATTGCTGGATTCGACTGGGTGCGCCAACAAATTCATTGGAAAGATATTGAAGCATCCCCCGGCGTTTACTATTGGGATGAGGTCGATCGTATCATTGCAGATACGTCTGCGTTCAACGTCAAACTGATGATTAGTGTTGTCCAAGCCCCTGTTTTTTACGAAGCAAATCATGGAATTCCTGCTGACCCCAAACCCTTTGGCGACTTTGTCGAAAACATGGTCCAGCGCTATGGTGGGCTGATTACTGCTGTCGAGATATGGAACGAACCAAATCTCGCAGTAGAAAATGGCGGAAAAATCGATGATACTGCAGTTGCTCACTACGCCGAAATGCTCATCGAAGCATATCGCCGAATCAAAGCAGTCCGTTCCTATACATATGTCATTGCCGCAGCTCCTTCTTCTACTGGCGTGAATGATGTCAACTTGGCAATGGATGACACCGTCTTTTTGACCAAACTCTACGCCTACAACAACGGCGCTGTCAAAAATTCATTCGATGCGCAAGGGGCGCATCCCGGGGCAGCTGCCAACCCTCCCGACACGCTCTATCCGGACAAACCCGGGAACCCCATTGGTTGGAACGACCACCCAACGCATTATTTTCGCCATGTCGAGAACGTCCGGCAAACGATGGTCGCAAGCGGTCTCGCCGAAAAGCAAATCTGGCTTACCGAATACGGCTGGACGACCGCTAACAATACACCCGGGTACGAATATGGCAGCGAAGTAACGATGGATGAACAAGCTCAGTTCATCGGTGACGCCACACAGATGGTCTTCAAAACCTATCGGGACGAAGTGGGCAGGTCCTGGATTGGTGTTATGTTCCTTTGGAACATGAATTTTGCCGTACTGTGGGATCAACAAGGCAACCCGCTTCACGAACAGGCGTCGTACGGTATCCTCAACCCTGATTGGAGTCCACGTCCAGCCTTCATAGCCCTCCAAGGCATCCACATGCGCCTCAAGCAAGAGCAAGGTAAATGGATAGAACCTGCGCCGTGATGTGTTTGTCGAAAAAAGTACTCACAAGATGATGAACTTGCTTCATATTCAGCGTGACTTTTGTTTTCGTGTTTTGTCGACAGCCTGCGAATGTTTTGCTTGGATTCTTCAAATGCGCGTGTTATTCGGCAGTATTCTTCAGAAAAACACCTGTACGGCTGTGACCTGAGCCGAGACCGCGATGTACTGTAGAGATGGTTGGTGGGATTGCTTTGGAATCCCCGTTCTCCCTGAACGAGCATTATCCCTTACTGAAAAGTACAAAACCCACGCGATGGTATCTGAACGTGAATAGATGGAATCCCCCGCAATCATTACGATTCAGTAGGTTGACCGGTTTATGTACAATCGTGCGATGTTTTGGGATTTGCTTGTGTTATGAGGCAGAAATATACCCCGAATACGCGCACCGATTGTTAATTTCTTAGGGAATTTACGTTACGTTCTTGTGTCCGTTCAGTACTCGTAAATGGGACATGTGTGGAATGTAGTTATTCCATTGTGTCATGTTGATATGTGAACTAGGATGTTGTGTTGTCCTGTGGAACCGCGTTCTCGGTGGTTGTTTCAGTGTTTTCGATAAGCATATAACTCGACACAGCCCTCGCGGGTGAAGGAACGATTGTAACGGTCTGGAGGTTTGCTTCACCAATTATTGTAGGAGCCTCCAACGTGCCACACTCGGAAAAGCGTATCCCCCTCATCTTGAGGATTTGGTGAGTTTACTGATTCCTGTGCGGTATGTTGCGACACGCTGGCTACCTCTTTACGGCCTTCTTAACTCCATAATCCTCACACAGACGCGGGAATCACGATGCACCTGACCATAACAAAAAACCTCCCACGCAAAAGCGTGGGAGGAAGAAACGACGAATTAGTTCATTTTTGGTGGTGATGTGTCGACGCCTGTCTCTGTACTTGTGGTGGTGGTCCCTGATACAGACGCAGATCCATTACGTTTGCGCATGTACAGGTAAATCCCGCCGCCTACCAGCAATAACGTGGCAATGAGTAGGTAGATGTTGTGTGCGATCTGGCTGACGATGATAATCGTCGAACCGAGCACGAGAGCAATAAGTGCATTAAAAAATCCAGTGATTCCTTCGACTGCATTGCCCAAGATGCCGATGACACCCAAGATACGTGCGAGCGGCTGAACGATGAGCTGAAGTCCCATGAAGATACCGAATGTCCCCAGGATACGGATGATCCATATCAGAACCACATATTCGGTGTGCATCGTGGCCAGAGCTTCCGAGTGCGTGCCGATAAACATCCGGAAGAATTCCGCACCATCCACTGTGGCACTGACAACGGAATTTCCCTGTTGGCTGCCAAATACCGTCACCGTTTTACCCGTAGGCAAAGCAGTGTACGAGATGCGCAAGTCACCGACCGTTGGGCTGGTCGCTGCTGCGTCGGTCGAGAAAATATATTCGCCGTTTAAAGCATATCCTTCAGGCAATTCGACCGGATTTTGTCCGATTTTGTCGCCACCGGGCAACTGTACAGACTGTGGGTTGACTTCGTAGTTCCCAACAGTTGCGTAATCTGCCGTTATGGTTGTGCTTTCGATGACTTTGGTAGGATTCTCATGCCCAGCGGGTTCTTCGAATGTGCTTGAATCTGCCGGATTTTCGACCCATTGCTTCGAATAGGTATAAGTCGTTGTGGTTGTAGAACCGCCGCCAACCGTATCCTCAGTTGTCGAGCTATCACTCTTTTGGGTCCATGCATACATTTCGACGACACGGTTCAACGAGACATAATCGCCGTCTGCCATATACGGTGCATCGCCGATTTGGGCGTTGCTGCTGAGTGTCCCCGTGGCCGATACAAAGTCGCCGTCTTTGGCGGTGAGTGCCTGATTGGCATCTACCTGCACCGCTGTTGCTGCGATTTTCGACAAATCGCGCATCCCCTCGCCCATCCAAAGCCCGATCATTGCAGCGGGAATGAGGATGAGACCAAATACAAGCCCACCAAACGAATTCGCTACTCGTTGTCCCCAGTTTTGCCGGGTGACACGCACTACTTTGTTACTCATTGTAGACCTTTCTGTTCGCAATATTCTAACACATAACGTAAACACTTTACAACTACGTGGGTTCTGGTTTTTGCGAATATGGTATATTAAACAAATGCATCTGTATTACACCGACCAATTCGAAATTCCGCTCCCCGAAGGACATCGATTCCCGATGGCCAAATTTCGACTTTTACGGCAACGTGTGGAACAGTTTGTAGGCATCGCAGCACATTCTTTTCACCAATCACCATTATCTCCCATCGAAGACATAGAACGTGCGCATAGTCCAGGGTATATTTCGAAGGTTGTTCAGGGGACACTCACAAGCGCTGAGCAACGACGCATTGGATTTCCGTGGTCTTCTGCGGTGGTCGAACGTGCCCGACGTGCGTGTGGTGGTACCACGGCTGCGCTCGCAGCTGCGCTCGATAGCGGAGGCGCAGTGCACTTGGCTGGAGGGACCCACCATGCGTGTCGATTGCATGGCGAAGGGTATTGCGTCTTTAATGATGTCGCAGTTGCGGCATATCAGGGCCACGCAAACGGGCTGATTCGGCGGGCACTCGTCGTTGATCTCGATGTACATCAGGGGAATGGGACTGCCGAAATCATGGCACACGAGGAGTGGTGTTATACCTTTTCGATGCATGCGGCCAAGAATTACCCGTTTCGCAAAGTAGCAAGCGATTGTGATATCGATCTCGCCGATGCAACTGCAGATGATGAATATCTCGAGACACTTGCTCCGGCTCTCGATCATATCAGCGCTGTCGCACGACCCGATGTCGTGTTCTATACATCAGGAGCAGACGCCCATGTCAACGACTCGATCGGACGACTGGCCCTGAGCAAAGAAGGACTGGCCGCTCGGGACCGTATGGTGATTGATCTCTGTCGCAAGAATGGGATTCCGTATGTAGTGACAATGGCAGGCGGCTACGGGCGAGATATAAATGACACCATCGACATCCACGCTGCGACTGTTTCCGAAGCACTAAAAGCTTCAATATGATTATTTATCCTACAGCTTCACTCGTCCTCGAACTCTGCGTTGAGCGAGCGGTATGGTGGGCCCAACACAAGACTATTTTTGTTGCAGACCTCCACCTGGGCAGGTCATCCCCCGTCACTCCTCAAGATGCTGCCCCAATTTTGCATTCACTTGCACGCATCAGTGCACTGGTTGAGCAGCATAGTGCTACCCGTGTTGTTTTTCTCGGTGACATGTTCCACATGAAGCGAAATTATAACGAGTACGTGTTGCGTATCGTTGCAGAATGGCGCCAAAATTTGCACGGTGTCAAGATTATTTTGGTTCGTGGTAACCACGAGCGAGTGCTCGGCGACCCCCCGCCTGAATTGCACATCGACTGCGTTGATCCGGGATATTCCGAAGCGGGTCTGACATTTTTGCATGAACCTCGTCATTCAGACCATTACTCCCTCTGTGCACATCTCCATCCAAACATTCTTGTGCCGAGTACGCGTGTTGCCGCCGAGGCGGTCCCGTGCTTTGTGTTGGGTTCGTCCTATCTCGTCCTGCCGGCATTCGATGATTTACAGCCAGGGCGTATTATTCGCAAGATGCCCGATGAAGCATATGCTTACATCCAAAATGGACAAGTTGTGATGCAATGACCCCAATCCGCATTCCCATAAACCGACGCATTGTTTTGACCGGTATCCTCGGTATGTGCTGGATTATTGCCACGCGGATTTCGGATAGCCCGTCGTTGTTATACACCGCACAGGAACCGATCCCCTCAATCAAATTGCAGTCACGAGACGGTTCAGCGGTCGATGCGCGCACACTCATCGGCCGCCCGAGCATTGTCACCATTTGGGCCAGTTGGTGTCCAACCTGCAGTGCAGCAATGCTCTATTGGGAACGCAACGCAGCGGATTTCGCACGGCGTGATGTCACATTTGTGGCGCTGAATCAGCGTGAGCCTTTAGTCACCGTCCAACGCGCGAGCGCGGCATTTTCTCCTGCTGTCACCGTCTGGGCAGATACTGCGGGGCTGTTTATGACCTACTTACTGAGTACCGATCTGCCGACAACCGCATTTATCGATAGGCATGGTCGGGTCGTTTCGGTAGTTCGCGGTCCTGTCAGTGCCGAAGTGGTCACCACAATGCTCGATTTGATTACGGCACCATAGCTGCGAGGGTTTGTGTATCCATTATTGACAATCGGGCCGCTCCGAATGAGTATGTATGGTGTCGGATTGCTCATTGCCACGTACATTTGGTGGACGTGGACCGAGCGGCGCGTCGGGACGCTGCTCCCAGGATGGTTCTTGCCAACGGTCATTGGGAGTGCATGGCTGGGCGGTCGTCTCGGGGTCATTTACTTCCAGCCTATCCCTGCCACAGATGTCCTCCAGCAGATTATTACGGTACGAGTGTTCGAATACTCGTGGTGGACCGCGGTGTTCTTTGCCGTGACTGTGTGGCGTATCGTCACGTATCAGCGCCAAATCCCATTCACACCTACGTTACGGCTTGCCCTGTTACCATTACTCGTCGCGTACGGTGTTGCTTCCGCAGCGGCCACAATAGGCGGGACCTCGGTCGGTACGCAGACAGATCTGCCATGGGCGATCCCGGTATATGGCCAATTACGCCATCCCGTTGGCATGTATGATGCACTGATTGTCTGGATTGGTGCTCTGTGGCTCTTGCGTCGAGAACGGATGCAGTACCCCATTGGCTGGGCGAGTATCGCGGTATATGTCTGTAGTGAATTTGTCAGTGCAGGCTTCCGACTCAATGGAATCGTTCTTGCCGGAGGGCTCCATTTGGTACAAATCATCGCGTTGGTCACATTGATAGTGGCCCGAGAGCGTGTTATTATTCAGGAACAGAATCAGATTTAGGAACAGGGAAATGCCGCAACGTACGTTTTTCTACAAAGAAACGAACGGCTTTCGAGTCACCGTACATCCCGTCTACCTCGTCGCAGAATCCGATAAAGACATCGGACGCTATGTCTTTTCATATACGGTACGCATCGAAAATTGCAGTCGCACAACTGCGCAGCTCCGGTCTCGTGAGTGGGTAATCTCCGATTCTATTGGCGAAGAATACCATGTGAGTGGAGATGGGGTTGTCGGTCAGCAACCCGTATTAGACCCATGTGATGTGCATGAGTACCGGAGTTTTTGCGTCCTCAAATCTGGTCACGGCACCATGGCAGGATTCTACACATTCCGCCAAGATAATGACGCGGAGTTCGTTGTGGTGGTCCCCGAATTCATTCTGACACTCCCAGACGAACCGCTTCACTGAATGGAAGTACCTACCATGGATATGTCGCGTATTCTGCAACTCCAACTCGCCCCCGGGGTAACTGATTTGGCATGGGGGCATCCCGATTTGACCCTACTCCCCCTCGATGCGATACAATCTGCAACGGCCTCCGCCTTGACCCGCTACGGCGGTGCAATGCTCACCTACGGTATCGACCGCGGGATAGGACCGCTCCGTGACCTCGTCGCCGAGCAGATAGGTCATTCTGAGGGTGTTGCCCCGCTCCCGAGCGAGATAATGCTCAGCGCGGGCAATTCACAAGCACTCGCGCAGGTTGCGATGCTCTACGCACAACCCAATGACGTCGTTTTTGTAGAAAATCCGACCTACCATCTCGCCTTGCGTATCCTGCGTGATCTGCCGCTCCACCTGCATGCCATAGGTTGCGATCAAGATGGACTCGACGTCGCGGAACTAGACACAGCAATCAATATGCATAGTGCTGCGGGTCGCCGAATAGCATTTCTCTACACGATACCTACCTATCAAAACCCCACAGGGGCAACGCTCAGTATCGAGCGCCGAGAAGCATTGCTGAAACTACAGCACGAAACCGATCTGCGCATTGTCGAGGATGATGTGTACCGCGAATTATGGTTTGATACCAAGCCACTTCCCTCGCTTTGGACGACGTTCCCCCGAGGGAGCGTGATTCGACTCGGTTCCTTTTCGAAGTCACTTGCGCCTGGTTTGCGGACGGGCTACATCACTGCTGATGCGGCGATAATCGATCGCCTGTCCGGCTGCGGGTTGCTCGACAGCGGCGGTGGGATGGCTCATTTCCCTTCGTTCATATTGGCTGAATTATTGACGAGTGGTGCGTATGCGGACATTGTATCCGAGTATCGCCAGCGCTATGCCCGGCGTCGCGATGCACTCGAAGCAGGTCTTGCTCCGCTTCGTGCGCGTGGATTCCAATGGGCGAGCCCACGGGGTGGGTATTTTTTGTGGATGAAGCTCCCACCACACATGCGCGCCAATGATGCGCTCACGTTGATTCGGGCACAACACATCGATGCATTACCCGCAACGTTGTTTAGTAGCAGACCGCTGGGCTACGAAGCAATTCGGATGGCATTTAGTCTCTATGATGAACAAACACTGCACCACGCAGGCACCACAATTGCTGCTGCATTGACATAAGCAGATCTATACAAAAACCCCCCGGTGCACATGCACCGGGGGGTTTGCGGTCTTAGGCAACAGACGAGCCATCCGGGAAGTGCTTATTCTTGATCCACGCCTGCCCGCTCGTGCGGGGTGCAACCAAGACATTTGCTCCCAGGTGGGTCTCAGCTGGGATTTCGTTGCGCATGCCAATCAACGTCAACCCCGTGTGTAAAAGGTCGGGGACGCGCTCATTTGGTACTGCTGCTGCCGCGTGGCCGATGACTGCATTTGCACCGATTCGCGTTCCTTTGTCAATAATCGCTCGTGTGATGGTACAGCCAGGTTCGATGACGACATCTGGCAAAATAATGCTATCGATGATCGTCGTGCCCGCTGGAATTACAACTCCAGGTCCGATCACAGAGCCACTCACCGTGCCGCCGATGCGACTCCCATCACAAATCATGCTGTTTCGAATGCGTGCACCGGCGCTGATTTCGGCTGCCGGCATTTCGGCGCTTTTGGTGTGAATGACCCAATCTGCGTCGCTCAAATCGAGTGCAGGTGTTTCGCTCAAGAGTGCCATACTGGCTTCGTAGTAGGATTGAACGGTGCCGATATCGGCCCAGTAGCCTTGGAAGTTGTACGTGTCTACGGGTATCTGCGCGATTAAGTCGGGCATCAAATCACGTCCGATGTTTTCGTGTGTACCGGCATTCAGAATATCGATGAGGTACTGTTTGCGAAAAAGGTATATCCCCATGGATGCCAAAGTTGATGCGCTCCGCGCAGGTTTTTCTTCGAATTTGGTGACCACCCCGTCGAGGTCAGTCGTCACAATTCCGAACCGATGCACTTCGTGACTCCCGACGCCGTGGACGGCGATGGTGACATCCCGTTGCGCCGCGAGGTGTGCTTGAATCATCGGTCGGTAGTCCATTTTGTACATATGATCACCCGCGAGCACCAGGACGAGCTCTTCTGGCTGTTCGTCCATGAAGTCTAGGTGAGCGCGCAATGCGTCGCCGTTACCCTTCTGCCAGCTCGTTCCCGCGCCCACGTATGGATGCAAAATATGGACGCCCCCGATTCGTCTATCAAGGTCCCAGGGTTTCCCCACCCCGATGTGCTCTTGTAGAGAACGTGGCCGGTATTGTGTCAGCACGCCGACGTTGGTAATTCCGGAATTAATACAATTTGAAAGGGTGAAGTCGATAATACGGTACTTCCCTGCAAAGGGGACCGCTGCTTCTGCCCGTTCTGCGGTTAGAACGCTCAATGCAGGATGCTCACCGCCCGCCAAAATCAACGCAAGTACACGGCTCATGCAGACCCTCATCTCGTTGCTATTGACTTGCCCCACGCCGTGCTGCACGGAGGAGCGCAAACCGATTGGATCCCCACATCACGCCCCAGCCGAATGATATTCCGAGGACAATCAAATGTAGACCACAGCGAATCCAATCACCAAGTGAGGTCAATGGACCAGATGGAAGCAAGGGGAGGAATGGCTGTGTGCCCGTCAATAATAGCATCATCCCGCCGATACTCAACAGCCACTGCCACGGGTTTGTGATGAGTCGGATGTCGGGATGATCGCGTTTGAGGAACCACAAGAGGAGCGCGGCTTCGATGATGTTGGCAATGCTAAACACCGCAGCGAGCACCCAAAGCCGCTCTGCGATGCTTCCGGATTGCGTCAGCGCCCAACCTACACTCACGTTGAACAGGACCGCGACCGCTCCGACATACACGGGTAGTCGGGTATTTTGTAAGGCGAACCAGATTCGTACGGCAATCTCTGCCACACTGAACCCAGCCAAACCAATTGCATATCCCTGCAACGCGGCAACGGTGAGCGTCGCCGAAGCCGCATCGAACGTGCCGCGCTCGTACAACACCTTGACGATTGTCGATGCACCAACGTAGAGCACGATTGATGCAGGTACGGTAACTGCAAGCACACTCTGTAGCGCCATTCCTGCTGATTGGGCAAACGCATGCCGATTGCCGTTGGTGAGATGCTTTGCAAGGAGCGGAAAAATGACGGTTCCTATGCTGAGGCCGATGAGCCCATGCGGCAACAGCATCACTTGTAATGCATAGCCTGACGCCGCTACGGCACCTAAGCCGAAGCTCGATGTTACACCTATCATGGTAGTCAGATTAATTTGCCAAACGGATTGCCCAAATAACCGTGGCAGAACGAGTCGCCCGACCGAACGGACGCCCGCAGTCGTCCAGCCCATCGCACGGTAATGCCAACCGAGCCGGTGCATAGTGGGAATCTGAATCAGCACAAATGCCGCTGCACCCGCAATGACACCGTAGACAACGCCTTCGATGCCATACCAGGGTGCGAGGGCTGCGGCGCCAAAGATGATACCGATATTGTAGAGATTCGAACCAATGGTCGGGATGCGAAACTGCTCGTGTGCCTCCAACGTTGCTTTCGCAATTCCACCGATTCCTAGGAGAATTGGTTGGATCAGCAGCAATCGCATCAAATGTGCCGTCAGATTGCGTTGATCTGCGGTAAATCCGCGGGCTGTGGTCAACGTGACGATGGGTTCGGCGAAAATCCAGCCAATAACCGCAAGACCGATGAGGATTGGCAATGTCAGGTTGAGTACTGCATTAGCCAGATCCCAGCCAGCAGAGTCCCCGGCTGCGGCTCTCCGCTCTTGAAAAACTGGAATCAACGCAGTCCCGAGTGCTCCTCCTGCGACCACGAGATAGATGAGGTCGGGGAGGGCGAATGCGGCACGATAGGCATCGACCTGCGGGGATGTGCCAAATTGGGCAGTGATGAACATATCGCGCACGAGACCAAGTACCCTACTGGCGAAATATCCGAGTGCAACGATGAGTGTATTGAAGAGTGTGTGCGATCGACGTGACGTCATTCCTGCTCCCATGTTGCACACTGCATCGTGTTTTGGTATAATCAATTTTCAGATGCTCATGTGCAATCAATTCATGAATTATACGGGAGAAGTGATACCTTGGCGAACACCAAATCTGCGTTGAAGCGCATCCGTACTTCAGAAAACCGACGTCTCCGCAATTCGTCCTACAATGCTCGCCTCAAGACCATGGTCAAAAAAGCAGAGCAGACGATTGCTTCAGGCGCATTGGACCAGAAGGCAATCATCACTGCATTGAGCACCTTGGACAAGGCTGCTTCAAAAGGCGTCATTCACCGCAACAACGCGGCACGTCGCAAATCCCGCTTGATGAAGAAAATCAACGCAGCCAGCAAGTAAATCTGTCTGTCTACCCCACTCGCTCGCGCGAGTGGGGTTTTTTCATGTATCCATGACCAACAAATCCAATCCTGCATTGACATCAATCCCGCCTGTTTTGCTTTTGTGGTCGAGGCTCAGGACGCGCTCGTGTAGGCGTTCCAGATCTGCAGGTGCAAACCCTCGTGATTGGTCGATTGCCTTATCTGTCAAAAAGCCTGGACGTAAGCCCACTTTGCTCGAAATTTCATTTGGGCGCATACGTAAGTTGTCGAGCTCCTTTACCTGTAACAAGATGCGCACTTGCCGCGCTATCATGAAGATAATGTATTGCGGGGCTTGTCCGTCGGTCAATAGATGACGCAACTTTGCCAGTGCAACTCCCTTTCGACGTGCCGCTAGGGCGTCGACAAATGCAAACATGTTTTCTTCGGTGTCATCCGAAACCAATAGATCGACGACGACTTCGTCGACCACCCCACCCGGTCGCACGTAGGTTGCGAGTTTTGTCAGTTCATTGACGAGTGTCCGTCCGTTCGTCCCTACCAGCGATAGGAGGCGGTAGGCAGCACGATTCTCAATGGTAATGCGCAGAGAACGCGCGAGTTCACCAACCCAACGAACGATGTCCGTCTCTTTGAGGAACGGGAATTCTTCGACCGAAGCAGTTTTGGTCAAATGGGTGTACAACGCACTGCGCTTGTCGATATCTTCGTTTTCGATAAAAATCACATCGCACCAATTGGGTAGGCGTTCGAGCACGAGTTTGAGTTCGTCGCGTTCTTTACCGGCTTTCTGGTTTTTGAGTAAATCTTCGACGATGACCGTGCGGCGGTCATGTAAAAAAGGAAACGCTTCGCCTGCTTGAATGAATGCATCGAGTTTAAAGCGCTTGCCCTCGAGGCGGGTGATGTTGAGCGAACGCGCGGCATCTGGTATGTCGGCGAGTAAGGCAGACAGACGCTCACTGCGACGATATTCATCGGGGCCATGTAACAGGACAATCATCGTGTGCCTCTTGTCTGCATCGTGCTACGCGGGCGCAGGAAAATCACTGAATGCGTGGTACGCATCTGCTGCATCAGGATGAGGCAACTGCGGCGGTAATGGTATGCCCACCGGCACTCCCGATTGTGCCAGGATTGCCTTGATTGTCGGCACCGCACCGACTTTACGAATGTAGCCGTCTACTGCAGCGAGATGGACCTGTGCGTCGTCACGGGCGAGATCGTCCGTCAGGATGCGAACCGACCGTGGCACGATGTTGGCAACAGCCAGAATAGATCCTGCCGCACCGTCTCTGATGGCTTGGGCCAAAATCGGTGCGTTTCCGGTATAAATTGCGAGCTGGGGATACCGTGCGGTCAGCATAGCGGTATGTGCAGCATCCACTCCGCTGTCTTTGATTCCGGCAATGTGCGTGGGGTGGCTTTCGAGAAGCCCATCGATAATCGTGGGTGTGATAGGGACTCCCGTCATGGGCGGTATGTGGTACAAGACGATTTTGCTGTTGCGTGGTAGGGCATCACAAACGGCGCGATACCATGCCAACACGCCATGCTCGCCTGCCTGTTTAAAAAAGAACGGCGGCAGGATGAGACACGCGTCGACACCCGCGGCGAGCGCTGCGTTGGTCAGTGTGATAGTGTCACTCAGTGATTGACAACCTGTTCCTGCGATCACTCCGAGTCCTGCCCGTGCGCTGATGCAGTGCCTGATAATTTCGGATCGTTCTGCCACACTAAACGACGGTCCTTCACCGGTGGTGCCACACGGGACGATTCCGTCCACACCCGCATCATGTAAATGTGCAATGAGTCGTGACATGGCTTGTGCATCAAACGCCCCTTTGGAATCGAGCGGTGTGGCGATGGCAACATATACTGCTGGCATAGAGACTCCTTTGCTGGGTTGCAGTGGTAAAATAGACTCATGACGACCAGAGATGAGGTGTGTATGTGGCGAAGAGGAGTACTCACAGGAGTTGGAATCGCTGTTCTGGGGTGGGTATGGCTACAGACGCAGACGGCCATGAAAATCCCACGCAGCACCACCCTTCAATTGGTTGATGCCCATCCAGACGTGACACAAACCACCGTAGCAGCGTACATACAACAGATAGAGGCTGAGGCACCATGGATTCTAAAAATCAACGAAAAATCCTCCACCAAGTAATCAGTACCATTCTCGCATTGGTTGCTGCACGACTCGCGGTGTGGCTGGTGGATAAACTCATGGGCGAGGATGAGTAGTACTTTCTTCGTAATATCCATGATATTCGACGGGTAGCAGCGCTGCGATGTGACGCATCATGTCATCGGTCAGAGTTGTCATTTCGTCAGGGTCGATGGTGTCGAGTCCACTCAGCGCTACGGGCAGCCAGGCTGGCCCGTAAGTAATTGTAGCTGGTGCCCGCAGGCCACCCTCGACGCCAGTGATACCGACGGGGACGATCGGTACCCCTGCACGGAGTGCCATCCGCATGGCTCCGCCGCGCCCTTTTTTTAACTTCCCGTTCCCGCTGCGTGTGCCCTCAGGGAAGACAATCATGATGTTGCCTGCCCGAAGCGTTTCGACCGCCATATCAATTGCACCCACATCGTTCTGTCCGCGACGCACAGGAATTGCCTGCATCCCGTTGAACCACCAGCGTGTGAGTGGACCAAATAACTCTGCTTTGGCAAGCCAATGTGGGATGTGCGTCAACGGAATAGTCGCTGCGACAAGCCAAATATCACTCCACTTTATGTGATTCACTACCAATACGAATGCCGTACCCGCGGGCGGCAAGGTTTCGGTTCCGCGCACATCCCAACGAAAAACGCCCCAGCGACGCAGGGTATCGCTCAACCAATGAATAGCGGCAAAATGGCGATAGGCAAACATATGGTCTCCTCAATCCGCATTATTTCGAGTATGCGTAGTAGCCATGATATTCGGCGGGGAGTAATGCGGTGATTCGATGCATCACATCTGTGGTCAGCGCAGTGATTGGTTGGTTTTGTATTGCCAATTCAGGCACGAAGGACGGCAAATCCCGCAACCGAAAAGAATTCCCTACCGTCATGGTGCGTTGACGAAACCACAGCGGCTGCATTCGCCCGGTCAACCCGATAGGGACTATGAGAGCATCTGTTGCTAACGCGATGCGTACAACCCCATTCTTGGCACGCAACATTCGTCCGTCATCCCACGTGCCCTCAGGGAACAAGACGAGTGGACAGCATGCCGCGACCTTTTGAATTGCGCTGTGCAGTGCGGTTGCGTCACCGATACCGCGTCGAACTGGAATCATAGGCAAGCAGCGGAACCACCATCCCATCGGGTGATTAACGAGTTCGGCTTTGGCAAACCACCAGAGTCGATAGCGTCCAGGAAGCGCCCAGCCAATCAAAGGAATATCATGCCATTCGATGTGATTACTCACAAAAATGATTGGTTGCCCGTGTTGCGGCAAATCGGCCAGTTGGATGATTTGCCAGTCAAGCAATCGGATGAAGCGGCAGACCCGCACGCAGGTGACAATCAATCCTCTACTCGCCGAGCGAACAAAATGGACCCACAGCGTTGCGTGCATCGTCACCCTCGGTCAAGCTAATCGCGTGTTGACTCCTGTTGCGCACTGTGTTCGAGCATCATATCTGTGTAATGGCCATGATACTCTGCGGGGAGGAGTTCTGCGATTTTGATCATGATTTCGTTGGTGAGCCGTGCCATCTCGGGAGCGGGAATTTTATCCAGATTACCGTCGTTGCTGCGAACTTCAGGATAATACGGTTTGCCGATAGTGATATGCCGGGTACTGAAAAAGACTTTTTTCTGTGTACCAGTAATCGCCATAGGAACGATCGGCACGCCTGCACGCAGTGCAATTCGCGCAGTCCCACCACGGCCTTGGAGCATTTTCCCGTCATGACTGCGCGTTCCTTCAGGGAATATGATGACCACTTTGCCCGAGCGCGCGGCATCGGCAGCGCGATCAATTGCTTGAATGTCGCGCTGGCCACGACGCACCGGAATCACATGCATCATCTGAAACCACCATCCGAAGACGGAGTTTACAATTTCGACCTTGGCTAGCCACCACGGCCGATGGGATAACGGGAGTGCCCAACCAATAAACGGAATATCGTGCCATTGGATGTGATTGACGACGAGGACCATGCCCTGTGGCCGTGGCGGCAGATGCTCTTTGCCCGACACACTCCACGTGAGCAAGCGTACTGTCCGCATCACTTCCATGGACCAGGTAATTGCGATGAAGTTAAGGAAGCTCAGTACTTCAATCATTTACGTAGGACCTCTTCTATGGCAAAACGCCCGGCGAGACGCCTAGTCTGAGACTATACACCATGTAACCGCCGCTCCACCCCGAAACAACAATACAGATCAAACCAACAATCAGTCGGACGCCATACTTCTTGTAGGACTGCGCCTCCCAAATCGGCACCGTTTGCATGCGCCGACGGAGCTGCCAGGCTTGCCAATTCATAAACCAGAGCAACAATGCACTGACCGCATGAAGGTTAATCCAAAATAGGGCTTCTGCAGGGGTTTGAACATCACGTAGTCTTTGTACTGCGTCGTATATTCCCGTCACTGTAGCTGGGATGAGGCTATACCAGGAAAAAACTACCAATGTGTATCCCGTACCTTCGAGGTCCACAGATTTGCGTCGCCAGGCGATCCCGGTTAATACACAGGCGGCAAAAAAAACACCGATGGGCAAGTGGACCGTCGCAGGATGTAGTACCACGTGAAGGTAATCCATGTATCCTCTCACCGTGTAAAATGTACCTGTATCATACCACACGCGACATGGTATGATTGAACGAATAGAGGTATTTGCGCATTCTAGTGCATTAAATACTCGTTCACGAAATAGGGTGATTCTATGCGTTGGTGGACAATTCTGGTACTTTCTGTCTTGATGGGTATCTGTATGATCCCGCTCAACGTATCGGCACACGGTATGGTAGCTGGTGGATCTCGTGTCATCGAAGTCGATGCAGGTATCCATCCTCTGCGGATTGAAGCGATTGTCCCGACTGGCGCACCAACTGTTTTGACGCTAAAAATCTTGCCGAATGAGCGATTTACCGATATTCGTACGCTGCGTGTGTCAGCTCATGCGGCTTCTGGGCAATCAGTCGCACCCCAAGAATTCACCATTCCGGCGAATATTGAAACAATCACGGTGGTGGATATTCCAATAACAGCCCTCGGGATATGGGATATCGACGTGACAATTGATGACAAGCGCCAACTCCCTGGCTACGTTAAGGTCCCAGTGACCATTCTTGATACCGATGTTCCACTCACAACCGTCCCATTATTTGTCGCTTTTGCGTTCTTAGCCCTCATGTTGACGGTACAGGTGTTGTGGCTGAGCGCTCCACAATGGGTATACAGCGTAGCGCGTAGTTTCCTCATTGTGACGTTGACGGTGATTCTTGGACTGAGCGCGATTATCGCTTCACCACAGATTCGCCTTGAATGGAACACCCCAGTGCCGCTCCCAATGCCTTTCATTTCGCAGACGGTGACACAATCACAAGATGACATCGATTTTCTGCTGCACGATGGTGCCACGGGGTTGCCCGTAGATGACCTCGTGCCTCACCATAATGCGTTGATGCACACCGTGTGTATCGATGAACAGCGGAATGTCATTCAGCACGTGCATCCCGCACGCGTTGATGCCGGTCACTTCAAGCTTGCCCGTGCGCTGTTGCCAGCGGGATCATATGATTGCAGCGTCGAAGTCGAACGTATTCATACAGGTTCGCAAGTGCTGATGCACCACCTCGATATTCCCGGACCGAATGTCGTGGGGTTGGCAGATGGACAGTTGTCAATTCCTCAACGTATCGCGGAGTATGACGTAGTCGTCACTGCCGAACAGCGTATAGAGCACCTCGTCCCCGTAAGCCTGTGGGTTGACGTGAACAAAAACGGCATCCCGGTGGATGCTATTCAGCCTTGGTTGGGGATGCGTGGACACCTCGTTGTACGCAACACGCTCCAATCTGTCTATGGTCATGTACATGCAGTCGGCACGATGGATGAATCTTTTCAACCCATGCCACAGGTCGGCAATCGCGTAGCATTCGTCTACGCGTTCCCGCGGCCAGGCAGGTACAAGCTGTGGTTTCAGGTAATGACCGGCGATGTTTTGTTGACTGTACCGATTGCCATCGATGTGCCAGCAGCAGGAGACTAACATGCGTCGCTTGTTCTTCCTTATACTCATTGGAGTCTGTGTTTCATGTGCGAGACCAGAACCAATTCGCTCGCAAAACGACGATGTATCTGTGGTTGTGACAATCGATGAGCGTAGCCTCGGATTTCGCACGGGGATGATACAAATCACCGACCGTCGTGGTGTCCCAATCGAAGACGCGACGGTGACATTGACTGCGGTGATGAAGCAACACGGGATGATGAACCCGCCGATGTCGCTTACACATCGTGATTCTGGATACCGATTTGAAAAACTCGAAGTCAACATGGTCGGGGAGTGGCAGATGCGTATTCGCATTATTCATGCTACGTTCAATACGACGGTTGAAGTTCCGATTCTTTTTGAATGAAAGAACCACCCCTGGCGGGGTGGTCTACAAGCGCTGTCTATTTGAGGAGTACCTGGTCTCCTAATTGTATTCTGCCGCTCGTTTTATGGACCATGTTCTGTCCAAAAATCAACCCGTGCCCGATATGGCGAAAAACGGCAAGCGTGTGTAATGGCTCAACGTGCCGTTCTCCGGTTTTTTGATCGGTTGTTGTCACGACACAACGGGCACATTTTTTGACAGCTACCATTTCGACAGACCCAATCTGTACGCTGTGCCAATCATCTTCTTCCCATGGACGAGCACCCGAAACAACGATGTTTGGTCGGAAACGGTCCATGGGCACCGCTTCTTTCGTCCGTGTATTGAGGTCAGCTAACGACTCCTCGGTGACAAGGAGGCTCGCATACCCATCGGCAAAGCTCACTGCGTCCTCTGGATCAACAGCATAGGTCGGATCAACCAGACGGCGTATGCCCGGGGCAAACCCGACCAGGCGACACGGATGGCCAAGCGCCTGTGAGAGCCACGTTGCAACGGCATCTCCTTGGTCAACAACGGTGACCGAGTCTTTCCAAATTTGGACGGTCGATTCAGTTCCATGCGTCACCGGATCCCAGCGCAGCAGGGGCATATCAACGCGCGATAATGCCCAGCCGGAGGCTGTCTGACTGACCGCGATACGTGCCATGTCAGGGTGATTTTGTTGTGTCATAAACTGATTATCTGCGTCGACAACCATATATCGACGGTCATGTTCCAGTCCGATGTCATGGACATTCGCAGTATCGACTGCGATACCACGACAGCTTTTTATGGGGTAGATGTAGATGCCAGTGATGTGCATGTGGGACCTCATTTGCTCACACGTGTGCTTACCCACGGGACGTCAGGGATGGATGCTGCAAGGTTCGCAGCACGAGCAGCAACAAACAAGAAATCAGAAAGACGGTTGAGGTAGATTACAATCACCACATTGCACGCTTCCTCCCGCGCAAGGGTCACGACATAGCGTTCTGCTCTGCGACAAATGGTTCGTGCCATATGCAATTGGGCAGCTACCATGCTCCCACCCGGCAAAATGAATTGCGTGAGCGCTGGTAGGGATTCTTCCAGCGTATCGATGGCGTGTTCAAGGAACGCAACTTCCGTAGACGTGACACGGGGAATATTTGCAGCGTCACCTGGGGTAGCAAGATCAGAACCGACCACAAAGAGTTGATTTTGAATTGCTTGGAGGTAGTTGTCGAGGGTGTTTACCGAACCACATGCCCGTGCGACTCCGAGTGCGGCATTGCATTCATCTACCGTGCCGTATGCGTGGACACGAATAGTGTCCTTTGAAACACGCAGACCGCCCCATAACCCGGTCTCGCCCTCGTCCCCTGTTTTGGTGTAGAGCTTCATTGTGGCTCCTTTATATACAGAAACACCGCTGTGATGACCACAGCGGGGTTCACTCGTGTACTACCGTAGTTTGATGTGCAAGTCACGCAACTGACGCTCGTCGACTGGCGATGGAGCTCCCATCATCAAGTCTTGCGCTTGTTGGGTTTTGGGGAATGCAACCACTTCACGAATGGTCTGTTCATCTGCCAGGATCATTGCGATACGGTCGATTCCCGGTGCGATACCAGCGTGCGGCGGGGCACCAAATTCGAACGCTTCGAGCATGTGGCCGAACTGGAGCTCAGACGTCTCGCGGCTGATACCGAGCAAATCAAAGAGCTTTTGCTGGACCGCACGCTGATGGATTCGGACGGAACCACTCGCAACTTCGTAGCCGTTGAGAACCAGGTCGTAGGCTTTGGCGCGGACTTTTGCGGGATCGGTGTCCATCAAGCCCACATCGCTGTCGAGCGGTGCGGTGAATGGGTGGTGGGAGGCATCCCAGCGGTTTTCGCCTTCATTCCATTCGACCAAGGGGAAGTCGATAATCCATGCGAACGCCAATACATTTGGATCGGCCAAATTGAGGCGTGATGCACATTCACGACGCAGTTTGTCCAGTGCCGCGGTAACGACTTTGTGCGTGTCGGCCACGATGAGGACGAGGTCGCCTGCACTCGCCTGTGTGGCTGCCAGGATTGCTTGCATTTCGCTCGGTTCGACATTTTTGGCAAACGAAGAACGGACCTCACCACCTTCAGCAGGAATGGCAGCCCAAAGCAACCCCTTGGCACCGTTTTGCTTGGCAATTTCGGTGAGTTCATCAATTTGCTTGCGTGAGTAGCCCGCGATTCCTGGGACGCAAATTGCCTTGATGGTACCCCCGGTGCTCAAGGCATTCTGCATAACGACAAACTGAGTTTCTGCGAGAACCACACTCAAATTCACCAGTTCGAGCCCGTAGCGCAAATCTGGTTTGTCAGAGCCATAGGTCTCGATGGCGTGGTCATACGACATGCGCATGAATGGTGTCAATGCGCGCTTGTGGGGAACAACAGCAGGAACCATAGCGGTGAACAAGCGCTCAACGACGTCGATGATGTCTTCCATATCGACGAAGGACATTTCCATGTCGAGCTGGGTGAACTCTGGCTGGCGGTCTGCACGAAGGTCTTCGTCGCGGAAGCAGCGGGCAATCTGGAAGTAACGGTCATACCCTGCGACCATGAGCAATTGCTTCATCTGTTGTGGGGACTGCGGTAATGCAAAAAACTCGCCGTCATGAACACGACTGGGGACGAGGTAATCACGCGCACCTTCAGGTGTCGATTTTGTCAATATCGGGGTTTCGATTTCGATAAAGTTTTCGGCGTCTAAAAAGTCACGGATGAACTTCACAAAGCGGTGACGCATCATCAGGTTCCGTTGCATGCGCTCACGACGCAAGTCCAGGTAACGATATTTGAGGCGAATCGGTTCTTCTTCATTCCCGTCACGGTTAATCAATAACGGTGATTGTTTGGCAGTATTGAGGACTTCTACCGCAGTGGCGACCATTTCGATAGCGCCGGTTGCGATGTCGGTATTGACCGCGTCTGTGGGGCGGAGGCGTACCGTTCCGGTCACACGCAACACATACTCACTGCGGGCTTCCGAGGCAATTGCATGTACTGCTGCATCGTTTGCAGCATCAAAAACAACCTGGGTCAGACCGTAGCGGTCACGCATGTCGATGAAAATGAGCGGTCCGTGATCGCGACGCCGATGCACCCAGCCGGCAAGTGTAACGACCTGTGCGTTATGCTCGGCTCGGAGTTGTCCGCAGGTATGAGTTCGGTACATGATATCCCCTCTGTCAATCGAATGACGCACAACAGATTTGCATTATAACACTTTGAGAGGTTTCAGCGCTTTTTATCACGTCTCGCGACAACGATGAGCTGGCTACTTTCGGCATCATAGGCGCCTAAATCGTAATTTCCGTAGACATCTTCGATAGAAAAACCTGCTCGTGCGAGAAGGTGCTCGAGCTCAAAACGCCAAAAATAGCGCATCGCAAAACTTGCATTCACACGTTGAATGTGCTGACTCGCGTCGTTGATGTCGTACATAAAGACCACGTGTATCCGTTGCTGTGCGGTGTCGCTCCACTGCGCAACAAATTTTTGCACGACGCGCCCATCCGGCATGATGAATTGTTTGTCGAGAACGAGATCCCCTTTGTAGTCGGGCAGATGACGCATATCTGGGTTGAACAAATCAATGACCAGTATCCCACCCGGTTTGAGTGCACGATAGGCTACCTGCAATGCCGCTAAGTGTTCACTCGTGGTTTGAAGATGCATAAAAGAATTCAACGCGATTATCGCCAGGCCATACCGCTGATCTGGTACCCAAGTGCACATATCCGATTGGACTGTTGTCAATGGCAGCTCGTCGTGATAGTCACGGTGTTCGTGGAGGTGTGTGAGCATTGCAGCCGAAATGTCGAGCCCGGTTACGTGGTGACCATCGCGAGCCAGGGGCACACACACGCGACCACTCCCACACATGAATTCCACAATGGGTCCGCTCGTGTGGCGGGCGAGGGAACGATAAAAGTCGACGTCATCCAAGACGTCGGCAAAATCTACTGCGTAGAGTGATGCAATCGATGCGTAGGCATCCATGCGGTGTTGTTCTCCTTAGCATAAACTCGCACGATCAAAGTCCGCATCGTAGCGCTCTCGGTGACGTGCATGAAGGAATTCTTCGAATTGTTCTACCCCACGTGTGCGTATGTGCTCACGTTCTGCTCCGCTAATGGGAATCACCCACAGCGTCTGGATGTAGGCGCGGGGATGGTCGACTTCGCCCGCAGGGTTCACTTCGTAGATGTGCGGATCGTCGAGGAACGGATACGTAAAGTAGAGAAACTCGAGCGGTGACCCAGCAATGATTGGCTCGCCAATAGGAAGCACATAGCCCGGACCAACCTCGCGCTGGTGAACATGTGGGTGCTCGGCAATCATGAGCAATAGCTCGCAGGCTAATTCAGCATGCGTGTCAGGTGCATGCATGAGATATTCAAACCGCAT
The DNA here is from genome assembly GCA_945881915.1 of Thermoflexus hugenholtzii JAD2. Lineage (GTDB taxonomy): Bacteria > Chloroflexota > Chloroflexia > Chloroflexales > Roseiflexaceae > UBA965. The sequence continues at coordinate 105,392 of CAMCVW010000001.1, read as the reverse complement.
TCCACGAGGGTCGCCTGTCGATGCAATGCTTTTGGGAATCACGTTGAATGATGCCCCAACCGTACAGTAGACCGAATAGAGCGGATTGCTTTCGTACACACAGATGGAGAAATGATTAGAAAGTTGTGTATGTACGCCCTCTGAACCTTGTTTGGCACGTGCACCGAAGCGATATGTCGGCGCACCCTTCCAGGTAATCAAACGTTCATACACCATGATTGCAGGATCTGCCGATGCATGCCACTGTGTATGTAATTCGCGGCGATACGGATCAGGAGTGGTCATGGGGTCGCTCCCGTCCAGCTTGCCTCATAGTCCCCACCGAGTACCAGAACCATACTTGCATCCGACGCAGCTCCCGCGGGGCGTCCTGCATTGACAACAATCTGCGCTGTGGTGAGGCCCAATGTGCTCACCAGTTGTTCCCGTTCAGCATTGTGGTCACCAATGTCGTAGAGCATCGTGGTGGCAGTTCCGGCGTTGTCGCCAGCGCTGAGCACCGAAAAACCTTGGCCTGCGAGATTGTTCGATACGCTCCCAGCGACACCAGTCTGTCCGCTTCCATTCAGCACTTGCAGCGTCGCCACACCGGGAATTGTAGAACCGGTCTGCCATTTTTTGACCAAGATCTGTATATCGCTCTCGTTCCAATAGATATCTGAGGTAATGACGTTGTCAACACGGACATCGGTCGGATTAATCGAAAACTGTGCGATCCGGCTTGAATCAAGCCGACTTACAATTCCTGCGAGGTCGGTCATCGTCGAAATGTCACTCATTGGCAGTGTCGTACGAACATTTTGCTCGAGTACACTAATCCAATTTGGCAAGAGAGATACGTTTGCAGCCAATCCTCGCGAACGAACCTGATTCAGCACCGCCTTCAGCACTTGTTGCTGACGCTTACTCCGGTCGAAATCGTTTGTTGAGTGTCTTGAACGTGCAAACACCAGAGCGGTTTTGCCATTCATGAGCTGGACACCGGGAGCGATGTAAATGCGTTCGACACCATGGTTTTCGGTTGGATACTCTGGATCGACCAATGCTTGCTTCACATCCACGAGTATGCCGCCTACACTGTCGACGAGTCGTTCAAACCCATAAAAATCGACCTGAGCAATGTAATCAACGTTGATTTTTAGGAAACGTTCCATCGTTTCGGCTGCAGCTGCACCGCCTCCGGCGTCTTCGCTGGTACCGGCACCATAGAGTTTTTCGGCATTGTAATACCCAAATGAGAAGGCTGAATTGACTTTGCCGAGCGCTCCGCTCGGGAGCGAGACCACCGAATCACGTGGGATCGACAGCATCGTCGCCCAGTTCCCTTGAGGATTGATGCGTACCAAAATCAACGTATCGGAGCGGACTCCTTCGGTCACTGCTTCGGCGCGTTTATCGACGCCGACCAGGAGCATCGTAAATGGCTGCTTAAGCGTTGCTGGCACAAACGGCTGAACGTTTGGCGATGTTTCTGTCGCCAAATTCCCCTCAGGATTCGGTGTGTTTGCTCGAGGGTCGCTGGTTTGCATGTTCGTGAGTGCTTGGTCGGTACGTCGCAGCACAACAACTGCCGTCCCTGTTACTCCGATGAGTACCAAGGCAACGACCAGGATGATATACGTACGCCAATTATTTGCTTGGCTCGCCGCTCGCTTTGAACTCATATGGCCCGGGGTCATATTGGGGAGCAGTGATTTGCTTGGTCGGCGCAAGAGTTTCGCGGGGCGTAATGAATGTCGGTGCGGTGGTTTCTGCACAGTATGTCCCATAATGCAATAGGTTTGTAGTATTATACATCAGTAGGTGACGTTTTCGTGCGTTGCAGAGCTCTATGTCTGATATTTTGCTGATACCAATCCGATCTACAGTTATCGTGAGGATGTCGTGTCACATCGTAGCCATCTAATCGATCAGCTCCTAGAAGAAGCGCGCAAAAAGGGCATCTATAACGCTGAATTCCGTTGGGAGGGACCATTGCTATTTGACGATACGACGCACGTCGACCCCGCTGATCGAGTGGCTTTTCAATTGCTCAAAAGTAATGGGTTCGCACCTCCATTTCTCGAAGAACGGGCGCAACTCATCGCGCAGCGCAAGGCGTGTGTTGCGGCTATAGATGTACTATGCACGCGCTTCGCAACATTCAATGTGGTGCAACGGCACAGTGCAATCGGCGAAATGCGCAGAGTATTGACCGACTTGTGGCGCAGAACGCTCGACTACAACCTCATTGCTCCACCTGCGTTGCAGATAGAGGGCATTCGGGTCGAATATGAGCTGACCCGTATAGAATCGTTTATGAACGACCCTCGCCCCGATACTGACGGATACGTTGAACACCGACCGCAATAGCAAAAAAGCCGGTGCACAGAAGGACGATGGTAGCCCCCGTCGATACCGCATAGTGATAGGACAAAATCAACCCCAGGACAGCTGACCCCGCCCCGATGAACGCCGCATAGATCATCATGCTCCGTAAGTCTCGCGTCAAGAGCGATGCTGTTGCCGCAGGAGTGACCAATAACGCACTCGTCAAGATGACACCGACGACTTGGATACCCGTCACGACCGTAAATGCCAACAGCACCAGCAGTGTCGTGCGTAGGTAATCCGTATGGATCCCCATCACCTCGGCCTGTAGCGTGTCAAATGAAGCTAACTCGAATTCTTTGTGGAGCAAGAACAATACAACGAGGACCACCACCGCTACGGTACTAATCAGCAACACGTCGGTGCGATCGACTCCGAGGATGTTGCCAAACAAAATATGGCTGAGATCACGGAACGATTGCGTGCCACTCATCAACACGATACCCAGCGCAAACATCGCCGTGAAAATAACTCCGATAGCTGTATCCTCACGCAGCGTGCTTTTGCGTGCCATCCAACCTATCCCGAGTGCGGTCATGACCCCCGCAGCCAACGCCCCACCAAAGAGGTTCCACCCGTTCAAGTAGGCCACTACAACACCCGGTAGAGCCGTGTGTGCAAGGGCGTCACCGATGAAGGCGAGTCTGCGCAAAACGACATAGCTCCCGATTACCCCGCACGTCATGGCAATAATGACGGACGCAAAGAGTGCACTCTGCATAAATCCATATTGAATCGGCACGACGAACCAGTCATAGATTGCATTCATAGTGCCAACTCCGCAGGTGCAACCGCATACGACGGAGCATCAGTAAATGCTGCGATCGTTCCATCGTGGATGACTGCGACATAATCGAATTCTTCTCGGAGTCGACTGAGATCATGGGTCGCTACAACGATGGTTCGACCAAGCGCTTTGAGTTCTGCCACTATGTGGGTGATGAGTACCCGTGTTTCGGGGTCGATGTTGTTGAACGGTTCGTCGAGCAGTAGCAGTTCTGATTCTTGAACGATGGCTCTGCCCAAGAGTGCCCGTTGTTGTTGACCGCCCGATAAATCGCTGATCAGGCGGTCCGCTACGGATGAAAGGTTGAGGCGCTCCAATGTCTGTTCGACCAGTGCGAGATCGTGCGCTTTGGGTTGACGTAACCAACCAATGTGCACATATCGTCCGGTAAGGACGAATCGACGCACCGAAATCGGGAAGCGCCAATCGATTTCACCACGTTGCGGCAAATATGCGACACGATGATGACAGGCTCGGACGTTACGCCCAAAAATCAACACTGATCCTGAACTATAGGGTTGCAACCCGACCAACGTTTTGAGCAACGTACTTTTGCCTGCTCCATTTTGGCCGATGAGCGCCACACGCGCGCTAGCGGGGATGGTAACCGAAACTCCAGAGAGTGCTTCGCCTTGCTTTGCATCGTACCGGACGTGCAAATTATGGATTTCAATCGCTGGTGCGTCGGGTACCGAGTCCACGTGGGTGCGCCCACTATAGTTCAGGAACATAGTTACTTGCCTTGCAATGCGGTTTTCATCGTCGACACATTGTAACGCATCATGTTCAGATAGGTTGCACCGTCGCTGTCTGCGCTCCCCAAGGCGTCGGTATACAAAGCAGGCGCAATCGTCACACCTGCCTCGGCCGCAACATTGTCGATTAATGCGCTATTGCTCATGTTTTCGATGAAAATAGTCGGTACCGCACTGTCACGAATTGCTGCAGTAAGTTCAACGATTTCTGTGGCGCTCGGGTCACTTCCTTCGGTGCTTACACCCAATACCGTGCCCACCACGACGAAACCGTAGCGTTGTGCAAAATAGCCAAACGTATCATGGTTGGTAACGAGTTTGCGCCGATCGGCCGGGATGCTATCGACCATGCTCACGATTTCTGCATCGAGTTGCTGTAGTTCAGCGATGTACCGCGTGCTGTTTGCACGGAATGTTTCAGCCTGGTCGGGCATCGCTGCGATCAGTCCATCGCGGATTGTTTCGACCATGGTGATGACATTTTGTGCATCGTGCCAGACGTGTGGGTCAAGTTCCTCTGCATCTCCCGCGTGTGCTTCTTCTTCTGCATGCCCTTCTTCGTCTGCGTGACCACCGGCACCTGGATCTACCTTGATTGGCTTGATAGCAGCACTGCTGACGATGACGGGTGATTTCGAACCAGACGCTGCGTAGATTTCATCCAGCCATGGCTCAAACCCAAGCCCGATGGTCACCACTGCAGTTGCTTGCTCGAGTGCGACTGCATCTTGGGGTGTCGGTTCGTATGCATGCGCGTCACTGTCAGGGCCGACAAATGTCTTGACCGTGGCAGCATCCCCGACAACATTCTCGACGATATCCCCCAACACACTGAACGAGACCACGACCGTCCGGTTTGACGCCGTCGGCGCTGCCGTACAGCTCGATAGAACAACAAGGAATCCAACAAAAAACCGAATAATTCGTGACATATCTACTCCATTGATAGTGACTTCCATTTACAATGATAGCGACTATCAGTAGAAACGTCAAGTAATTGCGCGTCGTACTTGCATTGCGTACAAAATATCTGGTTTACCAGGACCGTTGGCATCCGGTAGGATGCCGCAGCGAACAAACCCGACGTGCTCGTAGAAGCCACCTGCGTGCCGCGGGCCCGACTCGAGTTTTAAGAGTGCGTCGAGGGGATGAGGGAAGAGGTTGTCGCCACCAATGGATGTACTTTTGGATTCATCATCACACCACACACATATTGTTTGACATCCAACTTGACCCACTGCAGAGACAAGTATGCGGACAAGAGCCGTCGCAATCCCGTTGCGCTGCAACTCAGGAGTTACTCCAAGGAGCTGTATCTCCCATACATTCCCGTTGTAGTTCGGTGTCGCCCCTATCCAGCCAACTAATGAGGAGTCAGCGAAAGCGCCAAAGGCAATGTGCTGATCCTGTGCAAATTCGCTCATGGTGCCGTATGCAGCGGATATGGTAGGCCATGCAAGTGAACGATCGTGGAACGCAACGACCAGTATCTGGGCAGCTGCATCAACAGTGAGTGGTTCATCACCAAAAAAAACTTGGCGGTATTCCACGGTCATATGCCGACCTCTTCACGTATCGCTTTGGTCAATGCAGGACCGTGACGCAAGAGCCAACCACCATCTGCTGCGCGTGCTCCAAGGATAGCGAGTGATAAGCGATTGTCCGGATCAGCCCAGGCAATCATGCCAGAAGCCCCACTGTGACCAAACGAATGTGGCGGGAACGCTGCATCCACCCAATGTGGCGTTTTGTTGCCGCGAAGCTCTGGTCCCAGTCCCCAGCTGCCATGTTCCCACCAGAGGGGCTTCATAAATCCCCCAGCCAGACCGTGCGTCTGGTCCGTGGTCGCAGCGCTGGTGAGTTCGTCGGAGAGAAATGACCCCGATGGCAAAAATGCCTGCACCAACGTCATCGCACCGTGGGCATCTGTGCATAATCCGCCCGACGGCAATGTGAGTGAACGCCAAAAGGGTGAGTTGAACGTTTCGAGCTCGGTGCCGCGATGCACGCCACGTATGTCACCGATGATGGCGTGTGCAATATCTGGGTTGTACCCGAGCCAGCCGCGGATTCCCAGCGGCCGGAACACAGTCTGCGTCAATGCATCTGCACAGCGTAATCCGGTGACGTGCTCGAGGATGGCGCCCAAGATAATGTATGCCAAATTGCTGTATTGGACATGCCGGTTCGGTTCAGTCTGGGGGGCCTCGACCAGGCAGTCGGCGCGCAACAGCTCCCAGGTTAACCCGATTGCGTGTCTGCCTTCTTTGTTGGTCACGTCCATACCGTACCCACTGGTGTGTGATAACAGTTGTCGGAGGGTACGTGTCTGTGCTTCTACATGCAGTCCCGGCAAAATCGTTCCTATGGGCATATCCTGCGACAGTGTGCCACGATCAACCTGATGCAGGATGGCCAATGCGACTGCGAGTTTGGTTACCGACGCAACCGGGAAAATACTGTCCTTCGATAGTGCTGTTCCTGCGCCATCCACACCAAATGCCTGCACGATGGGGTCGTGATATCCATATTGGTATGAAACCACCAGTCCTGGGAGCAAGCTTGTGGATTGGAGCAGCGAAATGGTGGAAGCGAGTGTCATGTTTGCCTCGTACACGGTTTGGTCTATTGTACGATATGCAAGAAATCGCTAGAATAAACCCACTCTACTTAGTGAGAAAACGATGAAACGACGAGCGTTGTTGTCAATGACTGCGGCATTGCCGTTGGTCGCATGTGCAGGGTTTGGGGTGAGTGCACCACAATTACAGCTGACGGAAGGTCCGACACCTGGTCCGCAAAGAGGTCTGTTTGTAGATGCGGGTTTTGTCTATGGGCCTATCTCTGCGCGGGTATACGGTTCAAACACAGGGCCCTGGCAGACGATTGGATTCGATCATCGGGCATTGCTTCCTGAATTAGGCATCAGCATGATCCGCTGGCCTGGTGGGAACTGGGGTGACGAAAACGATGCGACAGAGCTGATGATTGACGAATATCTCGCCCTGTGCAGTGCTGCGGGATGTGAACCAACCATCCATGTGCGCTTGTTTGGCGGTACACCAGAAAAAGCGGCAAACATGGTGCGCTACGTCAATGTGACCCAAAAAGCGGGCGTCCGCTACTGGGCCATTGGCAATGAACCGGACTTATTTGTCAAAAAACGTGGTGCAAAGGCATATGCAGTAGCAGATTATGCCAGTGATTTTGTGGCATACCGTGAAGCAATGCGTGCGGTCGATCCAACCATTGTTGTCCTTGGACCGGAACTCAGCCAATTCGGCCCTGATGATGGGTACCCACGCGATGCAACGGGCACTTACTGGTTGCGGGGATTTCTCGAACGCGTCCCGGATGTCGAAATCGTGTCGCTCCATCGCTACCCGTTCGGCGAGCGTGGTGTATCGAAGCGCCAGCTCGCAGACGAGCCCGATCGCTGGACTGCGTCGCTTGCCTACGTGCGTTCGGTGATGCGCTCGGTACTGGGTAAAGAACTCCCCATTGCGGTCACCGAGGCGAATTCGGATTGGCGCGGACGTGTCGATGACGAAACAGGTACTAATTCATGGCGCAACGCACTCTGGTGGGCAGCCGTACTTTCGCGGCTGATAGCTGCCGATGTGGTCATGGTGCATCAGTTTTGTCTCGGAGCAATCTCCGGCCAAGGGTTGGGGTTATTTGGCCCGGTGTCGTACAACAGCGGTCCGCTCCCGATTGCAGAGGTATATCGCATGTTTCGCTTGTTTGGTCAGACCCGTGTGCATGCAGACCATGGCGCCACCGGCTTGCATATGGTGGCGGCACGACGTGATGATGGCGCGCTGACAGTGGTTGTCGTCAACACACAGGCACGCGCGGTGACGGTGCCGTTCTCAATTGCCAATGGTGACCACAAACAGGCACAGGTGTGGCGCTTTGGGGTAGATACGCGCTTTGCTGAAGTGGGGCAATACAATCTGGCTGACCCGATGACGGTGCCAGCCGAAACCGCATCACTTTTTGTATTTGGCGCTTCGTGAGGCTGTAGAGCCTCTCGCATATCGACACGGTAACGTGTCACAACAAACCCTGCCAAGACGACTGCGTCTCTGGCAGGGTTTGCTCATGTCAATCAGAACAGATGCTACCGGTGTCTTTGCTTCATACCCCAACGGATTCCCAAATAGACGAGCAAGCCAAGGGGTCCGGCCATGAAGACAGCGCCCAGACAAATGGACACGAGCCACACGGGTATGCCACGTTCTTGGGCATCGAGGTACACCCAACGACCAGTCCACAGGTCAAACGCCAAGAAGTGAATCCAAGCCGTCGTAGCCCCTGCGTCAGTGCCGAGCAGTTGTTGTACGATACCCAGCGTTGGATTGGCGAGCTGGGGCAGTATGGTATGTAGGCTGGGCAACACAAGCGCACTGTAGAGTAGTGCAATTGGGATGATGATGGCATGCGAGCCGATAAGCTGCTGCGTCCGTTGCCAGCGCGGGAAGATAATCATCAACAGCCAGAATGGCAACACCAGCAGATTACTCAGTTGAAAAAGCATATCCATGCGGATTCCTGTCTCGCGTTATGGAGTCGCGGTTGGTGCAGCAATGGTGGCGGGGATAGTGGTGGCAGTTGCTGCAGCAGGTGTCGCAGTTACAGCTGCTGTCGTCGGAACGACTGCGGTAACGGATGCGGCTGTCACCGTGTTGGTTGCGACCACCGTAGTGAATTGAGGTGTCGCAGTCGTAGCATTCAGATCGATTGTCGCCGTGGCTTCTGCGGGTACGTCTGTAGCGGCTGTCACTGACGTCGCTGTAGCAGGAATTGCAGTCGGTTGTGCAGGAATTGCAGTAGGTTGAGGCTTTACCGGTGCCGGTTGGGCTGGCGCAGCTGTAGGAGGAATGGTTGGTTCTGCCGTGGGCGATCCCTGTGTACCCATGGTAGCAGCGACGGCAGTGTTGATTGCGTCCTGGGCAACTTGGGTACCCACAAGCGCCGTGGCGACTTGTGTTTGGATACGCTGTTCATCGGTTTGCCCACAGGCAATGAGCGTGAGTGCGAGCAAACCGGTCAAAAAAAGATGTCGATGATACATTTACTACTCCATGTCGTACGGATTACTATCATAATACAACAAGAAGCGACTGTCGATGGTATGCCTGTCCATTACACCTCAGATGTCTGGCCAAGCAACTGAGCGGCGAGATCGAGTGCATCGACAGGCCAGAATACTTCTGGGCGCGGATGAACACATGCTGGATTTTCTCTGCGAGGGCGACAGTTCAACACTGCTTCAACCCATGTCTGCGGAACTGCTTCACGACCATATACTGCACCGAGGAGCGCGCCACAGATTGCTGCGTTGGTGTCAGTGTCGCCGCCTTGCATGACGGTATCTTGGACTCCAGCCCGGAATGACTCGGCGTGCAAAAGCTGCCACAAGGCGTTTTGGAAGGCAATCATCACCCATCCTTGTTGATGGACATATGTAGCGGGTCGCTGCGTGGCAGCAATTGATATGACATCACGGAGGGCTTGGGGATCATTCCTTTTTTCAGCATGTTGCACGATATATTCATAGAGTGCCTGCGCGCTGCAGCCAGTTTTGATGACATGGGCAATCGCCAATGCAAATAATGCACTCGCCGAACGCGTAACCTGATGCGGGTGCGTCATTGCTGCGTCGAGTTCAGCCCATGCTGCGACGGTTTCGGCAGGATACTGTGTCCCGAAGATGCCCAATGGACTAATGCGCATCAAAGCACCGTTTGCTTGTGTGTCCGCTAATGGCTTACCGGTCAGCCCAGTCCTCGTTGCAGTTCCGCAATCAAATGGGCCAGAACGCAACCAATAGACATACGATTGAAAAACAATGTCACGATTATACGTACCCTCGGCCACCAGCGAACGAGCCAGCATGAGTGCGAGTTCTGAATCGTCAGTCGGTTGTCCAGAGATCGTGCTGTGTGTTCCGCCGTCAGCGAGTTCTGTGACGCCGTTTGGGTACTTGCGGAGGATACTCTGTAGTGATTGAAATTCGACGAGACTCCCCAGCGAATCACCGGCGATTTGTCCAAGCAAGCACCCTTCTGCGCGCGATAATGCGGTGTTGACGTGCTGATGGTTTTGCATGTAGGTCTCCTCTGTGCGCTTCCAATGTGTGCAGAATACCATAAAAAACACTTATACGCAATACTGTTATTCAATTACCATGTTGCCTGTTGTTGACGTGCGTTTTAGGGAGCAGGACGTTGCATGCCAGGGCGATTTATTGCATATAAACTGAATTGAGTCTCGTCTGGTACGATGCTCGGTTTGAAACAGAGCAGAAAGAATACCACGGCATGCGGGATACGCTCATGATTCTCATCTCGGGTCCGTATATGTCGGGGACAGATGGTGACGAGGCGGCAATCGAGAAGAATCTCAAAAAAATGGAATCATATGCGCTCCCGATTTTCGAGAAGGGGCATATTGCGGTTGTTGGGGAGTGGCTTGCGTGGCCTGTTATCCGCCAAGCAGGTGGCGATTCGCATGCATCGGAACAATTGCGTACCTATCAATATCCGGTTGCACACCGGCTTCTCGAAAAATGCGATGCAGTATTACGCAACCCGGGACAATCTCGGGGTGCTGATCTTGAGATGGCGAAAGCACAAGAAATGGGAAAGCGGATCTTTTATAGCGTCGACGATATTCCACATGTCTAGGTATCTTGGGGTAAGAATGCTTCTCACAGCCCGAGCAGGATATTCCCAAGAAAGTGCCATCGACGCATACTCAATAGTAATTCTGAGCAAAATAGCACAGCGAAAATGACACAAAAAAACCTTGAGAAATCAAGGTTTCTTGTTTTGCGACTGTGGTGGAGATGGGGGGAGTCGAACCCCCGTCCAAAATAGGCGAACTGCGAGCATCTACACGTGTAGTCAGTCGTTTGCTTTAACCGGATGCGCACACGCCTGACAAAGCGTTCATCCAGCGATTTTCCTTAGCTTAGCCGAGGTGCGGAATCAGTTCCCTCGGAGCGTCCCGGCGTTTGCGTTTACTCACCCGGCCGGGCGAAAGGTGGTAAACGGCTACCTATTAGTTAGGCAGCGAACGCGGTCGTTCGTGAGAACGACGGAGCGCTGATGTTGTTGGCAGTTATGCCTGTGCCCCTTTAACGAGACTGGGCGGCTCGACGTGCAACTACACAGGGTCCTACCCTGTCAATACCAAACATCCCCTTACGTTCATCATCATACGCCGTTGGGATTGTGAAGTCAACCTGTTGGTGCAAGAGTTCCATAAGAATCGTTCCTGCGCTATCCTATCCCAACATCGCAGACTTTGAGGTTCCCGATGCTGCAGAAAATCAGGAGTGCACTTTCGCAGGTTCGTGGTGTCGTTGCCGTGGTAATCGGCGGTTCACGCGCACCTGAATTGCAAACAGCGCGTACCGATTTTTCCATCGGCGTCTATGCTGATGCAAACACACTCGATTTCGCTGCATTGCAAGAAAGAGCAACCTGCGTTGATCATACACAGCGCAGTAAGTAATGAATGGACCTGGTAGACGGGGAGATTGGGTGAATGGCGGCGGTTGGTTGCCGTAGATGGTCTGGCAGTGGATATTATTCTGTTTGATGTTGTGCGCTTCAGCCAATCTTGCACCGATGCGCACGCAAGGAATCTGAAGAGCAATTATCAGATTGGTCACCCCCATGCATTCCTGAACACCATGTATGCCGGCGAGCTTGCGTGATGCCACCATTCTGTGGAGTGCAGACGAACGCATCCCGCTGCTGAAACAATCTATGCTCCCATACCCGCAGGCACTCAAACAGGCAATCGTGCAATTTTTTTGTTTGATGCGAATTTTTCGCATTCACTCGCAGAGAAATACGCTAAAACTCACGATACATACTATGTGATGGCACATCCGGTACGTTCCATATCTGCAAGTATTCAGGTCTTTTTAGCGCTCAATGTACCGTATTGTCTGAATGAAAAACATGCGGTGCGTGCAATCTAGGCAATGCCACTCCGACCCAAACAATATACCCAATGCATCGACGTAGTGCTCAGCTCAGGCGGGTTGGGCGCTCGGTGTTCTGCACTTCGTGCCCTTCTCGATGAAGCGAATCGATTTTTATTGACATAAAATTTTCGCAAAACACGGGACTTCAGTCTCCGTGTGGCGTTGTTTACGTTTGCAGGCGACTGTAGTGTAGGGCAATCGTCGTGAGTTCCGCTGGGGTCGCTGTCCCGGTGGTGCCCAATTTGCGGATGGTCACGGCAGCGACGTACATGGCAATCTCGGCGGCTTCGACGAGGTTTGCGCCTGCAGCACGGGCAATCGCCAGGGCTGCCATGACGCTGTCACCAGCACCGACAACGTCGATGGGGGAATCAACGGGGATGCCCGGGATGTGCTGGGTGATTCCTTGTTCAGAGACAATGACGCCATCCCCTGCGAGTGTCATGACTACCGGATACTGTGTACGTGTAGCAAGTTCAGCGGCGATGTTGTTGAAATCATCTTCGGGTTTGGGCACACGGCCGAGTGCGCTGTATGCTTCGTGGAGATTCGGCTTGATCACCACGCCATGAAAACGGTCAATCCGTGCCCGTGAATCGGCAAACATGGGAAGACCTGGGTGTTCCTGCGCGATGCGTGTAATTGCACGCTGAACAGTTTCATCAATGATTCCCGCCTGCGCCTCGGGCATTTGGTCCGCAAAGACGATGGCATCGATGTGGTGGGCAAGCGTCTCGAGGTGATCGATGAATTGTGCCCGATAGGCGGTCGGCAATGCATCGCGACTGCGGATGTCGAGGCGCTTGAGTTCGCGAACTGTTCCGTCTGACTGTCGTATCACTGGCTTTGTGTAGGTAGGCGTTGGTCGATCTGGAGTGGTAATCATCAGACTGTCGTCGACACCGAGTACATGGAGTCCACTGCGCAACGTGTACCCGTCCCCGTCATCGCCGACCACTCCGAGGCAGACGACGTGTGCGCCGAGTGCTGCGAGGTTGGCAGCGACCGTTCCTGCAGCGCCAGGAGCAGCGGTCTGCTGAATGACTTGGTGGGCGATATGGCCGGTCTCGACCGAAATTTCGGCACGTGCGGGATCAATCCACAGATACCGATCGAGGAAGAAGTCGCCGCAGACGGCGATGCGTTTGCCTGCGAACGCACTGGTAATTTGGGCAAGACGTGCTGCCTGCATGGGAGCCTCATTCAATATCGGGGTGACATAATCCTTGCCAGAGGGCGGGGATGGTCTGGCGGTGGTCGCCACAGACATACATACTCGTACCACCGTCGCGCACCGTGCGCACCAGAATGGTTTTGAACGGCCGGTAATAATACGCTGGTTCGCTCTTGGGTACTTCCGTTCGCACATCGTCCGGCAGCGTCACCATGTCAAACACCGCGGTGGTGAAGTGTGCGATGTGTTGGTCGTTTTGATGTGCAACATTGCGCGCCATGGCGAGTGCTTTGAGGTAGACTTCTGGTCCCATTACCGCACTGCCGATGTTGAGCATCACACCGCCTTCGAGCTGGCTGACACTGTGTGTAAAAATCAGAAAATCGGTGTAGGACGCAGCTCCGAGCGACGCGCCGTCGCAATTGGGATGCTCATGGATGATGTCTTGGCCGATGCTCACGTGGACCGTCACCGGAATACCGAGACGATGTCCTGCGGCCACAATTGAGAGTTCACGGTACGGAAACATTGGCGAGTCAATGACACTTCCCAGATATTCGCCGATCCCCATGTCTCGAGATGTAGCGCTGTGGATGTGATCGTTTATGACGCCGGTCTCGGTCCACAAGCCAAATTGCCCTTGCGAGATGTAGGCCGCGACGCTTTCGGTCGTGGCACCAATCAAAGCCAGCTCATAGTCATGGATGAGTCCTGCACCATTGAGAGCGATATGGGTAACGAGGCCACGTTCCATCAAATCGATGATGTAGCGCGACGTTCCTTGTTTGATGACGTGCGCACCCATGATGATAATGACGGGTTTGTCGGTCGCGCGTGCGGCGGTGATTGCTGGGACGAGTGCATCGAGCGCCGTTGATGGGAACGGCTGATGCTGTGGCTCGAGCGGTAGAACATCGCTACGCTGCATGTCGTGGATGCGATCGGCGAGAGGGAGCACGCGCAGGAGCTGTCGGTTAAATCGAGGATGGCGCATCTGAATCCCGATCGAATAGAAGTGCAGTGAGTGAGTCGAGCGGCAAGAAATTAGCAATGACCGCGTCCGCACCGGCATGCACAAGGTGGACACGTTTGTGACTATCCAATTCGCCAGATGCTTCATCGGATGCAACCGCAATGCAGTAGGCGTCGAGCGATCTGCCGGCAGAAATTTCGACCGGACCATCGCCTATCGACACGAGTTGACCGGGGAGCAGTGCATACCGTTCGACCAAGCTCGCCAGTGCTTCGGCTTTCGTGAAGCCCGGCGCATGCCCTCCTGGGCCAAAAATACCGGCGTCGAAGAATTCGATAATTCCGAGTGCAGTACTCTCGCGTACCAAGTGATGATATTCGGTCCCACTTACGAGTGCCATATGTACGCCACGCGTTGCCAAGTGCTCAAGAAAAGCGCGTGCTCCTCGAATCATGTGGACATCCGCTTGTGTACGGTTTGTCATACTGACGAGGCGCTCGTCGATTCGGTCGCTCATGGCGTGACTGAATTGGTCGAGGTAATACTGCGCACCGTGGTGTGGACCTCCATACAGATGGACATGCTCGTCCACCCAAGCCATTTGGACGATGCTTGGTTGGCCAGTCGAGCGAGCGATGTAGCTGTGTATTTCTGCGTCGATTCGATCAAGCTGTGGATGCAACGGTGCAAGAGCGTCCTTCATGACCCGGTGCATGACGGTCTGCCATCCCATACGAACGAGGGATAGTGTGCCATCAAAGTCGATAGCAGCAACGATGGGCTGGCGTTGGGGCCGTTTCAGGACTTCAATCATCAGGAACGATCTCCAATTGATAATGGACTCATGTGCGTCCATCCTCCATCGATAGTCAGTGTCTGGCCATTGACGAGTTGGGCTGAGTCACTGCAGAGAAAACGAACTGCCTGAGCGACATCGTCTGGTGTCCCGACGCGACCGACTGGCGATAAATGCCCCCACAGTGTCGCATAGTTGGGATTGTCTGCCAGATTACGATCATTCAGCGTTGCTCCAATTGCGACCGCATTTACGGTGATACCGTTACGACCGAGTTCCACTCCCAGTATGGCGGCCAGGTGGCGCAGGGCTGCTTTGCTTGTGCCGTAGACCGAAGCGCCGGGCATCGCAGTAATCCCTGTGACGGATGAAGAAAATACAATGCGGCCAGGCTGGCCTTGCCGGAGCATCTGGCGTGCGGCTGCTTGTGCGCCGAAAAACGTCCCTTTGAGGTTTAGATCAAAGACGCTATCAAAATCTGCAGTCGTCATATCGACGAATGGACCAAAGACCGTCACCCCGGAATTTGCGATGTACATATCCAACGCCCCGTAGCGTGCAACCGTTCGCTGGACGAGTTGCTCATGTACATTGATGTCGCGGAGGTCACAGTCGGTGACAGTGAGTGCACCCGGCAAGTCTCGTGCCATATCGAGAATCGGTTGTACGCGCTCGGATTCACCATGATACGTCGCAGAGACATTGCATCCAGCGCGAACAAACATCAGCGCTATTGCTGCGCCTATTTCGCGGTTGATACCAGTCACAATAGCTGTTTTGCCGGCGAATTGGTGCACGGTGTGACTCATAGTTACCCTAGCAAAACGGAGTGGCACAGTGTGCCACTCCGTTCCAAACATGCGGATTAATCGCGTGAAAATGCTGCATCGAATTGGACATTCGATGGCGTGTAATCATTACGACGGACGAATGCACAGGCATCGGTGGCGCCATACTCGCGGTCCATGCTCATGTCTTCCCATTCGACAGATAAAGGTCCCGCGTAGTTGATGCGATTGAGTGCACGGAAAATTGGTCCCCACGCCATTTCGCCACGACCGGGCGAAATGAAGTCCCAGCCGCGCCGTGAATCGCCAAAGTTGATGTGGGATGCCAAGATGCTTGTCTGACCGTTCAGATTGCGGAAGCTTTCCTTCACGTGCACATGGTAGATGCGGTCGGCGAAGCGTTCGACAAACGCAACGGAGTCGATGAACTGATGATAGAGGTGGCTCGGGTCGAAGTTAATGCCGAAGCCAGGGCGATTACCGATTGCCTTGAGCGCGAGTTCGGTGGTGTAGATGTCATAGGCAATCTCGGTGGGGTGCACTTCGAGGGCAAATTTGACCCCGACTTCATCGAACACGTCGATGATGGGGTTCCAGCGTTTGGCGAAGTCAGCATAGCCGCCGTCGATCATAGCTGGCGTGTTGGGTGGGAATGAATAAATGAGGTGCCAGATGGATGAGCCGGTGAAGCCATTGACGACTTTGACGCCGAATTTTGCTGCAGCACGGGCGGTGTCCATCATTTCTTTGGCAGCACGCTGGCGGACTCCCTCGGGATTACCGTCGCCCCACACGTGCGGCGGAACAATCGCCTTGTGACGTTCATCGATGTTATCGCAGACTGCCTGGCCGACCAAGTGATTGCTGATGGCATAGCACTTGAGGCCGTGTTTTTCGAGAAGTGCCTTTTTGGCTGGGATGTAGTTGGGGTCCGAGAGGGCTTTGCCTACTTCGAAGTGATCTCCCCAGCAGGCAAGTTCGAGGCCATCATAGCCAAAGGCTTTTGCTTTGACGACCAGTTCGGCCAATGGCATATCGGCCCATTGACCGGTAAAGAGCGTGACAGGACGTGCCATGGTAGTTCCTTTCAGATAAACGCTTAGTATTCTGGATTGACCCATTTTTTGCTGCTTGCGGATGTTTCGATGGCGTCGAGGACGGCTTGGCATCGAACACCATCGTCAAAAGTTGGTTCAGGGGATACGTTTTTGGCGATGCCATTCATCAGGTCATAGACCCCATGAGTAAAGGTATGTTCCCAGCCAATGATATGACCTGCAGGCCACCAGGAACTCATATACGGATGTACCCCTTCGGTGACCAAAATGGTTCGGAATCCTTGGACGTCAGCTGCATCGTCGTTGAACAGCACCTGAAGTTCATTCATTCGTTCGAGGTTGAAGACAATACTGCCTTTAGACCCGTTGATTTCAAAAGAATTATAGTTGCGACGACCATTTGCAAAACGGGTTGCCTCGAAGGTGCCAACGGCACCATTATCGAAGCGCGTCATGAACAAGGCAGCATCATCCACAGTGACTTCGCCCATTTCGGCGGATGCAGCGGCACCAAGTCCACTAGTCGTCCCTGCCATGAGTGGACGTTTTTTGATGAATGTTTCGGTCATGCCGGTGACTTCAGTGATTTCTCCCACAAGCATACGAGCCAGGTCGATGCTGTGCGCACCCAGATCCCCGAGCGTGCCTGCTCCGGCGATGTCTTTTTGGAGGCGCCACACCAACGGGAAGTTGGGATCCATGATCCAGTCCTGCAAATAGACCGAGCGCCAGTGGTATATTTTGCCGATGCGGCCATCTTGGATGAGCCGCTTGGCGAGTTGTACCGCCGGAACGCGCCGGTAATTGAAGTTGACCATGCCGACTACGCCATTCTTTTTGACAGCTTCGGCCATTGCGCGTGCTTCTTTGAGCGTGTTCGCGAGGGGTTTTTCGCAGAACACATGCTTTCCTTCGCCTGCTGCGGCAATGGCGATTGGGGCATGGGAATCACCCGGTGTCGAGACATCGATGAGACCGATATCTTTGCGGGTAACGAGCTTCTTCCAATCGGTTTCGTAGCCGTTCCAGCCCATGTCCAGAGCTGCTTGCTTGACATTTGCTTCATCACGGCCACACAAGGCGGTCAACTCGGGGACGATTGCCAAATCTGGGAAGAAGTGACTGACCTGTCGGTATGCGTTTGAATGTGATTTGCCCATGAATTTGTAGCCGACCAGACCGACGCCCATTTTCTTACTCATGAAACTGCTCCTTTATGGTGGTTATTGCGGATCGAGCGAAGTGATTTCGATACTATTGCCGAACGGATCACGGGTAAAAAACCGTGGTCGTCCTGGAATGGGGGTTGTGTCTTCACAGAGGAATCCTGCCGCGGTCAATGCGACACGAAGTGGCGCTTGGTCGGCGACACGCAGACAAAAATGGCGACCAGACGTATCGCTCCGCGGTTGTTCAGCGAAGAGATGGAGTTCACTGTCGCCAATGGCAAACCACACCAAATCGTTGTCCGTTATGGTATGCGGAACGGGTAATTCGAGCAGACCCAGGAGGGAAGTGTAGAAGTAGCGCGCTTGAGCGGCACTTTCGGACCCATACGGGCGTGGCACACTGACGTGATGCAGATGCGGTACCATAGGGATACTCCTTTGGATAACGCCACAATGCGTTGTAGCTACGCTGAGTTGATGGCGTTAGTGTAGCGGAGCGCTTCAGTTTGGTCAAATGTTTGAGCCGCAATGCCGAGCGAGGAATAAATGTTGCAGCGATTTTGGAATGGGATGCAGTATGTCCCTCACGCATGGAAACTCTGTGGTTCGATAGGGATACGGTGGATGCTGTTTATCCCCATTATTGTCAATGTTTCACTCGGATTCCTGCTGCTCCGCTACGGTCTGACGGGTGAAGTTTCGCGGCGGATCGTGGATTCTCTCGCACAGAATGCTTCGCCCGGCATAATGGTCTTTGTCGCGTTGCTCGCGCGTTTTCTTGATGTCGTCGTGTTCATTTTGGTGACCTATACCGCGGTTCGCTTTGGGACCGTCATCGCAAGCCCGCTCTATGGGGCGATTGCCGAACGCGTCTGTGATACTTTATTACCGAATCAAGATCTGCCGAGTCGCAGTTGGTGGGGTGACGTGACCGCTGCAATCGGCTATGAAATAAAAAAAATCGGATTGAATATTGGTTTTGCAATTATCGCTTTGATTTTGTCTCTCGTGCCCGTCGTAGGCGTCGTCGTTGATGTGGGTTGGACAATCGGCATTGCGATGATTTTCGTCTGCTTGGATGTCACTGATGCTTCATACAGCAGAAGGGGACAAACCTTTCGTCAGCGTGCAGCCGAACTCAAGCTTGTATTGCCAGAAGCCATTGGTTTTGTCGTGGTGGCATTGCCTATGGTGAGTGTGCCCGTTGTGAATATGTTTACCGTTCCATGGTGTTGTGCAGCAGGCATGTTTCTGGCGACCGAAGCACACAAACGCGCCTCTCTACGTTGATGAGAGAGGCGCGTGGTGAAGACAGAAGCTACATCGTTGCGCCGAGCATCCATGGATTGAATTCTTCTTCGCCGATGTCCTGCGCCTCGCTCAAACTGTGTTGGCCAGATGCCACCGCAATGAGCAAATCAAAAATACGTTGACCGACCTGAGCAATCGTTTCGTGTCCGGTTACAATGCTACCTGCATTGATGTCCATGTCGCTTTTCATACGTTCGTAGGTGGTCGAATTGGTGGCAATTTTTATGCTCGGTACAGGTTTAAATCCGAATACACTGCCACGGCCTGTGGTAAATGCTAACAAATTACAGCCACCGGCGACTTGTCCCGTCGCAGAGACAGGGTCGTACCCAGGGGTGTCCATGTAAACAAACCCTTTTTCGGTGATGTGCTCGGCGTATTCATACACTGCTTTGAGTGGCATACTGCCACCTTTAGCGACCGCCCCGAGAGATTTCTCGTAGATGGTGGTGAGGCCGCCCGCCTTATTTCCGTGACTCGGATTGTTATCAATTTCAAAACCTTCACGGAGGGTGTATTCCTCCCACCAATGGATGCGTTCAATGAGCTTGGCCGCAACAGCGGGTGAGACTGCGCGGCGGGTGAGGAGATGTTCTGCCCCGTAGATCTCGGGGGTCTCACTGAGGACTGCCGTCCCGCCGTGGCGAACCAAGAGATCGACCGCATAGCCGAGGGCTGGATTGGCACTAATGCCGCTGAATCCATCACTCCCACCACATTGGAGCGCTAGCGAAAGCGCGCTGATGGGAGCAGCAATACGTGTGTACGTATTTGCATGTTCCAAAATGGGTACGAGTGCCGAAATTCCCGCATTGATGGTATTGGCGACGCCACCCTCGTCTTGGACTGCCAAGTACGTCGGTAACGCCATAGCGCCAAAGCGTGTGCGATGAGCGAGAAAGAGAGCTTCGAATTGGTTCGTTTCACAACCGAGCCCCACAAACATATACCCAGCCACATTCGGATTGTGGGCAAACCCTGCCAAAGTACGCTGGAGCATGCCCAACTCCGGACTCCCGTCTCGCGTTGCACAGCCGTGTTTGTGACCCAGCGCGATGATGTCGGTTACATTTGGGTACTGGGGAAGGAGTTCTCGTTTTGCGCGTTCGACGATTTTTTTGAGTGTGTGTGATGAGCAGTTGACGGTGCCAATGACTGCAACGGTGTTGCGTGTACCGACGCTTCCGTCGGGGCGCTGATACCCCAGAAAAGTACGAGCAGTAGCATTCTCGATGGGTGCAACGTTTTCTATTGCGCTGCCGACCGCGTAGTCGAGTTGCATCGAACCGACATGCAAGTTGTGCGTGTGAACATGGTCGCCGGCTTCAATTGCAGCCGTTGCGAAACCGATGATTTGGCCGTAGCGCAGCACTGCTCCACCGATGGGGACTGCATCGATGGCGATTTTGTGGCCTGCACTAATCATCTGGCGCAGCGTAATCTTTCTGCTCGCTGCGTCGATGACACGATTGGCGGCGAGCGGGACCATGGCGATGACGACATTGTCCGAGGCGTGCAAGTGAATTGTGGCGGTCTCTTGGAGGCTGATGTGCATGTGTTCCTCTATGAACTATACAATGATGAGCTCTGCGACGAGCGTCTGCAATTGTTGACGGATTAAGGTTGCGTCCATTTGGTCTGTACAGACAACCACGGTTGCATCTGCATAGATAGGAACCATCACGTCGCGTGGGCTGATGATACAGAGCATACGATGTGCGAGGACTTCAGAGGGGTACGAATTGAGGAGCGCTGCATCAATTACCAGCATGTCTGCAGGGACTCTCGGTGAATCGACCTCGATAATCGGAATGCGAAGTATCTCGTGAAGTAACTCGATGATGGTGAGGTACGTTTCTGACGCGACAGTTTGCTTTGCAATGGTGAGTCGTGGTGCACTCAACATAGGGAGCGTGATGACAAAACGGGAGCCGCCGCTCAGCCGGTTTTCGTGGTGAATGGCGCCGTGGTGTTGCGTCACAATTGTCTGCACGATTGCTAGTCCGAGTCCCATTCCTTCGCCCACCTGGCGGGTAGAGAAAAATGGCTCGAATAATCGCGTCCGCGCATCTGCATCAACACCTAAACCCGTGTCTTCAACAATCAATTCGATGTCATGTGCGGAAGCTTGGAGTTTGAAGATGAGTAGACGTGGGCCTTCGACATCTTGCATCGCGCGTATTGCATTATCGATGAGGTTAACGAGAACCTGCTCGAGTTGTGCTGTGTCTCCGAATACCCGTGCGTCGGTGCAGGCTGTATCCATAAAACGATATTCGATGTTAGCCTGCTCTAATCCTATTCGGCTTTGCATCACAATGTGCTCGATGAGTTCCTTGAGGTCAACTTCGACGAATGCAATTTTCTGTGGCTGTCCAAGCATTCGCAATTGTTGGACGATGCGACCTGCTCGTTGCGATGTTCGTTCTATGACTTCGAGGTCATGCTGGATGTCGGGTGAGTGCGCTTGCATGAGCTGCAGTTGTGCTATACCGCGGATGACTGCTATCGGATTATTGAGTTCGTGGGCGACGGTGGCAATCATCTGACCGAGGAGGGCGAGCTTTTCGCGTTGCTTGATGCGATTTTCGAGCAGACGCATCGGAGTGATATCGCGAATGCTCAACAGCACTTCATCCGCGTTGACCATGTTTGCCGATATCAATGCAGTGAAGTCTGTGCCATTTGCTCGGAGCAACATACATTCAAAACTGTATGACGGCTGATTACGGATACGTACTAGGTGCTCATTCATGACGGGTATTTGTTCGGGACTGCAGATGGTTTGCAGCGGTTTTTGCTGGAGTGATCCATGGACATACCCCCACGCGACGAATGGGTCTTCGTTGAGCACACGCATAGACCACGTATCTCGTTGGAGCAACACCAGGGCATCTGGGGAACTCTCGATGACAGATGATAGATGCGTTCGAATTTTTTCGGCATCGGTATACAACATACTATTTCGGTCTGCAGCTTGTTGCAGCGAATGGTGCAAGCGTGCATTGGTGATGCTACGCGCAAGCTGATTGGCAATTGCATGTAATATCTGCATGTCACGTGGGGTGAAGTCCGGTGCCGTTAAGAATGGTCGAGAAGACAGAATTGCACCAATGGTCTTGTCATCGACCGAGATTTTTGCGCCAATCAGGTTTCCTAACTCTGCAATGATTTCATTTTTCACAATGCTTTTGACGGGAACGACGTTCGTGTAATCGCTTTGTTCCGTCCCACTCAACACTAAATCCATCCCACCGCGAAGGGTTATTGGATCATGGAGCAAACGTTCCATCAGTAATTCGGGAACATGGCGATGGGCAGCAAGATACGGTGTCTGCTGTTCATCGAGCAGTAAAATCCCATACATG
Organism: Thermoflexus hugenholtzii JAD2; assembly: GCA_945881915.1. Taxonomy (GTDB): domain Bacteria; phylum Chloroflexota; class Chloroflexia; order Chloroflexales; family Roseiflexaceae; genus UBA965. The sequence goes on along the minus strand of CAMCVW010000001.1, from coordinate 82,838 downwards.
CTCCCAAAATTCACTTCTTCGAAGATGTCGAGTGACCGTTCGAGGAGCTCATCGAGATTCAAAGAACTGTTCACAACGGATGTGATGTGTTGGAATAAGTCGAGTTCGTTTTCGCGCAGTCTATGCTGCTGTTCTGCTTTGATTCTGTCGGTAATATCATGAATAGTTATCAAAAACTCGATGTGCACTGCGCTGTGTTGGACGCAAATCACTTCCGCTTCAAAGGGTGTTTTCGTGTGGCGAATGACGTTGAGTACTTCACCTTTCCAAAACAACTTATCAACCAATCGTCCCAATAACCGTGCGCGTTCGTCATTCCACGTGAGTGCACTTTCATGCGTCAAAACATCGCTAAGGAGGATTTCAACTTCATCGTCTATGCCCACCATTTGTCTGCCAGCATGGTTCATGTGGAGTATTTGGTCATATTGATTCACCACAAATACCGGGTTGCTTGACTCATTGAGGAGAAATCGATAGCGCTTCTCGGAGCGATCGAGCGATTCTGTCAATAGCAGGCGTGCGTGGTATGCGGCGACGTATTCCCCAAATTGTTGAGCATAGATGATATCGCTTTGTGAAAGCAGCTCTGCATGGATATTTGCAATATACACCACGGCAAAACATCGTCCATTGTGTGACAGTGGGAGCGTAATTGCTACGGTGATGGGCTGTTTGTCTTTGATATAGTTGAGAAAAGGATCGCTTGTCGTGGCGAGGGTATCATCCCTGTCTGCATGGTTTGAAAGCATATTCCAAGCATAGTTGAGGGTGGGTGGCGTGATTGCCCCGACACTCGCGACAATGGTCGCCGTGTCGTCAGCGATATCACGATGAAGAACAAACGTGTGCGAGGCATCGAAGATATCGCTAGTAGCATTCGCGATATATGCAAATAAACCGTCGAGATGTGTTACCTCTGAGAGACGACTAATGTGACTGTTGAGTTTTTGCAGACGGATAACCTGTGTTTCGAGGACCAATCGTTGATGGAGCTGTGAAAAAATTCCCTGAATGAAATGCGCGTAGGTGTGCAGATGTCGGAGCGTCTCATGGTCGACGAACGGTCCCATCAGAGACAAAATTCCGATTTTGTGTTCACCAGAATTGAGGGTAATCGTGAGAATTCTATTGAGCCCGGCCATAGAAAATCGCTGAGCAAGAATACATGATGTGTTGGGATCGAAGAGTGATTCGAAAAATTCGCGTGTATTGATCATCACTGTATCGACGTGTGTAACACCAAAAAACCGGGAGACGGTGTGTGCGTCGGCAATCATGCTGAGTGGAATCTTGCGTCCGAACACCCAGACTCCCAGAAAGTCGAACGGTTCAACGTCACGCGTCTCTTTGAGTTGGCGAGAAACACTATGTGGTTCCTGTGTTAATGCACAGAAAAATCCAATATTTAGTGGTCGAAAATGGTCTTGGAGTGAACTGTTGACATCTTCCAGAGACTGATGTTTGCTCATGTCTGCAATGAAGTTTTGCAGTGCAGCTATCAGTGATTGTTCTGTAGCTTTGGCTGCGTACTCCGCAAAAGTGATGCTGTACGTACTCGTGTCACTGCTCTTGCGTATCAACAGTTCAAACGTTTTCTGGGTCCTGCCAATAGTAAATTCTACTGGTTTCGTGACGAAGTCATTTGTGGGAATGACCTGTATCAGGAGCTGGCGAATGTCAAATACCGATGATACAAAGAGCGATCCAACCGGAAGGTCGAGTATCTGGGTTTCGGTTAGTGTGTAGTTGTCGAGCACCCACCGATTCACGCCAGTGACCACGAAATCAGATGACAGATGGACCACACCCCAAGGGGCATAATTGCTGAGGCGTTGCCGTAAGTGGCGATCAGATTCGGACGTGGTATTTTGCATTGGTGACCTCACGATATGGAATTCTACCACGGTTGACAATCACGAACGTGGACGGTATAATTTTGGTGAAAAGTGAATAGCGTACATTCTTATCCAGAGAGGTGGAGGGACCGGCCCTACGAAGCCTCGGCAACCAGAATCACGTGTGTGCATGTTCACGATGAAGTGAAAACCACGAGATTTGATCGGTGCCAAATCCGGCAGAATATCTGGACGATGAGAGCGATGCGCGTGCTGCCTACCTGTGCACGGTAGACATCTGTACTCACGTACACCGCTCTTGTCATCCGACAAGGGTGTTTTTTTGTTATGGAGTACACATCATGAGTGACACACATTTGCACGGTTTCGAGACGAAGGCCCTCCACGCTGGTCAAACTGCAGATCCAACCACTGGTGCCCGCGCGGTTCCTATTTACCAGACGACGTCATACCAATTCCAAGACACAGACCACGCGGCACGTTTGTTCGCATTGCAAGAATTCGGCAACATCTACACCAGACTGATGAATCCAACCACTGATGTGCTCGAACAACGCATCGCAGCCCTCGAAGGTGGAGTCGGCGCACTCGCATTGGCATCAGGCCAGGCAGCGCAGACATTGGGTGTACTCAATATCGCCAGCGCTGGCGATAATATCATTTCTTCAGGCGATTTGTATGGTGGTACGTATAATCTCTTTCGTCACACGCTCCCCAAAATGGGCATCAATACGACCTTTGTTGATGCGCGCAATCACGAAGGATTCCGAGCGGCAATCAATGACCGCACCAAGTTGATCTATCTCGAGATGGTTGGAAATCCACGTCTCGACATCGTCGATCTCGAAAAAATCGCTGCCATAGCACACGAATATGGTGTGCCGGTAATGGTTGATGCGACGACCGCAACACCCTTCTTGTGCCGACCATTCGAATGGGGTGCAGACCTGATTGTCCATTCGGTGACCAAATATATGGGTGGCCATGGCACTTCTATCGGCGGTGTGATTGTTGATAGCGGCAAATTCAATTGGAACTCGCCGCGATTCCCCGAAATGACACAGCCCGATGCATCCTATCACGGGCTTGTCTATCACACCCTCGGTGCGCCAGCATACATTCTCAAGGCTCGCGTGCAAGGTCTGCGTGACATGGGCGCGTGTTTGAGTCCGTTCAATGCATTCCTGCTGCTTCAAGGTATCGAGACGCTCGGTTTGCGGATGGAGCGACACAGTAGTAACGCATTGGCGGTTGCAACACATCTCAAAAACCATCCAAAGGTATCGTGGGTGCGGTACCCCGGCTTAGCAGACCACCCAAGCTACGCCCTCGCGCAGAAGTACATGCCCAAAGGCCAAAGCGGTATTTTAGGATTTGGGGTCGAAGGTGGGCGGACTGCTGGGACTGCCTTCATCAATAACCTGAAGCTCTTTTCGCATGTTGCAAACATCGGTGATGCACGGAGTCTGGCGATTCATCCCGCATCGACCACGCATAGCCAATTGACCACAGACGAGTTAACCCTGACTGGTGTGACCGAAGACTTCATTCGTTTGTCCATCGGGCTCGAGACTATCAGCGATATCCTCGCAGACATCGACCAGGCACTCGCAGCAATCGGTTAACGACAGGATTCATTGAAGGGACAGGATAGGATTCATGAGCATTGGCACTTCAGAAATCGGCATTGTCTCGACGCAGTATTTCCACAGCACCCGTCCGTTGGTGTTGCAATCTGGTACCGTTCTACCGGAGTTGGTCATTGCGTACGAGACATACGGAGTCCTGAATCCACGCCGCGACAACGCATTGCTACTGTTGCATGCGTTGTCCGGTGATGCTCATGCAGCTGGCCGGCACTCCCCTACGGAAAAGCATCCCGGCTGGTGGGACGACATGGTTGGACCGGGGAAAGCCTTCGACACGAACCAGTATTTTGTGATTTGCAGCAATGTCATTGGTGGTTGTAAAGGGAGTTCGGGACCTGTAAGTATCAATCCTGCGACCGGTACGCAGTGGCAGTCAGATTTCCCCGTGGTGACCATCCAAGACATGGTCTCCGCACAGACACATTTGCTGGATGCATTGGGCATTGACGTTCTCGTTGCGGTGGCTGGTGGGTCTATGGGGGGATTTCAAGCCCTCGCATGGATGGCCAACCACTCGCGACGTGTGAAGAAATCAATTTTGCTTGCAACGAGTGCATCGCATACGCCCCAGGCAATTGCATGGAATGCAATAGGCCGACAAGCGGTGATGCGCGACCCATTCTGGTGTGAGGGATTTTATCCCTCTGATGCACCACCTGCACACGGATTGGCAATCGCGAGAATGATTGGGCATATGACGTATCTGAGTGCTGAATCGTTGTCGAGACGATTCCCGCAGCGTTACAAGAACGCGACGACACCGCAGTACATGCTTTCAGACGAATTCGGCATCGAATCGTATCTGAATTACCAAGCCGAAAAATTTAACCATCGCTTTGATGCAAATAGTTATCTGTACATCACAAAAGCAATGGACTACTGGGATGTGGCTGCTGCTGGGCAGTCGCTCGTGCAAGCCTTGCAATGCTGGGAAGGGCAATCCCTGGTAGTGTCATTCGATAGTGACACGTTGTACCCGACGAGTGAATCACTTGCTATTGTGCATGCATTACAGCAAAACAATCATTCTGTAGAATTCCATGAGTTGCATTCGTTCGCTGGGCATGATGCATTTTTGTTGGAATCTGCCGTTCAAACTCCATTAATTCAAAATTTTCTGCAGAAATAAACGATCCTCATACATCGAATTGGACAAATGCTGCGTACTATATAAGAGTACCCTACTCAAGGCCGACACGACGCCACTATCATCTTCCGCTGCACAGACACTCGGCCTTGACGCCAGCGTCTAGACACATGAGCATCATGGTCATCGATCATCCATCCGTGTCCTTGCCTGGGTACATTCTGGGAGCGCTCGCGGCAGACAAACACCGTGTCGTTGAACAACACCTGCAAAACTGCGTTGTTTGCCGGAATGAGGTGCATGCGTTACGTGAATGGCTTCTCCGCTCAGAAGGAGAAGCCCCTCGCGCATCGGTGCGAACACGTTTGATGTCCCGCGTGAACGGCCGGCATGCTGAGTCATAGCATCACTGCTGTTTGCTCAGAGGAGTACAAACGTGTATTCTAAATACATCATAGACATGAAACTCCGTGAATACGACACGGTGATGTCATGATGGAGGAACAATGCGCTCTGTCATCCGCGTTACAGTTTTTTTGGCTGGGCTCTTCATTGGTATTGTCACAGGTGCTGCGTTGTTAGCATATGCATACCAAGAAGCAGGCTTGTATCCGCCGGATGATGCAACCATTAAGTTCCTCGCACGGGAGCGTGGATGGCTCAGAGAAGATGTCGAATAGCAGGTAGTGTTTCGAATCATCAAAGGAGATGTTAATGGAAAAACCATGGCTGAGCTCGTATGAGCCCGTCGTTCCACCGATGTTGTCGTTCTCAAACCACAATCTTTTTGAATTGCTTGTTGCGTCTACCAAGGCATTCCCCAAGAACCCTGCAGCCCGACTCATTCTGAGTTATCTCGCCGGTGGGCGTGTGACCATCGGTGGGGGACTCAACTACACTGAGTTGTTGAATCATGTCGAACACTTCGCAAATGCGCTCTACCAATTGGGCGTACGCAAGGGCGATCGAATCGCATTGATGTTGCCCAACACACTGCATTATGTGATTTCATTTTTTGCGGCAATGCGTATCGGCGCAATCATTGTCAACAACAATCCGACGTACACTGCACGCGAACTCAAGCATCAACTCGTTGATTCGGGCGCTGAAACGATTATCATCCTCAATTTGTTTTACCCGCGCCTACGTGAAATACAGGCGGACACTGCAGTCAAACGCGTGATTGTTGCGTATATGTACGATCTGCTTCCTTTTCCGTCCAAGCAACTCGTCAAGGCGAAGCAGCAACGCGACCCATCGTGGGTCACGATCCAACCAGAACACGACATCTTCTTCTTCCAGCGTCTGATCGAAAAATATCCGTCTGTTGCGCCAGCGGTACATGTTGAACTCGATGATATCGCGGTTTTGCAGTATACCGGTGGCACGACTGGTACACCCAAGGCTGCAATGCTGACGCACCGAAATCTGAATGTCAACGCAGCGCAAATCGGGGCTTGGTTCACGACAGCGGATCCGGGTGTCGAGAAGTTCATGTGCGCGATACCGTTTTTTCATGTGTACGGACTCGTCGTTGCATTGGTCTATGGAATTAGCATCGGCAGTGAACTCCAAATCATTCCTAATCCACGGCCAATAGATAACGTCATGAACATCATGCAGAAGGAACGATCGACGGTATACCCCGGGGTGCCGGCCATGTATATCGGGATTGTCAATCACCCTAATATCGACAAATATGATTTGCGGTCCATCAAGGCATGTCTTAGTGGATCAGCTCCTATGCCTGTGGAAATTCAGACGCGATTCAATGATTTGACCGGGGGACGGCTCATCGAGGGCTTTGGCATGACCGAGCTTTCACCGGTATCGCATGCTAATCCGTTGATGGGTGTCTCGAAAAAAGGCTCTGTCGGTATTCCGCTGCCAAACACCAATGCACAAATTGTTGATCTCGAGACGGGCGAACCGATTCCGATAGGATCCGATGCAACTGGTGAGTTGTGGGTTTCGGGACCGCAGGTGATGAAGGGGTATTGGAATAAACCAGAGGAGACGGCACAAACCATTACTCCAGACGGTTGGCTCCGCACCGGCGATATTGCCCGAACAGATAGCGATGGTTACTTCTATATCGTAGACCGACTCAAAGACATGATTAATGTCGGTGGGTTGAAAGTTTTGCCTCGCGATGTCGAAGAAGTGCTGTATATGCATCCGCAGATTCGAGAGGCTGCGGTTGTTGGTATCCCCAATGCAGAACGTGGTGACGACACGGTCAATGCATTCATCGTCACCCACGATGGTGCGCCGATCGATATCGAAGCGTTGAAGATTTTCTGCAAACAATATCTTGCTGACTTCAAAGTTCCGCGGCGTTTTGAGTTCCGTCAAGAGCTCCCCAAGACGGCGGTCGGTAAAGTTCTTCGTCGCGCACTCGTCGAGTCCAAGTAACACCCTGACGCCGTCGTCCAACCATGGATGACGGCGTCTACTACACTGGTGTATAATGTGCAGGGAATTGGCACCAGTGAAGGGCCCGATGTGACGGAATCTCGCGCTCAACGCTACTCACTATCCATCCATGCAGGATTGACTCTTCTCATGCGCATCCATCGGGATGCGCTTTTGTGCATGTCCGTGATTCTCCTCAGCGCCATCGGAGCGTTCCTCACATCCACTTCGCCAAAGTCGATATTCCTTGGTATCGGAAGTGTCGGGGATCGGTTGCTGCTCCAACGAACAACAGGCACCGGTGGTATGACAGACGGAAGCTGGTTTGCAGATGAGCTCTCTCCTGGGGCATCGACCGGGCGGTCACGTTGGACACAGCAGGACTCAGAAGTTGTTTTGCCTGTTGGAGGTATCGGTTCGATTTCTGTTGAGGTAGCTGGTTGGCCAACGCACTCTCAGCCGCAGGTGACTCTATCGATCGATGATGTCATGATTGGTTCTATTACCCCCACCAATCGGTTTAGGACATATGAACTTCCCGTAATCTCTCTCGCGGCGACAGACACCCATACGCTGAGATTGACGACGTCGGTCGTGTTGACGAACACTGTTGGATTCATTGACCCTCGCCAAAAAGGCGTACGTGTCGCTGCAGTGACGCTCAATCCTGCGCACAACGGGTTCGTCGTGTTTCCTTTTTGGCGTGTCTTTGCCTTCTATATGTGCGTCTTAGGAGTTTGTTGTGCGTTCCTCGTCCGGTCAGTCCGAACGAATTGGGTACGCTTCGGTACGGTGACACTCGCCGCTACACTGTGCGGTTTCGTGATGTCATCACTGGGGGTGTGGGTCGTCAGCGTGACGCAGGGAATGCTCATGTTTGCGCTGATTATTTCGAGTTGTTTCTTTTTTCCTCGAATCATACCCACACTGGGTGGAATATGGCGGCGTATGCGCCGCCAAAAACTCCCAATATTCGCCGGTGCACTCGTTCTCTTTGGGTGTATTGCAACCGCTGCAGTAGGAACCGGTACACGTGCTGGCCAGCTATGGCTCATATGTTTGGCGGTTGCCTGGTTGATAGAGCGCGCTGTATCTGGCACGTTCCTGCGCAACATAGACCGGTATCGTGACCGATTCGCACTCTACCTGCGCATTGGTGTCTATGCGTTTTTGGCTGGCTGGATACTGTGGTGGATTCAGCAGGCATCATTTATTGGTCACGCCGACTATGCAGACAATGTCGTTGTGGCGCGTAACGTAGTGCGCGGACGCGGCTTTGTGGTCGATTATGTGACGCAGTTCTACCGCATATATGCTTCTGTCACGCACCCGCAAGAAACGTGGCCCATCCTCCAGCCGGTATGGATTGCGATTTCATTCATCCTCTTTGGTGTCACCGATACTGCAGCACGTATACCGAATATTGTTTTTTGGGGCATGTTGGTGTGGCTGGTCGACCGATTTGCGCGGCGGCTGTGGGGCTCACATGTCGCACTGATGAGTGTTGCGCTGTTGACCCTGAATGTATTCATGTACCGGCAAATGAATTTTGCGACAACTGATATCGCGTTTGTTGTGTTTGCCACTGCGGCCTTCCAAGGTGTCTGGATGCTCCCCCAAGACGGGCAGAGTTATTGGGCGAACGGTTGGTTACGCAGTACACCTGTCAAAGCAATGACGACCGGTGGATGGACCGGACTCATGTTGCTCCAAAAACCAGGAAGTGCTGCGATGATTGCACTCGGAATGGGCATATGGCTGCTCATAACGTGGATTTGGCCGATGTTACGTCCGCGTGTTCAGTGGTCGATTTTCTGGTCACGGATTCGTAGCATGAGTATTTGGGCAGCTATCGCGCTGCTCATCTTGGCTCCGTATCTCATCAGAAATCTCGTCCTCTACGGAAAAGCCATTCAGACGACAGAATCGTTTGATGCCTGGATTCTGGAGTATACGCATTGGGATGCAATTTATCGTGTCTACGCAGCTGACGGAGGGATTGGGAGCGGTGATCTCCCCGAACGAAGTTGGATACTGCGATGGGGGTTTGATGCAATCCTGCAGAAAATTTGGATTCAATGGAACGTCATCCAGGATTATCTCCTCCCGAGCTTTACTGCATTCCCATCACCGATAAATGAGTTTGGTGCAGCATCTGGGGCAACAGGTCTCCTCGGTGGGTTCGCGCTCTGGTGTGCACTCATAGGAGTGCTGATATCTGCTGGCCGGCATCATGCTCCGCTTTGGCGTATGATTGGATTCTGCATGATTCCGTACACAGTCTTTCTGATGACATATTGGCATGCGAACGAACCACGATATTGGGTTCTGTTACTGCCATGGCTCGCTATGGCGGCAGCACATGGGATACAGTCCGCAGCAGACGGCATTGGACACTATTCGCCCCGTGGGTTGGTGCACGCCGTTTTACTGTGCGGGCTCGTTGTGTATGCGGTGACCCCGCCGTTGAACAGCATCAGGAAAGCATCAGTGCGTGATGAGGCACTCGTACAGGCAGACCGCAATCTCTATGCATTTTTACGGGCAGAGACTGCTCCCGATGCGGTCATGATGACGCGCGTTCCTTGGCAGTTACAGTGGTACAGCGACCGTCCTGCACTGATGATACCAGCGGATGCTGACGCGACGACAATACTGCGGCTTGCAAAACACTACCAAGTCCGGTATCTCGTCCTTGACTCCCTCCAACGGCCAAACGCTGCTACCCGAGCGGTGCTGGCCACGATGATTGCAGCACCTCAGAGTGGCTTTGCGTTGCGTTATCGCACAAAGGCATACCCGGTCAACGATCATGGCCGTCAGTTTACGATGGTCAGCGAAGTCTACGAATTTCCCCCTGATTATCAGGGTGTTACTCCGATTTGGTGAGGTATTTGTGCGTATATTGATGATTGCTACGTCGTATCCAAAATATGCAGGTGACGCAACAGCACCATTTATCGCCGAGATAGCCGCAGGAGTTGCCGCGTACGATCAGGACGTCAGACTCATTTTGCCGGCACACAGAGATTTTCAACACCCGACAATTGAACGCGGCGTGGAACTTATTGTGTACAAATATGCGCCCCATCCTTCCCTCGAAGTGTGGGGGTATGCGGAATCGTTACATGCTGATGTAGGTCTTCGTCGAACAACACTCCTTGCATTGCCGTTCGGCGTTGTTGCTTCTTTTCTTGCATTGGTACGACAGATTTTGCGCATACGGCCCGATATCATACATGCTCACTGGGTGCTTCCAAATGGGCTGCCTGCATTACTTGCTGCAGGGTTGTTTGGTATCCCATTGGTCGTAAGCATGCATGGTTCTGATGTTGCGATGGCAGAGCGCAATCGCCTATTTGGTGCAATTGCCAAATGGATTTTTGGCAAGGCTGCTGCGGCAACCGCCTGCAGCGGCGATTTGCAGCAGCGTGCGATTGCACTCGGCGCATCCCCAACCACGACTAGCGTCCTCCCTTATGGCGTAACTGTCGATGCGTTTTCACCGGCGCTCGCTGACCGAGAATGGGTCTTCCTCCGCTATGGCATCCCGCAGTCTGCGCCACTCATTGTCGCAGTCGGCCGTTTTGTATACAAAAAAGGCTTTGGGGTGCTGATTGAGGCACTTTCTGCGATTCGCCAGAAGTACCCTGATGTACGTCTTGTGTTGGCCGGCTATGGGGATTTACTCGCAGAGTTTGCACAATGCGCAGCCGAAAACGGAGTGGCTGATGCACTCAGTATGCCCGGCCAAGTATCACGTACTGATGTCGCTCGTCTGATTGCAAGCGCGGACATCTACTGTGTTCCATCCGTTCATGACTCGTCTGGGAATGTCGACGGATTGCCAAATTCATTGCTCGAGGGAATGTCGGCAGGGTGTGCCATTGTTGCCAGTGCAATAGCGGGTATTCCAGATATATTGAGCGACGGTGTCGACGCGCTGCTCATTCCGCCCGGGGATAGCGTCGCACTCAGCGATGCCTGTATTCGCCTCTTCGACACTCCGGCATTGCGCAGTAGGTTGGGTTCGGCTGCACGCGAGCGTGTACTCAATGGGCTAACGTGGCCTGCGATGGCTCAGACACTCGTAGGCATCTATGCAAAGGTACGGACACGATGAACGATGTTGTATTTGTACTCTGGCTTGAACGTGTCTACGGAAACCTCAAAAGCGTGATTCAGACACGACTGCTGCCTGCATTGCAGAGTTACTTTGAAGACAGTCGAAGTGGTGCAGAGGTCATATGGAGTCGTTCGCCTGCACATATACGATGGTTTCTGTTTGCATTTGCTTTTGCCAGTATCTCTCGACTGTGGCGTCTCGATGCGCAGAGTCTATGGCTCGACGAGGGCGCAACCTGGGCCGAAATAATGGGTAAATCTTATTACGTCCTGGCACAAGAATTGTTTAGCACTGATGCCGCATACCCAGCCTACCACCTCTTTCTCAAGGGCTGGGTAGATGTCGTTGGCGACACAGAATACTGGTTACGTTTTCCTTCTGCAATCTTCGGCGCTCTAGCTGTTGCTCTCTTGACTCTCGCAATCCCACGTCAGCCGCAACGGGGGTTTCTCTTAGTCTTGCTGTCAACAGCACCTATGCTGCTTTGGCATGCACAGGACGCAAAAGTGTATAGCATGTTGTTGTGTGTCGCAGTCGGATTAACGATGTCTACATGGCGTCAAAAGCGCTGGTGGCTGTTGTTGTTTCTGTTGCCCTTCGTCCATCGTCTCGGGTTCATGATGATTGCTGTACTCCTCATTGCCCCCGCATTGCAACACACGGGCCTGCGACGTCGTGCATTTGCGGTAGCAGCATTCAGTGCAGGTCTCTTGTCAGTCATTGGAATAGCTGTTTCAATCCGTGCGAAAGCAGCAGCAGGTGCACAGGTAGTGTTTCCCTTGCAATCACTGCTCGATTTGGTTGCACGATTTTTGGCAGATAGACGATGGAATGATCAGATGCTTTCTGTGCCGGTTTGGCTCTGGGTGTGTCCGTTCTTGCTGTTGCTGCTGCTCGGCATTTTGCAAGCATATCGTCAATTTCGCAGCGGGAATGCAGCGTCACTCCAATTGCTCTTGTTGGCATTTACTCCGGTATTCGTTGTGGTGCTGAGTTATGGAACTACGGCAGCATTCGATGCCCGCTATGCCCTTTTTTCGGCACCAGCGTGGTTCATCTTGATGATTCACGGAGCGAGTTGGACCGTCCACAATGTAACTATCGGGAAGAGGCACTTCAGTCTTTTGCGCACCGGGCGAATGGTTTTGTTGATTGCACTCTTGGTCAATCTGGTGAGTCTCTTCGAGCCTGCACGCGGTATTTTCTCGGGAGCGCCAGTCAAAGAAGAGTGGCGAATTATTATGCGAGAACTCGCCAACCGTGTGACGCCAAACGACCTCGTGGTACTCCACCCTCCATATGCGATGCCCCTGTACCGTTATTACCGCCGTGTAACGCCGGACCCGTTACCTCGTCCCGTTCTCTTTACGGTTTTCAGTGAGGGATATCGCGGTTCATCGACCGACGTCACTGCCCAACGTGAATACCAGCGGCGTTCATTCGATATGCAATTCAAAGCCGCTTCTGCAGGCAAACATCGTGCATTGCTCATCATCGCTGCTGACCACGCGGCACAAATTGACCCGCCGATTGATTCGTCCAGCCCCTATGGGTGGGTAGGGCTGTACTTCCAGTTTCCACAAAAAACATGGCCGTGTGGAGGGATGGACCGCTACGGTGTTGCACTGCTATGCCAGAGCTTTCCCAGCATAGTGGGGAGTGCAGATCCGCCACAGCCCGAAAAGGTCATCGAAGCAGAATTTGGTGGAGAGCTCAAACTCCGGGGGATAACGATAAAGCCGTTAGGTACGTTCTATCTCCCCAACGGAACGGTTCCAATCGAGTTTTATTGGCAAGCGGTAAAACCGCCAACACAGAATTACCGGATGTTTGTTCACCTGTGCCAGCGCTGCAACGAACCTCCATATGCCCAAAACGATGGCCCCCCACTGATGGGCTACGGAGATGCCGGGCTGACAAAAACGTGGGTGATTGATGATCCGTTGCACGATGAACGTTCAATCGTAATCCCAGCAGACATCAAAGCCGGTAATTATGCCCTGTTGATAGGGGTATATGATGATTCCGGTAAGCGACTGCCGGTTGTTTCCAAAGATGGAGGAGTCCTAGGCTCAGACCGATTAATCATATCGACCATTCGCGTCATTAATCAGAGTGCTATAATCAGATAATCGACTGATGAAGGAAAGGTATGCATGCGCCAAATCCCTAATCTCCTCGGCCTTTTCCGGGTTTTAGCAACCCCCATCATGGTCTACTGGATTTTGCAGCGTGATGGCTGGTCGCTGCTGTATGCTGCGGTGTTGCTATTTGCTATGGCGATGAGTGATATCGTCGATGGGAACTTAGCACGCCGACTCGGTGTTGTGTCGCCGTTGGGGATTTTTCTCGATACGATTTCAGACAAGATATTCGTCGCTGGTGCCTTGATTCCAATGGTCGAGACGTCACTCCTGCCCTCGTGGTATGCATTGACTATCATCGCTCGTGAATTTGCGGTGTCAGGGCTTCGTTCCTATGCAGCATCACAGGGCGTTGTGATTCCAGCCAGGTCTTGGGGGAAGCAGAAGCTCACATTCACCGTCATGGCTATTATTTGGATTTTGGTCTACACCGCACTTCCGGGTATTCCTGCATCGCCATGGTGGTTTGTGTGGTTGTCTGAATGGTGGATGGTACCGACGGTTCTGGCACTGGTATGGACGGTCGGATCCGGAATAGAATATTTCTGGAACGCGCGGGCACTGCTCGCTCGGGCTGTTTCGCTCTAGCAAGACTGAAGAGGTAGCCTGTGAGGACGATTCAGCAGACATTTGCACGTCTCAAGAGTGAACAGCGTGGTGCACTCATGCCATACCTGATGGTCGGCTATCCAGAATTGCATTCTCTCGAGGAATACGCCCTTGCCCTGCAAGATGCTGGTGCCGATTTATTCGAAATAGGGGTTCCTTTTTCAGACCCTCTGGCTGACGGGGCTACGATTCAACGTGCATCCGAAGTTGCCCTGCAAAACGGTGTAAACGTCGGCTTTGCGATTGCATCGGTGGCTACCTTGCGGAAGCAAGGTGTGCACGTTCCTCTCGTCATGATGGGGTATTACAACCCATTTCTGCAGTATGGATTAGCACGATTTGCACAGGATGCGGCAGCTGCAGGAGTGAGTGGGGTCATTGTCCCTGATTTACCACCAGAAGAAGCCGGCCCGTTCCAACAGGTACTCAAACTGCAGGGAATTGACTTCATTATGTTCCTTGCACCGACGACACCGGATGCCCGCATCAAGCAAATCGTCTCAGTTGCTTCGGGCTTTGTCTATTGCGTGTCTTTGACCGGAGTCACTGGGGCACGCAGCGAATTGTGGGATGGTCTCGCTGGCTTCATTCAGCGTGCGCGGAGTTTCACTGATTTACCGCTTGTCGTTGGTTTTGGCATTAGCACCCCGAATCATGTCCGTACAGTAGCACAGTGTGCCGATGGGGCAATTGTTGCGAGTGCACTCATCAATATCATCGACAAAACCCCAGCGGGTGAGCGCACGACCAAACTTGTCGAATACATGCAGTCACTGCGGCCAAATATCTAGTCCCGACAGACTTGTGGGGAATAGAGTATAATTGCGGGCGAACGTGCGAAATGTACGAGGGCAGTGTAAGTACGTAGCGGTAGGGAACGTGCTATTCCCGCTGGGTGATGTGAGATTGATCGATGTATTTCCTTCCCATATGGTTACCTGCATACGAGTACAAAGGAGTGTTCTGATGAATAACGGTCTCGAGGGAGTGATTGCGGCATCTACTGCGATTAGCCAAATCGATGGAATTAATGGTCGCCTGTTTTATCGTGGCATCGACATCGACGAGCTCGCAGCACACTCGACTTTCGAAGAGACAGCATCACTCCTTTGGTATGGCTCACTCCCAAACAAAGAGCAGCTCCAAACCTATACACAAAACTTTATAAATAATCGACAAATTCCCTATGAAGTTTTGTCATTGATGATGTCAATGCCCAAAAAAACGCCGCCGATGGAAGTTCTGCGGACGGCAATTTCTGCATTGTCACCATATGACCCTGACGATTTGGACAATTCGCTCGAAGCGAATGTGCACAAGTCTGTTCGCCTCACCGCATCGATGCCGACCGTGATTGCTGCCTGGGAACGTATCCGCAACAATCAGTGGCCCATTTTGCCACGCAATGATTTGTCGCACGCAGCGAACTTCTTGTACATGATGACTGGCAAAGTACCTGATCCACATTCAGCGAAAGTATTAGACACTTGTTTAATTTTGCATGCTGATCATGGCTTGAATGCATCGACATTCGCTGCCCGTGTGACCGCATCATCAATGTCTGACCTCCATTCAGCAATCGTGTCGGCAATTGGGACACTCAAAGGACCATTACATGGTGGTGCGAACGAACAAGTGATGCGGATGTTGCTCGAAATAGGCAATCCGGAACGTGCGGAGCAATATGTCAAAGGCTTGATTAACGCCAAGAAGAAAATTATGGGCTTTGGTCACCGCGTATACAAGGCTGATGACCCTCGTGCTGCCTGGTTACAGCGCTTGTCTCGTGAACATGCCGAAAACATCGGACCCAAAAAATGGTACGAAATTTCGGAAATCATTCGCAAGACCGTACAGGATTCCAAACATTTGCCCGTGAATGTCGACTTCTATTCTGCGTCGGTGTACTACTCTTTGGGAATTCCAATGGACTTGTTCACGCCGATATTTGCTATCAGCCGCGTCTCGGGCTGGACTGCACATGTATACGAACAGTACAGCGATAATCGTATCTACCGTCCGGAGTCCGAATACATCGGGCCAAATGATGTCAAATATGTCCCCATCGAACAGCGTCCATAGGTGAAGCCAATGCGTCGGTCGCTTGCAAGATTTTCTGATGGTGTCTTGACTCGGCTTGCGCTCCCGACGCTCCAACAGTTCTTGCGACAACGAGCCACACTGGTGTGTGGCTCGTTTCTCGTAATAGTCTGTTTCGGTGCTCTTGCATTTTGGTTGCCACTGGGGCTGACGAGCGCGCCCATCAGATTTGTTGATGCGTGGCTCATCGCTGTATCGGCGATGACCGCAACCGGCTCTTCATCGTTTGACATAACACAGATTTGTACTCCTGCGGGCTATGTTCTTCTTGCCGTGCTTTTCCATATCGGCGGCATAGGATTTATGAGCATCTGTCTGACGATTTTGCAGCAGTTCGGTGTACGTGTTTTTCGATTGCGCATTCTTTCGGGGTGGCGCTTGTTAGCTGGTGCGTTGGCTATTGAGCTCTGGGTCACGCTCCTGCTTGCTCTCAGCGAGCGTACACTCAGTGACGAGCCGTGGCAGCGGTGGGGAATTGCGTTTTGGCGAGCGAGTAGCGCATTTGCCAATGTTGGGTTTGTATCACCCATGGGCACTGCATCGACTGGTTTTGACATTCCGTCCACTGCAGTTTTAGCCATCACCATGCTGATCGGGTCACTCGGCTTACCCGTCCTGGTAGACATCGTGACGCGAAACCGTCGGATGCCGCAGACATCAATCAATATTGTAGTAACAATCGTGCTCCTTTTGTCTGGTGCGGTGCTGATTGCACTCGACCCGCTCTGGCACATTGCACACACGGGAATGACTGCGTTCGAAAAAGGGTTTATTGCATTCAACGAAGCACTCACATGGCGAACCAGTGGATATTTTGCGACAACCGACATCATGACACTGTCCGTACTGACCCGAGCTGTACTGTTGGTCGGGATGTTTCTGGGGTGTGCTCCCGGTGCAATGGGTGGGGGGATCACTCCTACAACCTTTGCCGTGTTTGTCGCAGGGGTGGTCCGGTCGGTGCGTGGTGACCAGACGGTGATGTTGATGGGGCAACGTGTCTCAGCCGTAGTGGTGCAACGTGCCCTCTTTATTCTGGCGTTAGGTATCAGTGTCGTCCTGTTGTGTACGCTCGGTTTGGTATTGATTGATCGCGTTAACCCTGCCCAAGCAGTGATGATGGCAACTGCAGCGTACGCTACGAGCAATGTGGAAGTAGTCTCGTACGCAACGTTGCACCCCGCCAGTCTCACCATTTTGAGTATTGCAATGCTCTGGGGACGGGTCGGGGTGTTTGCAATCGTTTTGTCTTTGTATGGACGTGCCACCCCAAAGAGCAATCAGGCACAGGATATTTGGTTAGGCTGATGCATCAGTCCATCGGGAGCAACCACGAAGACTGCTTGGGAAAAAGAATCTGGAGCAACTGCGCAGAAGTGGGATTGGCTCGCACATCCATGTGGGCGGCTATGAGTTCCGGCAGGGAATGAATGCCAAAGAGCTGTTGCAGAAAAACCTGAGGCGGGTACGCAGCATGTGCTCCAGGCGATCCGGCCCACTGTTTTGCCTGTATTTTGCCGTTCGTAATGGTTATCTCGAGACCATCTCGATAAAAATCAAGGAGGAGTGCGCCACTATACCCCGCATGCATACTCTGGGCCAGTCTTTTTTCCAACACCGTCACTATTTGGCCGATGAGCCGTGCCAAATCTGGAACACGGATATACCAACCGTATGCAGTATGGCTCAGATGATGAAGCGGTTGGAGGAGTTGGTAGAGTGGATGATCAACCCCGAGAACGAGCCGTACTCCACTACATGGTTTGCTTCGACTGTCCCAGACGGGAATTTCAGCAGTCAATGCAATGACCGCACGTAAGAGCGATGGATAGACTTCTGCCAGGCGAATGTGCGGCTCGGTGGCGCAGAACGAAACAATTGCTTCTTCGCCGTGGCGTACCCGATTGACCCCTACCGAGCCTACCACATCACCCTGTGCATCGATAATCATGTAGGGCCGCCATGGCTCGTGCGAGCCTGTTTCGCCGATTGCCCAGCGCCAATAGGCAGCATCGATACGTGAAGTCACGAGCATCGGTAATCGTTCATGCATCCGCGAGCGTTCACGTTCATACAGCATTTGCAGCTGCAGTATATCGTCGGTCGTTGCCCTTCGGAGTGCATACGGATCAGGCTCACCTGTCCCGGTTGGTATTGCACTCAGCGGCAAACTCAACGCTCCTCCCAACGTGACTGCATAATCATACCCAAACAGCTTGTAATAGTATGGGATGCCTGTTATTCCTTGGAAAACGTCTCCACGTGCGGCACTACGCGCATGGATAAGCCCGAAGATTTTACGGATAAAGCCGCGGTTACGTACCTCGGGGTACGAGGCGACAATTTCGGGCCGCCCACCGAGGAGAAACACGCCTGCATACTCCATATTCATCCGCATCAGAATCGTAGCGGCTACCACGCGACCCGCTGCGTCGGTGACGATGGCGAAGTCATCTGGAGAACAATGCGGATGCCTGCCGCTCAACAATCCAATGACGTATGCGACCAAATGATGATTTATTCCGGTATCGAGCTCATCGCCAAATACCGTACCATAGAGCTCCTTTAAGGAGTCAAAGTCTGCAGACGTCCCCCAGCGCAAGACGAATCCGTCTGCCAATGTCTCTTGATAGTGTTCGTCTGCACGGTGCATAAAATTCCTTGTCAATTCATCCAGAGGAGTTGCGAAGTACTTTTTGGGAAGAGGATGTCGAGAAAAACAGCAGTTGTAGCCGTCGCCCATATATCTGGATACCATGCACGGAGTTCCGCCAAGGAACGCCACCCACACACCTGTTGACAAAATGCGTTATAGGGGTACCCAGCGTGCGGCAAATCGCCGTACGGTGCAGGTGTTCTAGGCGTGACATGAATCAACTTCCCGTCCTGCCATTCCATCGCAATGCCATTGCGATAGAACGTAATCTGCACACTTCCAGTATACCCACGAAGCGGACTCGCCGCGATCCGTTCCTCCAATACGTGACGCACATGAAGGATCCATTTTGGCATATCGGGAATCCGTACATACCAGGTGTATGGCTTGATGATGGTATGCGTGACGTTGAGGGCGGCAAACACGCGCGCTATCGGATGATTCCCATCGAGCAGCATATCGACAGCGTGGTAGTCTTCCTGTATCCCCACAGGTTTGGGAAGTGTCTGCGCGATTGCATGGATTGCATGAAGCACTGGGACGCTGTGCGTGTAGTGACTCGCAGGTTCTTCGTAGCTCAGTGCCATGACCGACAGCGTTCCGTCCCAAATGCGGACAGTGAGCAGACAAAACCCGATACACGTTTCATCTTCGGTATAGATCCCATAGGCACGAAATCCCTCGGTCGATACGCTCACGCCAAGGCTGTGGTGAAATAATTCTTCGGGATACGGTGTCGAAATGACGAGTGCTCGGGCGGCTATATCATTGGTGTAGAGCGTATTGAATAGTCCGTATTCACTCCGTTCAAATGGCCGTATCGTCACGCGCGGCATCATGTTGGTTATTGGGGGGAAGTCGCTCGCTTCGACACGGCAAAAACCGTTGTAGTCAATAGCCCATGTATAGCCGAATTGATGATAGTAGTATGGAATACCGGTGATAACTTGCATTACATCACCGCGTGCTTCACTTGCGTCATGGAGCTTGCGCATAATTGATCGCACATATCCGCGTTGTCGAACGTTCTGGTGACTGCAAACGAGCTCAGGTCTGCCCACCGGAATATTGATTCCTCCATAGACAAACGGCTGCTGCAGCACTGCTGCAGCAGCGACAATCGAATCATCAAGACACACTACTGCCACATCGCTGCTGTGGCACAACGGGTGGCGGTCAGAGGTTAAATCGTGCGCATAATGCGTCACATTTGGATTGGAGTGTTGTTCCGCACCAATGAGAAATGCATGTGCTGCCAATGACGCATATCCCGCTGCATCGGTGTGCGTTGCCCAGCGGAGGATTGCTCCGTCTGCAAGATATTCTTCTTTTGTTTGTGTCTGTTTCAAGCGCTATACCTCAATTCAGCCAGAGGAACCACGATGGCTGTGTGGGGAATAAAATCCCCAAAAGCTGCGCGGCTGGATGGTTTGCCCAGGCTTCGTGATGCCATTCTTGTATCTGTGACAATGATTTGCGTCCGAAAACCATCATGAGCATCGTGTCATTTGGCATACACGCGTGTGCCCCTTCGCCCATCATCGGTGGTCGTGTGTTCCGTGTAGACAGCAGTCGACCATTGTGCCACTGCATCGTGAAGCCTTGTCCGTAGCAGCTCACAATCAACTCACCGCTATACCCCTGCATACTGCTGTGGGCCACGCGCGCTTCTAAGATGGGGTTCATGGCGTCAAACAACCGTTGATAGTCGGGCACCCGGATATACCAGGCATACGTCGGTGTTTCGGTGTAGATAAATCCATAGGACAATTGTTCGTAGATGGGGTGTTCTGTGTCCAAGATAAAACTCACTCCCGTCAACGCATCTATTGCGGGATTTGTTATGCGGATATTGAAACGGTGTCGTTCGAGTGCATGGATGAGAGGAGTCAACATACTATGCCAACCCACATCCTTCCGCAAACCAGCACCGAGCACGCAGACATTCGCATCATAATTGCCACGATAGATCAAGACATAGCCAAGTACAGATTGGTCCTCTTCGTCGACGAGAAAAAACGGGTCAAACGTGCTTACTGCTTGACTCTGCTTCCGCAGATACGTAAAGTAGCTTCGTTCAATGGGGGTAGTACACAACAATCCTCGCGATAACCGATCTGCGTCATAGAGGGCTATAAACGCAGCGTATGTGTCAGCTTCTGCAATATGCAAGTGCATACTGCGCGTTCCGTCCGTATGCTTCAGAATTTTGGCAAATGGCACCACACGCTGCTGATCATAATTGATTGCATATGCATACCCGAATTGTCGGTAATAGTAAGGAATTCCCGTGATTGCTTGCAACGCGTCGCCACGTGCATGGCTTTTTGCATGCAAGAGTGTGAAAATATGCCGGATGAACCCACGATTTCGGTATTCTGGATGACACACGACTAACTCGGGCCGACCGACCTGGAGTAGATTCCCGGCATAATCCATAGTTTGACGTAACAAAACAGCCCCAGCGACCACAGTATCATGCGCATCGACGACGACTGCAATGTCGCTGTGCGATGTGTTGGGATGAGCGTCTGTCCAATCAATGACCTGCATTGCATTCAGATTTCGAATCGGTGCATCAGCGCTACGACGAAACACAACGTCACACAAGTGTCCATACGAGTGTGCTTCGACTTCATCTGCCCACTTCACTATATATCCATCACCGAGGTCCGCACAGTACCGTGGATCGTATACCTCCATATCGTGTGGTCCCCTTCCTACAGCGGCAGTTGCCCGAATTTTCCACGGAGACCTGATTCGGGGTAAGCATCTGCCTGGATTGTCATTACGACATCGTCGTAGCGATTTCCATTGAACAGGCGAGCTGCCGGAATACGTCCAGTCTCGCGGAATCCTGCCGCCTCAT
The DNA here is from genome assembly GCA_945881915.1 of Thermoflexus hugenholtzii JAD2. Lineage (GTDB taxonomy): Bacteria > Chloroflexota > Chloroflexia > Chloroflexales > Roseiflexaceae > UBA965. Next base: position 61,324 of record CAMCVW010000001.1, on the reverse strand, counting down.
AACTTTTGCGCGCACGTTCGTTGTAGCTTACATACCAGAGATAGATGGTATGGAGATTTCGAAAAGCAAAGCCATACTGGCAAAGCAATCGAATCGCTTCACGGCCGTATCCTTTGCTCCAGTACTCTCGCTCGCCAATCACGATGCCTAATTCGGCGCGTTGATGCACCTGACGGATGTCCATCAAACTCACATTCCCAATCAATCGGTGAGTATGCTTGTCGATGACTGCAAAATGTTGTTCTTTGTCGTTCGATTTGACATAAGATTCAAACCATTGTTGTTCTTGTTCTACAAGAAAAGATGCTCCTTGCATCCCAATATATGCGGTCACTTCGAGCTGTTGGAACCAGCTGGTCAATGTGGGCACATCACTCTGTACGAAGTTGCTCAAGTAGATGCGTTCACCGTCAATTACCACAGGACGTGGTGAGAAAACGTCGTTCATTTCATTCTTCTCCTGCGAGGAGGCGGATATAGCTCTCGTAGCGTACCTGCGAGATGCTTCCCGTTGCTACAGCTGTGCGAATCGCACAGTCGGGTTCGTTTTTGTGCACGCAATCACTGAAGCGGCATTCACCGAGGTATGGTTCAAATTCCCGGAATCCGTACTCGAGTTGGTCATGTGGGATGTTCCATAACGCTATCTCGCGGATACCTGGAGTATCAGCTACATATCCGCCGTTCCCCAGGGGAATCAACTGTGCCATCGTCGTGGTATGCCGACCTTTGTTCAAGGTCGTCGAAACAGCGCCAACTGATAACGCCAATGCAGGATTAATGGCGTTGAGGAGCGATGACTTCCCTACACCGGATTTACCTGTCACCACACTGATGCGACCGGGCAGCCAAGCCTTGATCACATCCAGCCCTTCGCCACTGTGTATGCTCATCGTCTGCGTTTCGTAGCCAATTTGAGCATACGGTGCCATTGCATGGGCTGCGTAATCGGCACTCACGAGATCTGCTTTGCTCGCGACAATTCGTGCTTCGAGGTTATTGTGCGCACAGATAAGCAGGTAGCGATCGAGCATACGCGGGTGGAATTCGGGATTGGCGAGTGCCACCACAACAATGACAAGATCTACATTTGCCACAATCAAATCTTCTTTGTGACCACGTGAGCCCACTGCCACACGCGATAACCGTGTCGTACGTTCCTGCACTGCTTCGATGGCACCTTGACCAGGACTAACCACAACTACCTCGACGAGGTCCCCGATGACGGCAATTTCACTCTGTTGTTCGATGCGCTTGAGTCGTCCGCGGAGGCGGCACTCGAGTACGCCATCGGCGGTTTCGACCCAATAGAATCCGCTCATGGCACGTAAAATGCGTCCAATCATGCGTTGATGTATTCCCTCTGGTGTGTAGAAAACAAAAAAACCACTCTGCGAAAGCGAGCGGTACCGTACGACCGCAGGAAAAAACCTGCGGTGGCATTCAAAAGCGTCGCTTAGGAATGCGGGCAGGAGGCGACAATTTGTGACGAATTGCTTAAATACATCGCGCGCTCCTTCATTCATTGTTATGTTCTGTACAGTACCATGACACTTCCGCGCATGTCAACCAAGTCTCACTGTCCCGTCACGTCGATTCTATGCAGAAGGACAATCAAAATAATCGATGTGACTACCCAGAAGCGTGGCCGATCCTTGGCTGGAATGAAACTGCTGACCCCTTTCCATAAAAATAGCCACACCAACAGCCATAAGCTCGCATAGACGATGTGGAGGGGCGCAACATCGCGTGCTTCTGAACCACCTCCACCGAGAACTGCAGCACTCACGAAAAGTAGCCCCACTATTCTGTGGAGTATCTGCGCCATACTTCCGACCGGCAATGAACGAATCCAATAATAGATTGAGACGAAGAGCAGGGCAATCGTGACGATAGTCGACGTTCCCAGAAGCTTGCTATGCAGCAAAAACATAAAAACCTACCCATTCTTACTGGGACAGAGGTCCTGCAAAGGGCACTCGGCACAGTTTGGCTTTCTTGCATGACAGATTTGCCTGCCGAGTTGTATCAAATGCATGTGTGCGGCGTACTTCTCGGTTGCGGGGATTACCCGATTCAAGATTATGTGTGCTCGTTCAGGGCTTTTGCCTGTCACCAAGCCAAGTCGTTGCGCAACGCGTTGAATGTGCGTGTCCACTGGTAAAATAGGCATTCCATATGCAAACAGAAGCACGCAGCCAGCAGTTTTGGGACCGACTCCGTCGAAAGCCGTCAACCACGCACATGCATCATCGAGTGACAATCCTGCCAAAAAGTCTATCGAAAAATCATTGTTTACAACGTCATGATGATTGAGAACGGTGACGATCCGTGTAGCTTTGTCGTGGGCGAGTCCAGCCACGCGGATACACTGCTCGACCTCTGCAACGCTTGCGCCGGCGAGCTCTTGCCATATTGGGAATGTTTGGCGCAGTGTCAGATATGCTCGTCCGCTGTTTTTATCGGTCGTACTCTGCGAAAGAATGGTCAACACGAGCTCTTCGAGACCCTTTCGACCTGGACGCCAGGTCCTGCTCCCATAGAAGCTATTCAAACTGTGTGCAATTGGTTCGTACGGTATGGTTGCCATTCGCAATTCCTGTACAATAAACGCATTCAGTTATGGTCAGGTACCTATGACAAGCCGCGACACCCGTATTCTAGCGGACTTCTGTGCGCTGTGTGGTAACCCAGAATGTCCAATCTGTGGACTCGTGCGAGGTGCAGAAATACGCACAGTCCAGGTATTCTGTGCCGAAGGCGCGGGAGATGAACTGCGCCGTGCAGATATCCGTAGCGCACGTGGGTTGTGTGTGCATCATGGCGCGATGCTCTGTGACGCACGCGATGCGCTTGCTGCAGCAGTGACTGCACTTGATGTCATGACGAACCTACTGCGCGATTTGGATGCGCTAGAACGTGCACCACGTTGGCCCAAACCACGCTTCAATCGTCCAAAAAAGTGTCCCGTCTGCACAGAGATGTCACGGTACAATCTGGCTGTCTGTGCTGGCGTGCAGGCCTGGTGTGATGATGCGCAGTTTCAGATGGCACTGGCCCAATCACATGGCATTTGTGCACCGCATCTGCGACTCCTAGCGTCGCAATCCGTCCTGCCTGTTGGTTTTATCGCTGCGCAACGGACGGCATGGGAACGTGTTCGTGCTGATGTTGCTGAATATATACGCAAGCGCGACGATCGTTTTCGGCATGAGCCAGACGCGCACGAAGCAGATGCGTGGCGCCGTGCGTGGTTTGTGATTTCTGGGTCGAGTTTCACGGTCCACGACTAACAGAGAGGAACATATTGTGCTACGAATACCAACCCGGCGTGAGAGTTGGCTCTATGCAATAGCAAATCTCGGTGGTTCTATTCCATATCAGGCATTTGGGGCGGTCGTGTTGTTCTACTACACCGATGTCAAGCAACTATCACCAGCTGTGGCTGCGCTTATCATGAGCATTTATGCAATCTGGAATGCCATCAACAATCCGATTATTGGGCACATCTCCGATCGTACGAATACAAAGTGGGGCCGTCGACTGCCATACATCCGCTTCGGTGCAATCCCATATGCCGTAGCTTTTGCGTTGATTTGGTTGGCGCCGTTCGATGGCAAAACCCAAGCAACAGAACTGGCAATATGGTTTTTGGTTTCGATTATCGTCTTTGAGGGGCTTGGGACTGCCGTGAGTATGGCCGGCCATCTGGCCCTTTTGCCCGAGATGTTCCCTACCTATCAATCGCGTCTCGATGTTGCGGTCCGGATGAATTGGATTCAGACGGCTGGCTTGTTTATTGGAGCAGCACTTCCACCGATTTTGGCGTCTATTCTTGGCTACCCACTCATGGGTGTTGTGTTTGCGGCTGTTGCCTGTGTATCCTATTTTATTGGGTTGCAAGGGATGTTTGAACAGCCAAATTATCAGCCGACCCACATTAATTTTGTAGATGCGATCAAACATACCGTGGTCAATCGAAGTTTTGTCAGCGTGATGATGGCACAGATGATGCGTTTTGTTGCGACAAATACCCTCACATCTGGCATGTTTTTCTATGTGAAGTATTCGCTGAATGCAAATCCAGCACAAACCACGTTGATACTTGCGACCGCGTTTGTTGCAGCCGGACTGTACTTGCCGTTGTGGCGTAAATACATCGCACAGCCGTATGGTCCACGCACCTCACTTATGATTGCCTATGCGTCGATAGGCTTGGCGGTGATACCGTTATATTTTGTACAAGAGTTCAATCACGCTTTGATTGTAGCGGCGATTATTGGATTCCCTGTGGCAGGTATGATTATGCTCGGCGATGTCATCATGTCCGATGTGATCGACGAAGACGAGATGCGCAATGGTACACGGCGCGAGGGCATGTTCTTTGCGGTAAACGGTGCTGCAGTGGCGATGAGCTCAACCATTGCAGCCACTGGTTTTGGCATCATAAGCACCTTGTACGGTTATAATCCATTGATCGATGCGCAACCTGATACGGTAGATGCAGGATTCCGCGTATTTATGATTTTCTTGCCAATTATTGGTGCAATATGTGCAGTCATTGCGTTGTTGTTTTATCCACTCCATGGCGAGCGGTTGCGTGCAATTCGTGCCTTTGCCAAACGCGATTAACTTGATACATAAAGCGCCGTGGGGAGTAATTCCCCACGGCGCTTTTGGCGTTTTAGGCACCCCACGTTGCCGTCAACACGCGCATCCAGTTTTCGAAGCAGAGTTTGGTCAACTCGGATTCTCCGTACCCACGAGCACGTAATGCCTCAACGAGGTGCGGTAATCCTGCAACTGTCCCAATTGCACTGGGAATCGTTGCACCATCGAAGTCTGAGCCTAAGCCGACACGATCAATTCCGATTCGTTTGACGAGATAATCGATGTGATCGACCATTGTCGAAAGCGGGGTGTCGGCATCGTGTTTGCCGTCTTGACGCAGGAATACCACTGCAAAATTCAATCCGACCATCCCGTCAGAATCTTTGATTGCATCGAGCTGTTTATCCGTTAAGTTGCGCGTTGATTGGCTCAAATTCCATACATTAGAATGTGTTGCAACCAGCGGTTGACTGCTGACCCGTGCGACATCCCAGAATCCTTTTTCGTTCATGTGTGATAAATCAATCATGATTTTCTTTTGATTACACGCCTTGATTAACTCCACACCTGCCTCAGTCAACCCAGGTCCGGTGTCGGGGCTCGCATGGTGGCGGAATGGGACGCCCTCTGCAAAAATCGTCGGCCGACTCCAGACAGGACCGAGTGAGCGCAGTCCAGCTTGATAAAATACTTCAAGCGCTTCGAAGTTTTTATCGATTGCCTCGGCACCTTCGAAGTGTAAAATACCGCTCATCGCACCCGCTGCTCTGGCTGCCCGAATATCTGCTACCGTGCGTGCCACACGGAAGTCCCCTCGAGATTCACGCTCAATTTCAAACAATTTTGCTGACATCTTCATAGCCATCTGCAAAGAGTAGTTCTGATCGAGTGCGGGAGGCAGGCTGTCTCGGTCTGTGACGACTGAAGCCGTCGGATCCCCAGGAATATAGACAGCAAAAAAGCCCCCGGTCAAACCGCCGGCGCGGGCACGTGCCATATCGATATGACCATGCGGACTCTCGAAAAAGTTGTCATCAGACTTCGGGTCTGCAATCAACCGAAGCAGGGTGTCGTTGTGCCCGTCAAAGACAGGGATGGGTGCATTCATTTTGACTCCTCTCTGTGTCATGTGTATGCTACGCCGGCGTCAGGATGCTGTCAAATACGCTGTGGTAGAATACGTCACAGAACTTTTTGTATTCGGAGCGCGTTTTCGCATGATTTCACCTGCACTATTGGCGCTGTTGCGCTGTCCCAGCTGTGGTTCTACCGAACTCGATAATCAGTCAGCGGCGCTGGTCTGTCGTGTTTGCAGTGTTAGTTACCCCAAGCAGGCAGGCTATATAGATCTCATGCCGAGAGGTGTCAACTATGACTATGTGTCAAAGTATGTCACCGAAGAAGAACAACTCTCAGAAGAACTCGATTATCGAGACCTCGCGCCTGCGGTGCTTGCCGCCGGTGTCCGCAACCGTACAACGGTTCGCTTATTGAATCTCAACAAGAACGATGTATGCCTCGATAATGCCTGCGGCAATGGCAAGTTTGCAGTCTGGAATGCGCATCTCGTCAAAACTATGGTTGGCAATGATCCGGCCACGATGTTTGCGGATGTGGCTTTGGCTCAAATTGATCTCACCCAAGCGGATTCACGCAATCTTCCGTTTGATGACAATGTCTTCGATAAAGCATTTTCGCTCGATGTCCTTGAACACTTCCCGCTTGATGTCATCGACGCCTACCTTGCCGAACAAGCACGTGTGCTTAAGCCAGGTGGGCAGTTTTTGGCGATGTCCAACACGCGCGAAAAGTCCACCCTTCAGCCACTGGTCAGCTTGAGTCGCTGGATTGGGAAGCAGTTTGTCAAAGCAGGTGTCTATGACTTCGAACGTGAAAAATTGCGAAAATCAGATCACATCAAAGCGCTCGAGAACTGGGAAGACGTCCTGGCCGCGTTTGATCGCGCTGGCCTAAGGCCCGTCAAAGTCGTCTTTTGGAATAGCGTATTCACGAGTTTTGTGGAGCACGTCCTCATGAAGCTCGGTGAAGCCTGGGCTGGCCGTACGAAGAAATCATCAACCGCCAATAAAAACGTTGCTATCAGTGATGGCACCGACCGCGAGATTCGGGCACGTCGCCGCCTGCGCGGGAGTTTGGACCGCAAGGGCAGTCTGTATTACTTCTTGATGTTGGTTACGTGGTTCATGGAGCTCGATATCTGGTTATTCGGGTCTTTGCGATCTGGAAGCTACTTCATCGTCGTCGAGAAACCACGCGTATGAGCATCAGCCCACTCTACGTCTCCCCAATTGGTCGGGGTGGCGTCGACATCGGTATCCAAAACATTCTGCGTGCGGTCAAACGAGCTGGCGAAAACCATGCCAAGTTACTGCGCATGGACGAGCGATATAATTTTTTGCCGATGTTGCTGCCAGCGATAATGCCAAAAGGTTGGTCTGACGGGCACGGAATCATCCAAGCGCGTTCACGTCTGGCGTTTGCCCTCAAGCGCCCAGGTATCCCCCTTATCACCACTGTGCATCATCTGACAACCGATCCGCGCATAACGCCGGTGAGTAGTCTGGCGCAACGTCTTTTTTATCGGCTTGTAGAATCGCAATACGATGGGTGGTCTGTCAAAAAAGCGGACGCAGTAGTCTGTGTCTCACGCTATACGCAGCAGATGACTGAACAAACGTACGGTCGCACCGATACACACCTCATTTACGATGGTATAGACACTGATGTCTTCTCTCCACACAGTGATGGCAAAATGAACGCATTGCCTGCGTCCGATGCGCGTATCAAACTCCTGTTTGTGGGCAATCGTACCCGTCGCAAAGGATTTGATTTATTGCCCAAAATCATGGATCTGCTGCCAAAAGACTATGTCCTCTACTACACAGCGAGCTTCCAGCAAGGGGTTGATACCAATCCGCACCCGCGGATGATTCCCATTGGTACACCAGATCGTGATGGCCTTGTGGCTGCATATCGCTCTGCCGATATCATGCTCTTCCCGTCACGTTTGGAAGGGTTCGGGATTGCACCAGCCGAAGCGTTGGCCTGCGGTATCCCGGTGGTTACCACCAATGCATCTGCGTTGCCAGAAGTCGTTGATGACCGGAAGTCAGGGATTCTCGTCGACACAAACGACGTCGTTGGCTACGCTGATGCAATACGTCTATTGGGTGAGGATGCTCAGTTACGTGCAGAGTATGGTGCGTTTGGACGCCACAAAGTAGTCCAATCATTTGGGTATGATATGCTCGGACCAGCGTTTTTGAAACTCTATCGGTCCATCATCGAACGTCAATAAAGCAAAAATAGAAAAGCCCGCCACCGATTAATCGGTGGCGGGCTTTTGGTATCCCGAATTATTGTTTCAGGAAACCATCGACGACAGAATTCCCTGTACTGATTCCACCAGTCGTTGGTTGTGGCATGTATGGTGCAAGCGCTTTCGCGAGGGACATCATGGGCATTGTCTGAAGCCAGACTTTGCCGGGTCCTTTGAGGGTGGTCAGGAACAAGCCTTCTCCACCAAATAAAATGTTTTTGAACCCCTTCATCATCTCGATATCCATCGATACAGTGGGCTCAATCATGGCGACGTGACCAGTATCGACTTTGAGGATTTGGTTGGGTTCGAGGGTGTATTCGACAATTTCACCGTCGAAACAGACAAACGCAACACCAGGTCCCGTGATTTTCTCCATAATAAAGCCTTCGCCGCCGAACAACCCTGCGCCGATTTTACGTTGCAGATGGATGTCGAACGTGACGCTTTTTTCGGAGCACAAAAACGCTTGCTTTTGTACGATGAGTTGTTGCCCAGCTGCCAAATGGACAGGGATGATTTTTCCTGGGAAGTCAGAAGCGAACGAAATTAATCCGCGACCGCCGGAAGTGCCGTATTCCGCGACAAACAGAGATTCACCGCTGATGGCACGTTTGAGTAATCCACCCAAGCCACCGTTCATATTGGTAGACATCGTGACATTGCCGCTCATCCAAGCCATGCCACCACTCTGCGAAAGAATTGTTTCACCTGGGTCGATTTCACAGATGACTGCTTGCATGATACTGCCGACAATTTTGTATTCCATACCTCCCGAACCACTACCGGACGCAGCGACAATCGGATCGGGCATGTTCAAGGGTTGAGCTGTCATCACATTCTCCTCTGCTGGGGTGCAGCATTTATACACGAGTATCAAACAACATGCAATCTTGAAATCTTGGATAGATACGTATAGCATCATCTCTCGATTCGGAGAGTTTTGCATTGTCGTGTGCGGTTCACCGTACCCTACTCAGCAACGTATGTTCACAAATGCAAGATTATTTGGAACTCGTTGTGGATGGCGGTGGCATGTAGGGAGCGATTGCTTTTGCAAGTGACATCATCGGCATGGTTTGCAGCCATACCTTCCCTGGACCTTTGAGGGTAGTCAAGAACAAACCTTCACCACCGAACAGGATATTCTTGAAGCCTTTCATCATTTCGATATCCATCGATACAGATGTCTCGATCATGGCGACGTGACCAGTGTCCACTTTGAGTACTTGATTTGCCTCGAGTGTATATTCGACAATTTCACCATCGAATGCCACAAAGGCAACACCCGGACCGGTGATTTTCTCCATGATGAAGCCTTCACCACCGAACAACCCTGCGCCGATTTTGCGTTGCAGGTGGATGTCGAATGACACACTCTTCTCAGAGCACATAAAGGCTTGTTTTTGGACGATGAGTTGCTGCCCGGCTGCCAAATGTACGGGAATAATTTTGCCGGGGAAGTCAGAAGCGAACGATATGAGTCCACGTCCTGCAGTCGTGCCGTATTCCACGATAAAAAGAGATTCGCCGCTGATTGCCCGTTTGAACAATCCACCCAAACCGCCACTCATGTTGGTCGACATGGTCACGTTGCCGCTCATCCATGCCATACCACCGCTCTGCGAGACTATGGTTTCGCCTGGATCGATTTCGCAGACTACTGCCTGCATGGTAGTTCCGACGATTTTGTATTCCATGCCGCCGGAACCTTTTCCTGTGACGGCAACCACTGGATCTGGAACGTCGAATCGTTGATTGGTCATCGTGATGCTCCTCTGTTAAGCGACTAAACCAGTAATGGGGCGACTCACCTCAGCATGACGAACGATATGACCTATCTGTTGCATCATTGGGTTCGGAGGCGAATTGTACGGATATTATACCTGAGATTGAATTGTTTGGAGGTTTTTGCGTGACTGGAGGAGAGCACGCGCCGCTTGCGCATCGTGTGCAATCTGTGTTTTGAGATCATCGATACTTGTAAAGCGCTGTTCACCACGAAGAAAACCTTCGAGAAAAATTGTTGCGATTTGGTCATACACATCGACGTCCGCGTCGAGCAGATGTGCTTCGATACGCGGTTCACTGCCACCAAACGTAGGTCGAATTCCAATGTTTGTCACAGAATCATAGGTGTTCTCAGCAATGATGACGCGCGCTGCATATACCCCGTATTTCGGGAGTACAAGACGGCTGTCGATGCTAATGTTTGCCGTAGGGAACCCGATCGTCCGCCCGCGTTTGTCTCCGTGTACGACGACTCCAGAATACGAGTGAGACCGTCCGAGCGCATTACGCACGACATCTACTTCACCACGTTGCAGGGCATCCCGCACAAATGATGCACTCGGAGGAGTTGCATCACCGATTTGTGAGACTTCTACAGTGGTGTAGCCGAGGTGTTCACCCAAGGAACGTAATCGTTCAGAGGTACCGTCTCTCCCGCGACCGAGTGCAAAGTCCCAGCCCACCCAGACGCACCGTACTGGCATAGTGTCACAGAGAGCTTGCATAAATTCCGCCGCGGACATTGCGCGGATTTCGGTATCGAACGCTATGGTCAGTATGACGTCTATCCCACATGCAACGATGCGTTGATATCGTTCAGTGGGAGTCAACACCAGACCGCGATAGGAATCTGGGTGCACCAGTACATCCGGATGAGGGTCAAAGGTAACCACAACTGCGAGCTGTCCACGACTGTGCGCATCGTCGGCCATTCGCCGCAAAAATGTCTCGTGACCGACATGCATCCCATCGAATACCCCCACCGTCAGCGTACACGGCTGGGTGATTGCTTTGTGTGAAAATCCCGGTATCAGCCTCATGGTGTGTCGCTCCAACGGAACACTTTATTTGGATGGAGATGTTTTTCGCGCTGCTCTGCTGTTGCGAGTAATTCTCCGCTCGCATCGACTATCGCAACCCGATGGCGGTCGGGATGATGTGCCAAAATTGGCATACCATTTACCAATAGCGCTCTATCGGTTTCGGAGGCGTGGTGAATCGGCCAACCTGCAAGCGCGACAGCGTTCGGTTTGAGCCACTGTTCGATGCCCTCTGATTTGAGTAATTCTAGTGAGACACTCTCTGCTATCGTAAATGAGCCAACCGCAGTACGACGTAGTGCACACAGATGTGCGTGAGTACCGAGCGCAACCCCGATATCACGGGCGAGTGAACGGATATACGTTCCTTTACCGCAGGTTGCCTCGACGGTGATGCTTGTTGGGCTCCATGATATCAACACAATCGAATATATGTGCACGGGCCGTGCTGGGAGCTCCGGTGCTATGCCTTTGCGGGCAAGATCATACATCCGTTGCCCGTCGACATGGAGTGCAGAGACTTTCGGTGGGACCTGCTGAATGTCGCCAACAAATGTGGCAATCACGGCCGAAAGTGTTATCGCAGTGAAGACAGGGACAGGTGCGGATGCAATAACGGTTCCATCTGCATCGTCGCTGTCCGTCGCGCTACCGAGTGTAATTGTCGCTTGGTATGTTTTCTGTGTTTCATCTTGCACGTATTCGATGAGGCGCGTTGTTGGACCAACAGCCAAAACGAGCACACCAGACGCGCTAGGATCGAGTGTCCCGGCGTGCCCAATGCGCTTGATGCGACTCAGTCTTCGTACAATGGCAACGACATCATGCGATGTTATGCCGAGTGGTTTGTCGATGCAGAGGAATCCGTGCATAGTGCCGTTAAATCCGGTAACAGGAGTGCAGCTGCACTGTCGATAGTGTGATCGGTGAAGTTGATTCCAGCAGCGTGGATGTGCCCACCGCCACCATGTTTTTTAGCGACTTCCGCGACATTCGCCGTACGTGACCGTAGGCTTATTTTGACCCCTTGTGCCCGTTGTTTGATGAGCATGATGACTTCGGGTCCTTCGATGCGCTGCAACATATGGAGCGCTTCGTCACTTTCGTCATCGGTTGCATGCAACTCGTTGACCCAGGACAGCGGGACGCCACACCAAACGACTTTCCCGTGGGTGTGCATCTCATTAATGACCCGAGAAGCGAGCGTCAACGCTTCAAGCCGTGTTGACCGGAACACTTTGGCGACTATTTTTGCGTGATCTGCCCCTGCAGTAAACAGACTCGCGCCGAGTGAGAGTGTTTTGGCAGTGGTGTCATATATCTGAAAACTCTGTGTGTCGGTCATGATACCAAGGAGTAACGGGGTGGCAATACCAGCGGTGATGGTCACACCAAGGTACGGCAAAAATTCCGTGATGATTTCACAGGTGGCACACGAATCCGGCACAATCAGATTTTGTACGCCAAACAGTGTGTTCGTTGCATGGTGATCAATTTGAATGATCGTCGTATGTGCAATGTGATGTATATGGTGCGGAGCGATACCTCCGAGCCGATCAGCCGATGCACAGTCCACTGCAATGATGAGATCAGGGTTTGGCCATGATTGATCAGCAGATAATGCAATACTGTGCTCAGTCCCTGGCACCCAGTCGAGGTACGTTGGGATGGGATGTTGAAGAACAGGAATGATTTTTGCTTCTGTCACTTGCGGCAACGCCATCATCAGCCCGATGAGCGAACCAATGGCATCGCCATCAGGATTAACATGGGTTACCAACAGAATGGTGTTGGCATTGCTCAACCGTTCTTTCCAAGTTATTGCAGTGGTGGTGAACATACTGATGCGGTCCATAGATAATCCTACTGCTGCGACTTCAAGTCGCGAAGTAATTCGTTGATGCGCATACTATGATCGAGGGATTCATCAAGCATAAAACGAATGTCTGGTGCGGTACGTAAATGACGAAGTTCGCGCGCAAGCTCACGTCGAATGAATCCACGGGCGCGTTCGAGCGCGCCCATGGTAGCTTTCCGCGTTTCTGCATCGCCCATGACTGACACGTGAATGTGCGCCATTTGTAAATCGGACGAAATGTCCACATTCACAATTGTACAAAATGCAACCCGTGGGTCTTTGACTTTAAATTGGAGGAGATGACCGACGATTTGTTGAATCTCGCCGGCCACTTGGAGGGTGCGTTTACTCATCGTTATCCAGTGCGCTCCACGCGTTCCTTCCGATAGAATTCCATGTTGTCATGGTCTTGTACATCGGTAAAACCATCCACCACCACGCCACATTCATACCCAGAAGTCACTTCACGGACGTCTTCTTTGAAGCGACGTAGGCTGCTCAGGCGACCATCATGGACGACAACACCACTGCGTAACACGCGAACTGATAATTGACGATTGAGCTTGCCGTCGGTGATGTAGAGACCTGCGACGATTTCGCGACTCGGCAAACGGAATGTGTTGCGGACTTCTGCGTAGCCTTCAATGACTTCGCGGAATTCTGGGTCCAACATCCCGATCATGGCTTTCTTCATCTCTTCCACAAGGTTGTAGATAATATTGTAGAAGCGAATGTCGATGCCATTTGCTTCAGCGAACTTTCGCGCAGCGGGGTCCGGTCGTGCATTGAATCCGATGATGATAGCACGCGAGGCGATAGCCAAATTGACATCGCTTTCGGTAATCGTACCGGTACCACGGTGGATGATTTTGATCTGGACTTCGCTCGTGTTGAGTTGGCCGAGAGCGTGTTCGATAGCGCCGATGGAACCCATCACGTCTACCTTCACAATCAAGTTCAGTTCCTTGATCTTGCCCTGTTGAATATTTGCAAACAAACCATCGAGGCTCACAGAACGCAGATTTGCCATGGCGTCCATACGAATCTGACGCTGCCGTTGCAAGGCGACTTCACGGGCAATGGTAAGGTCGGTCATCACTTGCAAGATATCACCCGCTTGCGGTACTTCATTCAAACCGAGGATGAGTATCGGCGTAGATGGTTCTGCAAACCGGATGCGCTTGCCTGTTTCGTTAAACATGGCACGAACCGTTCCGGTGCCGTTGCCCACCAAGACGTTGTCGTCGAGGCGCAACGTGCCGTTTTGAATCAAAACTGTTGCAATAGGGCCACGTTGCCGATCCATTTCGGCTTCGACGACGGTACCAATGGCTTTGGCTTGCGGATTTGCTTTGTAGTCGTGTAAATCGGCCACAAGGAGAATCATTTCAAGCAGGCCATCGATGTTTGTGCGCATCCGAGCCGATACTTCGACGCAGGGCACATCGCCGCCGTACGATTCGACGATGACATTGTTCACTGCCAACTGTTGACGAACGTTGTCTGGATTGGCGTTCGGCGAGTCCATTTTGTTGATAGCGACAATCATCGGGACGCCCGCTGCTCGTACGTGCGAGATTGCTTCGATGGTTTGTGGCATAACACCGTCGTCTGCGGCAACGACCAACACGACGATATCTGTTACTTGTGCGCCACGTGCACGCATGGCGGTGAACGCCTCGTGTCCTGGGGTGTCGAGGAAGGTGATTTTGCGACCACCGACTTCGACTTGGTAGGCCCCCACATGTTGTGTGATTCCGCCAGCTTCGCCTTCGGCCACCTTGGTTTGCCGAATCGAGTCGAGAAGCTTCGTTTTACCATGGTCGACATGACCCATGATGGTAACCACGGGAGGTCGCGTAATCAGCGTTTCATCGGTTTCGGATGCCAAAACATCCTTGATGTTTTCGACGATACCAATCATGGACTCCGGGATATACTCGGTTGTTTCGATATTGAATTCGGCGCAGATGAGTGCGGCGGTTTCGTAATCGATTTGTTGATTGATGTTCGCTACCACACCGCTTTTGAGCAAAACCTTCAGAATTTCGGCGGCGCCGACGCTGGTGGCTTCGGACAATTCACGGACGGTGAGATTATTGCCGAGCTGAATTGGACCCTTCGGACGGACAACAGGGCGCGCTACCTGTTGGCGACCACCGAAGCCACGATTCATCATCGAGCCTGGTTTGCCAGCCTTCGCGCCTTTGCCACGTCCCTGACCATCGCTCTCGGCGGCATCAGACCCGCGCACTGCACCTTTTCGGTCGGTGCTGTTGCGACGTTGTCCTGAGTTGCCGCCACGGCTGCCTGGTACTGCGCCGCCGACGCCACCACCCACAGGGCCGGTGTTGAATCCACCGCGGCCAGGGCCAGTTGGACCTCCTGCTGCTCCCGGAGGACCACCGAATGGGCGATCGCCAGGGGGACGTGGAGGGCGGTCACCGAACGGACGATCACCGGGAGGGCGTGCTGGACGATCGCCGAATGGGCGGTCGCCTGGAGGACGTGTGCCGGTAAACGGACGATCGCCTGGAGGTCGTGGAGGGCGGTCACCGAATGGCCGATCACCGGCCGGACGTGGCGGTGGTCGCTCGCCGGGAGGGCGTGGCGTATATGGACGATCTGCGCTCACCGGAGGGCGCTCGCCGGGAGGACGTGGGGTGTAAGGACGGTCACCAAATGGTTGGCGATCACCTGCGGGACGGTCGCCTGCGGGACGTGGTGGGCGGTCTCCATACGGCCGATCGCCGGCAGGTCGTGGTGGGCGGTCCGCATACTGCCGATCGCCAGCAGGTCGTGGGGGACGGTCGCCCATAGGGCGATCACCAGCCGGACGCGGCGGACGGTCAGCGGCGGGTTGTGTGGAGTCCGCATTTGCGCTCTGTGGTGGTCGACTCGGCGGAACTGGCCGTGTGTCTGCTGGTCGCGGTGCATCAGGACGAATTTTTTCGTCGCTGTTGTTCGCACCACCCCGAGCCGTATCGTCGCTTGCTGCATTGAGTTGCAGTCGTAGTGGGTCAATCCAAAATCGTTGCATGCGCTATCCTCCATAAGGGCGGGTGCTGACATCACCAGATGCCAACGGAAGTTCAAGTGTCAGTGTCCGTGCAAAGGACGTCAGCGTTGCCCGATCCTCTTCTGTGAGTGTGGTAAGCCGTAATGCGCTCTGAATGCTGGTGCGCTCGAGCGCCGAGTTCCAGCAGAGTGGGTTCTTGCAGAGGTACGCGCCACGACCGTTTCTTTTCCCTGTGATATCTATAGCCACACGTCCTTCTTCTGTTCGCACAATCCGTACCAAACCTCGTTTGGCGCCTGATGTGCGGCAGGTGATGCACATCCTGGACGGGACATGCTTCGGACGTTGATGGGAGCTCGTCATCAATTCACCGTGTAATCAATGTCTGGAATCATGAACGATGCGATCAAGCGATCGTTTGCGTAGATAAACAACTTGACCGACGTTGCCCGAATTTGGATTGTCTGGCCAGCGTAGTCGTTGCCCAGAGGCCCATATTCGACGTTTTGGTAGACGAACGTACCATAATCCGATACGATGCGATCTTCGACTTTTGCTATCGCAAGTTCGACGTCGAGTGCCATACTTTCGGCTTCTGCTGCTTGGCGATACTCTGTGGCTTCGCGCATTTCGTCAATCAGAGTGCTGGATGACTTGATGTCGATTTTCCACTTGGTTAATTTTGCAGCCAACCGTACGTTCTGACCTTCTTTGCCAATTGCGAGTGACAGTTGTTTGTCCGGTACGATCACTACCGCTTTATCCATGTCACGTATCTGTACTTCCACGACTTGCGCAGGTGACAACGAGTTCGCAATAAATTCCTTCACATCGGTGGACCACTGCACGACATCGATTTTTTCGCCGTTGAGTTCGTTGACGATATTTTGGATGCGGACTCCGCGGATACCAACACACGCACCGACAGGGTCGATGCCTTCTTGGCGAGCAGCTACAGCACATTTCGTGCGTACACCCGGCTCACGCGAGATGCTCTTGATTTCGACCGTTCCCGCTAGTATTTCAGGGACTTCCATTTCAAAAATGCGCTTGATGAGGTCATTGTCCGTACGTGACACGAGCAAACGCGTCCCTCGGTCTTCACGGCGAATTTCCTTCAACAAGACTTTGATTCGGGTCCCAGGACGATAGTTGTCGGACGCAACTTGCTGGTCACGCGGGAGGATTGCTTCGGCTTTGCCGAGGTCAATAATGATGTTCCCGTTGACGTTGCGTTGCACGACACCAACCATCAATTCGCCGCGACGTTCGTTGAATTCGCTGTATACGTTGTCGCGTTCAACGTCACGTATACCCTGTAGAATGACCTGCTTCGCAGTCTGAGCAGCAATACGACCGAAGTCTTTGGGCGTCGTTTCTACAACGATTTTTTCCAAAACTTGGATATTCGGATCGTGCTTGCGTGCCTCGTCGTAGCTGATTTCGAACCTTTCGTCCTCAACTTCGTCGACGACCAACATTTCGGAAAAGACGTGCGGGTCGCCCTTGACGGGATCGATTTTGACGATGATTTCGATCGCAGGTGGCCGTTCACCTAATGAACGACGATACGCTGCAACCAAGGCCTTCTCGACCTGTTCGATAATCCGTTCGCGTGGGATGCCACGCTCCGCTGCAATGGCCGATATGGCGGCAAAAAATTCTGTTCTCATCCTGCTTCACCCTCGTTTACGTGAGAGAAAAAAGAAAAGCGGGGAATACCCACTTCTGCGTAAAAAACCTATCGGTGGACGCACAACATGGCACGGGTGCGCCGTGACATCTGCTATAGTATAGCATACTCAAAGGGATAAATGTTATCTCTCCGTACGGATTGCAGGGGGCATTCGTGACCGTACAAACGCTGCTTGCGATTGATGCTGGTATGACGTGCGGGTTTGCGTTTTTTTGCCTCGAATCGCACCAGTTGTTACGCTACCGTTCACACAACTACGGGAATCTCGTACGGTTGCGGCGGGCAGCAGCTGCCTTCCTCGCAGACGAACCATCGGTCCGTGCGATTATTCTCGAAGGCGGTGGGTCAATTGCTGATGTCTGGGTCAAACCAGCACGACACCGTGAAATACCCATACAACTCATCACCGCCGAGCAATGGCGTGTCGATGCGTTACTTCCCCGTGAGCAACGCAGGGGATATATTGCAAAAAAAGCTGCGCTCGTATCCGCTCGTTCCCAAATCAACAATCATGCGGTAAAGCGCTCGAAAGCCCTTCGTGACGACACCGCCGAAGCCATCCTCGTCGGCGAATGGGCGCTCGCACGACTCGATGACCTGTTCCCTACTTTGTCAGTCTGAAAGGACCTCTATGGCGAGCGAAAACCGTGATGTGCTCAAAGCACTTGTCCGTGCCGAAATCGAAGCTGTACTGCCCACCCTCATTGGATTGAGCGATTGGATGTATCACAATCCAGAACTCGGACGCCAAGAATTCCAAGCATCCAACAAAATTGTTGACATCATCCAAGAATATGGCGCTGTGGTCGAAAAAAACATTGCTGGGATGGAAACGGCCTTTGTGGCGGCTTTGCCCGGTCAAAAGCCAGGTCCAAAAATCGGCATCATTGCCGAGTACGATGCACTACCTGAGGTCGGACAAGGCTGTGGACATAACATCATCGCCACTGCGGCGCTCGGTGCAGCCATGGGATTGGCACGTATTGGGGACCGCCTGCCAGGCTCAGTGGTGCTCCTTGGTACCCCGGCAGAAGAATCTGCGGTACCTAATGCAGGCGGCAAAATCCATATGATTCGAGATGGACGTTTTGCGGGTATCGACGCCACGATTATGATTCACCCGATGACGTATGATCGTATCGACTATGATTCATCGCTGGTTGCAAAAGGGTTGGAACTCACGTTTCATGGGAAGTCTGCCCACGCAGCTGCCAATCCCCAAGATGGTAAAAATGCGCTCGACGCCTTGATTGTGACCTTCACCAGCGTGGGTCTCCTCCGCCAGCAAGTCCGTGACGACGCACGTATCCACGGAATCATCACACACGGCGGTACTGCACCGAACGTCATTCCGAACCTCACCAAAGCACGGTTTCGCATTCGTGCCGAAGACATAGGCTATGCTGATGAACTCTTCCATCGCGTCATCGCATGCGCGCAAGCAGGCGCACTGGCAACAGGATGTACGCTCGAATGGGAAGAGTACATGCCTGCATACTTAAATATGGTGCCGAATCGGGCGCTCGGTCAATTGTTTTCGCATAATCTCGAACAGATTGGCCGCAATGTTTCGGCTGCTCCCACCAAAACAGGTTCGGGCTCAACCGATCTCGGCAACGTGAGCCATCATGTGCCGTCTATCTGTGCGTACCTCGAGATCTGCGGAACCGAAGCAAGTTGGCACTCAACAGCTGTTGCCGATGCAACGATTACCGCCAAAGGGCACAAGGCAATCGTCGATGGGGCGGTATCGATGGCACTCACGGCAATCGATTTCTTATTTGATGACGGTGCACGTGCCGCAATCAAGGCTGAATTTGAGCAGACACAACGTTACACAGGTGATGTGTGATGAACGACATCGTCTTTCAAACAGCCCGTAGTCAACGAAAAGCACTTGCCTCCAAGCAAATCAGCGCAGTAGAACTGTTGCAGGCGCATCTTTCCCAGATTGCACGCACAAACCCCAAAATCAATGCAATCATCACACTTGATCCTGATGGTGCACTCGCGACTGCACGTCATGTGGACGCCCTTGGTGCACACGGCGTCGATCTGGGTGTATTGGCAGGATTGCCCATTGTCCACAAAGATCTCACAGAAGTCGCTGGAATGCGCTTCACTCGGGGCTCTCCCATTTTCCGAGATGCCATAGGTGTCACTGATTCACTCATCGTGACACGTCTCAAAAATGCTGGTGCCATCACCCTCGGCAAAAGTAACACACCTGAATTTGGGGCTGGTTCTCAGACATTTAATCCGGTTTTTGGTGCTACCTGTAACCCGCATGACGTCACCAAGACCGTCGGCGGGAGTTCTGGTGGTGCTGCTGCCGCCCTAGCGTGTGCAATGGTTCCGATTGCCGATGGCAGTGATATGGGTGGCTCACTACGCAACCCGGCTGCTTTTTGCGGAGTCGTCGGCTTCCGACCTTCTCCAGGGATTGTTCCATCCAATGATTCATGGTCTCCTTTTGCAGTCGATGGTCCGATGGCACGGACGGTCGGTGATGTTGCACTCCTGTTGTCGGCATTAGCTGGCGTTGAGTCACATGCGACCTTGACTGCACCAGTGGACATGCAGGCGCTGACAGTGTTTGACCCGATGAGCCTCAAAGACAAACGTATTGCGTGGGCTCCGACGTGGGGCGGTTTGGCAATCGAACACGAACTGGCTGCGGTAATCACGGCACAACGGCAACGATTTGTCGATTTAGGTGCGATTGTGGTGGACGCATGCCCAGATTTTTCTGGTGTCGATGAGGCCTTCCAGACGCTGCGTGCGCTCGGGTTCGAGACATCGCTGGGGGAACTTCTCGACTCGCACCCCGATCAGCTCAAAGACACCGTGCAGTGGAACATCCGTGCTGGCCGTGCCCTTTCGGGTCAAGATATCGCACGTGCGCAACGGCTACAAAGTGCATTATTTGCTCGAATGAAGCAATTCATGCGCGATTTTGATATGGTGGTCGGTCCCGTCACCCAGGTGCTACCGTTCGATGTAACGCTGCCATATATTACGCGTATTAATGATATTGAACAAAAGACCTATGTCGACTGGATGCGTTCGTGCTACTACATCACAATGACCTTGCATCCAGCACTCTCGCTCCCCTGTGGCCGTGCAGCAAACGGCTTGCCCGTTGGGCTGCAACTCGTCGGTCGTTACCGCGACGATGTCCAGCTGTTGCGTATGGCCGCCGCAGTCGAATCAACCATTGATATGAATCAGTTTGTTCCCGCCCTAGCACGGAGATAAAGGCACAGATGCACATTACATGGCTCGGTCACGCGACTGTCTATTTGGTCACAAACGGTGGCACGCGGATTTTGGTGGATGCGTGGATCGACAATAATCCTGCGTGTCCGCCGGAATGGCACAACAACATCCGTACACTTGGTATTGATGTGATCCTCCTGACGCACGGGCACATCGATCATTCTCTGGATGTGGCTCCGTTGTATCGAGATACTGGAGCTCGCGTCGTCTGTCAATACGATGTTATCGAGTGGCTGACCTACCAGGATGTAGCACCAGAGTCAATCGAGCGCATGAATAAAGGCGGCACCATTCGCATCGGTGACACACGCATTACGATGACAACGGCACAGCACAGCAGTAATTGGCCCACGGCCGCTGGTCGTCGCGTATTGGGTACCGAAGTGGGGTACATCCTTCGGGTGGACAATGACGTCACCGTTTATGCAGCAGGCGATACAACCGTCATGGCCGATATGGCAATTCTTGCTGATTTATATGCCCCAGACATCGCAATTTTACCAATCGGTGACCGCTATACCATGGGTCCATACGAAGCAGCATATGCATTAAAGCTTCTCCGGACAGCGTATGTATTACCTATTCATTACCAAACATTCCCTGATTTAACGGGGACCCCTGCACTCCTCGCCGAAGAGATAGCTGCGCGTGGTGTCACCTGTTCAATCATCCCTGCACAGGTTGGTCAGTCGTACATAATTGGAGCAGTATGAAAGTCATTATTCCAGAAGCAGTTGCCGAATACCTGATACCCAAACTGCACGAGCGATTCCCCGATATTGTCCCAGTTACGTTTGGTGATGATGGAGTACCCAACGGAGATGTGCACGATGCATTCGTATTCATGCGTTGGTGGAACGAAATGCACGAATTCCGCGTGACACTGGATGCAGCACCACAAATCCGTTGGGTCTATACGCCGAGCGCTGGCATCGAATACATGGACCTCGAACTCTTGCAACAACGGAATATCACCCTCACAAATGCTGCCGGTGTCCATTCTGTACCTATTGCTGAATTTGTTATGCTTTACCTGTTGTCGCATGCCAAAAAAGCGTGGCAGCTGCATGACTTCCCCCGTGACAAATGGTATGAAACCGAGCATACAAAACTCGACGAGCTCGATGGTAAAACGATGGCCATTTTGGGGCTCGGCGGTATCGGTCAAGAGACCGCTAAACGGGCCAAGGCCTTTGGTATGCGGGTAATTGGCAGTAGACGGACTCCTCAACCTACCCCTTTTGTCGACCATGTTGTGGGCGATGACGCGTGGCGTACGCTGCTCCCCGAAGCCGACGTCCTGGTCATCGCAACTCCATCCACCCCGCGCACGCGTGGAATGGTGGATGCCGCTGCATTTGGATTACTCAAACCAAATGCGTACCTCGTCAATGTGGGCCGCGGGAATGTTGTTGACACCTCTGCGCTCATCGACGCACTCACGAGCGGTCGTCTTGCTGGCGCTGGACTTGATGTGGTTCCCGAAGAACCGCTTCCCGTCGATCATCCGCTGTGGGATGCCCCGAATGTCTGGATTACGCCCCATGTAACTTCCTCTTCGCCAAACGGACGCAAGCGTTCGATGGCTCTTTTTCTCGATAATCTCGAACGATTCCGTGCAGGCATGCCGTTGCACAACATCGTCAATTATGAGGAAGGGTACTAGACGACTATGTACCTCGGCGTCGATGCGGGTGGAACCAAGACAGAAGCACTGCTCATCGCCGAGAATGGCGAGCGTTTGGCCGCTTGTCGTTACGGCCCAGGCAATTGGGAAGCAATCGGGCTCGATAATGCGCTGGCACTCTATGCCCACATCATTGCAGACATGTGTCGTCAAGCTGCCGTCGACCCGTTGAGTGTGACTTCGGTAGGCTGGGGTTTGGCGGGATTGGATTGGGAATCAGATCATAATCGCCTCGCGCCAAGGATTGCTGCGGCATTCCCTACTGCAGTCCATACCTGTGTGAATGACGCTTTTCTCCCGCTCCGAGCTGGGAGTAAACATCCCTATGGAGTCGCAGTCATTGCCGGCACTGGCAGCACCGTTGCAGCCATCGGCCGTACCGGTCGGCAAGCGCGTACCTTCGGATTGGGGAGCGATTGGGGCGACTTTGACGGGGCTCAGCAACTCACACGGGCGGCATTTCGTGCAACTGCCCGGGTAGGATACGGTCTCGAGCAGGCGACGGTACTCACCCAAGAACTACTCCGTTGGGCACAGCTTGATTCCATAGCGGCATTGGCTGAAGCATTTTCTCGTGGAGGTGATGTTCCTGATGTGGCTACGTTTGCCCCTACGGTGATGCGTTGTGCTGATGCAGGCGATGCGGTAGCGCAACAAATTATCGTCGATGCCGCGCAGCTGCTTTCCCAAAACATCTGTGCAATGTCGCATGCAGTCGGTCTTGAAGACAGCGCTTTTGATGTCGTTTTGGCTGGTGGTGTTGCGACTGGTGCTGCACCATTGTTTCATTCCACCATGAGGCAATCTGTTCAAGCGGTTTGCCCGCTGGCCGAAATCATGGTGTTGCGACGCCCGCCGGTCGTCGGTGCACTGTTGTTGGCTATGGATGCGGTCGGTAATCGCATGCAGCTCAACCTGAGGGAGTGGTAGGATGCATCGCATCACAACAGTTTTTGTCATTCTCTGTGTGTGTATCGCACTCGTGGGATGTGCGAGTGATGCGGTTGTACGCCTGATGCAAACAGAGACACCGCGCCCTACCTCAACCCTCGTTCCCACACTTCCTGCAACCGAGACACCTCCTCCTGCCACCGTCCTCCCGCCTGCGGCAATTGGTTCTGTCGAAAACCCGCTGCGTCTACGCATCATTCAATCAGACTTGAGTAGTAGCCCGGAACTCCAAAGCATCCTCGAACAAGCTGCACGTCAAGCGGGAATTGCCATTTCGGTCGATATCCATAGTGCTGATGGAGCCTATGCCCTTGCCCAATCCGACGACGCAGCGACACAGGTCGATGGATGGATAGGAACTGATTATGATGTTGCACAATTGCAGCAAATCACCACTCTTGCAACGGATGTCGTGACACCGAACAATCAGGCTTTTCCATTTATCCGCGAATCCATCGCCCACCATCCTCAATTCGCAGTGTATCCTTTTGCGGGAAAAAACTATCTCGTTGGAATTGCAAATGCAGCGTTGCTCACTGAATTACCTCTGACGACGCTTGATTTGATGAGTATTGATCGCCGCACACTCGGACGAACACAATACGACATGGCATTTGCCTGGGCAGAGGGACGTTGGTTTGATAGTCTTGTTTCACTCATTGACCCATCCGCAATCCAGCAAAACAGTTACCGTCCACCCAGCCCCGAAGCGCTGCAACAAGCACTCAGTTCACTCAAAGAATTGCGCACCCTTGGCCCACGTGAAGCGACCTCATACCAAGAATCTGTGACAGATTTTGCGAATTGGCGGGTACAATTCACCTTAGACGGCGATGCTGGTATTCGACGTTATGACCTCTATTCTGAGACACTCGATTTGCTCTATGCCGCACCACCCATCTATAGCATTACGGGCACACCATTAAATCCCCCCATAGATGTCGTCTCGCTCATTGTTGCGCAATCGCGCGTGCCCATTGAGGCCGCAGTTTTTGCCAGGCTTACCACGGCAATACAATCCGCTACGATACAAACATTGCTCATCAACAGATTGCACTGGGTGCCCATGAAGCCGGAATACTATTCGCAAATTGACATAAATGCTGATCCCAGTGCAGCGATAATCGCCAATCTTGCGCCTAATTATCAGGCACAGGTCTATGATACTGCCACTATTTGTCGTTGGGATGTATACGAAGCAGTGCTTCAATTTGTCTTGTTGCGTGAGCAAACTGTCGATACAGGAGTCACGTCAATCACGACGGCACTTGAAGCGTGTCGACGTCCGTAGGTGATGAGGAACTGTAATCTCTTACTCTTGCCGCGTGGTACTACAGACTGTAGACTGACGCTATGAGTATTCTGGTCAAGACATCCTACGAACACTTCCGATTACGAGCTGGGCTTTCGATTGTCGAAGTCGCTGCTCGTACGGGTATCAGTGTGCGCGATATCGCTGCCGCCGAACGGGGGCAATACTTGCATGAACCACGTGAATTGCACGCATTGTGTGAAGTCTATGGGGTATCACTCCCGAAACTATTAAACACAGAAATTGAACAAAAAACAGCTTCACATACTGCGCTGATACGTGTATTGAGCGTGGTGATACTGAGTACAATCATCGTGTTTTTTGCGCAAGCACCCATCAGTGCCTATATTTCTAGAGCAGCGTCAATTGCACATGCATCTGCAGCGAAACCCCCTCTCGGTGCGTCCGTTAGCGTCCCGCGTCTACAAGCCCTGAACGGAGCGAGTGACCACATTCGTCATCAGCTATTGGCCTTGGCAATCGCAGGACCCGCTGTCGCAAATTCAGCAATGGGTGGTCAAACTGACATAAAATCTTCGGATTCTTCCAACACGACACCGCTCGCAGCAATTGCTTCCAAAAGGGGTGCACTCGGTGCACCTTATGGCTGCCCAGTGCAGCCTGTCCAGGGACAGGTAGTGATGACGCAAGGCTACAATGTCGGTACACACGCACCTGCAGCAGCATGGGGAGCAATTGACTTGGCAGTGGACGGTGATGGGAATGGGTATGCTGACCCGAGCGCAACGGTCGGCGCTCCTGTTGTTGCACTACACGCCGGCATTGCCAAAGTCGTCCCCAACAATTGGTTAGCAGGCAATTATGTACGGCTCACTGATGAACTCAATGGCTGGGCAACTGCGTATGCTCATCTCAAGAAGCTCAACATCACCAATGGTCAACGAATTGAACCCGGTATGATCATCGGCTGGGTTGGGACAACTGGGAATTCGAGCGGTCCGCACCTCCACTACGAAATTTATCACCACGACATCAACATAAATCCACTCACCGTGCTCGAGTGTTGGTGATACAATAGCCACAGTTCGCAGTGAAGCGGGACCGGATGGTTCCGTTTTTTTATGAAATAGAAGGATGCTATGCACCGCATTCTGATTGCAGAGCCCATCGCTGATGAGGGATTGGCACATCTCGTTGACGCTGCACAGGTAGATGTCAAAACGACGATTACCCGGCCGGAGTTGCTTGCGATTATTGACCAATATGACGCGCTCATCGTGCGCAGTGCGAGTAAAGTCGATGCAGAACTGATTGCTGCCGGAACACGTCTGCGTGTCATCGGCCGGGCGGGAACCGGTGTCGATAATATCGATGTGGAATCGGCGACGCGTCATGGCATTATCGTGGTGAATGCACCAGCATCCAACAGTGTCGCGGTCGCTGAACTCGCAATTGGGTTGATTCTTTCGCTCGCACGGCATATCCCGCAAGCGCATTCACATGTTGCTGCCGGAGGGTGGAGCCGCGCCAAGTTTATGGGCCGCGAAGTCCGTGGCAAAACCCTTGGACTCATCGGATTCGGGCGCATCGGAGCAGAAGTGGCGCGTCGCGCCCGTGCACTCGAGATGGACGTCATTGCCTACGATCCCGTTGTCTCTACCGAACGTGCCCAGCAGCTCGGCGTCACGCTGGCTTCGGTCGATGATGTTCTGGCACAGAGCGATTATGTGTCGCTCCATGTCCCGCTCGTTGATTCCACGCGCCATCTCATCAATGCGTCTCGTCTCAAACTCATGAAGCCTGGTGCGGTGATTATCAATGCTGCCCGTGGTGGAGTGATCGATGAACAAGCGCTTGCCGAGGCAATCGCAGCCGGCCAAATTGCTGGGGCTGCTATTGACGCATACGAAAAAGAACCACCAGTGAATTCGCCGTTACTGGGTGATCCGCGCATCATCACCATTCCGCACCTTGGTGCATCTACCATTGAAGCGCAAGCAATGACGGGCGTCGACGTGGCGCAAGGAGTGCTCGATGCCCTCGATGGCCGGTCACCACGATATGCAGTCAATGCACCGTATATCGCACCAGAAGATGTCGGGCTTGTCACGCCCTACACCACCCTGGCCAAAAGCCTCGGTAAAATGTGTATCGGCATCATTGAAGAGCCCATTACCCGTTATGAATTTGTCTACGCTGGGGAATTAGCCACCACCAGTACGGGCCCGTTGCGCATCGCGTTGCTACAGGGTCTACTGTCGGGCGTAAGTGAGCAACGAATAACTGCAATCAACGCTCCTATCATTGCCAAAGAGCGCGGTTTGCGCTTCAGCGAAACGACGCTTCCCGAAGTCGAAAACTATGCAGGCATGCTCGAACTCCGTGCGCACACCGCTCGCGGTGTCCGGGTGTTTAGTGGCACCGTCCTCCGTGACAAGCCGTATGTGGTCGAACTTGATGGCTATTGGGTCACGTTTGAGCCTGTCGGTTCACTTCTGTTTACCTACCACCGTGATCGTCCGGGCATGATCGGGCGCGTCGGCACACTCCTCGGCGCCG
Organism: Thermoflexus hugenholtzii JAD2; assembly: GCA_945881915.1. Taxonomy (GTDB): domain Bacteria; phylum Chloroflexota; class Chloroflexia; order Chloroflexales; family Roseiflexaceae; genus UBA965. The sequence continues at coordinate 34,220 of CAMCVW010000001.1, read as the reverse complement.
GCGATGTCAATATCTCAAGCATGCAAGTGGGGCGACTCGCACCGCGTGAACAGTCGCTGATGGTTCTGACTTTGGACGACGACGTACCTGCAGAAGTTTTGGCTTCGCTCGAACGAGAATCGCACATTGAACGTGCCGTAGCACTGGTACTATAATCTGATCTATACAGTGAAAACGGGGAGGGCGCTGAAGCGCCCTCCCCGTTCTCGCTTACAGGTGCCGGAAAAACACATCCAGTCCTCTCTCTGTAACGTGGCTTGTTCGCTTGCATCATGCACTGCAGCCACGATTCTTCTACAGCCAGACTTTTTATGTTAAAAAACCTCCGCCATGATGACCATGGCGGAGGGGTGCGATTCGTATGCTATGCCTGGGTTGTCGGCTCGGCAAATGCAACGGATAACGATTCTACTCTGCTGAATCGTAAACCGTTGTTTTCTTCATTCATCTCCCCGACTATCTGGTCGCCGTGTACAAACGTCGTCTTCATCAGTTCCCGTGCGAGGGGTGTCTCGACGTAGCGTTGGATGGTACGACGCAACGGGCGTGCGCCGTAGGCAGGATTGTAGCCTTCATGCACCAACCACGCCTTTGCACGTGCATCGATGGTCAAGGACAAACCCTGCTCCGATAGTCGCTTCTGAACGTCTGCAGCGATGATGTCGATGATTTGGATGAGCTCACCTTCGCTCAATGGGTGGAACACAATCACTTCGTCGATACGGTTGAGGAACTCGGGGCGGAAGAACCCCTTCATCGCGTCGTTCACGCGTGCCTTTGTCGCATCCTGATTTTCGACTGATTCCGATCGTACGAGACCTATTCCCTGTTGTCTGACATGTTCCGTCCCAATATTCGAGGTCATAATCACAATGGTATTACTGAAGTCTACCGTGCGACCTTGTCCATCGGTTAATCGTCCGTCGTCGAGCAATTGCAGCAGTGTATTGAACACGTCGGCATGCGCCTTTTCGATTTCATCGAACAAAATCACCTGATATGGTCGTCTACGCACACGTTCGGTCAACTGACCAGCTTCGTCGTAGCCGACGTATCCCGGAGGTGCGCCTATCAAGCGTGATACGGTGTGACGCTCTTGGAACTCCGACATGTCGATGCGAGTCATTGCATCTTCGCTGTCAAACATAAACTCAGCGAGTGCTTTTGCAAGCTCCGTTTTGCCTACTCCCGTTGGCCCTACAAAAATAAAGCTCCCAATCGGGCGACGCGGATCAGCAAGGCCACTGCGTGCGCGGCGAATCGCATCTGACACTGCAGATATCGCTTCACTCTGCCCAATGACACGTTTCTGGAGGCGTTCTTCCATATTAACCAGTTTCGCGCGCTCTTTCTCGATCATGCGCGTCACGGGTACGCCAGTCCATGACGAGACGATCTGCGCAATGTCTTCGGCACCGACAACTTCTGAAATATTTGCGGTCTTACGCCATGCATCGCGCTGTTCGTTGAACTGTACCTCGAGCGTGAGGTATTCTGCGCGCAGAATTGCAGCTTTTTCGTAGTCGCGTTTCTGGCTTGCTTCCTCTTCGGTAGCGCCGATGGACTTCATCTGTTCTTCCAACGCGCTAATTTCTTTTGGCATACTAAACATATCGATGCGCAACTTCGCAGCCGCCTCATCGAGCAAGTCAATCGCTTTGTCCGGCAAGAAGCGGTCCATGATGAACCGATTTGAAAGACGCACGGCTGCTTCGATGGCCTCGTCGCTGATTGTCAAATGGTGATGTGCCTCGTAGCGATGGCGCAGACCTTTGAGCATCGCAATGGTGGTTGGGACATCTGGTTCTTCGACGTGGACGGGGCTGAAACGGCGCTCCAGTGCAGGATCTTTTTCGATGTGTTTACGGTATTCGTCGAGTGTCGTTGCACCGATGACCTGCATGTCTCCCCGTGCGAGAGATGGTTTGAGCATATTCGAGGCATCGATGGAACCTTGGGCTGCCCCTGCACCTACAACCGTATGCAGTTCGTCGATGAATAGGATTATTTGTCCGTTACTTCCCTTTACCTCGTCCATCACTGCTTTGAGCCGTTCTTCGAATTCTCCGCGGAATTTTGAACCTGCTACCATCGCGCCCAAATCGAGCGCCATTACTTTTTTGTTGAGTAACGGCTGTGGCACAGCGTGATTGACAATCATCTGAGCAAGACCTTCAGCGATCGCAGTTTTGCCGACACCCGGTTCACCAACTAGAACCGGATTGTTCTTCGTTCGCCGACTGAGGATACGGATGACACGCGTGATTTCGGCTTCTCGGCCAATCACTGGGTCAAGTTTTCCTGCAGCAGACATCGCCGTCAAGTCGACGCTGTATTTTGACAGTACTTCATACTTTGTTTCAGGGTTTTGGGTATCAGATCGTTGCGTACCACGAATCTCCATGAGCACCTGATACAAACGTTCTTGTGTAATCGAAAAGCTATTCAAAATACGTTGGGAAGCGCCGTCACGTTCATTCATGATAGCCACCAGAATATGCTCAACACCGGTGAATGCATCGCTCATGCGTTGCGATTCTTCTTCGGCGCGTTTCACCAATCGCTGTGTGCGCGGTGTAATGTATACTTGGTTCCCGTAGATATTTTGACCATAGACTTTGGGGGATTTTTCGAGTTCGTATTCCACCCGTTGTGCAACCACGTCTGCATCTACGCCGAGTTTCAGCAGTGACTTTCCTGTCAATCCATCTGATTGGCGAAGCAATGCCAAAAAGATATGCTCGACATCGAGTTGTGTGTGGTGCATCGTACTCATGATGCCCTGGGCTTCTTGGAATGCTTCTTGGGCTTTTTCAGTAAATCGTTCGAGTTTCATTGGTTTTACCTTTCGGTCGGCTGGATTTGAATCGCGACCTATGGGTAGTATATCAGGTGGTCTGGAATAGACTATTTGAAGTCCATTAGAACTGCCCTGCTCCACGAGCAGGGCAGTTTACGTGTATAGAGAAGGATTCGATTAACGTAATGCATTAGCCGCTTCAGCGGCAATATAGGTCAGTTGTTCGCGTAATGAGCCGTGACTAGACCAGCTCCTGCTATCCCATTCTACGCCACTCAAGTCGTCACCGCTGTACAGGATTTGCCCCATAGTGATGCCACGCAATTGAGCCACTGCGAGCAACGCAGCATTCTCCATTTCGACCGTCAAGCAACCTTCTGCGCGTCGTTGCACGATTTTGGCACGTGTTTCACGGTAGAAGGCGTCTGTCGTCCACGTCGCACCTGTGACATAGGGAATCTGGTGCGTATCGAGAATTGCGGTAATGACTGCTGTTGCGTGCGGTTGTGCCTCGATCCAGCGACTCGGCGCGACATAGTGGTATGACGTCCCTTCATCGCGGAGTGCTTTTGTTGGCACTACCACATGACCAAGCGTCAATTCTTCGTGTAATGCCCCCGCGCCACCGACTGCAACGACAGTGCGGATTCCATGCCCGATGGCTTCCTCGAGGAGGGCCGCCGACAAAGGTGCGCCAACGCCCGGATGCATCAGACAGACCTCAGCACCATCAATTAATCGAATGACGTAGAGCGGATGCGCTCCCATTTCGGAGCGCAACGCATGGACCTGACGAGCTATGCCGTCGTTTACCAATTTGCTAATGACCTCATGAAAGAAGCAAAAGACGAGTGTGGATGGAATATCAAGTGGGAAGTAGTGTTCGTCCGCATTGATGAATGCCCGTGGATTGGGGTCAAATTCAAGGAGTGGGACTTGTGCAGGTGTGTAGTGGGTCAAAGCATGTCATCCATCGAATAATGATTGTTCCAGCGCACATCGACTTCATCACTGACACGTTGAAATCGAATGTCAGTCGAAAGTCTCATGGTACCGTCGGTCACATCGTTGCCGGTGGCTGCATGAATCATGTATGCGCTGTGAATGACCATGTCTCCCGCTTCATAATCTGCAACGAGCCAACGTGAATTCCATTTTTCGGCGAGTGCTGGCAGGTCTTTTGTCAGCCAACCCGTCGCCGACATGCTCTTGTTGTACGCGCTAATCTGTTCTTCGCGACTCAGATTCGTATTCTTTTCGCTGAACTCTTTCTCCATTTGGCGACCTGCGATGTGTGAACCCTCCAAGTAGACCAGTCCGCCCATTTCGACGGGGCAATCTCCGATGGGAATCCAACTGGTGGCTACCCGATCTGTGCCTGCACGCAGATATATCAGATCGTAATGCGCACCGGTAGAACTGACATCGCGAGGCTTGGTATATCGGATGAGTTTACGCTTGTGTAAATACGGTGCACCGTCGAATAATTGCTCATAGAATTGCCAGATGGGTTCCTGGAGACAAAATGATTCATAGGCCGACCAGCGGACGATTTCGTGCATGGTTTTGGCAATAGCCTGATTATCTTCGTTCAGACCACTATAGATTCCTTCACGCGGACTGGTGCCGTCCTTCAGCAAGCCTGCTGATGCGAGTGCACCGAAGAATCGCTCACGGAAGCGGAGTACTCCCTCACGAGGCAACAGACCCTTCAGCCACAAATAGCCTTGGGCTGCGAATTGTTCGCGCAGTGCATTGATTGGTGCGCCAGGATCAGAAGAAACCAGCTGACCGATTCGTTCGGGTGATGCGTCGAGTGTATAGCCGTTACTGCGCAGGACGGGATACGCGTTGTGTATGCTCATAGGACCTCCTCTGGTTTGATACCGATATTCTAGCCTGAATTGACGAATCGTGCGCAGTCATTCCATTGTGTTGGAGGAAAGGTACGGTGCTGATCAAGTAATTCTTGCATCTTTATCGACATACAAAACCGTCAGATACAGTATTATATGGACAGGCTACAAATTGAAGGAGTTCATATGCCGTACGTCGCTGATGCCCAACGCTATGCCTCAATGCGCTACAATCGCACCGGCAAAAGCGGACTGAAGTTGCCTGCGCTTTCTCTCGGTCTCTGGCACAATTTTGGTGGTGTCGATCGCTACGAAACCTCACGTGCAATGGTATTGGCTGGCCTCGATATGGGTATCACCCACTTCGACCTCGCCAACAACTATGGCCCACCAGCGGGTTCCGCAGAAGAGACTTTTGGTCAAATCTACCGCCAAGATCTCAAACCCTACCGTGACGAAATCATCGTCTCTTCCAAGGCCGGATATTACATGTGGCCTGGTCCGTACGGCGAATGGGGTTCACGCAAATATCTCATTTCGAGCTGTGATCAGAGCCTCAAACGTATGGGTGTGGAATATGTCGACATCTTCTATCACCACCGCCCCGATCCTGAAACCCCACTCGAAGAGACGATGCAAGCCCTCGACACCATCGTCCGCAGTGGCCGTGCATTGTATGTCGGTCTATCCAATTACCGTCCTGCTGAAGCAAAAAAAGCCTTTGCAATTCTCAAGCAGCTGGGCACACCTTGTCTCATCCATCAACCGTCGTACAACATGTTCGACCGTTGGATCGAAGAGACCGGCTTGCTCGATTTGCTCGGTGATGAGGGCGTCGGCTGTATTCCATTCTCGCCATTGGCACAGGGTATGCTCACAGACCGGTACTTGCAGGGCATTCCTGAAGGCTCGCGCGCAGCCAAACCGCACGGCTTCCTCAAAGCTGATCGCGTCACCCCGGAACGGCTAGCGATCGTCGGCAAACTCAAAGAGCTGGCGAATGAGCGTGGGCAGAACACTGCGCAATTGGCCCTCTCCTGGGTTTTGCGTGATGCCCGGATTACCACTGCGCTCATCGGAGCAAGCTCGGTCGATCAAATCAAAGAATGCGTCGGTGCACTCGCAGCCGCACCACTCTCTGCGGTCGAAATTGCACGCATTGAGTCCATCCTTAAAGGGGAATAATCACATTGCTCGTCTGTGCAGGCCGCACGCGGCGTGCGACGGTAGACAACCAAAAAGTCCCGCACCGTACGGTGCGGGACTTTTGCTACGTTTAGATGAGTGTTGCGATTGTTGTAGCCATCGACGTCGCTACAGAGGTATCGAGTACACCGACCACAAAGTCGCACCGCCAGACCTGTGTCGCGCCAATGGAGCGCAGGTTGCCTTTGGCTTTCTCTTTGGTATAGCCCTCTGGCTCGGCGGTCGCGGGCATCGCAAAGCCCAAACAGTCTTGGTCTGGTGTGCGCGATATCCAGCGGATGAGGTACGGTAATTGCTCGGGCCGGTGCGCAACGTAATCTGCGGTTCCGTCTGGCAAGCGTTGCATACTATGGGCCCAGCCAGATGCATCCCCTGCTGCATCGATGGTGAACACGACCTCTGGGTCAAACCCCAACCCTGGTGTCAACACCGTCGCTTGGGCAGGATCGATGGCCAACGCGTCAATGAACGCGCGATACCCCGGTGCCGGAGAAATATGCGACGGGATGCTCTGGCGCACACGAATGGCTTGCGCCGTCGCCGGGGCGGTCGTCAACAACGTGGCGTTGTCGACCGGTCGATAGTTGATGTGCGCCAGGTACATCAGGTCCATGGCGGTTTGCTTTAGATTGGTGATTGTCATCGATACCGTCCATAAACGGCGCTGTGCCCAAATGCGCACTGCGGGGGTTGCCACGTAGTTGTCTTGGAACGCCACGGTATAGCGAAACGACCCACTCATGCTCAGATAATCCCCGTCGCTGTCGCTGCCAATAGTCAACCAGGCACGCTGGTACCGTGCGTTGGGCAACTCACCGTGGAGCGGGTGTATATCGGTTGGTCCCGGTACGCCCATCCGCGTCGCTCCGCAATGCACAAAAAATCCACCGTAGGTATGTAAGTAGGCCGTTGTCGGTTGCGGTTCGTCAAACATCGAGCGCATGCCCAATGACCGACCGTCCATCACTGCCGACCAAATCTGCTGTCCCTGGTACGGCAGGAGCACCAGTTCGCCATGCATGTTCGAGACCCGAATAGCCAAGACGCCGCTGTCGTAGGTGAACAGTGTTGCTGTCAATGCGCCGTGTTCGACCAATACATGCTGGCGCTCACGCCACATACCTGGATGTAACTGAATCGTTGTCATCGTGTCCTCATACTTCTCTGTCTGTTATATGAATGCCGTGTGGGGCATACGTAATGGCTATCTGTTGCATCCGTGGCAGGCAGGCCGCTACCGCACGAACAAACGACGCACGTTGCTCAAGGTCAGGACTCGTGAGCACTGCAACTGAGCCACCATCCCCGCCCGCACCATTGACTTTATTCCCCCACGCACCATGGGTGTTGGCGAGTTCGATCAGCTGCTCTGCCTGTGGTGCGATCAAGCCAGGATGCAATGCTCGTTGCGCATCGGTGTTGGCCTGCAGTGCACGACCGTACGCCTGCAGGTCTTCGGCACGGAGCGCAGCATGCCCCTGTGCGGCAGCCACACGCAGTGGATCGAGCAAGGTGTTCTTATCAGACACCGATTCGAGGCGTGCAATGACTTGTTGATGAATCGCCGACGAAAGGTGCGGGGTCCCCACATAGAACAGAAGGAGCTGTTCGTTGAGTTCTGCAATGGTGGTATCTGAAAGCGGGACCGCACATACCGACGCATCCGGGTACTGTGTCATTTCGATGAAGCAACACCCACCGTATGCCACACCAATTTGGTCCTGAATACCACTTTGGAGACCGAGTTCTTGTGTTTCAAGCAAGTGGGCAGCACGGGAAAGATTCGCTGGTGGTTCGATAAGCCCCTGCGCTGCTCGTAATGCGCCGATCAATGCAACAGACACTGCAGCAGACGTGCCCGTCGAACATCCCGGCGGGATGTCAGACGAAACCGCAATCTCGGCATCATACTCTCCGGGGATCGGATTGGTGGCAATAGCTGCATGAAGTAATGGGTGGCGCGGGGTGTCACCGGGGTAGTGGAGCAACTCCCCGTAGTTGTGCACGACGAGACGTACGGCCTGACGCGCCGTCTGTCGCGTCGTAAGCTGTACCTGCACCACAACCCCGGGATTGACCGCGAGGCTACAGACCACCCCGTGGCCAGCAAACCACGTGTCGGTCCACCCGCCGAGGTCGCAGATGCGTATCGGTACTGTGGCCGTAATGGTGCGTTGATACATGGGTTCTCGTCAGTCTGAAAGGTAAAATATAATACCACACGGCACCGTTGCACAGAATATCACTGTTCCGTGTCTGTATCGGAGCAGTGCTTACTCGCTGATGATGGGGGCATCGCGGTTCGTTTTGCGCAGGGGAATTTCTGGCAGACCAAATAATACCATTGCGAATGAAAGGGCCACCAACCATATTGCGTCACGATAGATTTGAGTAATGCTGTAGGTGAATGCCTGCTTGATTGCGAGACCGATGTCTTTGCTGAGCAAAACCGCCTGTTCAATTGCAGGCGCTCGCCCTGCCTCGATACCGGCCAAGATGCCAGGGAGTGCTTCAGGCGGCAGCGTGCCTTCTTGCAGTCCAGCCTTCACGTCTGCGGGCAGATTGGGGTTGGCAATAAGCGCTTTGATGGCTTCTGCGTCATTCAAGTCCACCGCTGCGATCAACTGTGTCGACAACGTATCAAAGCCTGTGTTGACATTTGCAATGAGCTGTTCTTCGAGAGAAACTCCTTGCGTGGAGCCAGCGGCTGATTCCTTAAGGTCAAAGGAGTCGAATTGCTCCCGGTACGCTGCCGGGATTTGTGTTTTAATTGGTTCCATCTGGATTTTGATCTGATCCGTTAACGTCGTGGTCAAGATAACGCCAAACACCGCAGCACCGACTGCTTGCCCCAACTGCTGAAAGAACTGACGATTTGCCACAGCGGTGCCCATGTAGGCAAACGGAACAGCGTTCTGCATTGCCAAATTGAGTAACGGAATCGTTGGGCCGAGCCCAATGCCCAAAACCAACATACGCCAAGCGACATCCTGAGTGCTACTCGTGACAGTGAGTTGCGTCATGGAGTAGAACCCGACCAACATCATTGCAAATCCAAAGAGAATGTAGGGTTTGTACCGTCCTGTACGGGCAACGAGTTGCGTCGCAGCAATGCTGCCGACGACGAAACTCAGCATCAGTGGAATTTGTGATGTGCCGGATTCGGTCGCCGATACCCCGGAAACATTTACCAAAAACAAAGACAAGAACAAAAATGCCCCAAAAAACGCCGCGCCGTTCAGAAACGATGACATCATCGTCACACTGAATACTTGGTCCTTGAACAACGATAATTTGATGATTGGCGATTCTGCCTGCGTTTCGACATAGAGAAACACTGCACCAAAGACGAACGCCATCACAAACATCCCAAGTATCAACGGAGAATCCCAAGCATGGACGGTCTTGTCAAGAGTCAGTGCCAATAGCAAAGGCACAACCGAAAGCACGAGTGTCACGCTACCGGCCCAGTCAATGGCAGCTTTGATTCCACTTGCTAATGTCGGCATGGTGCGCCAAATAAACAAAAACGCAATAATTCCAATAGGCAAATTGACATAAAATACCCAGCGCCAACTGAGTGAATCGGTCAAAAACCCGCCCAAAAATGGTCCGATGATACTTGACAAACCGAAAACAGCCCCGAAAAGCCCCATGTAGCGTGGTCGTTCAGCCGGCGAGAAAAGATCGGCCGGTATTGCAAAAGCAGTAGAAGTCAGCGCAGCAGCACCGAGTCCTTGTAAAACGCGATAGCCGATAAGCTGGAAGATATCGAGTGCAGTGCCACAGAGGATTGACGCCACCAAGAATACGGCAATCCCAACCAACAACACTATCCGACGTCCGTACAGGTCCGAGAGCTTTCCATATATTGGAACCATGGTTGTACTTGCCAACAAATATGAGGTCGACGTCCACGCGACATATTCGAGGCCTTTCAAATCGGCAATGATTGCTGGCATTGCCGTCGAAACGATGGTTTGATCGAGTGCCGACAAAAAGAGCCCGAGCATCACGCCAGCCAAAATTATGAGCTTGGTGCCATGCGGGAGTGTCTCGGCATAGTCGATGCGCTGTGCTACGTGAGTACTCATTCGTTATCCTTTGTGATGTAGGGGAACACTGCGGTCAGTGTTGCCGATAATTGCACAACTAAATCGTGTGGGAGGTTGCTGAGGAGTTCTTCCATTTGGCGCATTCGAAGCGATTTCAGTTGATTGATGAGGTACGTGCCCCTATCGTTCAGATAGATTCTGCGCACTCGGCGGTCAGATTCATCGTCGACACGTTGTACCAATCCGTCCACTTCGAGCCGGTCAATCAGTTGACTCGTGCTCCCAATCGTCAAACCCAGTTCGAGAGCTATGGTCGTCACCGTAGCGCCGTCTTTGGCGTTGAGGAACTTCAAAACCGCAAAGCGTGGCGCCGAAATGTCATGCTGTTGCATCACCGCGAGGATTTCGCCGATTCCTGTCATCGTGACGATTCCTGATAGCTTTGCGAATAATATGGCAAGCTCTTGTGTGGCGTTCGGATTATTCATCGCACACTACCTACTACTATGTGCATACAACATACTTGTAACAGATAGGTTTTCATGTGTCAAATATGCCAATCTGAAAAACTTCAAGCTATATTCTGTTAATAATTTACAGTATTTGCATCGATATGTTGTATATACAACATATCTCTATCCAAGACTTAGCGCCGAATGTGAAGGTATGGAGGCAAGTCCTGTCGAAAAAGGGTAGAATCTGTGGAGATACATAAGATAAGTGAGAACGAATGAACATCACCCGCATGTGCCACATGTTGGCAGCCCACGCAGTGACCATCGCCGCATTGACCAGTGATTTGAGCGAAGCCGAAGCATCGGTCCCGTATATTGAAGGCGCGTGGACATTCAAGCAAGTGTGGGGCATCTGTACGATGAAGAACAATACGATTTTCGTACGCGTGTTTTTCAAACAATGAGCGCACCTGATTCGGTGGTCCCAGCAATTGATCCAGAAGGATGGATCACTCGTCACAACTATGCCGGACAGTTGTTCAGTGTATGGCGTGATGGTTTTTTGAACGAGCGACGCAACAGCATCGCGTCACTCGAGGCGTTCACCAAGACGAATTGGGAGCAATCAGTCCATTCCGAACACCTCGTCGGATTGACCGCGGCAGACATGGTGTGGGCGTGGGTGACCCACGATGTTCTGCATATTCGTCAGCTCAGTGAACTGCGCTACGCAATGATTGCTTCCCAAGCGGGAACGCATCAGATCGGCTATGCCGGAGAGTGGTAGAGTTCGGTTGCTTTCTTGGCGCCGATTCGGTAGTAGATAAACAATCCTGCGCCGATGAAGTGCAGTGCGGCTGCGACCACGAGTGCAAATGACGTAGACGTCGACCGCGCGAGGATTGTGCCGATAATCGGCCCCACGAGACGTACTGCAAACATCACCATGCGCTCAGAAGGCATCACGGTGGTGACAAATCCTGGCGGGCAGCTGTCGAGGAGAACATCTAAAATGACGAGTTCGATGCCCGCCGTGCATACTCCCCATACTGCCGCAAAGAAGAACAATGGGGCCATGCTCGTCACAACAGCGGTCAATAACGGATAGATTCCCAATCCAATTGCGCACACCCACAGAATCATTACACGTGCGTTGTAGCGGGTGGCAAAGTATGAACCGAGGGTATACCCTACAAGCAGAGTCACACTCTGCACCATAGACACAATGCCGATTGCGGCATCATCTGCCTGTAACACACGCACCCAATGGAGCGGGAAGAGCGGGATGGACATCGTCAGTCCAATCTGGAACACCGCATGGCACAGCACAAAAAGGCGAAAAGCAGGATACTTTTTAAAGTTATCGAGCATCGTGTGCAATGCTGCTCCCATGGTCGTGGGGGGAATGACTTTTTCGCGTCGTTCCGGTGGAACTTCGTATTTGCGGGCGGGCAGGAATGCCATTGCAATAAACACCGACGATGCGCCGATGACTATTGCATAGCTCTCGACACCCGTGTGTTTTGCCAAATACAACCCGGCCAAATAGACCGCAATGCCATTGCACACGCCCAATATTGACCAACGCAGGCTCATCAAAAAATAGCGTCTTTTGACGTCGATGATCGAGCCCATGACGACATTAAAAACCAGAGCCAAGCTCGTCTGCGGAACAGTTGCCAACGCTGCGATACCAAGCATCACGAGTACTGCCATCTGTGCGTCGAAGAACAGCGGGACAACGGCCATAATCGGAAAGCTCAAAAAGAGTAACAATCGGCTCCAGGCATACCACGGTATAACCGTCGCACTACGCGCGATACGCATTCCAATCGGGACGGCGAGCAAAATTCCAGCCACGGCCGGCATCGATGACAGGAGTCCTACCGCCAACGGGTCTGCCCCGAGGCGAGTGAACAAGACGGGAATAAAGATTTGCACGCCTTCGACGACACCCACACCCATTCCATCGTACATGCCCCGTGCCATGTTGCGCTCGTCGCCGTCTTTTGGTGCGATCAACCACTCAGGAAAACGGAGCGTTCGTAACAACGCTGGTAATTGTGAAAACATGCCCATTCCTTGATAATGTACTAAGCAAGTATACTGCAGGGTGCTACACGTGAAGCGACGTTCTGTGCTATTCCTCGCGACAGGTTCGCCTGGTAATATTCGGCCTATGTTGGCAGCAGCGCACGCCTGTGCGCAGGCTGGTCTGCGTGTGCACTGCGCAACGAACCGTTTATGGGAACAATGGGTCATCAGTCACGGAGTGCAGTGGCGATTGCTTTCACCCCTTGTCGAGGCACACATCACGCACGGTGCAACGTATCCGGACCTTGCAGAAGCACAAAGCAACCAGTCCGGTGCCCAAGCATTGCTAATGCGGGTACGAGATTTGTGGAGGAGCGATGATGCCAAACACGAACTACACTCTCTACTCCATGATGTTGCGTTGATTGTCGCTTGTTCGGCATTGCCACGGATACAAACGGCAGCCGGTGCATTGAATATCCCGTACATCGGTATTTCGCGGTATGGCAGGCAGGCAAATCGTAGCGAGAATCGGCAAGGAGCACTGCTGTATGCGTCATCGAAAGTGCTGCTTGATCCCGACGTGGTGCAATCCCCGCTCGAACGAATCACAGGGGAATGGTTTTTGCCTACCGAACAGGCAATTCCTGCACCGTTACGTCGGTTTATACAAGTCAATCAGCCATATATCATTGTGACACACGGCGCATTTCTTTCTTCTTCTGCGCAGTCTGTAGTTCAGCAGAGTGTGGCTGCCGCACGGTCGTTGGGCTTACGTGTGATAGCGCTACAACCGAGTGATGCAACCACACTGCAATCCGATGCGGAAACACTCGTATGGCATCACGGTCTCAGTCATCAACAGATATTCGCTGGGGCAGCATGTGTCATTCACCCAGGGGGTGCGGGTACGACACACCGCGTCGCCCGTGCAGGAGTTCCAAGCCTTCCCATTCCACTGCATCAGAGCGATGCGTATTGGGCCACGCGTGCTTTGCAGGTACAATTGACAGGATATGTATTGCGTGTTGATGCTTTGACGCAACGCACCTTGAGCGATGCAATTGCACACATGACGACTGATGTGACATATCGTTTTCGCAGTCGCAATTTCGCCATGCAAATGGCCAATGAACAAGGCCTGCAACAGATGCTCAGCATCGTTGAACCATATGTAGGAGCAGCATGAGTCTACCCGCATTTGACCGGTATCGGGCCTTATTGCACACGTATTTTTGGCCACAGCGACGCCAAGTAACCCTTTTGTTGCTGCTCATCATTGCCGACAATGTCTTGCTCTTGGTCGGACCTGGACTGTTGTCGCAGTTTGTCGACGCAGCTATTGTCGGTGCTGCGGCGCCGGTACTTGTGTCGCTGAGCATCTGGTATGCGATTGCGGCACTGTCGCAACAAGCAATGACGATGGCTGCGACGTATGTAGGTGAGAAAACCGGCTGGCACGCAGCGAATGCGTTGCGCGCCGATATCGCCAAACATACCCTTGACCTCGACATGTCGTTCCACAAAAAGCAGACGCCGGGCATCATGATTGAGCGTATCGACGGCGACGTTGCCAGCCTTAATCGCTTTTTCTCGCAAATGGTGCTCCAAATAGGCGGCAGTATATTGCTCTTAACCTCGAGTGTCGGGGTGCTGTTTTATCTCGAGTGGCGCATGGGGATCCTCTTGCTGGTGTACGCCTTGGTGGCGATGTGGGTGCTCTTTGGTTTTCGCGGGATTGCCGTTCCGTATTGGGAGTCAGCGCGTGAGGCATCAGCACAACTTTTCGGGTTTCTCGAAGAGCGCCTTGCCGGCCTCGAAGACATCCGTGGATTGGGTGCTCGTTCGTATGTGTTGCGGCGTCTCAACGTCCTGATGGATGAAAAGAACAAGTTCGACACCCTTGGGCGTGTCTACGGCTCGTTGACATGGATTATTCCCATGGTGTTGTCATCGATGCTCACGGTGATGATTCTCGCTGTAGGTGTTTGGTTGTACCTCAGTAACGAAATCAGCATCGGGTTGATTGTGATGACCATGTTCTATGGTGATTTGATTATGCGGCCAATCCGGACGATTTCTTCCGAAATTGACCAGCTGCAGCAAGCTTCGGCAGGTATATTGCGCATCGTAGAGCTCTTGTCTATCAAATCACGGCTTGTCGATGGAGTGCACGTGATGCCAGCAGTGATACCACCGGTATCGTTCGAACAGGTAACGTTCGCGTACCAGGATGACGAAGCAGGCTTGCCAGAAGAACCAGTGCTGCGTGACGTCACCTTTCATATTCCTGCGGGCAAAGTGGTCGGTTTGTTGGGGCGGACAGGATCAGGCAAAAGCACATTAATCCGGCTCCTATTTCGCCTCTATGACGTCAGTGGCGGGGCGATTCGGATCGGTGACCGTGCCATACCAGAATACACCTTGGCATCGTTACGGACGCATGTCGGCTTGGTGACACAAGATGTCCAGCTTTTTTATGCCACGGTACGCGACAACCTGACATTCTTCAATCCAGCCATACAAGACGAACAGTTGCTCGATGCGTTGCATACACTCGGATTAGATCGCTGGTATGCGCAACAACCCAATGGCCTCGACACCCTCTTGGCAGCAAATGGTGCAACCTCGGCGGGTGAAGCACAACTGATTGCGCTGGCACGGGTCTACCTCAAACAGCCGCAGGTGATAATCCTCGATGAGGCGTCCGCACGCATCGACCCCGAGACAGAACGCATGGTCGAGAAAGCACTCGATACCGTTTTGGCAAACAAAACAACCATCATCATTGCACATCGGCTCCAGACCGTGCGTCGTTGCGACTACATCGCTATTTTGGCAAACGGAGCTTTGGTCGAATTCGGCGCTGAAGCGTGGTTGCGAGCAGACCCGAACTCACGCTACGCACAGCTCCTTCAACATGGTGCAGAACAGGAACTCGCATGACATCACCCCTTGAATTGATGCGCAAAATGGTTCGCCAAGGGGGCTGGTGGTATGTTGTTCACCTTGTCGCCGGAGTCATCGTGCTCCTCGTTGAATTGTTACCAGGTATTTTAGTGCGTGAAGTCCTCAATACACTCCAGGTAGGACAGCAGCAATCGGTACCATGGACGTTGCTCGGGGCATTTGTCGGTATTGCATTAGTACGCTTTGTGATGTACATAATCGGAACCATTGCAGATGTCAAAATGCGTATCCCAACAATGAATGCCATGCGGTTTTCGTTGTTATCGCGGTTGCTCCAGTTGCCTGCGGTCTCTGCACTCAAGGGTTCACCTGGCGAGATAGTGTCGCGGTTGCGAGACGACATCGGCGAGTTGCCGCTCGTCATTAACCAAATCAATGATATCTTGGCTTATTTTGCGTTTGCTGTTGTTTCGTTCAGCATGATGTATGCCATTGCGCCGCAAGCCACGCTCGCTATTGCCATCCCGTTGATTATGATTGTAGTAGGTGCGCGCTTCGCTTATGACAAAATCTACTATTACCGTACCGAACGACGCCGTGCCACTGGTCGGGTTATTGGATTTATTGCCGAAACATACGGTTCGGTGCAAGCAGTCCAAGTTGCTGGTGCCGAAAAGCATGTCTTGAAGCATTTTGACAAGCTAAATAAGGTCCGCGAACATGCCACCTTGCGTGAGGTGCTCTACGACGGGATGTTGGGCGCGTCATTCCACAGTTCGTTGACAATTGGCATTGCCATTATGATGTTGATGGTCAATCAGTCAGCCCGAACCGGCTCTTTTGGCGCTGGCGATGTGGCATTCTTTGTGTACAACTTAGGGATTATCAGCGAGTTGCTGTTCGAAATAGGTGTGTTTATCGGGCGCCAACAGCAGCTCAAAGTATCTATCCAGCGCCTCGAGCATGTCGGCCATGGGCAACCGGTCAGCGACATGTTTTCGCTCGAAGAGCCACCCACTGTGACGCCTATGCCCCCGCTGGCGAGTGTCACTGTCCGCGGATTGGGAGTGGAATGGCAGAACGGAACGCACGGCATTCATGATATTGACCTCGATCTTGCACCGGGACGATTGGTTGTCGTCACTGGTCCAGTCGGTTCGGGCAAAACGACGCTGTTGCGGGCATTTTTGGGTATGCTCCCGAATGTCCGTGGCACGATTCGCTGGAATGGCACGCTGGTCGATGATGTCTCTGAGCGCTTTATTCCGCCGTCAGTTGCCTATACGAGTCAAGTACCGCGCCTTTTTTCGGACACATTACGCGAGAATATCACCCAGGGTCGGACCAGTGTCGATGTGCATATCGGCACGGCTGTCCATGGCGCAGTGATGGAGTTCGATGTTGCGCAGTTCGAGTCAGGCGTTGACACGATGGTTGGTTCGCGGGGGGTGCGGCTCTCAGGCGGGCAGGTCCAGCGTTCTGCGTTTGCGCGCATGCTCTACGAGACACCACAGGTCTGGTGCATCGACGACGTTTCGAGTGCCCTCGACATTGTGACCGAACAGTCACTGTGGCAACGATTTGCGGACATTCGGGCAACTGTCGCATGTCTCATCGTTACGCACCGCCCAGCAGTGATGCAAATGGCTGACGAGATACTCATACTCGAACAAGGCAATATCGTGGCACGGGGAACCTATGTGGAACTCCGGACGCAGGGATATTTACAGACAGAAAAGTGAGGAAGACATGGCCCTGTACGGTGTAGTCGAGACCGGTGGGACGAAAATGGTCTGCGCCATCGTGGCAGGACCGGATGATATCCGTGATGAAGTGCGCTTTCCGACCACAACACCCGAAGAAAACATCCCGCAGATTATCGCTTTTCTTGCCGACCATCATGCCAAAACCCCGTTGACTTCGGTCGGAATCGGCTCGTTTGGACCAATAATCCTCGATCGTTCACTGCCAAACTACGGCAGTGTTGCGCCTACCACCAAGCCCTTTTGGAGCAATGCCCCGGTAGTGGCTCCTATCAACGCTGCTTTAGGCATTCCCGTCGGATTCGATCTCGATGTGACCGCTGCGGCACTCGGTGAACTGACATGGGGGGCAGGCAAAGATCTGCAACACGTGGTGTATTACACGGTCGGTACAGGTATCGGGGCAGGGGTCATCGCACATGGCCAACCACTCCCCTGTATGATGCATCCAGAGGCTGGCCATCAACGATTGAGTCGCAATCCCCAAGATACATTCCCGGGGAATTGCACGTTCCACAGTGATTGTCTCGAAGGGCTCGCTGCAGGGCCTGCTATCGAAAAACGCTGGGGCACGAAAGCGCATCTTTTGCCTGCTGATCATATCGCCTGGGAGTTCGAAGCAGATTACCTCGCGCAGGCAATTATGAACACCGTGCTGTTTGTCTCACCACAACGAATCATCCTGGGAGGCGGTGTGATGGAGCAACTTCACCTCTTCCCCATGATTCGCCGGAACGTACTGGCTCGCTTAAATGGATACATCAGTAGCACGGCAATCGTCGATCAGATTGATGAATACATCGTCCCTCCGGCCCTCGGGAACCGTGCGGGAATGCTCGGTGCTTTGGTTTTGGCGATGCGCGCCGCTGCATAAATCAGAAAGGGAAAGCCGATGCTCTACCCAAAAGCAGATTTTGTGGGGCTCACGGGGGTCGTTCACCTCGCCGCAGGTGGTGAAACACCGATGCTTATTTCGCACCAGGACGCAGTGCAGCAGTTCTTCCACGATAAAGCACTGGGTATGCCAGGGCGCGAGCGATTCTTTGCAATGCGTCACGAATGTGCCCAACGGGTCGCACAGATGCTGAATGTGCATGCGTCAGACATTGCATTTGTGGGGAGTAGTTCTGCCGGCATTACCAGCATCGTCAGTGCGTTTGACTGGCAGCCCGGCGACGAAGTCATCACCGTTGATGATGAATATCCGAGTGGCCGGTATGTGTTCGGTTGGCTGCAGCGGTATGGGGTTATTCCAGTGATGCCGGCGTACGAAGCAAACCCAGCTGATGAGGCTTCCGCAATTATTGCAGCCATTACAGACCGTACTCGTCTGATTTACATCAGTCATGTCAGTACGCGGACTGGTCGACGCCTGCCGCTCGAACGCATTGTGGCCGCTGCACACGCGCACGGTGCACGCGTGCTCTTGGATGCGACACATTCACTCGGGATAATTGCTGTCGATGCATCCAACATCGATTTCGTGGTTTGTAGTGGCTATAAGTGGCTGTTGGGCACACATCAGGGAATCGTGGTCTGGAATGGCAGATTAACCCCGACATTTGAACCGATTGTCGGGTGGCGCTCTGCCACGCCTGCACGCCAGCCGGAACAGTTTCAGTACCACGCAGATGCTGCGCGGATTGAGGTGGGGAATCCAAACTTCCTCGATCTCTATATCCTCAATAATGCGTTGCGCTACCACCAACAGGTCGACTCTGTTACCCTTGAGGCGTATGCACTTGCGCAAGGTGGGCGACTCTATGATGCACTCGCTGAAGCGGGGACAAGACTATTGACTCCGCGTGAGACTACATACCGCGCAGGGAACATCTGCTTCAGCGCACAGCACCCGGCGTCTTTTGTTGCACGCGCACGCGCTCTGGGAATCGAAGTATGGGGGGACGCCGATCTCCAGCGCGTCCGCTGCTCGATTCATGGGTACGTGACTCCCCAAGATGTTGATACCGCGATGGAACTCCTCCCGAACCTGGTAACTGCGGAGATGTAATTCCCTGACAGACCATCAGTAAGCGACTGAGGCGAACAAGAAACACCACTCAAACGTTGAGCGGTGTTTCTTTTAATTGACATAATATTTATTTGTGAGCACATAGCAAATCGCAATTTGGCTTCATTTTTGTTGCGTTGATGTCGCCTTGATCAAACACCTCTGTGCGCTGCTGTTCACCCGGAAACCAAACGATACTATGTATTCGTCGTTGCAGCGGCAATCGGTTTTGCCCAGAATCTGTGAAAAACTCCGGTGGTGAGTGCCGTCCCAATCAGAACAACAGCGCTGCCAATGTACTGTGAAGCGGCAATCTCTTCGTTCAACAGGAATATGCCCCAGACAAGTGCAGTCACGGGGACGAGGAACGTGACGGTCAACGAA
The DNA here is from genome assembly GCA_945881915.1 of Thermoflexus hugenholtzii JAD2. GTDB lineage: Bacteria > Chloroflexota > Chloroflexia > Chloroflexales > Roseiflexaceae > UBA965. The sequence goes on along the minus strand of CAMCVW010000001.1, from coordinate 14,746 downwards.
ATGACCGGTCCCACATCTACGACCAGTCGAAAGAACAGGATGTACGCAATGCCTGTTGCGAGGACACCCAAGAGCACCATCGCCCATATGACGTCAGCAGTAACGAGCGCAGTCGGCGGATAAAAGTACAACAGCGGCACGAGCATGAGCGCAGCAAATAATTGGCTGAATGCTGCCATCCCGAGCGATGGCGCGCCACGTACCGAACGCCGCGTATAGTTGCTGGCGATGCCATATGAACAAGCTGCACCTGCAGCCATCAATACGCCATTGAGTAACTGGGCATCAAGAGTTGCGTCCGTGAAACCGACGACGATACTCACCCCGATGATGCCAACGACAACACCCAAAATGCGGTCCCAGGCGAATTGTTCGTCACGAATAATGAGGCCAATGACGAGACCAAACAGTGGGCTGGTAGCATTAATGATTGCACCAAGAGAAGCGCTGAGAATCGTTTCGGCATAGGCGAACAGAAAAAACGGTAACGCACACTGAAACGCACCAATGATGACATAATTCCATTTATAAGTGCCATACGCGAGATTCGTTTTACTCACCGCTGCATAGACCAGAAGGATAATGGCAGCGATTCCCGAACGGCCGAACGCCACCCATGCAGGTCCGATGACCGGCGCTGCGATGCGCATAAACAGAAATGAACCGCCCCATAGTGCTGCTAACGCAAATAATCGTCCATAATCTTGATGCTTCATCGTTTTCTACATTCCAGGTGTGCGCGAAGATGGGGAGACTGTATGATGCAGTGCTGTATGGGGTGCAATCCCGAGTCGGTATGCCCTGTGTCACCGTGGCGGAATGTCGTTGGTTGGTGTACGTGCAATATGCGTTGTGTGCTGATTTGCAAGCAAGCCAAGGGTAATCATCCATATACAAATTGCGACGCTTACTTCGACGACTTTGGCATTGTTGTTCATCGCTGAGAGGGCTGATATTACGCTCGGTAACGCAGCAAAGCCTGCAAACACGCGTGCACTTGCATGGAGTGATTCTCGGCGATAGGTGCCAGCGATAGCCACCGCAGCAAACCAGATTCCGACGAGGGCGAGCGCCGAATAGGTATGGTTCGGCGCGTCGGTGCCGTACCAGCTGACTATAGGCAGGAGCCAGCCCAGCGCAACAAACTGTCCGGCGGTCAGAGTGACATCTGGATCAAGACCGTGCAGATGTCGATTTGCATACCACCGTGCAGTCCAGACGACTCCGCTATTGAGAATGACAACGGCAAGTAATCCCATACAGATCCCGATGTACTCCAATGGACGGCTGCTGATGACCCATGCCAATGCGACTATTCCTGCGTTTACAAGAAACAACACGCGAAGCCGCAACGGCTGCCCGCGCACCATCAAAACAGCGAGTGCGAACCCCATGAGCATCCATGTCTGCAGAGCGATATTTGGTGACTTGGGCACAATACTGGTGATAATCATAAAAAGAACTATCGGTAAAACTGCGTGAATGGTGCCAATAACCAAAAAATGGTGTGTCTTGGTCATGATTGTCCAGGCGATGCTTCTCTGTCGCAACACAGCATACCCAAACAGGCACGTTGCAAGGGTACGACCAAACACCACAAATGCTGTAGATATATCCCCACGGAGTGCTTGGATACACCAGAACGTGAGTGCCCACAGGACAGCAACGCACACGAGGCGGATGAGCTCGTTTGGCTGTCGAACAGATGAGATCGCTCTAGATAGCAGAGCTATGCGTTTGAATCGGGACTTTTGGTCCACATTTTTCTCCTGCCATGGACGCAATCGTGTGGGGATAGTATACCGCTTCGTACAGCTTCTCGATGTTTATGTCTGCGCAATGACAGTCACCTGATAAAAGTATAAGAATTCAACACGAAAATACAAAATAAAGCAACTCGACCGTGGCTTAGTGCATTGCAGAGATGTAGCTTTAGCGGCAGGTAGATATGCTCACCTCGATGTGTAGACACAATTCTTCTTTTTCGGCTATACTGAAGATTCACAATCTTACAATGTGGTGGGTCGGAGTGAAGCGATGCAAGAAGTAAAAGAATCTACGCCGATAGCCTTTTCGTCTGAAGGACTGCAGACAATTCCGCTCCGGCTTGGCAATATCCAGACCAACAAAAGCATCATCCATGGGGGGTTGCTCATTGCTGTTGCCCTTTTGATGTTGGTGGAACCCCAACAACTGATGACGTTTTTTGTAACCGAAATAGCATCGCGCTATTTGTTCATTTTGGGTGGATCAATAGCGTTGACGCTCGTCGCCTTCGTTGAACGTTGGACCTGGTTGATTTTCATCGGTATGACGTTGTTTTCGGTTGCAGTGGCATCGCAATATGTCGTGGTAACCAGCGGTGCAGCTTTGACGATAGCCTTGACAGAGAGTTGTTTTCTCTTCTTCTTGCTGATGCGTGTCTGGTTCCAAAAGCACTTGCATTGGGCAGTGGTCTGCACGATTCTCGGAGGGATTTGTTCGTTACTCATCATTGGCATGAAGTACGCAATCATCCCGACAATGTTGATTCTCCCAAGCCTGTTAGTTGTTATCGCGGTCATGTTTATCATTGATCTTCGACGACGCTGATTGTGTGACTCTTGTCCCGGTGCCGTACGGCACCGGGGCTTTTTTTATTTGGAAGATAAAACGATAAATCGTATCCCGTACAGACGTACTGATAACGAGGGCATGTTTGTCACACGCATCAGTAGATTGTAGCGAAGTGAACCGGTCTCGCGAATAGACGAAACGTGGAAGGCAACTACGCAGACTCAGAGTCCTGATTGCATGTGATCGATTTTGATACAGCGGTCCGAGACTACAGTCAGTCCAGCCGCTCGCGCTATGTCTTCCGCTTCGGGATGGGTAATTTCTAACTGTAGCCAAACAGCATCGGCACCGATGGAAATTGCGTCAGCGATGACCGGTGGTACATCTTTGGACGCGCGAAAGACATTGACGATGTCGATGTGCACGGGTACGTCAGCGAGAGTTGCATACCCCTGTTCTCCGAGGACGAATTCCTCTTTTGGGTTTACTGGAATGATGCGATATCCGTGTTGTTGCAGATACGCAGCAACCTGGTAACTGGCACGGTCTGTTTTTGAGGACAAGCCAACTACTGCAATGACCTTTGCAGTCTGCAGGAGGGTATACACCGAATTCATGGCGATCTCCTACGAGCCAATAATATGCGTGACGAGTTTGTGAATGGGGAGGCGTTCACCGGTGCCACAAGCTGCTTCATCAGGCTTGTCTGACAAACCGAACAGCAGTGCTCCTGCAGCCTTCCACTGCATCGCTGCAGCCCAGACTTCGTGGGTGATACAGATTTCGCGGTTGAGAATATCGATTGCATCGAGCCCTTCAGGTGCACACCCAAATCGTGCCGCTGTTTCGAGATATTCGAGGTACCGAAATGATTTAAACGGTGTCATGTCACCATTCCGATAGAGCGCTGCAAACTCGGTGTGGAACGGTGCCAGTGGTGACGAAAACGATTGAATGCGCGCACCAGTCAGATCGACAAAGTGTGCGAAGTTGAGCATGATGCCCTGCTCCAGCATAGCCTGCAACGCTTCAGGCGTCACAATAGCGCCGCCAGCCATGAGGCAGATAAACGCCAAGAAGTCTTGGTTATCCCCCGTAAACCGATGGAAGCGTGGTTGATTGAAGCGGTGGTAGGTCTCGCTAAAAAGCACATCGTCGTATGTATCGCCCAAGACGTCACTCACTGCACGCTTGAGGGAGGTCAATCGGGCGGTGTCAATCAGGTGATGGTTGCGTCCGCGGGCACCGATGAGTGTCTTGTCGAGGTCGATGATGATGGCTGTCTGCTCGTCGACAATGAACTGTTCTGAAAACTGCATGATTTTTTGCCAACGATTGGCGATGTAGACCCCTGTGTCATTGGACAAGGCAAGGGATGGGTCTTCGGCGCGTTTTTCGTCACAAATGAATGCTGCACCATGCCAACCGGAGCGATTGGCGATGGTCATATACGTACCTCCGTCGCTTTGGCGCGTATCACCAATCATCAAAAATTGACGGATAGGTTTGGTTGTGCGGGTGGCCTGTGCGGCATTCAAGATAGCGATAGCAACTGCAGCGTAGGCGTCGTCACCTTTCCGGGGTTGCGTATTTGGAGCAATGTCTGCTACACCGGGGAGGCGGATATCGACCGGCCGGATATTGCGGAATGCGACAAAATCACCCAATAAATCAGCCACTGCGTGTCTGCCATAGATGTGCATTGTGTGTCCTTTACCGGTTACCGGCGTACCCTGCGGCGACTAACAATTCAGCATTCAATATTGCACTACCGGCTGCGCCGCGAATCGTGTTGTGCGACAAGACCACCATACGCATGTCGTTGATGGGGCAGCTGCGGATGCGACCCACAGATACAGTCATGCCGTTGCCTGCATCGCGGTCGCGACGTGGCTGTGGTCGTTCGGCGTGTGTGTGTACGGCAAGGGGCAGTAACGGCGCGGTTGGTAAGCCGCGGACTAGTTCCGATGCGCGGTAGTTGGCGATGACTGTGTGTACTTCTTCAATCGACAGCTTCTTGTTGGTTTTGATGGACAGTAAGGCGGTATGACCATCGATGACGGGCACACGTGTCACTTGGGCGCTCATCTTCATGGTATGTGGCGTGATCGTCATCGCACCATACGTGCCCAGAATCTTGGTCGGCTCAGTTTCGATTTTGTCTTCTTCGCCGCCGTTGGCAATATTCGGGATGATATTGTCGATGATATCCATCGAAGAGACTCCCGGATACCCAGCGCCACTAATTGCCTGCAATGTAGCAATCTGCACTGCGTCGATTCCGCAGGCATCAATGAGTGGTTTGAGTACCATGGCAATGCCAATTACCGAGCAGTTTGGATTCGTCACCAGAGCGCCACGCCAGCCACGATTTCGTCGTTGGTCATCGATGAGATTGAGGTGCTCGGGGTTTACTTCGGGAATGAGCAGGGGGACGTCGGAAGCCATCCGGTATGATGATGCGTTTGAGCAGACCGCCGTCTGGGCAGCCCAGAGTGGTTCGTACTCACGAGCAGCATCGGTGGGAAGTGCTGACAAGGCGATCGCCACATCTGCAACCACATCACTAGGCTGAACGATGAGGTGCGCGACCTCTGGCGGAGGATTACCGTCGAGTATCCAACGGACAAGTTCCCCATACGGTCGTCCGATCGTGCGATCGGAACCGGTCAATACGGTAATCTCAAACCAAGGATGGTTGTGGAGAAGCTGAATCATCCGTTGACCGACTGCTCCGGTTGCGCCCAGAATGGCAATGGGAATTTTCTTCATAACGCCTACTTTCGTGGATATGTGTACATCATGTGGCATGCATCATACGTGATGCCGTCGATACAGAGCAACGCCGGTTCATTGGCATATGCGGTGAACCCTGCTCGGGAATAGAGCGCAAGTGCCGCTGCAGAATGATTTGTGACCGATAATTTGAGCATCGTGTACGATTGCCCCATCCCGTGTTCTCTCACTGCAGCGAGCAGACGCCGACCGACACCACTGCCACGTTGCGGCGGAGCCACATACATCCCCCACACCATGCCACAGTGCTGTAGCTTGGGCGAGATATCCTGCCGACACCCCACCATCCCAACGAATATTCCATCCAAGACTGCGACCAGTATGGTATTGGCATCGTCGTGTGCGTTTATTCTGCAGACATCGGTCCAATCCGCATCACTGAGCGCCGCGAGTTGGTCACGATGGATGGCGAACGCGGCATTGTCCGTTGCCAGACTCTGCAGACGGATGGCTTTGAGCGCTGGCCCGTCAGTCGGCGTGATGCGGCGCAGCTCCATTTCAGCTCAACGCCAAATCGTGGAGTGCCTTGACGGCAATATCGCCATCACTGGCAGCAACAACCATGCTAATGGAACATTCAGACGAACCCTGGGCGATAACCAGGATGTTCACGCCAGCCTGTGCAAGAGCGCCAAACACACGGGCTGCGACTCCCGGTCGCTCGTGAATCCCCACCCCAACGACAGTGACTATGACCACATTATCGCGAGATTTGATGCGGTCGATGTCGCCGCGTTCGATTTCGTGACGGAGCGAATCTTCGAGCGCTGCAATCGCGGTAGTACTTGAGCTATTGGGAATCACGAAGCAAATGCTCTGCTCAGAAGATGCTTGCGAAATCATCAGGACGTTCGCTCCCGCCTGCGCGACCGCACCGAATGTGCGTGCTGCAACGCCTTGTACGCCAATCATGCCCCGACCTTCGACCGTCATCAGATTCATATTCCGAATCACCGTCACGGCACGGATGGCGTGTGCTGTTGCCTCAGCCACACTCGTCACCAACGTACCCTTGTGCGCGGGGTTGAAGGTGTTACGGATGCGAATCGGAATCCCTCGTTCGATGCAGGGGCGAATGGTCTTTGGGTGGAGTACTTTTGCGCCAAAATACGCCAATTCGCTCATTTCGGCGTATGACAGCCGGTCGAGTACTTGGGCGGTCGGTACGAGTCGTGGATCTGTGGTCATTACGCCGTCGACGTCGGTGTAGATATCGACCATGGAAGCATCGAGTGCTTCGCCGAATATGGCACCGCTATAGTCACTCCCGCCGCGGCCGAGTGTTGTGACAGCACCTTTTTCGGTCGCCCCGATAAAGCCGGTCACCACAGGGACCACACCGTCCGCAAACAGGGGCATGATGCGCTTCCGAATGGTGTCGCGCGTCTGTGGGTACTTGGGGACACCGTTCCCAAATTCTGCACTCGTCACAACCATTTCGGCGGCATTCAGGGCAACTGATTGAACCCCGTGTGCACGGAGCGCAGCCGATACGAGTTGGACACTCATGCGTTCACCGATGCTCGCGATGGCATCGAGCGCACGGGGAGAAGCTTCGCCGAGGACGCGCACCGATTGGGCGAGCAGTTCGAATTCTTCGAACAACGTCGTCAAACTTGCTTCCACGCTTGCACTGTCTGCAGCCGCACCGGCGAGTTCGTGAAGGGTAGTTGTGTGGCGGCGCCGAAGGGTATCGGCTGCTTCTTTGGCTTTCGCCCCATCACCTGCTGCGGCGGCGTGCGCACTATTGATGAGCACATCGGTGACTCCGCTCATGGCAGAGACAACCACCACAATGTTGGACCATTCGGTTTGCTGTTGTGCCACGATGGCGCTGAGCTGTTGGATTGCTTTGGTGCTCCCGACGGAGGTGCCACCGAACTTCATTGCGAGTACTGACATGCTATTCCTCTATAATCCGAGCCAGGCGGTAATGGTTGCCAAATCAGCGGCGATGGGTTGTGGTGCGGCAAATTGATCAACTGCGGTGTTCGGGTCTTTGAGGCCATGCCCTGTCAACACTGCGACGTAGGTGCCAGCACGGTCGACCTGATTGTATTCAACCAACTTGCGTAACCCCGCGACGCCAGCTGCCGACGCAGGTTCGATGAACACTCCCTCGAGACGTGCTATCTCACGCCAGGAGGCCAATATCTGTGCGTCGGTCACGGATCCAATGACGCCTTCGGACTCGTCACGGGCAGCCACGGCTTGTGCCCAACTTGCTGGGTTGCCGATACGAATGGCAGTTGCGATGGTTTCGGGGTAGGCAATTGGTTTACCTTGCACAATTGCCGCAGAACCTTCTGCTTCAAAGCCGAGTATGCGTGGTAACTCGCTGATTTTGCCGGCGTCTTTGTAGCGCTTGAAGCCAGCCCAATAGGCCGTGATGTTGCCTGCATTCCCCACCGGCAGGCACAGGCCATCGGGTGCGCGCCCAAGGACATCACAAATCTCGTACGCGGCAGTTGCTTGCCCGTCGATGCGGTATGGATTGACCGAATTGACCAGTGTGAGTGGATGACGATCTGATATTTCACGTACGATGCGGAGTGCATCATCAAAGTTGCCTTCGATGACCAATAATCGCGCGCCATACATCAATGCTTGCGCGAGTTTCCCCAATGCAATTTTGCCGGATGGGACGACGACCACTGCATCAATCCCCGCCCGGGCTGCATAGGCTGCGGCAGCCGCCGATGTATTCCCTGTAGAGGCACAGATGACGGTTTTCGAGCCAGCTTCTACTGCTTTGGCTACTGCCATGACCATGCCACGGTCCTTGAATGATCCCGTTGGATTCATGCTTTCGAGTTTGAGGTACAACTTGGCCACACCGATGGACTTTGCCAAGGCGGGTGCGGGCAGAAGCGGCGTATGCCCCTCACTGAGCGAAAGCATCGGCGTTTTGTCGGTGATGGGCAAAAACTCACGATAATCTGCGAGTAACATTGCTACCTCTCATACAAAAACCCCCCTCCCTGTCTGGGAGGGGGGTAACATCTTCGTCACCTATACAACCACCCTCACCATGTGCTCACACGTGTCGTCGTGTGAGTCAAAATAGTGGTGGTAGTTGTTGCACAGCTGTGTGAAATCATGCGGGTATAATAGCCTTTCTGTTTGCTTCTGTCAAATAATCCGAAAAGACTGCTCCTGTGGAGTGACGCACGGCAAATCGCTATAATACAGACAGGCAAAGATGGGAGCTGTACATGTACGAACAAACTATGGTTGCAATTGATGTCGAAGCAACTGGATTAAGTCATATCGAAGACCAAGTCATCGAAGTCGCTGCAGTTCGCTTCCGTGGCTCCCAAGAACTCGAACACTACACCACACTCATCAAACCGAGTGGTGACATTCCATTCAAAATCACCCGTATCACCGGCATCACCAACGAAATGGTCGCTGACGCACCTAGCTTTGGCGATGTGCGGGCTACCCTCAAAGAATTCATCGGCGATAATCCGGTGCTTGGCCATTCCGTCGATTTTGACGTGCGGATGCTGGCAGGTTCCGGCATGCGCATCAAACAAGCCGCCATCGATACATTCGAGTTCGCAACGCTCATCGTTCCCACCATCGGCAGCTTCAAGCTGAGCGAACTGGTGCGTCGGCTCGATGTTCCTCTCGAAGAGCTTGGTGTAGCCCACCGAGCCCTCTACGATGCCCGTATGGCACATCGGCTCTTTGTGCGACTCTACGAAATTCTCTGTGCTCGCGATATGGCGCTGGTTGAGGAAGTCGTACGGATTACCAAATCGATGCCCCAGTGGACCCTGCGTCCCGTTTTTGCGGCAGCCCTCGGGGACATCGCCAAGAGCAGCTTTGGGCGTGCCGCGAGTAAACGCATCACGCGTTCGTTAGACGAGTACCAAATCCTCGAACCGACCGAATCACATACTCCCATTGCACCGGCCACTATCAATCGCGTCTTTGCGACGGACGGTGTATTAGGCAGGCTGTTTGACGGGTACGAACAACGCGATCCACAAATCGCCATGGCACAGGCGGTGGCTGCTGCATTCAATGATGCCCATCATGTGGTGGTCGAAGCCGGTACCGGTACGGGTAAGGGCATGGCATATCTCGTTCCTGCCGCGTTGCACGCCCTCGAGCGAGGGCTACGCGTCGTGGTCAGCACCCACACCATAAATCTGCAAGACCAACTCTTCTTCAAAGACATTCCGGCGTTGAACCGCACGTTCGAAGCAGATCGCGCGGATGGAAACGTGCATATCCCCGATGTCCCGTTGCAGTATGCACTCCTCAAAGGGCGATCAAATTATCTGTGTAAACGCCGGCTCGAAGACGTCAAAGCCGGTGCCGGGGCAAACGAGGATGAGACCCGCGCAGTCCTCAAAATCGCCACTTGGGCGACCCAAACCCAAGCCGGTGATCGCAACGAGATTTCGCTGTTCGACAAAGAGCAACTCCTCTGGGATCGATGTCACGCTGCGTTCGATTTGTGCAATGGCCCTGGGTGTCAGTTTTTTAACGAATGCTGGTTCTTCCACGCCCGCAAACAAGCCGAGGCAGCCCACATCGTCGTCGTCAATCACGCACTCCTCCTGGCCGACATGGTCAGCGAAATGCCTGTTTTGCCCGCATATGACCACGTAGTCATCGACGAAGCGCACAATCTCGAAGAAGTCGCCACCGATCAATTCGGCTGGGCGTGTACTGCCAACGACATCGACGACTTCTACAACGCGCTCATCCACGAAGGTGGCGCGAACCAGGCCGAAGGCGTTTTGTCGCGCTTCCCAAACTTTCTCAAAGGGAGTACCGCCGGGCCTGAAGTCTATGAGCGCGTTTCGCAGATTGTCCAGCGCATTTCGCCATCGATCGAACGTGCGCGGGTTCACACCAAAGAACTCTACGACGCCCTGTATCGTGTGCTGACTCGTGAAGCCGAAGAGAGCAACTACGACACTCGATTGCGCATCACTGCCGCGACGCGGCGCACCCAGGGCTGGCAGGCCGTGCCCGCCATCTGGCAGAATGTCGAAGACTCCTATACTTCAATTAGCAAATGTATGATGGATTTGTCGAGTATCGTCGACAATTTGGCCACAGCGAATGTCGCCGATTACGAAGTCCTGGTCAGTTCCACCAAACGGCTTCAGCGCTTTGCCGTCGAATTCCCGCTTCAGTGTGGGAACTTGGTCAGCGGTGCGGATGCCAATCTCATCACCTGGATGGTCTATGACCGTCAGCGTGAGGTACTGCGCCTGGCAATTAATCCGCTCGAGGTTGCTACGCTGTTGCGCGAGAAGCTGTTCGATGCCAAATCGTCGGTCGTGTTGACGTCGGCGACCCTTTCGGTGAATGGTCGATTCTCGTATGTGATGGGTCGCTTGGGGCTCGAGAGCGAGCACACCCATCAACTCGAATCTCCGTTTGACTACGAAACCCAGGCACTGCTCTATGTGCCCCAGGATATGCCCGAACCAAAAGATTTCGACTATCAACGTACCCTCGAGGATGCCATCGTAGCTACCGCTATAGCAGCTGCCGGTCGCACACTCGTCCTCTTTACCTCCACGAGTGCCTTGCGGGCAACGTACAACGCTGTCCAAGAGCGCCTCAATGAGCAAGATATCAACCTGATTGGCCAGAGCATCGATGGTTCGCGCAAAGCCATCCTCGACCGCTTCAAAAGTGAACCGCGCAGCGTCTTGTTCGGTACATCCAGCTTCTGGGAAGGGGTTGACGTAGTGGGTGAGGCCTTATCCGCCCTCATCATCACAAAACTACCCTTTGCGGTGCCCACGGACCCCATCTATGCCGCACGTTCCGAACAGTTCACCGATGCATTCAATGAGTATTCATTGCCGCAGTCCATCCTGAAGTTCAAACAAGGGTTTGGTCGATTAGTACGTGGTAAGACGGATCATGGAATCGTCATTGTGCTCGATCGCCGTGTCGTCTCCAAAAAATACGGCCAGCAGTTCCTCGCTTCGCTGCCTCCGACGACGGTACGTACGGGTCCGGTCCGAGCCGTCGGTTCGTTGGTCAAACGCACGCTACACCCGGCTTCCGATTTCGCGCAGAACGACGTTCTATAGGAGGATGAAAAATACCAACCGCTCCATCTCTGTTCGCATGGCGGAGCAGGATTGTGAGCACTCTGAGTCACACAAAGAGTCAGACCATTACGTCGCACTGTGTTCCGCCCACACCACACCCTGTGTCTTACAGGCACTGCCAGGAACATGAACGCTGTCTCGTGAGCATTACATGCCCAGCCATCCAAATATACAACCCCCACTCCCGCAATGGAGTGGGGGTTCGCATAACGCAAAAATTAGTCTGCAGCGGCAGCCGGCGCATCGACACGCACGAATTGGCGCTGATACAAATCGGCGTACATGCCCTGCGCAACGAGGAGTTCATCGTGCGAGCCGACCTCGACGATTCGCCCATGATCGAGTACCACAATACGGCTCGCATTGCGGACCGTCGACAAGCGATGCGCAATGACGAAGCTCGTCCGACCGCTGAGCAGTTTTTCGAGGGCCGTCTGGATGAGCAATTCCGTGCGTGTGTCGACACTACTCGTCGCTTCATCGAGGATGAGGATCTGCGGTTTGGCCAAGATCGCCCGTGCAATCCCGATGAGCTGGCGCTGTCCTTGGCTCAGCGAGACGCCTTTGCCGCCGAGAATGGTCTCGTAGCCCTCTGGTAACGCCAGAATGAACTCATGTGCGTTTGCATCCTTGGCAGCGGCGATGATGTCGTCATTGCTGGCATCGAGTTTGCCGTAGCGGATGTTGCTGTATACCGATTCCGAAAACAAGAAGGTCTCTTGCAAGACCATACTCATTTGCTGGCGGATCTGGGTGTGTTCGTAGTTTTGGACCGGGATGCCGTCTATTGCGACGCTCCCCTGTGTCACTTCGTACAAGCGAGGAATGAGCGACACGAGGGATGTTTTCCCGGATCCCGTCGGTCCCACCACCGCAATCATTTCGCCGGGTGTCACGTCGAGGGAAACATCCTGCAAGACCCAATCCCCGTCACCGGCTTGACCCACGCGCGCCCCGTAGCGGAACCAGACATGATCAAACGTGACTGCACCACGTAAACGCTGTACATCCTGTTGGTCTGCGGTCGGTGCCATGTCAACGGGAGTATCGATGAGGGCAAACGTCCGTTCCGAAGCAGCAAGCGCTGATTGTGCCGTTGTATAAAACTGTGACAACGCCTGAATGGGTCGGAAGAAGAACTGCACATACGACAAAAACGCGACGACCGTCCCTGGTGTCACTTGATTACTGATGACGAGGTACCCGCCATACCCTGCCACGATCGCCAACCCGATGGCTGCCAGCACATCGACCAATGGCCCAAACGCAGCGGTGATTGCCGTTGCACTGACATTGGCATCGCGATTCGCGGCATTTCGTTGTGAAAAACGTTCGCGATTGACATCGGTTCGCGTGAATGCTTGTGCTACTTTCACCCCAGCGATTTCTTCCTGAATATCCGAAGAAACATCCCCGATAGACTCGCGTGTTTTGCGGAATGCACGGCGTGCCGAAGCGGCAAACAGTTGCGTCATCAAAAATAACACCGGGATGAGGATGAGGCTCGCAATCGAAAGCCGTACGTCCAATAGGACCATTGCCACGACAATGCCCACCAAGGTGAACAAATTGCCGACCACAATGACCAGTCCTTGACCGAGTAACTGCGAAATGACATCAATGTCGTTGACGATGCGTGACATCAGGTCGCCAGCAGGGTTACGGTCAAAAAATCGCAAAGAAACGCGTTGCAGATGTGCAAACAGTTCGCTGCGCATTCGTGCAATGGTGTGTTGACCGACTTGACCCATGTACAAAAACTGGAATCGCGACGCAGCTGCTCCCACCACGTAACAACCGAGTAATCCCAACATATAGTACAAAAGCAGTGTCTTGTTGCCTGTGGCCATTGCTTCATCAACTGCTCTGCCAATGAGCACGGGACCGGCGGCCATCACCGCTGCGCCGATGATGGACAGCGCAGTGATTCCGACCAAGGTACGCCAAAACGGAGCAAGGTAGGCTGCGAGCCGGCGGGCCGTCTGGCCAGAGTTCGCAGCCTTCCCTTCGGGGAGTTCTGCCATGCCACGGATTCCGTGCATCATACGGATGCTCCTTCCTGAGCCATTTGGTGCCCAAATTGTGAATCGATGATTTCGCCATAGACGGCGTTGTCGCGGAGCAGTTCTTCGTGGGTACCGCGACCGATTATTTTGCCTGCATCGAGTAACAGAATCACGTTTGCGTTCCGTACGGTGCTTATGCGTTGCGCAATGACGAACGATGTACGGTTATGCATGAGTGCGTCGAGTGCTTGTTGGATTTTGTACTCTGTTTCAGCGTCGACCGCCGACGTGCTGTCATCGAGGATGAGAATTTTGGGGTCCAACAACAACGCACGCGCAATCGCGAGTCGCTGTCGTTGCCCGCCAGACAAACCGACCCCGCGCTCACCCACGATGGTCTCGTACCCCTGCTCAAGTTCTGCAATGAATGCATCTGCCTGGGCTTTGACTGCGGCGGCGTGTACTTCTGCGTCGGTTGCATCTGGCCTGCCGTAGCAAATGTTGTCACGGATGGTGCCACTGAATAAGGTCGTTTCTTGGAGCACGATGCCAATCTGGCGGCGTAAAGAGTCGATTTTTACGGTGCGCACATCGAGTCCGTCGATAGTAACGGTCCCATCATTAGCATCATAGAAGCGTGGGATGAGGTTGATTAATGAGCTTTTTCCACTTCCTGTGGTTCCCAGAATGGCAACCGTGGTTCCCGCAGGAATATCAAACGAGACATCATCGAGCACTTTCGTCGCCGAGCCGGCATAGCGCAGTGTGACATGCGCAAAAGCAACGTTACCCTGCACGGCAGGCATTTCAACGGCATTTGGTGCATCGTCGATTTCTTGTTTGGTGTCCAGGAGTTCAAAGATTCGCTCGTTGCTGACACTAGCGCGCGTAATCTGTGCAGCAATCATTCCCAACATAAACAACGGTTGTGATAGCAGTGACAAGTATGTGGTGAAGGCAATTAACTCGCCGACGGTGACCTCCCGGCTCATGACCATATACCCGCCAACCCACAAAATTGCCAATGTGCCGAGATTGTTAATCATAAAGATCAATGGGAACGAGCTCGACATTGCCACCACCGACTTGAGGTTCATCTCGAGCAATGAATCATTGCGGATGCCGAACCGTTCGGTTTCGTACTGTTCACGGCCAAACGCTTTCACCAGCCGAACGCCGGCGAGATTCTCTTGCAGGATGGAGTTCAGTGCGCCGAGTCGTTCTTGTATCGCCGAAAACATCGGACGCACCACCCGCATGAAGTAACCCAAAAAGAAGAGCGAAGGAGGAATG